>NZ_JCAJZO010000018.1:0-157920 GCF_059510295.1 Streptomyces sp. PTL18 | reverse complement strand
CTATTCAGGTCCGTCGAGGCGAGCCTCTGAATTCCATGAGCTCACGAAGCCGGTTCCGTCCAAGGCGCCGGGCTGCTCAGCCGCCGCATGACCGCGCCGCCGAGCGGAGGGCCCATCGGCTGTTCCTCGATGCGCAGCTTGTCGGCCAGGTCGGTCAGGTGAAGGCGCACGGATGCCTCCAGAAGCGTGGCGTAGGTGTCCGACGCGATACGGAGGCGACGTGCCGAAATGATCATCAGTGTGGCGGTGAGCGGCACCGCGGGCCACCACCACCAGGCCAGTGGCAGATAGAGGAGGGCCCATTCACCGAGGACGGCAGCTCGCGTCAACGCGGCGCGGGCCCTGCCGATCTCGCCGCGTATCTCTTCCGGAAGCACGAGCCACAGGTGGGGCCAGAGGATAGCGACGCTGTCGGCGTGCCACGTAACGCTCGGCCAACTCCCGGAATAACCACGGCCATGCGCCCCAGCCGGCAGCCAGGGCCACGCGCTCGACAACGGAGCCGAGTGACTGGGCGGCCAGGCCGGTGGCGGCCGCACCGGCCAGGATGGCGGCGAGCAGCACGACCTGGCCGCCTACCGTGGTTACCTCGGGGGCCCGAGCAGCGTCGGAGATCGCGTGAGTAAGCCGCCCCACGTCCAACGCGGCACTCTGCCCGAGGGTGTGTCCGGCTGCAGCGACCGCCAAATAGAGCGCGCCTGGCAGTACGAGGAGAGTCAGCCACCGCTCGGCCAGCTTCTTGCCGAGTTCACTGAGCAGCCCTCCCACTATGGGAGCCTCTCACGGATCAGCGCCGTCTCTCCGGGGGCGAACTGGCAGCGTGGCTCGGCGTCGTCCACTTCATGGCCGGATCGACCGATACACAGCCGCAAGGGGCACTGGTACACGACTTCCAAATCAGCAACACCGGCCGGCATCACGCTACCGCCCGTTCCCCCATACACCCCCGACGGGTCGCCTGCGCATCGAACCGCTCCGTGCAAGGCGTCCAGAAGGGTAGTAAGCGTAACGTCATCCGCGGGCGACCCGCCGACTGCGGCTTCGACAGCACGCAAGGTGGTGTCGTCCTCGTCGAGCAGCGCGGCGAGTTCGTCCCGATGCCCACACACGTACGACAGTGCCTTGGCGATCCTCAGGCCGACGCTTTCCACCCGGCTCGTCATGCAGAACTCCACCCCCTGTGCCTTGTTGATCCACCAGGCAGCCATTCTTGCTCCAAACGTGAGGGTGCACGCCCGGCTTCGGCCAACTCCCTCTGGCCGAGCAGGGAGGCGTCGGCGTCCTTAACAGGACGGTTCAGCCGACCTCCACTGCGTGAGCGATGTGTAGGCGGCGGTGCACCACGCGCCAGGCGGCCGCCGACACCGCACCGCGTCGTGCAAATTCGCCTGCGTAACGCGGCATGCTGAAGCGACTGTCACGCTGTCACCCCGCCGCTTGGGAGGAATCTGGGAGGAGATCTTCTCCCAGAGCCCCCGCGACACCACCCCAGGCCAACCGCCACCAACCCTGTGACCTGCACAGACCACCTCGTGGCAGATGGACACCGTGATCGAACCTAATTCAGGACGAAGAAGTCGCGTATTAACAACCCGGCGCCAGCGCTGACGGGGATCACCGCCTGTCGCCGGCTGCACTGCCGTTGCGGCCGGCGCGCACCATGGCGACCAGTTGCCTCGACCGGTCCGCCCGATCCGCAACTTCTTGCAAAACGACAGGGCCGAGATGGGGCGTTGATGGATCCCTCGATGCCGGGCATCCAGGTGGCGCGCCGTTCAATCAACGGATCACCGGATTCCTGCTCGCCTCCACATACATCCGCTTCGCCGCCACTCCCACCACCACGTCCGTCGGGCCGATGGGTCAAGAGTTCGACAGAAAGCAACAGCGCCACGGATGGCCACCCGGCCGCCAACTCCGGCTTCCAGGCCAGAGCAGGAAAGCCAACCAGCCCACAACGCGTCCACGAAGTCCAGAGCCCTCGGGCGACTTCAGGAGGCCCACCGTGAACAGCAGTAGAGTTCGTCGACGGGCAGCGGCCAGAGAGCGCCCTCTCCGAACGCGCCCTGCCCAGGACTCGAACCTGTGGCCAACGGCCGAGCCGCTTCAGAGGTACAGAGTGGACTCCACGGTGATCCGTGATGCCGGAGACCACCGCCCGCCCCCGTTCCCATCTGTCTGGTGCCCCGCCCAGGACTCGAACCTGCGGCCAAGCGCAGACCGCCTATCGATTCAATCCCCCCGATCGCCGGCCGCGCGCAACGGGCCCGCCACGGGCCCCGTCCGGTGTCCGTGGCCGCGCCCGGGGTAGCGGCACCACCGGAGGGCGTCCGTGCGCTGACCGACCCGCAGCGCGCCGTGCGCGACGGAGTTCGCAACCGAAGACGCCCGCATCCAGCTGATGAGCCGTCAGCTCTATCCAGCGCCGATCCAGCAAGGGTGCGGATAACCACGGATGACGACAGGTGACGAGACGTCAGGAAATCCAGCACGGATCCAGCAGCCGATACAGCGACGGGGCCGACCCGCGATAGGGTCGACTCCGCCTGACCTGCGCATTTGCCAAATCGGCGCGTCGACGCTATGGCGGCAACTAAACGTTGAACCGGAACTCCACGACGTCCCTATCCTGCGTCACCTCGCCGCGCCCCTCCACAGGCGCCCTGCCCTTGACGTGACTTTCGGCCACCGAGCCCGCCCCACCAGGTCCTCGGCTGACGCAGGACGACAAATCAGCCGTCCGAGATCTCTATAAGAGATGTGTCAGAAACGACGAGTTCGCCGAACCCGGCGCCCAATGGCGCATGCCTCCAGCTCGCAGCCCAACGGCACTCGAGCACAGATGACCCACCGAAGATCCAAGTGGTCCTCCCTCAGGAGCCACCCGAGATGACCGAGCGCGTCGCTGTCGCCCTCCTGCATCTCCTTCACCTCTTGGTTGCCGATGCCAGCCGGCCATGCGCCGAGACCGGAGGAAGCCGGGCGGGGCGGACGGCCGCTGGCTCTTCTCAACCCTTCGAAGTATGACAGATCGCCACAATCATCCGCAACACGTCCACGCCCGACACACGGGGGTCTCACCACACGTGATCCGCTTCGCCTTCGCCGGACGCTGCTCCACCGAGGACCTTCAAGATCCCGAAGCCTCCCGAAACTGGCAGCTCACCCGCGCCCGCGCCCTGATCGAACCCGCCGGCGGCCAGATCGTCACCGAGTACTTCGACATCGGCCACAGCCGCTCCCTGCCCTGGCAGCGCCGGCCCCGCGCCAACGAGCTCCTCCAGGCCCTCCGCAACCCTAACCGCGGCTTCGAGGCGGTCGTCATCGGGGAGCCGCAGCGCACCTTCTACGGCAACCAGTTCGGCAACACCTTCCCCGTCTTCGTGCACTTCCGCATCCCGCTCTGGGTACCGGAGGTCGGCGGCCCGATCGACCCGGACAACGAGGCCCACGACCTGGTCATGTCCGTCTTCGGCAGCATGAGCAAGGGAGAACGCAACCGCATCAAGATCCGCGTGCGTACCGCCATGAGCTCCCAGGCCCAGCTCCAGGGCCGCTACCTCGGCGGGCGACCACCCTACGGCTACCGGATCGCCGACGCCGGACCCCACCCCAACCCTTCGAAGGCCGCGGCCGGACAGCTCATCCACAAACTCGAGCCCGACCCCGTCGCCGCACTCATCGTGCAGCGGATCTTCACCATGTACCTCGACGGCATGAGTGACAAGGCCATCGCCGCCCAGCTCACCCGCGAAGGCATCCCCTGTCCCTCAGCCCACGACGCCACCCGCAATCCGCACCGCACGAAGACCGCATGGCAGCAGGGTGCCGTGCGCGCCATCCTCATCAATCCCCGCTACACCGGCTACGAGATCTGGAACAAGCAACGCAAGGAAGAACGCCTCCTCGACGTCGACGACGTCACCCTCGGCCACACCACCCGCATGACCCACAACCCCGCCGAGGAGTGGATCCGCTCCAACGAACCCGCCCACGAAGCGATCATCAGCCCCAGCCGGTTCGATACCGTCCAAACCCTCCGCAGGCAGCGTGCCCGCAATCAGGGACGCCAGGAGCGCGCCGGCAAGCAAGGCGCACGCCCCTACGCCCTGCGCGGACGGGTCAGGTGCAGCCTGTGCGGGCGCAAGATGCAGCCCGCCACCATCCGCAACCACGTCTACTACCGCTGCGAATTCAAAGACCAGGAAGCCGCCCTCTACCCCGACCTCACCCACCCGCGCACCATCAACCTGCGCGAAGACATCGTCTGCCACGCCCTGGACCCGTGGATCGCTCGGGCCTTCGCCCCCGGCCGGCTCACCGCCACCATCGAAGCGCTCACCCTCGCAAGCGCCGCAGCAAGCACAGCAGAAACGCATACACCCGAGCAGGCTCAAGCACGCCAGGCGATCAAGGACTGCGAGCGACGACTCGCCCGCTACCAAGCAGCCCTCGAAGCCGGAGCCGACCCAGCCGTCGTCACCCAGTGGATCAACGACGCACAGCGAGACAGGGAAGCAGCGCAGGCGAAGCTCGACGCACTCCCCACCGTCACTCGAAAGAAGGAACCCCCTCTCAACGCGCAACAGATCCGGCAGATCACTGAGAGTCTTGGAGACATTGCACAGCGCATCCAAACGGCCAGCGTCGACAAGAAGGGCCCGCTTTACGAAGCCCTCGGCATCACCATCAGCTACGAACACGCAACGAGGACCGCGACCGTCAGGTCGAGGCCCTCGTCACCGTATCGTCAGTGGTTGTGTCCGAGGGGGGACTTGAACCCCCACGCCCGATAAAGGGCACTAGCACCTCAAGCTAGCGCGTCTGCCATTCCGCCACCCGGACCAGGTGTCCGCCGCCTTGCCGGGGTTCCTCCCCGCGGCGACAGGGACAACAATACCAAGGTTTCGGAGTGCCTTTCACCTGCGATTCCCCCCGGCAGCCGGCGCCCTCCGCCACCGTCGAGACGTCCGGTCAGTTCGATCTGTGACGCGGCTTCCCTCAGCGCGACGCGTGCCGGCATGGGGGGAACCCGTCACCGCCGGGGTGTACCGCATCGTGCTCGATCTGCGGCGGCCCTGACCACCGGGTGTCGCCCGGTGGGTAGGACCCCGACGCGTTCGTCGCCGGGGGGGCGCCCGCCGCACGCGGGCGCCCCCCGTGCGCCGGTCAGGGCATGAGCTGGTACTCGGGGAAGTTGCCCGGCAGCCGCTCCCCCGCCGGGCCCTGGGTCACCGCGCGGACAAGGAGTTCGCCGCCGACGAACGCGCCCCGCCAGGACGCGCCGAAGCCGCCGAACAGCTCGTCGCGGTCGCCGCGGGAGCGGGGTGTGCCGTGGCCGATCTTGAAGGCGCGGATCTGGGGGGCCAGCCGGTCGAAGGTCGCCCGGTCGTCGGTGGACAGCGTGGCGACCAGGGCGCCGTTGGAGGCGTTCATCGCCGCCAGCAGCTCCGCCTCCGTGTCGACCAGGACGATCGTGTCGACCGGGCCGAAGGGTTCCGCGTGGTGGAGCGGGGAGGACGGGGGCGGGTTGAGGAGAGTGACCGGCTGGACGTAGGCCGAGGTGTCCTGACCAGGGAGGAAGCGGGTGTCGGCGGTCCCGCCGCGGTGCAGGGGGATCGCGCCGCGGGCGATCGCCTCGGTGACCTGGTCGGTCAGCTCCTTGGCCTTGGCGGCATTGATCAGCGGACCGAAGTCCAGCAGCGGATGAGGATCGTCCGGGTGCTCGACCGCGAGCGGGTGACCGACCCGGAGTGTGCGGACGGCCGGCAGGTAGGCCGCCAGGAACGCGTCGAACAGGTGGCGCTGGACGACGAAGCGGGGGTATGCGGTGCAGCGCTGCTTGCCGTAGTCGAAGAGCTTGGGGACGACCGCCGTGAGCGCGTCCCAGTCCGAGTAGTTCCAGATCCCCCAGGTGTTGAGTCCCTCCTGTTCCAGGATGTGCCGCTTGCCGAGGTCGGCGACGGCCGTGGCCACTGCGGCGCCGGTGTCCCGGCCGCCGACGAAGGAGACGCAGCCGATCTCCGGCGCCCGCACCAGCGCCTCGGACAGCTCGCCCCCGCTGCCGCTGACGAGGGTGACGGGAACCCCCTCACGTGCGGCGAGCGCCGCGGCCAGGGTGAGGCAGGCGACACCCCCGTCGGTCGGGGTCTTGGCGATGACCGCGTTGCCGGCCAGGGCCTGGACCAGCAGGGCGTGGACCAGGACGCTCATCGGATAGTTCCAGCTCGCGATGTTGGAGACCGGGCCGTCCAGCGGAACCCGGTCGCCGATCATCTCTTCGATACCGTCGACGTACCAGCGCACGCCGTCGATCGCCCGGTCCACGTCGGCCTGGGCGAGCCGCCACGGCTTGCCGATCTCCCATACGAGGAGCAGGGCGAGCAGCTCGCGGTGTTCGGTCAGGGCGTCGAGGGTGGCGGCGATCCGGGCCCGGCGTTCGGGCAGGGGGATGTGCCGCCAGACGCGGTGCTGGTCCAGCGCCGCGCGCACGGCGCGCCGGGCGGTGCCCCGGCCGACGCGCGGCGGGCCCGCGATGGGCGTGCCGTCGACGGGGCTGGTGGCGGGCAGGGCCCGGCCGTCCGGCTGCCAGGTGGAGTTCCAGAGGTTGAGGACACGGTCGTCGCGGAATGCCTCGGGGGCGACGGCGAGAGCGCGCCGCCAGGCGTCGGACCAGGACGTGCCGGACTTGAGGGTGAGGGTGGGTGTCATGAATGGGCTCCGCTCTCGGTGCACGGGCGAGAGGAACAGGGCTCGTCCCGCACACGGCTCGCACCGCCGTGCGGGGACGTCGTACGTCGTGCGTCCTGCGTGGTTCGAGGGAAGCCGGTGACGTCGCGGACCAACGCGGCGGTCACCTTGCGTCCACTATCGGTGACGTCACGCCTGGTCTGCCAGTGCGCCGAGTGCCATTCGTGCCGTTTCGGCCGGTGTGCCGCCCCCGTTCACCCCGGCCACCTCCAGGCGCAGACCACGGGCTGACGGCGCCCATGTGAGGCGGCCCTCCCCTGCACCGGGGAGGGCCGCCTCACATGGGGCCGCCTCACACGGGCCGTCGAAGGAGTGTCTGGTCCGGCCTGTGGCTCAGGACTTCGACCGGGTGTGGTACGACCGCCGTGTGTGTTCGGTGTGTTCGCGCATGAGGTGGGGGGCGCGCCGTTCGTCACGGGCCGCGATCGCCGCGATCAGCTCGCGGTGTTCGACCCACGACTGCCGGCCGCGCTGCCGGGCGACCGGCGCGTAGTACCAGCGCACCCTGCGGTCGACCTGCCCCGCCAGTTCCGCGAGGACCGCGTTGCCCGCCAGCTCCACCACCTTCGCGTGGAAGCGGGCGTTGAGCCCGGCCGCCCCGTCCACGTCGTCGTGCGCCACGGCCCGCTCGCCCTCGGCGCACAGCTCCTCCAGCGCCGTGACACCCGCGCTGTCCGCGTTCGCGGCGGCCAGCCGGGCGGCCTCCGCCTCCAGCAGCGTACGGACGGTGAGGAGCTGGTCGGCCTCCTCCTCCGTGGGCTCGTGCACGAACGCGCCCTGGGCGGGCCGCAGCTCGACCCACCCCTCGGTGTTCAGCCGCTGCAGCGCCTCGCGCACCGGTCGCCGGGAGACCCCGAGGTGCCCGACGAGCTCGCTCTCGACCAGGTGCTGGCCCGGCTGGAGGGCACGCGTGGTGATGTGTTCGAGCAGTGCCTCGTAGACGCGGTCCCGCAGGGGGCCGGGCCGCTCCAGCCTGGGCACCGCTCCCTGCGGCAGTCCTGTCGACAGCATGGCGGTCCCCCTTCCAGGGCGACGTCCAGGGCCACGTCCAGGGCGACGTCCAGGGCGACGTCCAGGGCCACGTCCAGGGCCACGTCCAGGGCGACGTCCAGGGCGACGTCCAGGGCCACGTCCAGGGCCACGTCCAGGGCGACGGCGGCGCGGTAGCCGGAAGGTCGGTACGGATTGTCTTTCGTCTACCGTCCACGGCGCACAGGAGGCGGTCCGGCGGGGAGCCGGCACCCCCTCAGGGACAGCGGACCACCTGTCCGGCATAGGAGAGGTTCCCGCCGAATCCGAACAGCAGGACGGGTTCGCCGCTCGAGATCTCCCCTCGCTCCACGAGCTTCGCCAGAGCGAGCGGGATGCTGGCCGCCGACGTGTTCCCCGACTCGACGACGTCGCGCGCGACGACCGCGTTCACGGCACCCAGCTTCTCGGCGAGCGGTTCGATGATGCGCAGGTTGGCCTGGTGCAGCACGACCGCGGCGAGTTCCTCGGGAGCGATCCCGGCCCGCTCGCACACCCGGCGCGCGATGGGCGGCAGTTGCGTCGTCGCCCACCGGTACACGCTCTGCCCCTCCTGCGCGAACCGTGCGGGCGTGCCCTCGATGCGGACCGCGTGTCCCATCTCGGGAACCGAGCCCCACAGCACGGGCCCGATCCCGGGCTCCTCACCGGCCGGGCACGCCTCGACGACGGCGGCCCCCGCGCCGTCCCCGACCAGGACGCAGGTCGTACGGTCCGTCCAGTCCGTGACGTCGGACATCTTCTCGGCGCCGATGACGAGGGCCCTGCCGGCCGCGCCCGCGCGCACGGCGTGGTCGGCGGTGGCGAGCGCGTGGGTGAAGCCGGCGCAGACGACGTTGACGTCCATCGCGGCGGGTCGGGGCATGCCGAGCCGGGCCGCGACGCGGGCCGCGGTGTTCGGGGAGCGGTCGACGGCGGTGGAGGTGGCGACCAGGACGAGGTCGATGTCGCCGGGCGCCAGGCCGGCCGCCGCGAGCGCCTTGGCGGCGGCGTGTGCGGCCAGCTCGTCGACGGGCTCGTCGGCTCCGGCGATGTGGCGCGTGCGGATGCCCACGCGGGTCCTGATCCATTCGTCGCTGGTGTCGACCATGCCCGCCAGGTCCTCGTTGGTGAGCACCCTGGCGGGCTGGTAGTGGCCGACGGCCGTGATGCGTGAGCCGTTCATGGGTGGTTCCCCCTCGTGACCGTGGGTGTCGGGATCCACCAGTCTGATCAGTGACTCACGGGTAGGACGGCAGGTGAAGCGACAGGAATGAGGCGGCCGGCTTGTCGGCTTCCCGCAGTTCTTCGGACCCCCGAGCATGTCCCGCGCGCTGTTGTCCGGTGAGGAGCTGCCTGGCCTCCAGCACCAGCCCGTACCGGCCGTAGGCCAGCGGCGCCCCCACCCACAGCCGGGCGAGGACGATCAGAGGACGCCGGTCAGGCGGGCTGCTCTCGGCAGCCGTCGGGGACTCCTTCGGTGCGGGGCGTGGTGACGGGGTGGACGGGCCGGACCAGCTCGTCGGCGACGAACACCGGTGACGAGCAGCCCCGTCATGATCAAGGGGGAAGGACAGGCGGTGGAGGGACGACCCGTGTTTTCCGGCTTTCTTCCGGCGGTCGGCGATCCAGTTGACGATCGGCGGCCCGAGGACTCCCGCGGTCGACGGGTCGTGCCGCCGGGTGCGGTGCGACCGGTGGCGGTGTCGCCGTCGATCCGTATGGTGCCCGGGTGGCTGTTCTGCACGAAGAGGTCCCACTGGCTCTGCAGGCGTTCGCCTCCGGCCCGGATCTCCTCCCGGCCGATGGGCTCGACCGGGAGGTCGGGCATGCGCAGAACGCCGTCGGGGGTGAACAGCGCGGCGAGGGTGCGCCCGACGGGTGCGCTGTCGTTCAGGTCGGTGTTCGACAGGCGCGCGGCGGGCACCGGGGACGAGTCGGCAGACGCGGACGAGCACCGTGGGCGCGTACTGCCGGGCGGGATGCAGCCCGACGCCGCACGTACAGGACAATGAGATCGTGAAGGTCACCTCCCGGCACGACAACCCGGTGACCCACGGCAACCTCCGCATCAAGGGCCGTTTCGGCTACCAGCACGTACAGAACCGGGGCTGATCAGGACATGGGACGAGTCACCGAACGACGCAAGGTGATCCGCATCCGGGACGGGGCGGTCTCCACCCGCCCGGACACGCTGGTGGCCGAGGAGCCGCTGGAGATCCGGCTCAACGGCAAGCCCCTGGCGATCACCATGCGCACGCCCGGCGACGACTTCGCGCTGGCGGCCGGCTTCCTGGTGAGTGAGGGGGTGCTCGGCGCCGCCGACGACCTGCAGAACATCGTGTACTGCGCGGGCGCGACCGTGGACGGTTCGAACACCTACAACGTGGTGGACGTGAAGACCGCGCCCGGCGTCGCGATCCCGGACATCACGCTGGAGCGGAACGTCTACACCACGTCCTCCTGCGGCCTGTGCGGCAAGGCCGGCCTGGACGCGGTCCGTACGACGGCGCGCTGGCCGATCGCCGACACGCCCCCGGTCCGGGTGGAGCCGGGACTGCTCGCGAGCCTCCCCGACCGGCTGCGCGCGGCCCAGCGGGTCTTCGACCGGACCGGGGGCCTGCACGCGGCGGCCCTGTTCACCGAGGACGGCGAGCTGCTCGACGTGCGGGAGGACGTGGGCCGGCACAACGCGGTGGACAAACTGGTCGGCCGCGCCCTGCAGAACGGAGACCTGCCGCTCTCCCGCGCGATCCTGCTGGTGTCGGGCCGCGCCTCCTTCGAGCTGGCGCAGAAGGCCGTGATGGCGGGCATCCCGGTCCTCGCGGCGGTCTCGGCGCCCTCCTCGCTGGCCGTGGACCTGGCCGCGGAGACCGGGCTGACCCTGGTGGGCTTCCTGCGGGGCAGCTCCATGAACGTGTACGCGGGCGAGCACCGCATCGCTCTGCGGGCCGCGACCGCCCAGGGCTGACCGCCTCCCCGCGACACGGCGGCGCGGCTCCGGCGGGCGGGGAGCGCCCCCCGCGCCCTCGGTGGCCCTGCTGTGCTGTTCGGCTCGTCGGCCTACGGGCAGCGCGGCTCGGTGGTGCCGGCCACGGCGGCTCGCGGGCGCCGTCCGCTTCCCGGCGCGAGCGCCGCGGCGAGCCTGTGCGGGGCGACGGAGTCGCTCACCCGGGCTCCGGCCCTGGAGCTCGCACCGGTCCGGGCCGCGGCCACAACCCGGGCTCGGTGTGTGGTCCTGGACGGCGTGGACTGCCGGCCCGACGCCTCAGCCGGTCTTCAGGGCCACCTGGGATGCGGCCACGACCGATCCGAGGCGCGGGAAGTCCAGCCCGGCCGACGCCTTGTGCTCGGCGGCGGTGAGGGCGGCCATGGCGTCCTCGACGAAGACGAGGTCGTAGCCGAGGTCGGCGGCGGCCCGGGCGGTGGACTCCACGCCGAGGTTGGTGGCGATGCCGCCGAACACCAGGGTGGTGATGCCACGCTCGCGCAGGCGCTCGTCCAGGCCGGTGCCCTGGAAGCCGCCGATCGTCCGCTTCACCACCTCCAGGTCGCCGTCCCGGAGCAGGCCGGCCACCAGACCGCTGCCGGGTGGCTGTTCTGCGACGCCGGGGCGCTCGACACGGATGAGGACGACGGGAGCGCCGGCCGCGCGGAACGCGTCCGCCAGCGCCTCGGCCGTGGCGAGGACGTCCGTGCCCTTGCGCGGCTCCAGAGGCAGGGCGACGATGCGGTCCATCAGGTCGACGAGCACGAGGGCGGTGCGCGCGGGATCGAGTACGTCAGCTGCGGTCATGACGGAACGTTAGCCGCCGTCAGCCATCCGTACCGGAAATACGGATCAACAGCTTCATGAACCGGCCGCGTGCAGCAGCGTTCGGTCGCGTTCCCCGCCAAGGCGGTGCGAGCAGCGTCGACGGGCGCCCCAGGAAAGACCAGCCGCAACGTGTCACTGGGCCGACCGCAGTCCGCGCCACCGCCCCCGACCCCGGCCGCCCGCCGGGCCGACCACATCGAAAGCGTCCACGGGCGCCCCGGCGCAGGAGAGATCAGCCGGAACGTGTCGTTGTGCCGGCCGCAGTCCGTGCCGCCGCGCCCGGTTCCGGGCCGCCCGCCGGGCTGTCCGCATCGCGGGAGCGGCGCTTGGCGATCACCGCGCAGACCATGAGCTGCATCTGGTGGAAGAGCATCAGCGGGAGCACGGCCAGGGAGGCCTGCGCGCCGAACAGGACGCTCGCCATGGGCAGCCCGGAGGCCAGCGACTTCTTCGACCCGGCGAACTGGATCGCGATCCGGTCCTCCCGGCCGAAGCCGAGGGCACGGCCGCCGTACCAGGTCAGCGTCAGCATCACGGCGAGCAGCGCGGCCTCGACGACGAGCAGGCCGCCGAGCCGGAGCGGGCTCACCTGGTGCCAGATGCCGCGTACCACGCCCTCGCTGAACGCGGTGTAGACGACCAGCAGGATCGAGCCGCGGTCGACGAGGCCGAGCACCTTCCTGTGCCGGGTGACGAATCCCCCGATCCAGCGCCGCAGCACCTGGCCCGCGAGGAACGGCACCAGCAGCTGCAGCACGATCTTGACCAGCGAGTCCGCGGCGAACCCGCCGCCGCTGCCGCCCAGCAGGGCCGCCGCGAGCAGCGGGGTGATGACGATGCCGGCGAGGGAGGAGAACGAGCCCGCGCAGATCGCGGCGGGCACGTTGCCGCGGGCGACCGAGGTGAACGCGATCGACGACTGGACGGTGGAGGGGACGAGGGTGAGGAAGAGCAGGCCGGTGTAGAGGTTGTGCGTCAGGAACACCGGCACCAGGCCCCGGAGCGCCAGACCCAGCAGCGGGAAGATCGCGAAGGTGCAGGCCAGCACGGTGGCGTGGAGCCGCCAGTGCCGCAGCCCCTCCACCGCCTCGTGGGTGGACAGCCGGGTCCCGTACAGGAAGAAGAGGAGGGCGATCGCGGCAGTGGAGGCACCGGAGGTGACGCCCGCGGCCGTGCCGCGCGCCGGTACCAGGGCGGCGAGCCCCACGGTCCCCAGCAGCAGGAGGATGTACGGGTCGACGGGCATCCGACGCGGCCATCGCAGGCGTTTCACAGTGCTCCACTACTTCGCTGTACGTACGGGGCAGGGGCACGGCCGTGCCCCCTCCATCCTCCTCTCCCGAGAGGTGATCGGGAATCCCGCACACCGCTCTGACTGTGATCGGGTTTCGCGATGGCCCGCGGTAGCCTTGACCCTGTGTACGACCCGTCCCACCTGCGTACGTTCCTGGCGGTGGCCCAGACGCTGAGCTTCACGCGGGCCGCCCGGCGCCTGGGGCTGCGCCAGTCCACGGTGAGCCAGCACGTGCGGCGGCTGGAGGACGCGACCGGGCGGCCGCTCTTCCTGCGGGACACGCACTCCGTGGAGCTGACCGAGGACGGCGAGGCGATGCTCGGCTTCGCGCGGCGGATTCTGGAGGTCCACGAGCAGGCGACGGCGTTCTTCACCGGGACCCGGCCGCGCGGCCGGCTGCGGTTCGGCGCCTCCGAGGACTTCGTGCTCACCCGGCTGCCGGAGATCCTCGAGGGCTTCCGGTACGAGCACCCCGAGGTGGACCTGGAGCTGACGGTCGAACTGTCGGGCACGCTGCACGAACGGCTGGCGGCGGGCCGGCTCGACCTGGTGCTGGCCAAGCGGCGCCCCGAGGACCCGCGCGGCGAACTGGTCCGCCACGACAGGCTGGTGTGGATCGGCGCGGAGCGGCTGCGCCTGGACCCCGACCGCCCGGTTCCGCTGATCGTCTACCCGCCGCCGGGCATCACCCGCGCCCGCGCCCTGGAGGCCCTGGAGGGTCAGGGCCGCGCCTGGCGCATCACGTGCACGAGCGGCAGCCTCAACGGCCTGATCGCGGCGGCCCGCGCGGGACTCGGCGTGATGGCCCACTCCCGCGACCTCGTCCCTCCGGGCCTCGTCCGGATCCCCGAGCGTGCGGGCCTGCCGGACCTGGGCGAGGTCGACTTCGTCCTGGTCCACCCGGAACGCCGGGGCCCGGCCCACGACGCCGCCCGGGCGCTGGCGTCGGCGATCCTGGCAGGCGGCGACCGGCTGCACCGGCGGTGACGGGGGCCGCCGTGCCGGTACCGGCGCGGCGGCCCCCGGGCCGAGTGACGGGATCGGCGCCACGGACGCTGAAGGAGACAGTGGTACCGCTGGGGTGACCGCCGGGGGCGGCGGTCGGCGGAAGGTACCGGCCACCGCCCCGCCCCTACTCGCCAGTAGGACGTGGGGGGCGGTAACCGCGCCGTACAGATTCCGTGGAGATTACGGAACCGGAACTTACGCCGCCGTAAGGGGTTCTGTCCGCCCCTTCCCCTTGTGCTCGCATTTTCCGTGGCTGACCTGTGCGTTTGTGAGGAGTTCCCGGCTTTTCCGCCTCTCCCGCCCGATCCCGTGGTGGGGTAGCTTTCACGGCGCTGTGCGGAGCGCCACCAGCGAGCCTGACCGGCTGGAGCGTCCCGCAGGCGTACCGAGGAGCCGGGAGCGGGGATTGCGCGAGTTCACCAACCCTCCGTCGGCGTCGGCGCCGCCGGTGGGCGGCCTGGCCGACGTCGTCTTCGAGTATGCCCGGGAAGATCCGCTCCGTGTCGCCCTCGGCCGCAAGGACGAGCAGGGCCGGTGGCGGGACGTGACCGCCGCGGAGTTCCGCGACGAGGTGCTGGCGCTCGCCAAGGGCCTGCTGGCCCAGGGCGTCCGCTTCGGCGACCGGGTCGCGATCATGTGCCGTACGCGCTACGAGTGGACGCTCTTCGACTTCGCGCTGTGGGCGATCGGCGCCCAGGTCGTCCCCGTCTACCCCACCTCGTCGGCCGAGCAGGTCTTCTGGATGCTGCACGACGCGGAAGTGGTGGCCGCGATGGTGGAGCAGGAGGACCACGCGATGACGGTCGCCACGGTCATCGACCGGCTGCCGCAACTGCGCCGGCTGTGGCAGCTCGACGTGGGCGCCGTGCAGGAGCTGTACGACGCGGGCGCGCACATCGAGGACGAGGTCGTGCACCGGCACCGGCAGGCGGTCACCCCGGAGACGGTGGCGACCGTGATCTACACCTCCGGCACCACCGGCCGGCCCAAGGGCTGTGTCCTCTCGCACGGCAACTTCATGTTCGAGGCCGACACGGTCATCCAGCGGTGGGAGCCGGTGTTCCACTCCAAACGGGGCGACGAGGCGGCGACCCTGCTGTTCCTGCCGCTGGCGCACGTCTTCGGGCGGATGGTCCAGGTGGCGGCCATCCGCGGCCGGGTCAAGTTCGGCCACCAGCCGCAGCTCAACGCGACGGCTCTGCTGCCCGATCTGGCCGCGTTCAGACCGACGTTCTTCCTCGCCGTGCCGTACATCTTCGAGAAGGTCTTCAACGCGGCCCGCCGCAAGGCGGAGAAGGAGGGCCGCTCGGGGCCGTTCGAGAAGGCGGTCGAGGTCGCCGTGAGATACGCGGACGCGCTCGAGGCGAAGGCGTGGGGCACCGGCCCCGGCCCGTCGGCGAGCCTGCGCATGCAGCACCAGTTCTTCGACAAGGTCGTGTACGCCAAGATCCGCGCCGCGATGGGCGGCCGGGTCCGGCACGCGATGTCCGGCGGCTCGGCGATGGACCGCCGGCTCGGACTGTTCTTCGCGGGCGCCGGCGTGCACATCTACGAGGGCTACGGACTGACGGAGTCGACGGCGGCGGCGACCGCGAACCCACCCGAGCGCACCCGCTACGGCACGGTCGGCCAGGCCATCCCCGGCACCACCGTGCACATCGCGGACGACGGCGAGATCTGGCTGCGCGGCGCCCATGTCTTCCAGGGCTACCTCAACAACCCCAAGGCCACCGACGAGACCCTGCACGACGGCTGGCTGGCCACCGGCGACCTGGGCTCCCTCGACGAGGACGGCTACCTCACCATCACGGGGCGCAAGAAGGAGATCCTGGTGACCTCCGGCGGCAAGAGCGTCTCACCCGGGCTGCTGGAGGAGCGCGTACGGGACCACCCGCTGGTCGCGCAGTGCATCGTCGTCGGCAACGACCGCCCCTACGTCGCCGCGCTCGTCACCCTGGACTCGGAGGCCGTCGAGCACTGGCTGCAGATGCAGGGCAAGCCGAAGCTGTCCCCGGCCCAGCTGGTGCGCGATCCGGATCTGGAGACGGAGGTGCGGCGCGCGGTGGTCGCCGCGAACACGCTGGTCTCCCAGGCGGAGTCGATCCGGACGTTCCGCATACTCGCCCACCAGTTCACCGAGGAGCACGGACTCCTCACCCCGTCGCTGAAGCTCAAGCGCAAGGCCATCGAGAACGCCTACGCGAACGAGGTGGAGGCGCTGTACAGGACCTGAGCCCGGCGCAGCCGGACGGTCGCCGCGGCCCGCGTCCGAGCCGGCGTGATCTTGGTCATTCCGTGGTTGCCGTCAGGGCTTCGCGGGGAACCCGCCGGTCAGGAATGCACGTAAGGTGGTGATCGTTGACGATAGGAGCACCACCCGACGACTGAAGGATCGAGAGCTCGTGAGCAGCAAGGTCCCCCCGATCATCCTGAACAACGGCATCGAGATGCCCCAGCTGGGCTTCGGTGTCTGGCAGGTGCCGGACGACGAGGCGGAAAGCGCGGTCACCACCGCACTGGAGGCCGGCTACCGCAGCATCGACACGGCGGCGATCTACGGCAACGAGGAGGGTGTCGGGAAGGCCGTCGCCGCGTCCGCCGTCCCGCGCGCGGACCTCTTCATCACCACCAAGCTCTGGAACAGCGACCAGGGGTACGAGGCCACGCTGCGCGCCTTCGACACGTCGTTGGAGAAGCTCGGCCTCGAGTACGTGGACCTGTACCTGATCCACTGGCCGCTGCCGTCCCGGGGCACGTTCGTCGAGACCTACAAGGCCTTCGAGAAGATCCACGCGGACGGCCGCGCCCGGGCGATCGGCGTCTCCAACTTCCTTCCGGAGCACCTTCGGACGCTGATCGACGCCACGTCCGTCATCCCGGCGGTCAACCAGATCGAGCTGCACCCGCATCTGCAGCAGCACGCGGCCCGCGAGTACCACGCGGAGCAGGGCATCGCGACCGAGGCCTGGTCGCCGCTCGGCCAGGGCAGGGGTCTCCTCGAGGTTCCGGCGATCGTGGCCATCGCGCAGAAGCACGGCCGCACCCCGGCCCAGATCGTGCTGCGCTGGCACCTCCAGCTCGGCAACATCGTGATTCCGAAGTCCGTGACCCCGGCGCGGATCAGGGAGAACATCGACGTCTTCGACTTCTCGCTGGACACCGAGGACATGGCGGCGATCAGCGCGCTGAACGAGGATCGTCGCCTCGGCCCGGACCCGGCGACGTTCGACATGGGCTGACGCCGCCCGTCGCCCCCGCACCGTCCGACGGCCCCGCCGCGTTCCGCGCGACCGGGGCCGTCGTCGTGGCGCCCGCCACCGGGTGCCCGGTCGCATCACCCGCGCCGGCCGATCGGTCGTACGACCACCGTGTCGGCGTCGGCGCCCGCCGGCTGCAGGATCGTCCAGACGATCGAGTCCGCGATCTGGTCGACGGTGCGGAGATGACCGCGCGGGAGCTGCCGTGGCTCTCCCGGAACGGCGTCTCGACGCGGCCGGGCGCGACCGGTGACGCCCACCCGGTGAACGCCGGGTAGTCCGTCACGTGGAGTGCTCCCCGGGTCGAGCCCGCACGGCCGTGTGCATGGTGTGCGCCTCCAGCACGAAGACATCGGGGCGGTGGTACAGACTCGCCTTGTCGTCCGGATCCAGGAGGCGGTCCAGAGTGGCGCGATCCGTTGTGTCCAGGGCGTCCGCGAGCTTGTCGCGACGGCGCTCGAACTCGGTGACGACACAGGCACGGGCCTCGTCGGAGAGCGGGGCGGGGAGGTCGAACAGGAAGGTGCGGGTCACCGGTGCGCGCAGCCCGACGGAGGTCATGAGTGCGGCCCAGTCCTCGGACTCCGACACCGCGTCGGGCAGTTCCGCGCGCATCGCGTTGAACCGCTCGGTCTCCACCGCGTCCAGCCGGGCCTCCAGCCCCGGGCGTCCGATGCCGATGTCACGGGGGAGCGAACGCGAGGGCAGACCGCCCTCCAGCAGGGCCAGGACCCCGCCGGGAGCGAGCCGATCGGCGAAAGCGGCGAGTGCGGCACGTTGGTCACCGAGGTGGTGCAGGCTGCGGCTCGCCCAGAGCAGGTCCGCCGGGTACTCCAACTCGGCGAGCGTACCCGGGAGTTCGCCGGTCAGGGTGCTGAAGCGGTCGGCCAGCCCCAGCCGGGCGGCTCGCATGCGGGCGCGTTCCAGCAACGGCTCGGACGCGTCGGCCGCCACCACCCGCGCGTCCGGGAAGGCCTGAGCGAGGACGCAGGCGACGGTTCCGGGCCCGCTGCCCGCGTCGACGATCAGCCCCGGCCGCGCAGCGCGCTCCCCCAGCCAGCCCGCGATCCGGCGGTACATGGGGGCGAGCAGTTCGGCCTGCGACTCCAGCAGTGGCGCCATCGCGGCCCAGTCGACGTCGGTGTGGTGACGGTGGTGGTCGTGCGCCATGGTGATCACCCTCTCTTCTCGGTTTCGCCAGCCTGCGCCGACGCACCGCGAGGGGGCCACTTCTGTTGCCGGTACGGCAAAAAAGAGGTGCGCCGCGGTCGGCGGGCCGCCGAAGGCCGCAGCACGCGGGCGCACTCGGCCAGCACGGCCCGTACGGCCTCGGGACCGTCCAGGAGATGCAGCAGCCGCACGCTGGTGACCGCGTCGAACGCCCCGTCCGCGAACGGCAGTCGGCGGCTGTCGGCGAGGACCACGGCGCCGGGCAGCCGGGCGGCGGCCCGGCACGCCATCCGGTACGCCAGGTCCACGCCCACGACCCGCAGCCCGGGCCGCGCGGCCGCGAGCCGCCGGGTGACGATGCCCGTGCCGCAGGCCACGTCGAGCAGTCGGCCGGCGTCCTCGGGTATCAGTCCGACCACGGCGTCGGCCGCCGCCGCGGCCCGGGGTTCGCCGCCGCGCAGCGCGTCGTACTCCGCGGCCTCCTCGTCGTAGTCCGGCACCCGTGCCGTCCGCTCAGTGCGCGCCGTGGCCGGGCGCCAGTTCCTCGACCCTGCGGGCCAGTTCGAAGTCGAGGTCGGTGACCGCGCCGCCCACGCTGTGCGTGTTCACCGTCAGGGAGACGGTGTTGTAGCCGAGGGTGAGGTCGGAGTGGTGGTCCAGCTCCTCCTGCACCCGGGCGATGTGCACGACCATCGCGGTCGCCGCGAAGTGGGAGCCGAGCCGGTAGGAGCGGGCGATCCGGTCGTCCTCGAGGGACCAGCCGGGCAGCTCCGCCAGCCGGTCCTCGATCTCCTTCTGCGACAGTGGTTCGACGGGCATGACCTGGCTCCTTCCGTACGACGTGACGCGGGGACGGCCCCACCCTGTCACATCCCCTCCGTGCGGCCCCGTACGCACGGCCGTGCCCTCCGAGCCGAGTGACACACGCCCTCAGCGTCGTACGCACTCCGCGGCGAAGTCGTCCGCCAGGACGGTGATCTCGGCCCGGCCCTCGACGTGTTCCAGCCACTCGTGCGGCAGTCCGTGGTCGCCGTGCAGGGCGCCGAGAAGGTTGCCGCAGATCGCGCCCGTGGAGTCGCTGTCGCCGGAGTGGTTGACGGACAGCAGCAGCGCGGCCCGGACGCCGGGCTCGGCCAGGGCGCAGTAGACGGCGATGGCCAGGGCCTCCTCGCCGATCCAGCCACCGCCGAGCGTCTCCACCTTCCCGGCGGTCGGCGAGCCCTCGGCGGCCAGGTCGAGGGCGCGCCGCAGGGCGGCGGTGGTCTCCTCGTGGCCGGGGTGACGGGCGAGCAGGCGCAGGGCGCGCAGCACCGCGCCCTCCAGGGAGTCGCCCTCCACCAGATGCGCGACGATCGCGGCGAAGGCGCCCGCGGAGTAGTAGCCGGTGGGGTGGCCGTGGGTGGTCTGGGCGCACAGCGCGGCCATCAGGAACGCGGTGCCGGCCGGTACCCGGGCGAGACCGAACGGCGCGGAGCGCATGACCGCGCCGCAGCCCTTGGAGTCGGAGTTGACCGGTCCGGGGCGGCCCAGCTCCGCGCCCGGGTCGGGCACGAAGTCCTGGGCGAGGCCGGAGAGGCAGGCGTTGCCGGGGGCGCGACGTGCGTACAGCCACTGCTGCGCGGCAAGGCCGACGGCGTCGGCGGGCGGGCCGGGCAGGCGCTGGGTGTCGAACCAGCGGCCGTACGCGTCCCGCACCAGCCGGGGCCAGCCGCCGCCGATGCCCTTGCGGCGTTCGCGCCCGTGCGCCTGCCGCAGGCCCTCCACCGTGAACAGGGTCATCTGCGTGTCGTCGGTGACGTGGCCCACGGTGCCCTGTCCGCCGGGTACGAGACCGGTGACGCCCCTCGCCCCGTGGGTGGCGCGGATGCGGTCCAGGGAGGAGAACTCGACGGGGTAGCCCAAGGCGTCGCCCACGGCGCCCCCGAGGAGCGACCCGCGCACCCGGGAGCGGTAGATCGCGGTCGCCTCCCAGGACGGGTTCAGCCGGTCGTACATGCACCACTCCTCGACTACGGTCCTCTGTATGACCATTGTCGCGTCCTCACCCGTCGCCTGCTCACCCGCCCCCGCCGAGCAGGGAATCGGCCCGCTGCTGCGCGGCTGGCGGGAGCGGCGGCGGGTCAGCCAGCTGGAGTTGGCGCTGCGGGCGGGCTCGTCGGCCCGGCACATCAGCTTCGTGGAGACGGGCCGGTCGCGGCCCAGCGAGGAGATGGTGCTGCGCCTCGCCGAGCATCTGGACGTGCCGGTGCGCGAACGCAACGCGCTGCTGCTGGCGGCGGGTTACGCCCCGCACTACCCGGAGACGCCGCTGGACGACCCGTCGATGGACGCGCTGCGGGCGGGTGTGGAGCGGCTGTTGCAGTGCTACGAGCCCTGTCCGGCGCTGGTGGTGGACGCGACGTACGAGGTGGTGGCGGCGAACCGCGGCATCGCGATGTTCCTGGAGGGCGTCCCGGACCGTCTGCTTTCCCCGCCGATGAACGCGATGCGTCTGACGCTGCATCCGCAGGGCCTGGCGCCGCGCATCCGCAACCTGGTGGAGTGGCGCGGCCACCTGCTCGCGCAGATGCAGCGCCAGATCGCGCTGCAGCGCTCGCCGGCTCTGCGCGCGCTGTACGAGGAGGTGGCGGCGTACCCGCTCCCGGAGCGGACCGACTCCGCATCCGGAGCGGGCGAGGAGGCCGAGGAGGTCCCGTACTTCGCGCTGCCGATGCGGATCGAACACGACGGCCGGGTGCTGTCCTTCGTGTCGTCCATCTCCACGTTCAACACGCCGATGGACGTGACGGTCGCGGAACTGGCCATCGAGACGTTCCTGCCGGCTGATCCGGCGACGGTGAAGTACCTCCGGTCACTCAGCTTCTGACGGCTCCCTTCCAGCGTCATCCGTACCGGCACCCGCACAGGAGCCCGACTCCGGCCACCCGGCGCTTGCGCACCGTGGAATCGCACCGGCGTTCCGCTCGAACATGCCACACTGCTCGCGTACCTCGGCGCGTAGGGGAGGCGTGGCGTGAGCGAGCGGCGGGCTGCGCCGACCGTCGGGCAGGTGGTGCTCGGGCGGCGGCTGCAGGAGTTGCGGGAGGCCGCCGGGCTGAAGCGCGAGGAGGCGGCGAGGGTGCTGCGCGTCGCGCCGGCGACCGTGCGGCGCATGGAGACCGCCGAGGTCGCGCTGAAGATCCCGTACGTGCAGGTGCTGCTGACGGCGTACGGCGTGGGCGAGGAGGAGATCGCCTCCTTCGTGCGGCTGGCCGAGGAGGCCAACGAGCCCGGCTGGTGGCAGCGGTACCACGACGTGCTGCCGGACTGGTTCAGCCTGCACGTCAGCCTGGAGGGCGCCGCCCGCATCATCCGGTCCTACGAGCCGCACTTCGTGCCCGGGCTGCTGCAGACCGAGGACTACGCGCGTGCCGTACTGGAGGCCGGGACGGTCGGTCAGGTCCGGCCCCAGGACATCGACCGGCATGTGGCGCTGCGGTTGGCCCGGCAGGAGCTGCTGACCCGGGACGACCCGCCCCACCTGTGGGTGATCATGGACGAGACGGTGCTGCGGCGCCCGGTCAGCATCCGCTCCAAGGTGATGCGCGACCAGCTCGACCGCCTCCTGGAGGCCTCCGAGAACCCGGCGATCACCCTGCAGGTGGCGGAGTACGCCTCCGGCCCGCACCCGGGGACGTACACGCCGTTCGTGCTCTTCCGCTTCGCGGAGCCGGAGCTGCCCGACATGGTGTACAGCGAGTACCTGACCGGCGCCCTCTACCTGGACTCACGCACCGAGGTGGCCCTGCACCTGGAGGTCCTGGACCACATGGCGGCGAGGGCGGCCTCCGTGCCGCGTACGCGGGAGATCCTGCGGGAGTACCGCGACAGGTTCTGACCGGCACCGCAGGGGCCGGCAGCCGTCACAGCGGTTCGTCCGCCCACATGTCCAGCAGGTCCGCGTCCGAGTCGGGCGATCTCCGCGCGGGTGTCCCGGTCACTCCGGGGAGCGCCTGTTCGGCCCAGATCACCTTGCCCTGCGGCGTGTACCGGGTGCCCCAGCGCTCGGTCATCCGCGACACCAGGAACAGGCCCCGGCCTCCCTCGTCGGTCGCCGCCGCGTAGCGCAGGTGCGGCGAGGTGCTGCTGCCGTCGGCCACCTCGCAGACCAGCGCCCTGTCGTCGTGGATCAGCCGTACGTGGATCGGCGGGGAGCCGTAGCGGATGGCGTTGGTGACGAGTTCGCTCAGGACGAGTTCCATGCCGAAGCCGAGTTCGGCCAGGTCCCACTCGTCGAGTTTGCGGGAGAGGGCGACGCGCATCCCGGCGACGGCGGACGGGTCGGGCGGGACGTCCCAGTCGGCGATCCGGTCGGCCGGCAGCGCCCGGGTGCGGGCGATGAGCAGGGCGACGTCGTCCCTGGGCCGCCCGGGCAGCAGCTGGTCCAGTACGGCCTGACAGCTCTCCTCGGGCGAGCGGCCGGGGTGACCGGCGAGCACGTCGCCCAGCAGCTCCATGCCGACGTCCAGGTCGCGGGTGCGGTCCTCGACGAGGCCGTCGGTGAACAGGACGATCTGGGTGCCCTCGGGGAGATCCAGCTCGGCCGTCTGGAAGGGCATGCTGCCCAGGCCGAGCGGCGGCCCGGGCGGCACGTCGGGGAAGGTGACGCCTCCGTCGGGGTGGACCAGCGCGGGTGCCAGGTGTCCGGCGCGTGCCATGGCCACGCGGCGCGTGACGGGGTCGTATATCGCGTAGAGGCAGGTGGCGCCCGCCACGCCCGCGGGCGTCTCGGTGCCCGCCTCGTCCTGGTCGATGCGGCCGACCAGGTCGTCGAGGTGGCTGAGCAGTTCGTCGGGCGGCAGGTCGAGGGCGGAGAAGTTGTGCACCGCGGTCCGCAGCCGTCCCATGGTCGCGGCGGCGTGCAGTCCGTGGCCGACCACGTCGCCGACGGCCAGCGCCACCCGGCTGCCCGGCAGCGGGATCACGTCGAACCAGTCTCCGCTCACGCCCGACTGGGCCGGCACGTAGCGGTAGCCGACGTCGAGGGCGCTCTGCTCGGGCAGGGCCCTCGGCAGCAGGCTGCGTTGCAGGGTGACCGCCAGGGTGTGCTCGCGGGTGTAACGGCGGGCGTTGTCGATGCTGACCGCGGCACGGGCCACCAGCTCCTCGGCCAGCGACAGGTCCTCCTCGTCGAAGGGCTTCTGCTGGGTGGAGCGCCAGAAGTTGGCCATGCCGAGGACGACACCGCGGGCCTGGATCGGGGCGGCGATGAGGGAGTGGATGCCGTAGTCCACGACCTCCTTGGTGCGCTCCGGATCCTGCGTGTGCCAGTCCGTGGCGGTCGCCAGGTCGGTCACCAGCTCGGCGCGGCCGGTGCCGTAGCCGCGCGCCTGGGGCGTGGAGGGCACGAAGTCGAACAGCCGGCCCCTCTCGTAGAGGGGGTGGTCGTCGCGGACGCCGCGCACGGCGGTGCGCCGCATGTCCGTGGCCGTGAGGCCGGGTTCCTCGCCGTGCAGCACGGCGTCGGCCAGGTCCACGGTGACGAAGTCGGCGAAGCGGGGGACGGCGACCTGGGCCAGCTCGTCGGCGGTGCGGACCACGTCGAGCGTGGTGCCGACGCCCAGTCCGGCGTCGTAGAGCAGCTTCAGCCGCTCCCGCGCGACCTCCGCCCTGCCGGACACCGCCTGCAGCTCGGTGGAGTCGCGCAGGGTCACCACCGTGCCCTTGGGACCTCCGGCACGGTCCGTGGGCCGCTGGTTGACCGCCAGCAGGCGTTCCCCGGCGAAGACCACCTCGTCGGTCGCCTCGCGCCCGGAGAGGAGCAGCGCCATCGTCGCGGGTTCGAGGGCGGCCAGCTCGGACACGTGCCGTCCCTCGGCGTCCAGGGGCAGGGTCAGAAGCCGCCTGGCCTCGTCGTTGGCGAGCAGCAGCCGACCGTCGCCGCCGATGATGAGGACCCCTTCGCGCACCGAGTGCAGCACCGCGTCATGGTGCTCGTACATGCGGGTCATCTCGTCGGGGGCCAGGCTGTGGGTCTGCCGTCGCAGCCGCCTGCCGACCAGTGCCGTGCCGCCGGTGGACACCAGGAGCGCGCCGGCCCCGGCGCCGAAAATGATCGGGAGCTGCCGGTTCACCTCGTTGGTCACGTTCTTGACCTTCAGGCCGGCGGAGACGAGGGCCACCACCTTGCCGTCGGGCTTCTCGATGGGAACGGTGGCCTGTTCCTCGTGACCGAGCGGGCCGTGGACGGTCTCGGTGTAGACCTTCCCCTTCAGCGAGGGGCCGATCGTGCCGACGAACCGCTTGCCGATGCGGCTGGGCAGGGGGTGGGTGTAGCGGATGCCCTTGGTGTCCATGACCACGATGAAGTCCACGCCGGCGGCCTTGCGTCCGGCCTCGGTGAGCGGCTGGAGCACTTTCGTGGGGTCGGGGGCCTGCAGCGCCTTCAGGACGCCGGGAGAGTGCGCGAAGGTCTGTGCGACGGCTATCGAACGGCGCCTGGCCTCAGCGCTGGTGTCCCGCTTCGACTGCAGGACGAGGGCGACCACGGCGCAGACGACGAGCAGCACGACCAGCGCCACCTGCAGGACGAAAACCTGCCCGGCGACGCTTCGTGGACTTCTGCCGATCAAGGACCGCATCGGTATGCGCCGAAATCGAGCGTTTCCGCTCGCCATGCGACATTTCTAGCACAGGCTTCCGCGCGGCCCGCCGGAGCGGCAGGTTCACGCCAGATCCTACGCCGCCGTCCAGAGGCTCCGCGGCCCGGCCGCAGCGCGCCCGGCGCCCCCGCAGGACCGCGCTCACCTGCGGAAATCCCAGTGCACCGGTCGATCTTCCGGGCTGTCGGCCCTCGTCGGATCGCCCCTGGCTCCACGCGAAATCCCCACATCGGTCCATCATGCTCCGGACCCGCGGGGTCCCGGGCTGCTACAAACACCGCATGACGACCGTACCGGAGGCGGCGCCCACCCGCATCGACACCAGCCGACCCCATCCCGCACGGGTGTACGACTGGTGGCTGGGCGGCAAGGACAACTACCCGGTGGACGAGGAACTGGGCCGGAAGATCCTCGACGCGGACCCGGCCGTACGGCGCGGGGCGCGGGCCAACCGCCGGTTCATGCACCGGGCGACGCGGACGCTGGCCCAGGCGGGCATGCGGCAGTTCCTCGACATCGGGACGGGCATCCCGACCGAGCCCAACCTCCACCAGGTCGCGCAGGCGGTCGCGCCCGAGGCGCGGGTGGTGTACGTCGACAACGACCCGATCGTGCTGCGGCACGCCGAGGCACTGCTGCGCGGGACGGTGGAGGGCCGCACGGACTACCTTCACGCCGACGTCCGGGACCCGGACGCCGTCCTGACCCGGGCCGCCGGTTTCCTGGACCTCGCCCAGCCGGTCACGCTGTCGCTGGTGGCACTCACGCACTACCTCGACGACGAGGTGTACGGGCTGCTGAAGCACTACACCGACGCGCTCGCCCCCGGCAGCCACCTGGTCGTGTCGCAGGTGACCCCCGACCTCAACGCCGAGGCGGTGGAGAAGGCCGCCGCCCTGTTCCGCCACAGCGGCACACCGTTCTTCCCGCGTTCGGTCACCGAGTTCGCCCGCTTCTTCGACGGCCTGGACCTGCTGGGCCCCGGCATCATCCCGGTCTCGGGCTGGCGCCCGGACCCGGAGGACGTGACGGCCCAGGAGGAGGGCATCGTCCCGGTGTACGCCGGAGTGGCCCGCAAGCCCTGACACCCGCCGCCCGTCCCGGCCGTCCCCACCGGACAGGCACCCCGCGCCCGCCGCCGGCGCCGCTCCGCCGTGCCCGCCCGAACCGTGCCCGGCGGCGAGCGCGGGCTCAGGCCGCGCCCCCCTTGGTGTCCCTGTCCTCGTCGACGACCTCCGCGTCCACCACACCCTCTTCCTCCCGCGGTGCCGTGTGCTGCCGAGCGTCGTCAGGGGACGTCTGCTGGGACTGGGCGTACATCGCCTGGCCCATCCTCTGGCCGACCGTGGCGAGCTTGTCCACGCCGCCCCGAAGGGCCGTCGTGTCGGCGCCCTCCTTGAGCAGGTCCTTCAGTTCGGTCACCGCCGCCGTCACCTCGCCCTTGGTGTCCGCGGGCACCCGCTCGTCGTTCTCCCGCAGGAACTTCTCGGTCTGGTGGACGAGCTGCTCCGCCTGGTTGCGCGTCTCCGCCGCCTCCCGGCGCCTGCGGTCCTCCTCGGCGTACTCCTCCGCGTCCCGCATCATCCGGTCGATCTCGTCCTTGGGCAACGCCGAGCCGCCGGTCACCGTCATCTTCTGTTCGCGGCCCGTCGCCAGGTCCTTCGCGGAGACGTGCATGATCCCGTCGGCGTCGATGTCGAAGGTCACCTCGATCTGCGGCACCCCGCGCGGCGCGGGCGGCAACCCGGTCAGGTCGAAGACACCGAGCTTCTTGTTGTACGCGGCGATCTCCCGTTCGCCCTGGTAGACCTGGATGCCGACCGACGGCTGGTTGTCCTCGGCAGTGGAGAAGATCTCCGAACGCCGCGTCGGAATGGTCGTGTTGCGTTCGATCAGCTTGGTCATGATGCCGCCCTTGGTCTCGATGCCGAGGGACAGCGGGGTCACGTCGAGCAGCAGCACGTCCTTGACGTCGCCGCGCAGGACACCGGCCTGGAGGGCCGCGCCGACCGCCACGACCTCGTCCGGGTTGACGCCCTTGTGCGGGTCCTTGCCGGTGAGTTCCCGCACCAGGTCGGTGACCGCGGGCATCCGGGTGGAGCCGCCGACGAGGATCACATGGTCGATCGCGGACAGCTCCACGCCCGCATCCCGGACCGCCTGGTGGAAGGGCGCCCGGCAACGATCCAGGAGGTCGGCCGTCAGCTCCTGGAACCGGGCGCGGGTCAGCCTCTCCTCCAGGTGCAGCGGCCCCTCGGCGGAGGCGGTGATGTACGGCAGGTTGACGGTCGTCTCGGTGGAGGCGGACAGCTCGATCTTGGCCTTCTCCGCCGCCTCCCGCAGCCGCTGCAGCGCCATCTTGTCGGCGCCGAGATCGATGCCGTACTGGCCCTTGAACCGCTTCACCAGGTGGTCCACGACCCGCTGGTCCCAGTCGTCACCGCCGAGGTGGGTGTCACCGTTGGTGGCCTTGACCTCGATCACTCCGTCGCCGATCTCCAGCAGCGAGACGTCGAAAGTGCCACCGCCGAGGTCGAAGACGAGGACGGTCTGCTCCTCGCCGCGGTCGAGGCCGTAGGCGAGGGCCGCCGCCGTCGGCTCGTTGATGATCCGCAGGACCTTCAGCCCCGCGATCTCCCCGGCCTCCTTGGTGGCCTGCCGCTGGGCGTCGTCGAAGTACGCGGGCACGGTGATCACGGCGTCGGTGACGTCCTCGCCCAGATACGCCTCGGCGTCCCGCCTCAGCTTCTGCAGGACGCGCGCGGACAGCTCCTGGGCCCGGAAGCGGGTGCCGTCCACGGATCCCTGCTCCGGGAAACGCCAGTGCGCGTCGCCCATGTGCCGCTTGACCGAGCGCGCGGTGCGCTCGACGTTCGTCACGGCCTGCCGCTTGGCCACCTCGCCGACCAGTACCTCGCCGTTCTTGGCGAAGGCCACGACCGACGGCGTTGTCCGCGCACCCTCGGCGTTGCTGATGACGGTGGGCTCACCGCCTTCCAGCACGGCCACCACCGAGTTCGTCGTCCCCAGATCGATCCCGACCGCGCGTGTCATCGCCGTCCCCTTCCGCACGGGCGCCTTCCCCGACCCCATCACAAAACTTGAGTGACCCCTTGTCAAGGTGCACGACCCGGGGGCCCCGACGCGAGGCCGAGTACCCGGAAAACGGCGGTGCCGCGCCCCCTCGGCGGGAAGCGCGGCACCTTCGCGAACACGAGGGTCAGGCGAGCTTGGCGTCCAGCGTGATCGTCGTACCGGTCAGGGCCTGGCTGACCGGGCAGTTCTTCTTGGCGTCCTCGGCGGCGGCGACGAACGCGTCGTTGTCGATACCGGGGACGGTGCCCTCGACGGTCAGGTGGATGCCCGTGATGCCCTCACCCGGCTGGAAGGTGACGTCGGCCTTCGTCTCGAGCTTGGTGGGCGGGGTGCCGGCGCCGGTCAGGCCGTGCGACAGCGCCATGGAGAAGCAGCTGGAGTGGGCGGCGGCGATCAGCTCCTCGGGGCTGGTCCTTCCGTTCGCCTGCTCGGCCCGCGACGGCCACGACACCGGCTGCTGGCCGATGCCGGAGGAGTCGAAGGTGACGACGCCGTTGCCCTCGAGCAGGTTGCCTTCCCAGACGGTGTGAGCGGTGCGCGTGGTTGCCACGGTTCTTCCTTCTTTTCGATGGGGGTCCCGTTGCCGGGGTTCCGTCGCTCCCATCCGATCACACCCGGCCCCCGCGGACCCGGTTTCCCTCCGCGTCGGCCTCCGGTTCGTCGTCAGGCGGCGCGTTCGTCCTCCTCCTCGGAGAGGGGCAGTGGTACTTGGGGGCCGTCCCACTCGCGCAGCCAGCGACGGAAGACCTGGTGGACCTGCTCGGCGCCGACGAGTTCGGCGCCCTCCTCCGCCGGGGCGGACAGTCCCACCGGCCACAGCAGGAAGGGCCGGCCCTGGGCGCCGCCGAGCCCGCCGTGGGAGCCGATCTGCTCCTCGAACGCCAGGACTTCGCCCTCGACCGGGTCGTACCAGGAGTTGACCATGATGTCGGCGGCGTGCGGGAAGGAGTGCGTGCGCCGCACGGCGTCGGCGGCACCCGCCCCGAAGCCCGTGAGCGGACCCGTCTCGTCGGCGAGGCGGTCCACCGGGATCTCGGCGCCGAACGCGCCGAGCACCACCCCTCCGTGCTCCTCGCTGCGGACGAGGACGAACCCGATGCCGGGATGGTCGGCGAGCGTGGACAGCAGCGCGGGGTGGCGGCGGTCGATCTCCTCCTTGCTCATCCGGTGCGGCACGTCGGGGAAGGAGACGAGGCCGAGATTGCCGGAGGCGAGCACGATCGGCTCCGAGTGGCGGCGGGAGGCCCGCTTGTGCTCGCCGTCCTCCTCGACCGGCCTGCGCAGCGCGGCCCGTACGGCGGCGCGCGCCTCCGCCCCACTGTGGGTGCGCCCGACCTTGCGCGGCACGTTCAGACCGCAGCCGGCGCGCACCAGATCGGCGAGGCCGAGCCCGTACCGGGTCCGGAAGGTCTCGCCGGGGCTCTGCCCGTGGTCGGACAGGACGACGATCCGGTACGGACGCGGCGCGTGCTCGGCGACCTGGGCGAGCAGCGCGAGGGACCGGTCGAGCCGGTGCAGGACCTTCTCGGCGTCACGGCTGTGCGGCCCCGAGTGGTGGGCCACCTCGTCGTAGGCCACCAGGTCGGCGTAGATCGCGCTGCGCCCGGCGAGCATGTCGCCGATCACCGCGGCGACGACCACGTCCCGTTCGACGACGGTGGCGAAGGCGCGGACGAAGGGGTACAGACCGCCGCGGCCGACCCTCGGCCGCTGTCGCCTCAACCGGGCCCGGGTGGACTGGCCGATCTCGCGGGCGACCTCGGCGGCGAACGACATGGCGGTGCGTACCGCGTTCGCGGGATCGCTGAAGTACGCGAAGTAGCCGGCGCGGGAGCGGTTCTCCCTGCCCCGCCGGGCGGAGACGGACAGGACCAGGGCGAGCTGGTCGGCGCCGCCGCTGAACAGGTTGCCGCGGCTCGCGCCGTCGACGGTGAGCAGGCCGCCGTCGCCGGTCCGCTCGACGGCGCGGCGCTGGAGTTCCGCGGCGCTCGTCGGACGGTTGCACACGACGATCTCGCGGGTCTCCTTCTCGTACCAGCGGAAGGCCGGGACGTCGTGGTTGGAGCCGTGCAGGATGCCGAGCTGGCTGGCGCCGGTCTGGCTGGACCAGTCGGTGCGCCATGCGGTGAGCCGGTGGGTCGGGCCGCGGCCGTCGCGCGGGGCGAGCCAGGAGGCGACGGTCGGCATGAGTCCCTTGCCGACGGCCGCACGCAGCACGTCGTGTCCGAGGCCGTCGAGCTGGACGAAGACCGTGCCGGGGGTGACCTGGCCGCAGCGTCCGTCGGCGCGGCTGCGGTCGGCGAGCCGGTGGAGCCTTCTGCGGTACGCGTCGTCGTCCCGTACGGCGAGGGCGGCACCGGTGGCCGAGGCGACGGCCGACATCGCGGCGGCGACCACCACAGCGGTCTCGGGGGCGGCCTCCGCGTCGCCGGAGGGGGTGACGCGGAGGGCGACGAGCAGGAGGGAGCCGTTGAGGAAGAAGACGAGCAGGCCGAGGACGAGGGCGGGGACCAGCAGCAGGAGCCGCACCAGCAGCGGCCACACCAGGGAGGACAGCAGACCGAAGACCCCGGCACCGGCGGCGGCCGTGACGGCTATACGGGTCGCGCTGTCACCCCCGGGGGACTCCAGCCGGAAGTCGGGCAGGACGGCGGCGAGCAGGAGCAGGGTGGCGGTGGAGGCGGCCCACACGGCGACGCTGCGCCCCGCACCGCTGAGCACCCTCCGCCAACGCCCGTGCCCCACGCCCCGCTCACCTCATGTCACGGTCCTGCGGCCCCATGGCCCTCTCGGATCCGCCCCACCTTGTCACAGCACGCGGACCCCCCGGTCAGCGGCCGTCGTAACCCGCCGTCGGCAGCGACAGGCGACGGTGGACGCGGGCCTTCATCCGGGCGTCGTACGACGGTTCCGCGCGGCCGACCGTCTCGACGCGGACGCCTCGCCGGGCGCACTCCGCGGTGAACTCGTCCACCGAGGTCAGGGCCCGCTCCAGGACGCGGCGGCTGGGGGCGACGAACAGGTCGACCAGACCCGCCTCCACGTCCGTCCACAGCGCGCGGTGGTCGGGGCGCAGGCCACGGACGAGGAGTTCCCGCGTCACCACGTATCCCTGCTCCGCCGCCCAGCGCGCGCACATCGCGTGCTGGCTGCGGGAGTCGACGAGGAAGGGGTCCGCGTCCAGTTCCTCGAGCGGCGTCAGGCTGGCGATCGCCGTGACCCGGACCGTGCCCGGCCGGTCGCAGGCGTCGCGCGCGCCGGCGGTGCCGTGCGCCTCTCCCATGGGCTCCCCCCTCACCTCAGGGTTTCGCCGCAGACCCTACCCCTGCCCGTAGGCTCGGGGGGAGTCACGCGAAGGAGGCAACGGAGTGCCGGTGGAGGTCACCTGGTGGGGTCACGCCACCTGCACGGTCGAGGACTCCGGCGTACGGGTGCTCACCGACCCCCTGTTCGCGCGCCGCCTCGCGCATCTGCGGCGGCGCCGCGGTGCCCCGCCGCCGCCCCAGGCCGCGGTCGCGGACGTGACGCTGGTGTCGCATCTGCACGCCGACCACCTGCATGTGCCGTCGCTGGCCCGGCTGGCCCCGGGCACCCGGGTGCTGGTGCCGCGCGGCGCCGCGGCCCAGGTGCCGGGGCTGCGCAGGCTGGGCCGTCTGCGGCTCACGGAGGTGGTGCCCGGGGACCGGGTGCGGGTCGGTGACCTGGTCGTACGGGTGGTGCCCGCACGGCATGACGGGCGCCGGCTGCCGCTCGGGCCGCACCGCTCCCCCGCCCTCGGGTTCGTCGTCGAGGGGGTCGCGCGGACGTACTTCGCCGGCGACACCGCTCTGTTCCCGTCGATGGCCGAGGAGGTCGGGCCGGTCGACGTGGCGCTCCTGCCGGTCGGCGGCTGGGGGCCGTACCTCGGCGAGGGGCACCTGGACGCGGGGCGGGCGGCGCGGGCACTGGCCCGGCTGACGCCGCGCAGCGCGGTGCCGGTGCACCACGGCACGTACTGGCCGATCGGAATGGACGCCGTGCGCCCCCACGAATTCCACGCACCCGGCGCCGAGTTCGCCCGCCTCGCCGCCCGGTACGCCCCGGACGTCGAGGTGCACCTGCTGTCCCACGGTGAGAGCGCCCGCCTGGAGGCCGCCCGGTGATGCATCTCGCCGCCACGACCACCCTCGTGCCCACGGAGTCCACCCAGCAGGCCGTCGGCTACCCGTCGTTGTTCCTGCTGGTGCTGATCGGGGCGCTGGTGCCGGTGGTGCCGACAGGGGCGCTGGTCAGTTCCGCGGCGGTCGTGGCCTTCCACCGGACCGCGCCCCTCTCCCTGGCGATGGTCTTCGTCGTCGCCGCGCTCGCGGCCTTCCTCGGGGACATCGCACTGTACTGGCTCGGGCGGCGCGGCATGCGGTCCGAGAACGGTTCCCGCTGGTTGGAGAACCTCCGCGGCCGCGCACCCGAGGACCGGCTCACCCAGGCCCAGGAGAAGCTGAACGAGCACGGGACCGCGGTGCTCACCCTCTCCCGGCTGGTCCCGGCGGGCCGTGTCCCGGTGATGCTCGCCTGCCTGCTGGCCCGTATGCCGTTGCGGGAGTTCGCCCGTGGCGACGCGCCGGCCTGTCTCGCCTGGACGGTGACGTACCAGCTGATCGGCATCCTGGGCGGCTCGCTCTTCCCGGAGCCGTGGGAGGGTGTGGTGGCGGCGGTCGTGCTGACGGTCGTGATCAGCGCGGCACCCGGTCTGTGGCGCCGGATGCGCAGGGCCGCCACCTCGTGAGTCCCGGGTTCCGGGTCACTCCAGCACCCGTGACGCCCCCACCGGCAGGTCCCACAGGTCCTCGCGGGGCAGCCCGGTCTTCGCCCAGGCCGCCCGCACCCGGGTCAGCGGTTCGAGGACCGGTTCCGCCGACAGCACGAACGTGGCCCAGTGCATCGGCGCCATCCGCCGTGCGCCCAGGTCGAGCGTCGCCCGGACCGCCTCCTCCGGATCGCAGTGGACGTCGCTGAGCCACCAGCGCGGGTCGTAGGCGCCGATCGGCATGAGGGCCAGGTCGATCCCCGGATGGCGTTGCCCGATCCGCTGGAACCAGTGCCCGTACCCGGTGTCGCCCGCGAAGTACACCCGGTGTCCGTCGGGCGCCGTCAGCACCCAGCCGCCCCACAGCGAACGGCAGGTGTCGGTCAGGGTGCGCTTGGACCAGTGGTGGGCGGGCACGAAGTCGAACCGGACGCCCTTGACCTCGGCGGCCTCCCACCAGTCCAGCTCGGTCACGCAGGTGAACCGCCGGCGGCGGAACCACGCGGCGAGCCCGGCCGGTACCAGCAGCGGCGTGTCGCGCGGGAGGCGGCGCAGGGTCGGGGCGTCGAGGTGGTCGTAGTGGTTGTGGCTGATGACGACCGCGTCGACGTGCGGCAGGGCGTCCCAGCCGATGCCGACGGGCGTGATCCGGGCGGGTGTGCCGAGGATGCGCCGGGACCAGACGGGGTCGGTGAGGACCGTCAGCCCGCCGATCCGCACCACCCAACTGGCGTGGCCGGCCCAGGAGACGGCGACCGTGCGCGCATCGACCCGCGGCAGCGGACCCGGCTCATAGGGCAGCAGGGGAATGTCCTTCAGGCCCTCCGGGCCGGGCCGCACCGCGCCCTCGCGGGCGAAGCGGGCGAACGCTCCCAGGCCGGGCAGGGGCGCGGTCAGCCGGTCCGTGAAGGAGCGCGGCCAGATACGGCGCTCGCCGAGGGGGCGGGGCGCTGCGAGCGGCGCGACCAGCTGCGCGCGGTCCCGGCTCAGCACAGGAGTGGGCGTGGGCTCACCGGTGTCCCGGTGTGCCGCAACAGTGCTCGTGGTCGACTCGGGCTGCTGCGTCATCGGGGAGGCTCCCATCGCTGAGCGTCGTCGCGGAGATCGTCGAGGACGGATCCCACATGGGTCAACGCGCGTTGTACGTGTGGCAGTTCCAGCGGCTCCGGTGAGGTGAGGCACTGCGCCCGTTCCCCGGCGGTCGCGCCCAGGAGGGGGCCGGTGGACAGACGGACGCGGAGCGCCGCGAGGTCGTCGCCGAAGCGGTGGCCGCCGGGCGCGGGCATGCCGAGCCGGGCGGTGAGGAGGTCCTCGAGTTCCTGTGCGTCGCCGACGCCGCGCGCGTCGAGCGCGGAGCGCAGCGGCTCCAGGTCGGCGTAGAGGTGGCGCCCGGCCTGCGGGGGCAGGGCGAGGGCGCCCGCCGCGACGACGGCCCGGCGCACGGCGTCGGCCACGCGCGCGTGCAGCGCGGTGCCGGCGGTGAGGCGCTGGGTGACGTCGGCGGGCTCGTCCAGGGCGTACGCGGCCGCGGCGGCGACCGGGTCCGCGATCCGGGCGCCGAGCGCGGTGAGCACGTCCAGGGCGCGGGCCCGCAGTCCGGCACCGTCGGCGGTGGCCGGGAAGCGGGCGACGGCCGCGGGCCAGCCCGGTGGCAGGAACGGCCCGGCGAGGTCGGTGACGACGGTGACCCGGTCCGGCAGCATCTCGGCGGGGCTGAGCAGCACGGTGTCGTGCGGCCGGTGCACGGTGTCGCGCCAGGTCTCGTCGCTGACCAGGTGCAGCCCCTCGCCGGCGGCGGCCTCGACGGTCTCGTGCACGAGTTCGGGCGGGGCGACGGTGGCGGTGGGGTCGTCGGCGACGGCGAGCACGAGCAGACGGGGGTCGCCACCCTCGGTGCGGATTCTGCGGACGGTCTCCAGGAGGGCGTACGGGTCGGGAACGCCGCCGCACTCCATGGGCGTCGGCACATGGAACACGGACCGTCCGAGCGCCCGTACCTGGGGCACCCACCACGCGGGGCAGGGGCGCGGCACGAGTACGTCGCCGCCGAGCGCGGCGGTGACGGCGACGAAGAGCGTGGGGGCGCCGGGGGCGGCGGCGACGTCGTCGGGCTCGGTGGGCAGTCCGCGCCGCGTGAAGTAGCCGCTGGCGGCGTCGAGGAGGGCAGGCGGTCCGGAGGGGCCGGAGGCGTCGTGGTCGGCGGCCTCGGCGAGCGCCGCGGACAGGCCCGGCAGGAGCGGCAGCCCCTGCTCGGGGAGGGGCGGCCCGAAGCGGACGGGGCCGTGCCCTTCCGGATCCGTCCGCCGCATGCGTGCCTCCGCGCAGTCCCTGGTGCCGTCGCCGGTCCGCCGTGTCCCGGCTCGCTCCACGCCCTCGACCCGCGGCCGCCGCCCGCTGCCGTACTCCTGCTCCTCTACGGTGTCGAAGACGCCCTCGGGCTCTGAGTACCCCGGGTCCGGGCCGGTCATGGGCGTGCGGCCGGGTTGCCCGGATCACAGGGTCAGGCGCTCGGCCCGCGGGCGCGGCTTCAGACGGGACCGGACCGCGCCCGCCCCCAGACCCGGTGGACCGCGGCACCGAGGGCGCCCGCGATCAGGAGGCCGCCGGCGACCAGGGCGGGCACGGAACCGGCGAAGGCACCGCCTTCACCGGCGTGCACACCGTGCTGGGCGCCGACCGGAGGCTGGGCCGCGCCCTGCTTCTCCTGGTCCTGCCGCTTGCCGGGGGCCTGCTTGTCCCGACCTTCGCCGTGCTGCCGCCCCGACGCCTGCGACTGACCATCTCCCTCCCTGCCCTGCCCGTCACCCTGCCTGCCCTGCCCGTAACCCTGCTGCCTACCGGACCCCTGCGACTGACCGTCACCCTCCCTGCCCTGCCCGTAACCCTGCTGCCTGCCGGACCCCTGCGACTGACCGTCACCCTGCCTGCCCTGTCCGTCACCCTGCTGCCGCCCCGACGCCTGCGACTGGCCGTCGCCCTGCTGCCGCCCCGACCCCTGCGACTGACCGTCACCCCGCCTGCCCTGACCGTCACCCTGCCTGCCCTGTCCGTAACCCTGCTGCCTACCGGACCCCTGCGACTGACCGTCACCCTGCTGCCTGCTCTGGTCATCACCTTGCGGCTTGGACTGGCCTTCTCCCTGCTTGGAGTGGCCGTCCTGCTGCTCTGACCGGCCCTCCCCCTGCTGCTGCGTCCGCCCCTCCTCGTGCCGTCTTCCGCCCGGTGGGTCGTCCCCGTCGCCGTGGTGACCGTGGCCCTCACGGCACACGGTGAACGAGACGGTCCACCGTCTTTCCCGGCCGCCGGGGCCACCGGGGCACCGTCCGAAGACGCCCCACTCCGCCTCGCGGCCGGCCATGCCGGCCACGGCGTCCACGCTCCCGCCGGCCGGGATGCGGGCCGTGCCGCTGTAGCGGGCGCCGCCCCGGCGTACGGTCCAGTCGCCGTCGTCACGGTCGACCCGGTGCAGCCGGACCCTGCCCCCCTCGAAGGCCTGAGAGGCGCCGTCGATGGCGTCCGGCAGACCGGCGCCGCCCCCTTCGCAGGACACCGACACGGTGACCGTGCCGCCGGGCGCGACGGAGCGCGGGGTGACGTCGGCGGACGAGTCGGCGGACGCGGACGGGGCGACGGCCCCCAGGGCGGCACCGGTCAGAGCGGCGGCGGACAGGACGCGGACACTGCTGCGCATGGGGCGGGCTCCTTCGGCCGGGTTCCTCCCATGACAGCCCGTCCGGCCGAGGCCCGCGCGCGGCCGTGCCCCATTCGCGCGACCGGCACCACCGTACGGGTGACGGCCGGCCGCGCGGCGGACGCGTCAGCCGGCCAGCGAGGCCAGCTCGCGCTCCAGGCCACGGCCCCGCTTGTCGACGACGACGGCGGCGACGTCGGAGAGTTTGCGGTTGGCACCCTGGGAGACGCGGCGCAGGACGTGGAAGGCCGTCTCGGCGTCGCACCCGAGGACGTGCATCACGATGCCGCACGCCTGGTCGACGACGGGCCGGGACCGCAGGGCGGCGCCGAGCTGGTCGAGTTCCGTGAGGACGGCACGGTAGGAGCGGTCGCGCACCAGGCAGCCCACGGCGAGGTCGCCGAGCACCCGGGCGGGGCCGTGCGCTGCGCCTTCCAGGGTCCCGGGCCGGAAGCTGTACAGGCTGAGCGTGACCGCCAGTCCGGACCGGCGGAAGGCGAGCGTGACGCTGGACCGTACGCCGGCGTCCAGGGCGAGGGCCCGGTACTCCGGCCATCGCTCGTCGTGCAGCAGGTCGCAGGCGTGGACCGGCTCCCCCGACTCCAGGGCCACGGGAATCGGCCCGTCGTCGCCGCGGAGCTGCGCCGTGACGAGCGGGACGAGATCGGGGTGGGTGACGGCGGCGGGCCGGTCCGTCCCGGCCTCGCCACCGCCTTCGACGACCGTGGTGCTGGCGCCGCAGCAGTCGGGGGTGCACCGCGCGGCCTGTTCGACGAGTTCCGACAGCCGGCGTCCCGGGAGGGCGGACTCCGGGGATTCGGCCGGCAGGCGGAAACGCCCCGGGTGGTACGCGAGTTGTGCGGTCTCCGGCATTCCTCACCTCCTCTTCGGGCGGCTGCCCGCACACTCCGGTGGGAAACGGCGACCGTGCCGACCTGGCTGGTTCCGTCTGCGCACCCTCGGCAGGCACCCCTGCGGCTCTCGGGCAGCCGCGCGTCCGGGTTAGGTTCATCGCATGGCGCAGACGGACGAATACGGTGAAGAGCTGGCGGATTTCGTCCGCCGGGTGGCGGAACTCAAGGCGGCCCGCGCCATACCCAGGGGCGACCTCCCCTCGGTGCTCGACGCGGCGATCTTCGAACTCGACCATGTCGCCGGTCAGCTGTGGCCGTGGTACGAGCGGCTGTCCACGGGCACCGGGGCCGCCGCGGCCGGCTCCGGCGAGCGCCAGGAACAGCAGCTGCTCAAGACCCTCTTCCAGCGGCTCCCGGTGCCGGTCGCGCTGGTGGACCGCGAGACGGTGGTGCGGCGGCTGAACTTCGCGGCCATCTCCTTCACCGGGGCCCGCGCGGGCTATGCGACGGGCCGCCCGCTGACCGGGCTGCTGGCGCACGCCCACCGGGCCGCGTTCCGTTCCCAGACGGCCGCGGTCGCGCGCGGCGAGGGCGACCGCAGCATGACGGTACGGCTGCCGCAGCATCCCTCGGTGCCGGTGCGGGCCACGCTGGTCGCGGTACGTCCGAGCGGGGAGCCGCGCACGGCGGTGATGGTGGTGCTGCAGCCCGCGGACACCCGGGGGCCTGCGGTCGGCGAGCACACTCCGCCCGGCGGTGTCCCGGACCTGACCGAGGCCTCCCGGCACGTCGCGCTGATGGACCTGCTGGACGCGATGACAAGTGCCCTGCTCACCGCGCCGACCGGGGCCGCCCTGGAGCGGGCGGCCCGGGTGCTGCACGGCCGGTTCGCGGACTGGGTGGTGGCGGACGCCGGGGGCGGGCGCCTGAGCCGTACGACGGTTCTGGGGCCGGCCGGTGCGGACGTGGACGCGCTGGCCGCGCAGGACCCCGCCGGGTGCCCCCTGGTCGTCGAGGCGGCGCGCGGCGGGTCCTCGGTCCTGCGGCCGGAGGACCCGGAGGCGTTCGGGCGGGACGCCTCGGGTGCCCCTGTCCTGATCCGTGCGAACGTGACGTCCCTGCTGTGCGTGCCGCTCACCGACGGGGACACCGTGCGGGGGGTGCTCACGCTGTTCCGCAGCGGGGCCCGGCCGGCGTTCTCGATGGCGGAGGCACAGGCGATGGACATGATGTCCCGTCACATCGCGCTGGCGCTGCGCCCCGTCGGTTAGACGGCGTCCCGCATCACCTGCTCGCGCAACCGGGAGCAGCAGCGGCTGATCAGGCGGGAGACGTGCATCTGGGAGATGCCGAGCTGCTCGGCGATGCTGCTCTGGGTCATGTCGTCGAAGAAGCGCATGTACAGGATGGCGCGTTCGCGCTCCGGGAGGGCCTTGAGGCGGGGCTTGACGGCCTCGCGGTCCACGACGGTGTCGAGCGCGGGGTCGGGGGAGCCGAGCGAGTCTCCGAGCGAGTACCCGTCCTCGCTGCCGGGCAGTTCGGCGTCCAGGGAGAGCGCCGTGAAGCTCTCCAGGGCCTCGAGGCCGGCCAGCACGTCCTCCTCGCTCATGTTGGCGTGCTCGGCGATCTCGGCGACGGTGGGCCTGCGGCCCGAGACGGTCTGCGACAGGTCCTGGACCGCGAAGCGGACGCGGTTGCGCAGATCCTGGACGCGGCGCGGCACATGCAGGGTCCACATGTGGTCGCGGAAGTGCCGCTTGATCTCTCCTGTGACGGTGGGGACGGCATAGCTCTCGAAGGCGTGCCCGCGCTCGGGGTCGTACCGGTCCACGGCCTTGATCAGGCCGAGGAACGCCACCTGCCGCAGGTCCTCGAAGCTCTCCCCGCGGCTGCGGAAGCGGCCCGCGAGCCGTTCGGCCATGGGCAGCCAGGCCTCGACGATCTCGTCGCGGAGCTCGTCGCGCCGGGGGCCCGGGGGGAGTGAGGCGAGCCTGCGGAAGGCCTCCGAGGTGTCGGGGGCGTCGTCGTGGGGGTGGTGCTTCACGCTAGCTCGGTTCTGCATGGTGCGTCGCAACTCCCTTGCTGGTGCCTTGCTGGTGCCTTGGGTGGACGGTCACCGTGGGAGGGGAGGCGGAAGTGCGACAGGGCACACCGTGGCGTGATCCACCGCTCCCACGGACGTGCCTCCTGTCCGAAGCACTGAGTCGCGCCTGCCCGGGCGCATGCACCGCAAACACCGGTCTTCCCAATCCCCTGCGGTCCGCCTCGGCGCACCGCCCGGGGGCCGTCCCGCCCGGGTTCTCGACGGCTTCGCAGGTCCGCCGGGACCCGGTCACCCGGCGACCGGCGGCAGCGCCGCGCCCGAAGGCCTGGCGCGCCTCCCGTGTCTCCCCGCCCCGTTCCGGCGGCAGGTTTTCCCCGCACCGGCCGGGTGACTCGACAGGTGCGATCCGTACGCCCCCTCTTCCCACGGGAGGTTCCCGATGGCCACCAAGGTCGCCGACCACGTCCTCGCGCGCTTGCGCGAGTGGGGCGTGGAGCAAGTCTTCGGCTACCCCGGCGACGGCATCAACGGCCTGCTCGCCGCCTGGGGCCGCGCCGAGGACCGGCCCCGCTTCCTGCAGGCGCGGCACGAGGAGATGGCCGCGTTCGAGGCGGTCGGCTACGCCAAGTTCAGCGGACGTCTCGGCGTGTGCGCGGCCACCTCGGGACCCGGCGCCATCCACCTGCTCAACGGCCTGTACGACGCCAAGCTCGACCACGTGCCCGTGCTCGCGCTGGTCGGCCAGACCCACCGCACGGCGATGGGCGGCTCCTACCAGCAGGAAGTCGACCTGCACACCCTCTTCAAGGACGTGGCCTCGGACTTCGTGGAGACCGTGATGGTCCCCGAGCAGCTGCCGAACGTCCTCGACCGGGCGATCCGCACGGCGTACGCGCGCCGTGCCCCCACGGCGCTGATCCTCCCCGGTGACGTGCAGGAGCTGGACTACTCGCCGCCGACGCACGAGTTCAAGATGGTCCCCTCGAGCCTCGGCCGCAGCGCGTGGACGGCGGTTCCCTCGCAGGGGTCCCTGGAGAAGGCCGCGGAGGTCCTCAACGCCGGCGACAAGGTGGCCGTCCTGATCGGCCAGGGCGCGGCCGACGCGGTGACCGAGGTGCAGCAGATCGCCGAGCTGCTGGGCGCGGGCGTGGCCAAGGCGCTGCTCGGCAAGGACGTGCTCAGCGACGAGCTGCCGTACGTCACGGGCTCGATCGGTCTGCTGGGCACCCGCCCGTCGTACGAGCTGATGCGCGACTGCGACACCCTGCTCACCATCGGCTCGTCCTTCCCGTACACGCAGTTCATGCCGGACTTCGGCAAGGCGCGGGCCGTGCAGATCGACATCGACCCGCACATGATCGGTATGCGCTACCCGTACGAGGTGAACCTCGTCGGCGACGCCAAGGCGACCCTGCAGCGTCTGATCCCGCTGCTGGACAAGGACCGCGGCCGCGAGTGGTTCGAGACCGTGTGCGCGAACGTGTCCCGCTGGCACGAGGTCATGCAGAGGCGGGCGGAGCTGTCCGCGGACCCGATCAACCCCGAGTACGTGGCCCGCGCCCTGGACCCGCTGCTGCCGCACAACGCGATCGTCACCTCCGACTCGGGTTCGGTGGCGAACTGGTACGCGCGACACCTGACGATGCGGCCCGGAATGCGGGGGTCGCTGTCCGGGACGCTGGCGACGATGGGCAGCGGGGTCCCGTACGCGATCGGCGCGAAGTTCGCCCATCCCGACCGGCCGGTGATCGCGCTGGTCGGTGACGGCGCGATGCAGATGAACGGCCTCGCGGAGATGATCACGGCGGCGAAGTACCAGGACCGCTGGGAGGATCCGCGGCTGGTGGTGGGCGTGTGGAACAACCACGACCTCAACCAGGTGACGTGGGAGATGCGCGCGATGGAGGGCGCCCCGTCCTTCCTGCCGTCGCAGGAGATCCCCGACGTGCAGTACGCCGCGTTCGCCCGCTCCCTGGGCCTGACCGGCATCCGGGTGGAGAAGCCGGAGGACGTCGAGGCGGGCTGGCGTGCGGGGCTGGAGGCCGACGGCCCGGCGGTCGTGGAGTTCCTGACCGACCCGGCGGTGCCGCCGATCCCGCCGCACGCCAGCTGGGAGCAGATGCAGGCCACGGCGGCCTCGATCCTGAAGGGCGACGCGGACCGGACCGGAATGATCCGCCAGGGTCTGAAGGCGAAGGTGCAGGAGTTCCTGCCCGGACGCGGCGACAAGGAGTCGTAAGGACGTAAGGAGCCGTATCGGGACCGGACACGGCCGGAAGCGGACCATCACCTGCCGCACGGCCGTGTCGATGGCCGCCCCTCGGGTACACGCGGGGGCCACGCGACATATGGAGGGACTCATGCAGCGAGGCAGCGACCGGCTGAACGTCCACCGTGACGACGAGATGAAGCACGAACTCCAGGGGCTGCTGCGCTCCGGCCACCCGACGCGGACCGAGGAGTGGCACGATCCCGAGCCGACCGCCGACGACGACCCGGCGGTGTGGGCCGGTCCGGTGATTCCGGGCGGCGCGCGGTCCGTGGCCGACGTGCGCTTCGAGCTGGCGCGGATCCTGGGGCGTACGGCGTTCCCGGGCCGCCCGCCCGAGCTGATCGACGCCCTGCGCCGTCATCACGCGCCGGACGCGCTCGTCGCGCCCCTGGAGCGGTTGCCGCGCTCGGCGCGCTACGCCAACGCCCAGGAACTGGCCGAGGCGATCGTGGGCGGCTGAGGGGCGGGCCGGCGCATGGGCGTCCGGCGTGCGGGTACTGCGGGCGTCGGTCCCGCTGACGCGCCCACCCACCCCCGCCGACCGGGGAGAGCAGAAAGGACAGCAGACCATGGCCCAATTCGTCAGGGAGGTCATGACGCCGGGCGTCGTGGCGGTCCTCCCGGACGCGACCCTGGTGGAGGCGGCGCAGCTGATGCGCGCCGAGGACATCGGGGACGTTCTGGTCGCCGAGGACGGGCACGTCGTCGGCGTACTCACGGACCGTGACATCGCGCTGCGGGCCGTCGCGGACGGCGCCGACCCGCTGACCGTGAGCGCCCGGGCGGCGTGCACCGCCGACCCGGTGGTGATCGGCCCCGGCGATCGGGTGTCCACGGCCGTGGAGCTGATGCGCGGGCACGCCGTCCGCCGGCTGCCGGTCGTCGAGGACGGTCGGCCGGTCGGCGTGGTGAGCCTGGGCGACCTGGCGGTCGCGCAGGACCCGGCATCGGCCCTCGCGGACATCAGCCGGGCCGAACCCGGAGGCGGGCGCGGCGGGGTGCCGGTATGAGCGCGGCCGGTCGGGTGACCCCGTGATCCGCCGGGGCAGGGCCGGCCGGGTCAGCGCCTACGGCGCGACCGTGGACGTCGGCGACGCGACGACCCGGTACCTGCTGTACGGGCTGCTGCCGTTCTGGTTCGCGCCGGGCCTCGCCGACTGGGTGATGCACCGGCGCACCAGGATCGAGGACACCTCCGGTACGAAGGAGTCGTTGATCCACGCGCTGATGATGACCGAGCTGGGCGTACCCATCGCGCTCACCCTGCGCTACGAGGTCAACCCGCTGCTGCTGTGCGTGCAGTTGGCCGGGACCGCGGTGCACGAGGCGACCGCGCTGTGGGACGTGCGGACCGCCGAGGACAGCGGCCGTGAGGTCGAGCCGGTGGAGCAGCACATCCACAGCTTCCTGGAGTCGCTGCCGTTCGCGGCGCTCACGGCGCTCGGGTGCCTGCACTCCGACCAGGTGCGGTCGCTGCTGCGGGGCGGCCGGGGCGATGCGCGCGCCTGGCGGCTGGTACGGCGACAGCGACCGCTACCACGGGGCTATGTCATGGGCATCACCGCGGCGATCGGCGCCTGTGTGGCCCTGCCCTACGGCGAGGAGCTGCTGCGCTGTCTCCGGGCCGGACGGCGCCGGGCGCGCGACGGCAAGGCGTGGGCGGCGACGGGCGACGAGGCCGTGTGGCAGGCGCAGGACCAGGCCGTGTGACAGGCACAGGCAGAGAAAGGACTGTGAAGAGCATGCGTATCGCGTTCCTGACCGCGCCGGAGGGCGTGGAGCAGGTGGAACTCACCGAGCCGTGGCAGGCGGTGAAGGACGCCGGCCACCAGCCGGTCCTGGTGTCGACGAAGCCGGGACACGTGCAGGCGTTCACCCACCTGGACAAGGCGGACACCTTCCCGGTGGAGGCGGTGGTCGGTGAGGTGCCGGCCGAGTCCTTCGACGGGCTGGTGCTGCCGGGCGGGGTGGCCAACCCCGACTTCCTGCGGACGGACGAGCAGGCGGTGTCCTTCGTCCGCGCGTTCTTCGACCGGGGGCGGCCGGTCGCGGCGATCTGCCACGGCCCGTGGACGCTGATCGAGGCCGGTGTCGTCCGGGGCCGCACCCTGACGTCGTGGCCCAGTCTCAAGACGGACGTCCGCAATGCGGGCGGCACCTGGGTCGACGAGCAGGTGCACATCGACCGCGACGGCAATGTGCTGATCACCAGCCGGAAGCCGGACGACCTGAAGGCGTTCGACGAGGCGATCGTGACGGAGTTCGCCGGCGGCAGCGCCTGAACGAGTGCCACCAGACAGGTGACGACGGGCGTGGACCGTCTGACACGACCGTCGGAAACACCCCTCATGACCGTCGCCCGACCGGGCGGACATGACCATCGCCCGACCGGGCGGAAGAAACCGTGCGAGAACCCGCCCCGCGGCGCCCAAGGGGGTCGCTGGGCGGGTTCTCGCACGGGCGGCCGGTCAGCGGGTCGGTTCGGCTTCCTGGGTCTCTTCGCAGGTGCCGCGTTCCCTGGCGCCGTCGCGGGTGCGGCCGGCCGTGGTCAGGCGGCGCGGATTGCGGCGGAGGTATTCGCCCTCCAGTTGCGCCATCCGGTCGTTGTGCGCGCGCAGCGCGTCGTTCGAGCCGTAGAGCAGCGTGTCGTGGCGCGTGCGGTGGATCGTCTCCAGCTCCTTCATGAGCTGCTGGTCGGTCAGCCGGCCCGGGTCGACTCCGGTCATCGTGGTACCCCGCTCGTCGTGTTCGTCGGTGCGGTCCGGGTACCCGCCCGGCGAAAGCACTACCCCGAGCGGCATCCGGGAGGGAGCCATGGATCTCGCCTTTCTCCATCCACTGTACGAACACCCCGGCCCCTGGGCCTCCGTATACGTCGACACCTCCCGGCATACCGAGTCCACGCCTCACGAACGCTCCCTGACCGCTCAGTCCCTGTACCGGGACCTCGCCGAGCAGGGTGCGGACGAGCCGACGTGCCGGGCCGTGCAGTCCGCTGTCGAGGACCTGGCCCACTCCCCCGAGCCGCACGGCAGGGCCCTGTTCGCCCATGCGGGCGAGGTGGTACTCGATCCTCCGCTGGCCGCGCCGCCGCAGGGATCCTCCGCGCTGTGGGCCACGCTGCCGCACACCGCACCGTTGCTGGAGCTCGCGAACGAGGAACCGGTGTGCGTGGTGGCGTACATCGACCGCAAGGGCGCCGAGTTCGAGCTGCGCGGGGCCCTGGGCAGCCGTCAGGCCGGGTCGGTGACCGGGAAGCAGCATCCGCTGCACCGTACGAGCAGCGGCGACTGGTCGGTACGCCACTTCCAGCTGCGGGTGGAGAACACCTGGGAGCACAACGCGGCGGAGATCGCGGACGCGCTCGCCGTCTGCCAGGAGGAGACCGGCGCCGACCTGGTGGTCCTCGTCGGCGAGGAGCGCGAGAGGCACTCCGTGCACGAGCGGCTGCCGCGCCGGCTCCAGGACCAGGTGGCCGAGACGACGCACGGTGCGGGCAGCCGGCTGCTGGACGAGGAGGTGGAGCAGATCCGCGCCGGGCATGTGCAGCGCCGCGCCGAGCAGGAACTGGAGCGCTTCCTGGCCGCCCGGGCCCCGGACGACGAGGGGCGTTCCGGCGCCGTCGAGGGCGTGCCGGCGGTGATCGAGGCGGCACGCGAACACCGTATCGACGAACTCCTGATCAATCCGGAGGGTCCGGACACACGTCGTGAGGTGTGGATCGGCGAGGGCCCGGACCAGGTCGCGGTGCGCCGCACCGACCTCGAGGCGGTGGGCGAGGAGCATGCCTGGCCGGCCCGCGCGGACGACGCTCTGCTGCGTTCCGTGGTGGAGACCGGAGCAGCCGCCGTCTCGGTGACGGCCGCCAGGGGCCAGGAGGGGCCGGTCGGCGGGGTGGGTGCGCTGCTGCGCTGGGCGTAGGCGGCGGTCGGCGCGCGCCCGTGTGTGCCTGTGCGCGCCTGCCGGGGCTCCGGTGCACAGTGCGACTCGGTGGAGCCGTTGGAGCCGAGGACTGCGACGCGTTCGCCGTAGCGGACCTCGACGTCGAACGTGTCCCGTGAGCCGGTGGGTTCGACTCCCTGACGGTGACGGCACGGATGCCCGTGCGGACGCCCTCGAGCCCGCACGGTGGTGTGCTGCCCGCGCGCGGCTCCGGTGGCGGGCCGGGCTCCTCGAACTTCTTCAGCCGGGTCGGGCGGCCTGGCATCGGGAGTCGGCTCATGGCCGACCGTGGCCGCCTGACGGAGGTTCAGCAGCAGCTCCCCGAGAGCTCCGTCCTTCGACCCGGCGGGGACCGCCTCCCCTGCACCCCTTCGCGGGGCCCCGCCACCGCGTCCCGCTGAGCCTCCGCCCACCGGACCCCGTTTCGGGGGCCGGGGGCGGCGGCCTCCAGGGGACGGGTCGGGCAGTGGGGCGAAAACCCGTCGTCGGGGTACCCGCAGCTTCATGAGCCCTGATGTCGACCTCACCACCCGGCCCCCCGGCCCCCACCCCCTCCGCGACCGCCTCCTCGGACTCGACTGCCGCCTGTTCGAGGCCGTCGCCGCCCGCCACTGGCCCGGTGCCGACCCCCTGCTTCCCCGCCTCAGCCGCGCCGCGAACCACGGCGTGCTGTGGTTCGCCACCGCCGCCGCCCTCGCCGCCACCGGCAGCCCCCGCGCCCGCCGCGCGGCCGCCCGCGGGGTCGCGTCCCTCGCGCTCGCCTCCGCCACCATCAACACCCTCGGCAAGCGCTCGGTCCGCCGCCCCCGCCCCGTCCTCGATCCGGTCCCGGCGGTGCGCCGCCTCAAACGGCAGCCGATCACCACCTCCTTTCCGTCCGGTCACTCGGCCTCGGCCGCCGCCTTCGCGTGCGGTGTCGCCCTGGAGTCACTCGGCTGGGGTGCCGCCGTGGCCCCGCTCGCCACCGCCGTCGCCCTCTCCCGCGTCTACACCGGCGTCCACTTCCCGAGCGACGTCCTGGCGGGCGCGGCCCTGGGCGTGGGCGCCGCCTACGCCGTACGGGGCCTGGTCCCCACCCGCGATCCCCTCCCGCCGACCGACCGCCGCCGGTGCTCCCCGGAGGCCGCCTCCGCGCCGGAGCCCCCCGCGCCCGCGCTTCAGGACGGCACGGGGCTCGTGGTCGTCGTGAACAAGGGCGCGGCGACCTGGGACCGGATTCACGCCCTCACGGAGGCGCTCCCCGGCGCCGAGATCGTGGAGTGCGAACCTCCCGACGTGCACACCGAGTTGGAGAAGGCGGCCACCCGCGCCCGCGTCCTCGGCGTCTGCGGCGGCGACGGCACCGTGAACACGGCGGCCGGCGTCGCCCTGCGCCACGGCATCCCGCTCGCCGTGCTCCCGGGCGGCACCCTGAACCACTTCGCGCTGGACCTCGGCGTGGAGGAGCCCCGCGACCTGGTGGGCGCCCTGACGCGGGGCGACGCCGTCCGGGTCGACGTGGGCCGGTTCACCTCGGGTGAGACGCAGGGCTGCTTCCTCAACACCTGCAGTCTCGGCGTGTACCCGGAGCTGGTGCGCGAGCGGGAGCGCTGGTCCCCCCGGATCGGCGGCTGGCCGGCCGGTGTTCTCGCCGCCCTGCGCGTCCTGCGCGCCGACCGCCACCCCCTGGCCGTACGCGTCGGTGACCGCTCCCACCCGTTGTGGCTGCTGTTCGCGGGCAACGGCACCTACCACCGTATGGGCCTGGTACCCGGCCGCCGCTGCGACCTGGCCGACGGGCTGCTGGACGTGCGGGTCGTGCACGGCGGACGCGGGCCCGCCGCCCGACTGATCGCGGCCGCGTTCGCGGGCCCGCTGTCCCGCTCACCGTTCCACGCGGCCCTGCGAGTCCGGCGACTGCACTTGGACGGCGTCGCGCCCGGCACCCTCCTCGCCTACGACGGAGAGGTCACCGCCGTCCAGGGCGGGGTGACCCTCGAGGCCCTGCCCGGGGCGCTGACCGTCTACCGGCCGCTGCCCGCCGACTGACTCACGCCACCCGACTCCAGCCGATACTCCAGTCGAGTTCGGCCGAACTCGACTGAACTCGGCCGAACTCGGCCGGCTTCGGACCACGTGCGCCCGTACCGTCCCCCTGCCCGCGCACGACACCCTGCCTGTCCACATGACAAGACGTGAGTCTCACTATTCGGCGCGATCGCCTACCGTGACACGTACCGCCCCGCGGCGACGCCGGGGGGCCCGTACGAGGGGAAGAGGATCGTCATGCCGAAGGAGACGGCCGTCTACACGCACGGCCACCACGAGTCCGTGCTGCGCTCGCACACCTGGCGGACCGCCGCCAACTCCGCGGCGTACCTCCTCGGCTCGCTGAAGCCGCACATGAGGATCCTGGACATCGGCTGCGGTCCGGGCACCATCACCGCGGACCTGGCCGCCCTGGTTCCCGACGGTCATGTCACCGGCGTCGACCGCGCCGCGGAGATCCTGGACCAGGCCCGGACGACAGCCGGGGCATGCGGGGTCACCAACGTCGACTTCGCGGTCGCGGACGTGCACGCGCTTCCGTACCCGGACGACACGTTCTGCGTCGTCCACGCCCACCAGGTGCTCCAACACGTGGGTGACCCGGTGCAGGCGCTGCGCGAGATGCACCGGGTCACCCGGCCGGGTGGCTTCATCGCCGCGCGCGACGCCGACTACGGAGCCATGACCTGGTATCCCGCCTCGCGGGGCCTCGACGACTGGCTGGGGCTGTACGAGCGCGTCGCCCGCGCCAACGGCGGGGAGCCCGACGCGGGGCGGCGCCTGAAGTCCTGGGCGCTGCGGGCGGGCATCAGGGACGTCACCGCCACTTCCGGCACCTGGACCTTCGCCACCGCCGAGGAGCGGGCCTGGTGGAGCGGGCTGTGGACGGACCGCACGGTCGCCTCGGCGTACGCCGACCGGGCGACGGACGGTGGCCATGCGACCGCGGAGGAACTGCGGGCCGTTTCGGCGGCCTGGCAGGAATGGGGCCGGCACGAGGACGGATGGTTCTCGGTGCTGCACGGAGAGATTCTCTGCCGAAAAGAGGCCTGATTCCCGCTGTTCGGGAAACATGAATGACAGGAGGTGTGACTATGGTTCCGATCCTGCTCGTTCTTCTGCTGGCCGTGATTCTTTTCGGCTTCGGATTCGCAGTGAAGGTCCTGTGGTGGATCGCCCTGGCGGTACTGGTCGTCTGGCTGCTGGGCTTCCTGGTGCGCGGCACCACAGCGGCCGGCGGACGCAGCCGATGGTATCGCTGGTGAATCGACGGTGCCCGGGCGGTTGATCCGCCCGGGCACCGCGTTTCTGCGTCATTTTCCGTGACCCTTCGATCTCCGGTCCTTCGGCGATCACTCCCGCGGAAGCAATGACCCGAGCGGCCCGAGGTCCAGATTCAGGTCCTCGGGCCGCAGTCCGTAGCGCTCCCGCAGCTCGGCCATGCGATCCTCCAGCAGCATCAGGGTGAGCCCGATGCGCTCCTCCTGGTCCTCGGTCAGCTCGCCGGTTTCGAACCTGCGCACCGCCTGCCGCTCCATGAGCTGGCGCAGCAGCTCGACCACGGTCAGCACGAGTGTGACGAGGTCGCGCTCCACCGTGTCGGGTTCCAGGTCGAGTCGGTTGCGTCCGCCGCTCATGTCACGGCTCCTCCGTCCAGGGGGCCGGCACCTGGGCACCGACCGAGCTGATCAGCGCGTTGAGGTCGATACGGACGAGGTCGACGTCCGCGATGCGCAGCGTGAGGTCGCCGGTGATGACGACGCCCCCGGCCAGCAGCCGGTCGAGCAGGTCCACCAGGGCGACCTGGCGGTGCTGAAGTCCGCCCGCGGTCACGGCCCCTCCCGTTCCTCGACACCGCTGAACGAGTACACCGCCCAGGGACCGGTGAGTTCCACCCGCACCCCGGGAATTCCGCTTTTCTCCTGCTCCACTTTTGCCACGAACGCCTCGGACCCGGAACGCGGCACAAGGTAAGCGGCGTTGAGTACATTGCGACCGGAGGAGCCGGAGAGTGCGGGATTCTGCGGAGCGTGCAGACGGAAATCCTCGGCACATCCGGAAAGGTTCTCGTGCAGGCGGCGTGCGAACCGTTCGGTGTTCTCCCGCATTTCCTCGTGGGCCTGTTGGCGGACCCGGCGCTGACGCAGGTAGTCCCGGCCGGAGACCGGTTTCCGGGACTGGGGAGCCCTCTCGGACCCCTCCGTCCGACCCGTCTGGTCCGTCCGGTCCGCCTGCTCGGCCTTCTCCGTCCGGGCGTACACCTTGACACCCCATTCGACCCGGCCGTCGAGGCGGTCGAGGGCGCGGTGGAAGTCGTCCGCGCGTTCCTGGAGCATCGCGCGCACGCCGCTGTCGTCCCGGAACACCGTCGCCAGCCGCAGCGGCAGGGGCGTGGTGACGGCGGTGAGCGCGTCCACGACGCCCTGGTGGGCGCGGGCGGTGGCAGCCAGCCAGTCCAGGTCCTCCAGCCGGGCGCGGAGCGGCTCCTCGGCGAAGTCACGCTCCGGGACCGTGCTGACGACGGCGACCAGGCCGTCGTGCGCCAGCTGCCTGGGCGGTACGCCCGCGACGCCCGCCGGGCCGTCCTCGAGCGCCGCGTGAAAGGGGCGGCAGACGGCGTACACGTACCGCAGTCCGTTCACGGTGCCTCCTTCTCGCCGCGCGCACCCTCCAGTTCGGCGAGCCGGTCGCGCAGCTCGGCGTTCTGCCGGGCCAGTTCGTTGTTGCGGGCGCGGGACGACAGCGCCGGGTCGGTCTCCCACCAGTCGATGCCCATCTCCTTCGCCCGGTCGACGGAGGCGACGACGAGGCGGAGCTTGATGGTGAGCAGTTCGATGTCGAGGAGGTTGATCCGGATGTCGCCGGCGATCACCACACCCTTGTCGAGGACGCGTTCGAGGATGTCGGCGAGGTTGGCGCCGCCGCCCTGACCGTAGGGCTCGGGCAGTCGTCCTGGGGTGGTCATGGGCCGCTCCCCTCCTCGGGTTCCCGGGGTGCGGGTTCGGACCCGGCCGCGGGGAGCGACCGGGTCCGGCTCCGGGTGACATGGCGGCCCACGGCGAGTGCGACCCGCCCGAGCGCGGGGCTGTCGCCCTCGGCGACGTCGTTGAGCCTGACGCTGAGCGCGCCGAGCCTGCGCCCGGCAGCGGCCAGCAGGGGCTGGGCCCGCGTCAGCAGATAGGCGCGCACCTCCTGTTCGAGACGCTCGACGGCCGGGTCGCGGCCGGCCGCCGTCGCACGGGTCGCAGCGGGGGCCTTCGTCCTGCTCCTGCGCCCCAGGGCGTAGGCGATGCCCAGGGCGAGGCCGAGTTCCAGTCGGTTCATGGTGTCGTCCCGTCGGCTGTCCCCCGGCCACGCCCCAGGCCGGCCTCCAGCCGGTCCAGGAGTGCGTCCTCCAGCCGGTCGAACTCCTCCTCGTCGATCTCCCCCGCGGCCAGCCTCTCCTCCAGCCGTGCGAGTTCGGCGCGTACGGCCGCGGGGTCGTAGTACTGTCGTTCGGCCTCGGTGAGCACCTGTCCCACCGCCCAGAGGCTGCCGCGCACCGGGGCGAACGGCAGCAGCAGCACCTCACCGATCAGGCCCATGTGCTCACCCCTGGGCGGCGGCCGTCCGGCTGCCCACGGGCTCGGACGGTCCCGGCTCGACGAAGCTGTACGGCGGCAGCGGCCCGTTGACCCGCACCTCGAGGTGCGGATGTGCCGTGCGGAGCTGTTCCACGGCGGTCAGGAACACCTCGGCCGCGTCCCGCGCCACCAGGAACGAGACGTTGGCGAGCCAGCCGGTGGACTCGGGTCCCACGCTGACGGCCTCGGCGGCCGGCTCCAGGGCGCGCTGGAGGTCCCGGGCGTCCCGGGCCTCGCGGCTCTGCACCGCCGCCGCGACCATCTCGCCGAGCCGGAGCTTCTCCTCGTGACTTCCGCCGCCGGCCCTGCGGTTGGCCTCCGCCAGCGACCGGACCTCGGGGTTCTCGGCCATCACACGGTGCAGGACGGCATCCTGGTCGTGGCTGGCCTTGATGTTGTACTCGACCTTGCCGTCGAGGGTGCCCAGTCGCTCCCGGTAGTGGTCGGCGCGCTCTTCGAGGACGCCGGTGACGGCGTCGTCGTCGGGTGCGAGGCTGCCGAACCGCATGGGCAGGGTCGGACCGCCCGCGGCCGCCTCACTCAGTACGTTCTGATGGGCGAGCAGGTCACGGCGCTTGGGGCGCAACCCCTCGGGTGCGTCGCTGACGATCGCCGCCAGTTCGCCCCGCTTCAGGATGCGCACCGTCCGGGCGGGGTCGCCGACGCCGCCCATGCCGTCGGGGAGCGAGGGGTGGTCGGCCGCGGCGATGCCGTAGACGTACGTGCTCACTCCTGCTCCTCCTTCCCGCGCGAGGCCGTCGACTTACGGGTGCGCCGGCTCGGTTCGGTCTGCGCCTCCTCGCGGGCCTGCCGGAAGGCGTCCGAGATGGTCTCGGCGGCTCCGGACAGAGCGCCCTTGGACTTGCCGCGCGCGCCGGACTCGGTCATCTCCCCGACCAGGTCGGGCAGTCCGGGGTCCTTGCGCGGCCCGGCCTCCAGGTCGAGCCGGTTGCACGCCTCGGCGAAGCGCAGGTAGGTGTCGACGCTGGCGACGACGACGCGTACGTCGATCTTCAGGATCTCGATGCCGACGAGGGACACGCGGACGAACGCGTCGATGACGAGACCTCGGTCGAGGACGAGCTCCAGGACGTCGTACAGGCCGCTGGAGCCGCCTCCGGATGTCTGCTGTGCCGGGACAACGGTCATGCCGACCGGCCCTCCTTGTCTGTGTGTCGGTGTCGGTGCGTGCGGCGGGCTAACTGCCGCCGCCCCTGCGTGGATCGGCCCTCCCGCGTTCGTAACGGCGAACGCGCCGGTACCCGGTGAGCTCGCCGTCGGCGGATACCACCACCTGATAGCTCGCGAGCAGACTCATGGTGTCGGGGACCCTGGCGAGTTCCAGGACCTCCATCTCGAGCGTCCAGCCGTCCTCGGTCTGTTCGAAGGACGACACGGACTCGGCGGCCAGACCGGTGAGCTCCGTGAACTGTGCGCGCGCATGGCGCAGCACCTCCATGGGGCTCGGCCTACCGTCCGCCCGGTCGCTGTTCTCGGGAGAGTTCCGTGAATGTGTACGTGATGTGTTCGACATGGCCACCTCGACCACCGGGTGGCCGCAAGGGCGTTGGCCAAACCTTCGAAGTCCGGGGAGCCTCAACCGCGCAGGTCGTCGAGCCGCCGCCGGGCGGGCCCGAGGGAACGGCCCCGGGACGGCACCTCGGCCCAGGGGCCGGTGCGGGCCTGGTCGACCGCGTGGGCGATGGTTGAGCGGCGGGCGTTCAGATCCGGGTCGTCCAACTGGGCCCAGGACAGCGGTGTGGCGACCGGTGCGCCCGGCAGCGCCCGTACGGTGAAGGGGGCTACGACGGTCCGCGCGTAGGCGTTGCGCTGCACGTCGAGGTGGAGGCGGTCACCGCGGTCCTTCTTGCGGGCGGCGGTGGTCAGCAGGTGGGGTGGGCGGCGACCCCGTCCGGCCGGTGCACCTCGACCGTGCGGCGGCCGGCGCGCACGGCCCGCGTGCTGCTCAGCTCGCTCGCTCCGGTCACGGCACGATGGCGTGATCCACCAGCAGCCGGGCCGAGGCGGCGATCGACTCGGCGTCGATGCCCGCGGCGTGCAGCTGTTCCTCGGGGGTCGCCGAGCCCGGCATCGTACGGACGGCGAGCCGCACCAGGCGCGGCACGGGCCGCCCGTCGAGGAAGGCGTCGAGGACCGCGTCGCCGAGGCCGCCCTCCTCACGGTGGTCCTCCACGGTGAGCAGGCAGCCGGTGCGCTCGGCGGCCTCGCGCAGGGTCTCCCGGTCGATGGGCTTGACCGAGTACAGGTCGATGACGCGGACGCGGATGCCCTGTTCGGCGAGGGTGTCGGCGGCTTTGAGCGCCTCGTGGACGGTGACCCCGGCGGCGACGACGGTGAGCCGGTCCTCGGACGAGGCGCGCAGCACCTTGCTGCCGCCGAGCGGGAACTCCTCGGTGGGCCCGTAGATGACCGGGGTCTTCCCGCGCGAGGTGCGCAGATAGCGGATGCCCTCACGGCCGGCCATCGCGGCGACCAGCCGGGCGGTCTGGTTGGCGTCGCACGGGTACAGCACGGTCGAGTCGTACACCGAGCGGAACATCGCGAGGTCCTCGAGGCCCATCTGGGAGGGCCCGTCCTGGCCGATGGCGCAGCCGGCGTGCGAGCCGACGAGGTTGAGGCCGGAGCCGCTGATCGAGGCCATGCGCACGAAGTCGTGGGCGCGGGTCAGGAACGCGGCGAACGTGGAGGCGTACGGCACCCAGCCGCGCGCGGCCATGCCGACGGCGGCGGCGACCATCTGCTGCTCGGCGATGTAGCACTCGAAGTAGCGCTCGGGGTGCTCCTTGCCGAAGTACTCGGACCGCGTGGAGTCACCGACCTCGCCGTCGAGGGCCACCACGTCGCCGCGGGCGTTGCCGAGCGCGGCGAGCGCCTGGCCGTAGGCGTCGCGGGTGGCGACCTCGTCCCCGATGTCGTAGCGGGGCAGTTCCAGGTGGCCGCTCTGCACGGCGTGCAGCATGCGGGCGGCCGGCGGCGCCTGCACCTCCACGTGGAGGTCGCGTACGCCGCCGAGTTCCGCGATCGCCTCGTCGGCGTCCGGCAGCGGCTTGCCGTGCTGGCCCTCGCGGTCCTGGACGGCGGTGACGCCCTTGCCCTTGAGGGTGCGGGCGAGGATGACGGTGGGCTGTCCCACGGTGGACTCGGCTTCTGCGAAGGCCCGGTCGACGGCCTCGACGTCGTGGCCGTCGACCTCGACGGTGTGCCAGTCGAAGGCCTTGAAGCGGCGCGCGTAGGCGTCCAGGTCGTGGCCGTGGCGGGTGGGGCCGCGCTGGCCGAGCCGGTTGACGTCGACGATCGCGATCAGGTTGTCGAGGTGCTCGTACCCGGCGTGCTCGGCGGCCTCCCACACGGAGCCCTCGGCGAGTTCGCTGTCGCCGCACAGCACCCAGACCCGGTAGCCGGTGCGGTCCAGCCGCTGCCCGGCGAGCGCGATGCCGACCCCGACGGGCAGCCCCTGGCCGAGCGAGCCGGTGGCGGTCTCCACCCAGGGCAGCCGACGGGGCGTGGGATGCCCCTCGAGACGGCTGCCCAGCCTGCGGAAGGTGAGCAGTTCCGTTTCGTTGAGGGCGCCCGCGGCCTTGTAGGCGGCGTACAGGAGGGGCGAGGCGTGCCCCTTGGAGAGGACGAACCGGTCGTTGCCGGGGTGGGCGGGCCGTTCGAAGTCGTAGCGGATGTGGTGGGCCAGCAGGACGGCCATCAGGTCGGCTGCGGACATCGAGGAGGTGGGGTGCCCGGAGCCGGCCGCGGCGGAGGCGCGGACGCTGTCGACGCGCAACTGCTGGGCGAGCTCGTGGAGATGACGGGTGTTCATGTCTGTTCCTCCTTGCCGGGCTGGTCGTTGCCACCCGGCATGCGGGCCAGTTCGGGCGAGGCGGACTCCAGCGGCACCGACCAGGAGCGGACCAGCCCCAGCTGGACGGCCTGGCGCGGCAGGAGGGCGTCCAGGAGCCAGTCGGCGGCGACCCGGATGCGGTTGCCGGGCATCGCGGCGAGGTGGTAGCCGTGCGTGACGGCCGAGGCGAGCGGCCCGGACAGCGGGATGCCGAGCGGGGCCGCTGCGGCCTGCGGGCCGCCGAGGTCGACGACGAATCCCAGGTCGTGGTGGCGGTAGGCGCGCCGGGAGCCGATGCCGAGGGAGGCGGCGACATTGCGGGCGCAGACCTTGCCGTGCCGCCAGGCGTGCTGCGCCGTCATCGGCGTGTACTGGCCGGGCTTCTCCAGGTCGGGTACGGCGGCGGCGTCACCGCAGGCGAACACCTCGGGGTGTCCCGGCACCTGCAGGTAGGGATCGACGAGCAGCCGGCCGCGCTCCAGGGGCTTGCCGAGGCCCTCCACGAACGGGTCGGGGCGAACGCCGACGCACCACACGAGGGTGCGGGTGTCGACGAACTCCCCGTCGGTCAGCAGCACTCCGTCGTGGGTCGCCTCCTTCACGGAGGTTCCCATCCGCACGTCGACGCCGCGCTTGCGCAGGACGCGGTCGGCGGTGCGGGAGAGCCGCTCGTCCATCTCCGGCAGCACGCGGGGGGCGATGTCCAGCAGCATCCAGCGCGGTGTGACGCCCTGGCGCAGCGGCTGCTTGCGCACCAGTGCGTCGGTGTACCGCTTGCCCTGCGCGGCGACCTCGGTTCCGGTGTAGCCGGCGCCGACCACCACGAAGGTGCAGCGTGCGGCGCAGGTCTTCGGATCGTCGGACGTGGCGGCCAGCTCGATCTGGCGGGTCACGTGGTCGCGCAGGTACAGCGCCTCGGGCATGCCGCGGAAGCCGTGGGCGTGCTCGGAGACGCCGGGGATCGGCAGCAGCTTGTTGACGCTGCCGACGGCGAGGACGAGCCGGTCGTAGCCGAGGGTGCCGCCGTTGCCCTCCGGGTCGGTGTAGTGCACGGTGCGCGCGTCGAGGTCGACGCCGTCGGCCTCGCCGAGCACCAGGCGGACGTGGCGCAGGGTGCCGGAGAGCGACACGGCGACCCGCCGCGGTTCCAGGATGCCCGTGGCCACCTGCGGCAGCAGGGGCAGGTACAGAAAGTAGTCCGTCGGGTTGAGCAGAGTGATGTCGGCCCGGTGACGGGTCAGCCGGGACAGGGTGCGGGCCGTCTGGTACCCGGCGAATCCGGCACCGACGATGAGGATGCGGGGTCGGCTCACGATGCGCCTCCGGCGTTCTCGCGCGTACGTCGTCTGCCTGGCGGACGCACGGATGCGCCACCCGTGCGAGACCTTCCGCGTCCCCCGGGTCAGGGCGCCCAAACGCCGCAGGGCGGGCGTTTCGTCCATGTCCCGCACGGTTACCCGGCCGGTGACCGACGCGGTACCCCCTCCCCGGAGGTTCACCCACATGACCGAGTACGGCTACTTCCTCTCCTGCGAGGAGTTCGGCCCGGCGGATCTGATCGAACAGGCGAGGATGGCCGAGCAGGCCGGATTCCAGCGCCTGTGGATCTCGGACCACTACCATCCGTGGAACGACGCACAGGGCCAGAGCCCGTTCGTGTGGTCGGTGATCGGTGCCCTCTCCGAGGCGGTGTCACTGCCCGTCGAGACCGCGGTGACCTGTCCGACCGTGCGGATGCACCCGGCGGTGGTGGCACAGGCCGCCGCGACCAGCGCGGTGATGACCGGTGGTCGGTTCCGGCTGGGTGTGGGCACCGGCGAGGCGCTGAACGAGCACATCCTCGGCGATGCGTGGCCGCCCACCACCGCGCGCCTGGAGATGCTGGAAGAGGCGATCCAGATCATGCGCCGGCTGTTCAGCGGGGAGCAGGTGACCCACTACGGCAGCCACTACAAGGTGGAGAACGCCCGCCTCTACACGATCCCGGACGAGCCGATCCCGATCGACATCTCCGGTTTCGGGCCCGAGGCGACGGCGCTGGCGGCGCGCGTCGGCGACGGCTACATCACGATGATGCCGGAGGAGTCGATGGTGACGCAGTTCCGCAAGGGCGGGGGCGGCACCAAGCCGGTGAGCGGCGGCGTGAAGGTCTGCTACGGCACGGACCGCGAGGAGTGCGTGCGCACGGTCCGCAAGCTGTGGTCCAACGAACTGCTGCCCGGGGAGATGGGGCAGGTGCTGCCGACACCGAGGCACTTCGAGCAGCTGATGCCGCTGGTCTCGGAGGACACGGTGCGGGAGAACCGGGTGTGCGGCGACGACGTGGACGAGCACGTGTCCGCGCTCGCCGCGTACGTGGACGCGGGCTTCGACGTGGTTCACGTCAACCAGATCGGCCCGGACCAGCGTGGCTTCTTCGACTTCTACCGCACGAAGGTGCTGCCGCAGCTGCCGCGCTGAGCGTGGTCGGTGGGCACCTGCACGAGTGAACCCCCGGGGCCCGGCCCCGGGGGTTCACTCGTGCAGGTGCCCGTGTGCGTGTCCGTGCGCTCCGCGAGGCGCTCAGCCACGGCGCCGCAGGCCGGCCGCCGTGACGGCGGCTCCCAGGCCTCCGGCGAGGATCCCCGCACCGATGCGCGTCCGGTTGCGGGACAGCCAGTCCTCCACGCTGTCCGGATGGGACTCCGCGTCGAAGCGGCCGTGGGCACCGTAGTCGTGGCCGTGCGGTCCGTCCGCCGGGGACCACAGGTTGCCCGCCGTGCTGTGCTGTCCCTCGTCGCGCTGCGAGTCGAACCCCGTACGCGCGAGGTAGCGGTCCAGCAGCCCCGGGAAGACGGCGTTGGCGATGAGCGTGGCCGCCGTGGACCCGCCCACCCAGTACTCCCGGCGCCTGGCATGCCCGGCCGCGTGCACGATGGCGCGTGCGGCGACCTCCGGCTGGTAGACCGGCGCCACCGGCCGCGCCCGCCCCGGCATCCGGCTGAGCACCCAGTCGAACTGCGGGGTGTTGAGCGCCGGCATCTGCACCATCGTCGTCCGCACCTTCGAGCCCTCGTGCAGCAGCTCGCAGCGCAGCGACTCGTTGAAGCCCTGGATCGCGTGCTTGGCCCCGCAGTACGCCGACTGCAGCGGGATGCCCCGGTAGGCCAGCGCGGAGCCGACCTGGACGATCGTCCCGTGGTCCGCGGGCAGCATGTGCCGCAGCGCGGCCCGGGTGCCGAACACATAGCCCAGGTACGTCACTTCGGTGACCCGGCGGAACTCGTCCGGCGTGACGTCGGTGAACCGTGCGAAGACACCGGCGAACGCGTTGTTGACCCAGACGTCGATCCGTCCGAACTCCTCGACGACCTGCTCCGCCGCGTCCTCGACCGCCCGCGCGTCCGACACGTCGACGGGGACGACCAGCGCCTCACCCCCGGCGCGCCGCACTTCCTCCGCTGCCGCGGCGAGGCCCTCGCGTCCCCGGGCGAGCAGCGCGACCCGGTCGCCCCGCTCGGCGAAGGCCACCGCCGTGGCCCGGCCCACGCCGCCGCTCGCCCCGGTCACCACCACTGCCCTGCGGCGCTTCGGCAGGGCTCCCGACCATGCCCTGGCCATGACGCTCACCGGGCCCGGTGGCGCGGCGTCTCGGGGTCCGCTCCAGGACCCGCGGAACCCGGCGCGGCGGGATCGGTCACGCCCGCCGTGGGCGGGGTGTGCGGCATGGGCGGGTACGGCGTGCCGAGCCCGCCCGTTGTACCGCCGGCGACCCGGCCGTGGGCGCCGTGGCCGTGCTGCGCCCCGGCTCCGTGCCCGCCGGCACGGGCCGCTCCGCGCAGCAGGTGGGCGGCCACGCCGAGCACGGCAGCCGTGATCAGCGCGCCGGCCCAGGCCGGCAGGGCCAGCGCCAGCGCCAGGCCCAGGGCGAGTGCCACCGCGGCGCCCGCGTACAGCCCGACGGCGCCGGAGGCGGCGTAGAGCGCGGCCGAGCGGCGCTGCTTGCGGGTCTGCTCGCGCAGTTCGTCGCGCACGGCCTCCCGGGCCACCTGCGCGAGCTCGTCGACCAGTTGCCTGTCCAGATGTTCCAGGTGATCCAAGCGGTTCATGTCCGCCGGGTACCCGTGCCCGGGCACGCGTAACGGCTGGTACGCGGCTTGCGCCGGTACGGGGCGGTCCTGCCCGCCTGCCGCAACCAGCTCGTGGTCTCCTTCTCGGCCGGGTCCAACTAGGCTCGTCCGCATGGAGATTCTGGGAGCCACCCTGCGGATCTGCGTCGACGACCTGGAGGCTTCGGTCCCCTTCTACGAGAGACTGGCGGGCAGCCGCGCGCTCCGCTTCGAGCGCGGCGGTGTCTCGGTCGCCGCGGTCGGCTGTTTCCTGCTGATGAGCGGGCCCGAGTCCGAGCTGGAGATCCTCCGCAAGGTGGCGGCGACGATCGCGGTGCAGGACGTCGACGAGGCCCACCGGGTGCTGACCGGCCTCGGCGCGCGTATCATCGCGGGCCCGGTCCCGACCCCGGTCGGCCGCAACCTGATCGCCGTGCACCCGGACGGCGCGGTGTACGAGTACGTGGACCGCCGCCTGGCGCAATGACGCACTCCAGCCTCGTAAAGGCATCGAAATCGCAGCGAAACACGGTGGCGGGACTCTTCCGTGCAACCGCACTGCCCCGGTCCCCGGGCAGGTGACGCGAGCTCGCGGAAGAGGGAACGTTCATGACGGACATCGTCGACAAGCAAACGCCGCCGGACACCACGAGCCGGACGTACAACGGCTGGACGCGGAACGACACGCTCGAGGACTACTCGCTGCGGTACGCGCCGAAGTCCTTCCGCCGCTGGACGCCGTACGTGGTGGCCACCACCGCTCTCGGCGGCATCGCCTACCTGGCGGACTTCGCCATCGGCGGGTCGATCGCGATCTCCAACGGCTTCTCCAGCGCCATGGTGGCGATCCTGGCCGCGGCGGTGGTCATCTTCCTCACCGGCATCCCGGTCTCGTACTACTCCGCGAAGTACTCCATCGACATGGACCTGCTGACCCGGGGCGCCGGCTTCGGCTATCTGGGCTCGACCCTGACCTCGGTCATCTACGCCAGCTTCACCTTCATCTTCTTCGCCCTCGAGGGCTCGATCATGGCGCAGGCCCTGGAACTCGGCCTGCACATACCGCTCGCGATCGGCTACGTCGTCTGCTCCCTGATCATCCTGCCGCTGGTGGTCTACGGCATGACCGCACTGTCGAAGATGCAGGTGTGGACCCAGCCGGTCTGGCTGGTGCTGATGGTCGCGCCGTTCGTGTCCATCGCGATCCAGGAGCCGGGCAGGTTCTCCGAGTTCACCCACTTCGCGGGCAACTCGCCCACCGGATCGGGCATCAGCATGCTGGGGGTGGGCGCGGGTGCGGGTGTGGCGCTGTCGCTGATCGCACAGATCGGTGAGCAGGTCGACTATCTGCGCTTCATGCCCGACAAGACGCCCGCAAACGCGAGGCAGTGGTGGGGCGCGGTGCTGTCCGCCGGTCCGGGCTGGGTGGTGCTGGGCGCGGCGAAGCAGATCGGCGGGGCGTTCCTGGCCTTCTACATCGCCGGCAGCGTGGGGCTCGCGAAGGCGAACGAGCCCATCCAGCAGTACGTGCACGGCTTCAGGACGTTCGCGGCGCCGGTCGCCCTGGGGCTGGCGACGTTCTTCGTGATCCTCTCCCAGATCAAGATCAACTCAACGAACGCGTACTCCGGTTCGCTGTCCTGGTCGAACTTCTTCTCCCGGCTGACCCACCGTCACCCCGGGCGCGTCGTCTACATCTTCCTCAACGTGGGCATCGCGCTCGCGTTGATGGAGGGTGGCGTGTTCGGGTTCCTCAACACGGTGCTGGGCTTCTACTCGAACGTCGCCATCGCGTGGATCGGCGCGGTCGTGGCCGACCTGGTGATCAACAAGCCGCTGGGGCTCAGCCCGTCGTACATCGAGTTCAAGCGGGCGCACCTGTACAACTTCAACCCGGTCGGCTTCGGCTCGATGCTGATCGCCTCGGCGGTGTCCATCGCCGCGTACTTCGAGGCGTTCGGCGCCTACGGCAAGGCCTACTCCCCCTTCATCGCCCTGTTCCTGGCCATGGTGCTCTCGCCGCTGTTCGCGGTGGCGACCAGGGGCAGGTACTACATCGCCCGTGTCGACGCCCTGGACGAGCCGCTGCTCGACCCCCAGGGGCTGCCCTCCGCGGCGACGCTGACCTGCTCGGTGTGCGCGGACACCTTCGAACGGCCCGACATGGCGGGCTGCCCGTTCCACTCCGGCGCGGTCTGCTCGCTGTGCTGCAGCCTGGAGAAGGACTGCCACGACGCCTGCAAGAGCGCAGCGGGCAGCGGGCCGGTGAGCCTCGCGACGCCCACCGTACGGTCGGCGGACTGACGGCCTGCGGTGGCCGGCCGGACGGCCGTGCGGGGCCATCACCGCTCAGCCGCGTACCATCTCCGCGGTGATGGCCCAGCGCTCGTGGTCCCGCCAGGCCCCGTCGACGAAGATCATGTCCGGTGAGAAGCCCTCCAGGCGGAAGCCACAGCGCCGGGCGAGGGCGATCGAGGCGGTGTTGCGGGGCTGTGCGTTGATCTCCAGGCGGTGCAGCCCCAGCGGCCCGAACGCGTAGCGCACCACCAGGTTCAGCGCCTGGGTCATCAGCCCGCGCCCGGCGGCGTGCGCGAAGGCGCCGTAACCGAGCGCCCCGCTCTGGAAACCGCCCCGGACGATGTTGTTGACGTTGATGTACCCGGCGATGGCTCCGGTCTCCCTCTCGCACACCAGGAACCCCGCCCGCGTCGGGTCCTCGATCAGCCGTCCCGCGTACGCGGCGTACTCCTCGGTGGTGGTCGGCGGGAACAGCCACGGGTGGTGCAGCTCCCTGCTCTCCCTGGCCCGGGCGGTGAACTCGGACGCGTCGTCATGGGTGAAGTGGCGTATGCCCACGCGGGGGCCTTCGGCGAGGTATTCACGGGTGTCGGACACGGCGACACCGTACGTGATCCGCCGTCACCGGCGTCGGCTGACGAGAAGGGCGCCGCACAGTGCCCCGATCACCCCCGTACCGAGCAGCGCCAGCCACAGCGGCATCGTCACCAGCGGCACGAACACCCGGATCCGGGCGCGCTGGGTGTTCTCGAAGACGAAGACCAGCGCGAGCGCGGCCAGGACCACGACGGCGACCCCGCGCGGCGTGACACCCTGCCGCCCCGGGCCTGTCCCGCCGCTCGTCGCGGTCCCGCGGGAGGTCTTCGGGCTCATGGGCCCAGGATGGACGGCGCGGCCGGGCGCCGCCCGGCGGGTGGCCCGGACGGGTGAGCTGTGGGCGGGGCGGGACGGACGGGTCTGCGTCAGGCCAGCGCCGGGACCTCCAGCGTGAGCGTCCCGAGCTCCGCGTCCAGTTCCGCGGCGACGCCGAGCGGCATCGTCAGGGCTCCCTCGCCGTGGCCGAAACCGAACCGCTCCACGACCGGTACCCCGAGCCCGCCGAGCCGGTCGGCGAACACGGCGCGCAGCAGCTCGTACGGACCGCACTGCTCCCAGGAGCCGAGCGCGATCCCGGTGACCCCCTCGAGCCGGCCCGAGCGCAGGAGCTGGGTGAGCAGCCGGTCGACGCGGTACGCCTCCTCGCCGGTGTCCTCGAGCAGCAGCAGCCCACCCGGCGCCCCGGGCCGGGCGTGCGGGGTGCCGACCTCGGCCGCGAGCAGGCACAGGCATCCGCCGGAGGTGACACCCCGGGCGCGGCCGGGCACGAGCGCGGTGCCCGAGGAGGAGATCGTCCGTACGGACTCCGGCTCGAAGAGGGTCGCCCGCAGGTGCTCCTGCGTCCGCGTGTTCTTCAGGAAGTCGGCGGCCGCCACCATCGGCCCGTGCAGCGTGACCAGGCCGAGGCGGGCTGCGAACGCCTCGTGCAGCGCGGTGATGTCGCTGAAGCCGACCAGCACCTTGGGCCCGGCGGCGCGCAGCGCGTCCCAGTCGAGCAGGTCCGTCATGCGCTGCACACCGTACCCGCCGCGGGCGCACAGCACCGCGGACACCTCCGGGTCGCACCAGGCGTTCTGGAAGTCGGCGGCCCGGTCGGCGTCCGTACCCGCGAGGTAGGGGAACCCGGGGTGCCGGTCCAGCACGTGCGGGGCCACGACCGGATCGAGGTCCCAGCCGCGCAGGATGTCGAGGCCGGCGGCGAGCCGCTCCTCGATCACGGGCCCACTGGGGGCGACGACGGCCACACGGGCGCCGGGGGTGAGTCTGGGCGGCCTGACGAGGTGGGTCACTCGGTGAGCTCCAGGGTGGGGATGCCGGGCGGGTTCAGCCCGAAGACCTGCGCGTACAGGGACAGCTCGGCCTCCAGGGCACGCACCATGGTCTCAGCCCGCCGAAAGCCGTGCCCCTCGCCCTCGAAGGCGAGGTAGGCGTGCGGGATCCGCCGCCCCTGGAGCCGGGCCAGGAACCGCTCGCACTGCGCGGGCGGGCAGATCGGGTCCTCGAGCCCCTGCAGCAGCAGGAAGGGGGCCTCGATCCGGTCGGCGTGCTCCACGGGCGACCGCTCGGCGTACCGGCCGGGCACCTCGGCGTACGGCCCGACCAGCGTCTCCAGGTACCGCGACTCGAAGTCGTGGGTCTCCCCCGAGCCCCAGCTCGCCAGGTCCAGGACCGGGTAGCTGATCGTGCCGCAGGCGTACACGTCGGTCGAGGTCAGGGACACGGCCGCCGTCCAGCCGCCGGCGCTGCCGCCGCGCACGGCGAGCCGGTCCCGGTCGGCGGTGCCCTCGCCGGCGAGGGCGAGCGCGACGGCCGCGCAGTCCTCGACGTCGACGACGCCCCACTGTCCGCGCAGCCGGTTGCGGTAGGCGCGTCCGTGGCCGGTGGAGCCGCCGTAGTTCACTTCGGCGACGCCGATGCCGCGCGAGGTGAAGTAGGCGATCTCGAGGTCGAGGACGAGGGGCGCGCGGCTGGTCGGGCCGCCGTGCGCCCAGACGACGTACGGCGGCAGCTCGCCGTCGGGCGCGACGCACTCGGGGTGGCGCGGCGGGTGGACGTGCGCGTGGATCTCGCGGCCTTCGGGCCCGGTGAAGGTGCGGACCTGTGGCTCGGGGTAGTAGGCGGGGTCCACGGGGTCCTCGTGCGCGGCGCCGATCACGCGGGTGTGGCCGGTGGCGGAGTCCAGCTCGAGGACCTCGTACGCGGTGCGCGGCCCGGCCCCGACGGCGACGACGCGGCTGCCGTGCACGGCGAGCGTGGCGGCGAACTCGGTCCAGGGCCCGGCCGCATCGACGACCTCGCCGCCGACGGGGTCGAGGATCCCGAGCCGGCCCGCTCCCCTGCCGTGCACGACCGCGACGGTGCCGTCGTCCAGGGGCGCGAACCACTGCAGTCCGACCTTCCACAGCGGGCCGCCGAACTCCTCCTCGCGGGGGCACAGGGGCACACCGTCCCGGTACAGGTTCCACCAGCCGGTGCGGTCGCTCGCGTACAGCAGTGAGCCGTCGGGCGCCCACTCGGCCTGGGCGACCGACTCCTCGGGACCGCCGGCGACCCTACGCGGCTGCTGGAGTGTCCCCCGGCCGGTCACCTCGGCGACGAGCAGCTCGGTGCCGTCCCACGGCATGCGCGGATGGTCCCAGGCGAGCCAGGCCGCGCGACGTCCGTCCGGCGAGAGGCGGGGGCCGGTGACGAACCGGTGGCGCGCGTCGGTGAGTTCGCGTACGGCGTCCCGGTCCTCGGCCGCGGATCCGTCCAGCGGTACGGCGACCGGCGCCCGCCGTACGTCCGTGGACCCGTCACCGGTGAACTCCTCCACCACGCACCAGACTTCGCCGCGCTCGACGTGCAGCCGGGGGTCGACCCAGCGCAGTCCGCCGCCCACCGACGACCGCGGGGTGAGGGGGCGCGGCCCGCCGGCCGGGGCCTCCGGCTCGTAGGCGTACAGCCGCTGGTCGGCGAAGTGCACGAACACCACCAGCGGCCCCTCGGGGCGCGTCGCTCCGGCCCAGGGCCGGCCTCCGTACTCCATGACCCGGCTGCGCACGTTCCACGGCGGGGGCAGGACGGACACCTCCCGGCCGTCCGCCGTGCGCCTGACAAGGGTGCGCCGGCCGCTCTCGGCGGGGCGGGGTTCGGTCCACCACGCCTCCTCGCCCACGAAGCCGACCGCTTCCGGCTGCCCGCCGTGCGAGGCGGCGAGCGCCGCGTCGACGGGCGAGGGCCATGCCCCGTACGGCAGGGTCCGCACCATCTCCGCCTCCCTCCTAGGCAGTGCGCAGAAAGCGGTCGAGGACCTGGACCCCGAAGTGCAGCGCCTCCACGGGCACCCGTTCGTCGACGCCGTGGAACATGGCCCGGTAGTCGTAGCCCTCGGGGAGCTTCAGCGGTGTGAACCCGTAACCGGTGATGCCCAGGCGGGAGAACTGCTTGGCGTCCGTGCCGCCCGGCATGCAGTACGGCACCACGTGCCCCTCGGGCGCGAACTCCTCGACGGCGGCCCTCATCCGCGCGAACGTCGGCGAGTCCACGGGCGCCTGCAGGGCGACCTCCCGGTGGTGGAACTCCCAGTCCACGTCCGGTCCGGTGAGTTCGTCGAGCGTCGCGCGGAACTCGTCCTCGGTGCCGGGAAGACAGCGCCCGTCGACGTAGGCGACGGCCTCGCCCGGGATCACGTTCACCTTGTAACCCGCGCTCAGCATGGTCGGGTTGGTGCTGTTGCGGACGGTCGGCTCGACGAGCGCGGCGGCCGGGCCGAGCCTCTTCATCAGGCCGTCCACGTCGTCGAGGTCGGCCCGGAGCCCGTGGAGCGCGGCGAGTTCGGTGAGCGCGGCGCGCACGGTGGGGGTGAGCCGGAGCGGCCACTCGTGGGCGCCGATGCGCGTGACGGCGGCGGCGAGCCGGGTGACGGCGTTGCTGTGGTGGGCCATGGAGCCGTGGCCCGCCCGGCCGCGCGCGGTCAGCTTCACCCATCCGGTGCCGCGCTCACCGGCCGCGATCGGGTAGATCTGCCGTCCCTCACCGGCGTGGAAGGTGAACGCCCCCGACTCGCCGACACCCTCCGTGCATCCTTCGAAGAGGTCCGCGTGCCGGTCCGCGAGGAATCCCGAGCCGTCCTCGGCGCCGGCCTCCTCGTCGGCGGTGAAGGCGATGACGGTGTCGCGCCGGGGCCTGGTGCCCGAGCGCGCCCAGTGCCGCACGACGGCGAGGATCATCGCGTCCATGTTCTTCATGTCGACCGCGCCCCGGCCCCACACCACGCCGTCGCGCACTTCGCCGGAGAACGGGTGCACGCTCCAGTCCGCGGCCTCGGCGGGCACCACGTCGAGATGGCCGTGCAGGAGCAGGGCGTCGGCGGAGGGGTCGGTGCCCTCGATGCGTGCGACGACGTTCGTCCGGCCCGGGGTGCGCTCCAGGAGCAGGGGCTCCAGGCCGGCCTCGGCCAGCCGCTCGGCCGCGTACTCGGCGGCGGGCCGCTCCCGGCAGTCGCCTCCGCCGCGGTTGGTGGTGTCGACGCGGATGAGGTCGGAGGTGAACCGCACGACCTCGTCGAGTGCCTGCCGGTCAGCCATACTGCTCCTCGATCGCGGCCGAGGCGATCGTGGTGACCGCCTTGAAGGTGCGGATGCCTTCGTACATGGTCCCGCTCGTGTACGCCACCTTGCGCTCTCCGACGCGGTCCACCCCCGGTACGACGGTGGCGGCCATCGCCAGCTGCTCGGCGTCGAACTCCAGGGCGATGGTGAAGGGACCTCGCGCCACGGGCTCCTGACGCACCGCCAGGGACACGGCCTCCTTGGCCGCGGCGCGGATGTCGGCGGCGGTCCGGGCCGGGGTGCGGCACACCGCCGCGTACCGTGACACATGGTCCTTGACGGCGACCTTGAGCGCCTCGGGCGCGTACCCGAGCGCGTCCTCGCAGGCCACGTCGTCGCCGGTGACGAGGATGACGGGCACGCCGTACTCGGCGACGACGTGCGCGTTCAGCAGGCCCTCACTGGCGCGGACGTCGTTGAGCCAGACCCCCGTGAGGGAGTTGGCGAGATAGGTGTGGGCGAGCACGCCCTCCGTCCCCGCGCCCGCGTGGTAGCCGACGAACGCGATGCCGTCCACGTCGCCGTGCTGCACGCCCTCCACCATGGAGAGCGACTTGTGCCGCCCGGTGAGCATCTGCGCCCTGTCGTCCAGCTGTTCGAGGAGCAGATTGCGCATGGTCGAGTGCGCCTCGTTGATGAGCACCTCGTCGGCACCGCCGTCGAGGAAGCCGAGTACGGCGGCGTTCACGTCGGAGGTGAACATCGCGCGGCACCGCTCCCACTGCGGGGTCCCGGGAATCACGTCGGCCGGGCAGGTCACACCGGTGGCGCCCTCCATGTCGGCGCTGATGAGGATCTTCATGCCGGACCGTCCGGAGTCAGCTCGGAGGTTTGTCGTCGGGCTGATGACAGCAGCGGGGCCCGGCGTGCGGCGGTGACGGAGATCTCCATGCTCCGTCACGTTACGCGTCGGGGAGGAAAGGGGCCACGAAGACGAGACGACCGACTCCTCCGTCCGGCACCTCGAAGGACGGTGCCCGGTGGAGCCGATCGGTCCGATCCGGCGGGCGTGCGCGGGCGGCACCGGACCGAAGGGCGACACGGAAGCGGGTCGCATGACCGGCGCAGTGATCAACGGCGCGTGACCGGTCACGCGACCGGTCACGCGCCGACCTGACCGTCCCGCGACGCCCGGCCGCTCAGCGATAGAGCGCCGGACGTTCGACCAGTCGCACCTCGGTGCGCTGCCCCTCCGCCTGCGCGCGGACGCCCGCCTCGCAGACCGCCGCCGCCGCGTAGCCGTCCCAGACGCTCGGACCGGTGACCTCGCCCCGCCGGGTGGCGTCGACCCAGGCCTGCACCTCGCGGTCGTAGGCCTCGGCGAAGCGCTCCACGAAGTCCTGGGCGATGGTGCCGCCCCAGCGGCCCGCCATGTTGGTGACCATGGCGTGCCCGTCGCCGATCCGGGCGGTGCCCGACTCGCAGACCACCTCGGCCTGCACCTGGTAGCCGAAGCCGCAGTTGACGAAGATCTCCACGTCGACGAGCGCGCCCCCGTCGGTCTCGAAGACGACGAACTGCGGGTCCGAGAGGCCTTCGGGGGCGTTGCCCGACGGTGTCGGGCGCAGCACCGACACCGCCGTGATCTCCTGGCCGAGCAGCCAGCGGGTGACGTCCATCTCGTGCACGACGGAGTCGTTGATGAGCATGGCCTCGGTGAAGCCGGGCGGGCTGCCCGCGTTGCGGTGCCGGTTGTGCAGCATCAGCGGCCGGCCGAGCTGGCCGCTGTCCAGCAGTGCCTTGAGCCTGATGTACTCGGCGTCGTAGCGCCGCATGAAGCCGACCTGGACGCGCCGGTGACCCAGCTTCTGCTCGGCCTGAAGGACGCGCAGCGCGGAGGCCGCGTCCGGGGTGAGGGGCTTCTCGCACAACACGGGCAGGTCGTGCTCGAAGGCGGTGAGCAGGGCGGCCTCGTGCGCGGGGCCGGGCGAGGCGATCAGTACGGCGTCGACGTCGTCGGCGGCCATCGCGGCGGCCGGTTCGGTGTAGGCGGTGCAGCCCTCGACGCCCGCGGCGACGCACTTGGCCCGCTCCGCGTCCACGTCCACGACGGCGGCCACGCGTGCCCCGCTGATCACCTCGTTGATGCGGCGCACGTGGTCGGCGCCCATCCTGCCCGTTCCGATGACGGCGACTCCGAGCGTTCCACGCTGAGTCATGGTGTTGCTGGTCCCTTCGGGGTCAGGCGCCGCAGGAGCGGAGGAACGTGCGGGTGCGGACGGCGATGGGCAGCGGCTTGTCCGGCTCACAGGGGTACATGTCCTGCTCGACGATGGCGAACAGGTCGACGCCCAGCCCCTGCGCGGCGGCCAGCACCGGCTCCAGCGCGGGCACGCCGGACGGGGGCTCGCACATCACGCCGCGCTGCACGGCGGGCCCGAACGGCACCCCGTTGCTGACGACGTCGGCGAGGATCTCCGGGTCGACCTGCTTGAGGTGCAGATAGCCGATGCGCTCGCCGTAGGTCTCGATCAGCTTGACGCTGTCGCCGCCGCAGTAGGCGTAGTGCCCGGTGTCCAGGCAGAGGTTGACGAGGTCGGAGTCGGTGGAGTCGAGGAAGCGCTCGACGTGCTCCTCGGTGTCGATGTGGGTGTCGGCGTGCGGGTGGACCACGATGTCGAGGCCGTAGGTCTCCTTGACCTCGTGGCCGAGCCGCTCCATGCCCTTGGTCAGGTCCGCCCACTGTCCGGCGGTGAGCTCGGAGGGCTCGAGGATCTCGGCGGTCTTGTCGTCCCGCCAGAAGGAGGGGATGACCACCAGGTGCTTCGCGTCCATGGCCTGGGCGAGCGCGGCGACCTGGCTGACGTGCTCCCAGGTGGACTCCCACACGGACGGCCCGCGGTGCAGCGAGGTGAAGACCGTGCCGGCCGACACCTTGAGGTTCCGCCTGTTCACCTCGTCGGTGAGCCGCGCCGGGTCGGTCGGCAGGTAGCCGTAGGGTCCGAGCTCGATCCAGGAGTAACCGGCCTCGGCCACCTCGTCCAGGAAGCGTTCCCAGGGCACCTGCTGCGGGTCGTCGGGGAACCAGACGCCCCAGGAGTCCGGGGCGGAGCCCACCCGGATGCGGTCCAGGGAGGGGAGGGTGGTCATGTCAGGAGTTCCCTTCGGGTGATACCGCCGCGGACGCCCGGATGTCCCGCGCTTCCGGGAGCTCGTCGACGTCGACGCCGCTGACCTGTGCCAGTTCGTGTTTGAGGGCGGCGAGTTCGGCGCCGCCGGCCATGTGGTTGGTCAGCTCCTCGAGGCCGACCTCACTGCGGGAGGCACTGAGTTCCAGGGTGCCCAGGCGCAGCACGCTGAAGTGGTCGCCGACCATGTAGGCGTGGTGCGGGTTGTGGGTGATGAAGATGACGCCGAGTCCGCGCTCGCGGGCGGCGGCGACGTACTTCAGGACCACACCGGACTGCTTGACGCCGAGCGCGGCGGTGGGCTCGTCCAGGATGAGGACGCGGGCGCCGAAGTAGACGGCGCGGGCGATGGCGACGCACTGGCGCTGGCCGCCGGAGAGGGTGCCGATGGGCTGCTCGAGGTCGTCCAGGACGATGCCCATGTTCCGCAGTTCTTCGTCCGCGGTCTGCTTCATGCGGGCGATGTCGAGGCGGCGGATCGGCCAGGGCCCCTTGGTCATCTCGGAGCCGAGGAAGAAGTTGCGCCACACCGGCATCAGCGGGACGGTCGCGAGGTCCTGGTAGACGGTGGCGATGCCCTTGTCGAGGGCGTCACGCGGAGTGGTGAACCGCACCGGCTCGCCGTCGACGAGGAACTCGCCCTCGGTGTGCTGGTGCAGCCCGGAGATGATCTTGATGAGGGTGGACTTGCCCGCGCCGTTGTCGCCGAGCACGCAGGTGACCCTGCCCGGGTGGACGGCGAGGTCGACGCCGTGCAGGGCCCGGATGTTGCCGTAGGACTTGCCGGCGCCGCGCAGTTCCACGACGGGGGTCTGGTCCGCCGGGGTGGCCGTGCCGTTGTTCTGGTCGAGGTCAGCGGTGGTCATGGTGGTCACCTCCGGGTCGCGGACTTCTGGACCCACAGATTGATGAGCGTGGCGCCGAGGAGCATCACGCCGAGGAAGGCCTTGAACCAGTCGGGGTTCCAGCCGGCGTAGACGATGCCCTGGCTGACCATGCCGAACATGAAAGCACCGAAGACAGGCCCGATCGCGGAACCGTAGCCGCCGGTGAGCAGGCAGCCGCCGATGACCGCCGCGGCGATGTAGATCAGCTCCTGGCCGACGCCCTCGCCGGACTGCACGGTGTTGAAGGCGAACAACTGGTGCATGCCGACGAACCAGGCGCCGAAGCCGACCAGCATGAACAGCGAGATCTTGGTGAACTTCACGGGGACGCCGACGGCGCGGGCGCTGTCCTTGTTGCCGCCGACCGCGAAGATCCAGTTGCCGTACTTGGTGCGCAGCAGCATCCAGGTCGCCAGGGCCGCGAAGAGCAGCCACCACAACACGGTGATCTTGAACTGGACGCCACCGACGGTGAAGCTCGAGGAGAAGAGCGCCTTGGCCTGGTCGAAGCCGTCCATGTCACTGATGTCGTCGGTCGCGACGTTGCCGGTGACCAGCTTGGTGACCGCGAGATTGACGCCCTGCAGACCGAGGAAGGTGCCGAGGGTGACCAGGAAGCTGGGGAGTCCGGTGCGGACCATCATCCAGCCGTTGAAGGCGCCGATCGCGAGCGAGACGACGAGGGCGACGACCACGCCGACCCAGACGTTCATGGTCAGCTGGAAACTGATCATGCTCGCGGTCAGCGCCGAGGTGATCACCGCGACACCGGCCGACAGGTCGAACTCGCCGCCGATCATCAGCAGGGCCACGGGCAGGGCCATGATCCCGATGGTGGACGACTGGTAGAGGACGGTGGCCATGGCGCTGCCCGAGCGGAACGTGGGGGCCATCGCGAAGAAGAAGACGAACACGGCGACGGCGCCGAGGAAGACGCCGACCTCCGGCCGGGCGAGCAGCCGCACCACGAGGGAGCGCTGCGCGGTCCGGCCGTCGCGTTCCTTGGGGCCGGAGGCCGGCGGTGAGGTCACCGCCGGCACAGCCTGCTGAGTCATGCGATCACCTCGTGCCCTTGGCGGCGAACGTCGCGACGGTGTCGACGTTGGACTTGTCCACGAAGGCCGGCCCGGTCAGCACGGGCTGCTCACCGCCGCCGCTGTAGTTGCCGTTGTTCTTGTAGAGCCACAGGGAGTCGACCGCCAGGTAGCCCTGCAGGTAGGGCTGCTGGTCGACGGCGAACTGGATGTCGCCCTTCTTGACGGCGTTGGTCAGGTCCTTGTTCAGGTCGAAGGTGGCGACCTTCGCCTTGCTGCCGGCGTCGGAGACCGACTGCACCGCGGTCAGGGCGTACGGCGCGCCCAGCGTGGCCACGTAGTCGATCGAGGTGTCCTGCTTGAGCTTCGCGCTGATCGTCGACTTCACGGACGGCATGTCGGTGCCGTTGACGTACAGGATCTGCGTCTTGCCGGTGAACGTCTTCTTCAGTCCGTCGCAGCGCTGGGTGAGGCCGACGTTCCCCTGCTCCTGGATCACGCACACGGTGTTCTTGGCGCCCAGCTCGTTCAGCTTCTTGCCGAACGCCTCACCGGCCACCGTCTCGTCCTGCCCGAAGAACTCCATGAGGCCGAGCTTCTTCCAGTCGCTGAGACCGGAGTTCAGGCCGACCACGGGTATCTTCGCCTGGGTGGCCTTGCTGATGACGTCCCTCATCGCGTCCGGCTTGGCGAGGGTGACCGCGATGCCGTCGACCTTCTGGTCGATCGCGTTCTGCACCAGGTTGGCCTGATTGCCCGCGTTGGGGTCGCTGGAGTAGACGAGTTTGATGTTGTCCTTGGCCGCCGCCGCCTCGGCTCCCTTGCGGACGATGTCCCAGAAGGTGTCACCCGGCGCCTGGTGGGTCACCAGCGCTACCGTCATCTGAGGAGTACTGGCCTTGCCGGCGGAGACGTCGTTGCTCGCGTCCTCCGCCTTCTTTCCGCCCGAGCTGCTGGAGCAGCCGGCGACGAGCAGTGCGGAGGCGGCGGCCAGCGCGAGGACTGGGGCGACCCTGTGGGAGCGGCGAGGGTGAAACGTGCGGTCCATCTTTACCTGCACCTCACTGTGCGACCGGGGAAGGGGTGGGACGGTGCCGGACGGTACCCCGCTCGGGGCCCGGGCGGACGTCCGGGTCGTATGCCGGTGAACCGGCGGCTTCGCTGGCACGGGATACAAACCCCTGTCGCACCCACCTGTCAATACTTTGTTAAGACATCATTTCAGAAGCAGGTCCGAATGTAAGTACAAAGCCTTGACAGGGGCTCGTCGCGCGGCCTACACCTGTGAGGCATCCGGCGCCGGATGCCCGCCCACCCGGCGTCCGGTCGCCCGCATCCCCCGCATGAGGAGCGTCGCACATGCCTGAGCCCGCCGAACATTTCGATCTCATCACCATGGGTCGCATCGGGGTCGATCTCTACCCGCTGCAGACCGGTGTGCCGCTCCCCCAGGTCGAGACCTTCGGAAAGTTCCTCGGCGGCTCGGCGGCGAACGTCGCGGTGGCCGCCGCGCGGCTCGGCCGCCACACGGCGGTGATCACCCGGACCGGGAACGACCCCTTCGGCACGTATCTGCACCAGCAGCTGAAGGAGTTCGGCGTCGACGACCGGTTCGTCACGCCCGTGGACGAGTATCCGACCCCCGTCACGTTCTGCGAGATCTTCCCGCCGGACGACTTCCCTCTGTACTTCTACCGCCGGCCCAAGGCGCCCGACCTGGAGATCCACACCGACGAGCTGGACTTCTTCGCCATCCGCTCGGCCCGGATCTTCTGGATCACCGGCACCGGCCTGAGCGAGGAGCCCAGCCGCTCGACCACGCTCGCCGCCCTCAAGGCCCGCGGCAGGACCGGCATCACGGTGTTCGACCTGGACTGGCGCCCCATGTTCTGGAACGACCCCGAGACCGCCCGCCCGTACTACCGGGAGGCGCTGAGCCACGCCACGGTGGCCGTCGGCAACCTCGACGAGTGCGAGATCGCCACCGGCGTACGCGAACCGCGGGCCTGCGCTCAGGCACTGCTGGAAGCCGGTGTGGAGCTCGCGGTCGTCAAGCAGGGCCCCAAGGGTGTGCTCGCCGTGCACCGCGACGGGACGACGGCCGAGGTGCCGCCCGTGCCGGTGGAGGTCGTCAACGGGCTCGGCGCCGGGGACGCCTTCGGCGGCTCCCTGTGCCACGGGCTGCTCGCCAGGTGGCCGCTGGAGAAGACCATGCGGCACGCCAACGCGGCCGGCGCGCTCGTCGCCTCCCGTCTCGCCTGCTCCTCCGCGATGCCGACCGAGTCGGAGGTCGCCGACCTCGTCGCCCGCGGCTGACCGTCGCCTCGAGGCCTCTCGCACGCGGCCCGACGGCCGCCACCCCTGAACGGAGCCTGTCTTGAGCATCAGCATCCCCGACCTCGCCACGGTGCGCGCCCGGCACCCGGAGGCCATCGCCGAGGCCGCCGCCCGCCGGGTCCGCCGCCCGCTGATCGGCGACAGCGGCCGACTCATGATCGTCGCCGCCGACCATCCGGCCCGCGGCGCCCTCGGTGTCGGCGACCGCCGGCTGGCCATGGCCAACCGCGCCGACCTGCTGGAGCGTCTGTGCACCGCGCTGGCCCGGCCCGGTGTGGACGGGGTGCTGGCCACCGCGGACATCCTGGAGGACCTGCTGCTCCTCGGCGTCCTGGACGACAAGGTCGTCATGGGCTCCATGAACCGCGGTGGTCTCGCGGGCGCCTCCTTCGAGATGGACGACCGCTTCACCGGGCACCGCGCCGAGGACATCGAACGGCTCCGCTTCGACGCGGGCAAGCTGCTGCTGCGCATCGACTACGACGACCCGGGCTCCCTGACGACGCTGGAGTCCACGGCCAGGGCGGTGGACGACATGGCCGCGCGCCGGCTGCCGCTGTTCATCGAACCGTTCATCTCCCGCCGTGTCGACGGCCGGGTGCGCAACGACCTCAGCGGCGAGGCCGTCACCCGGTCCATCGCCATAGCCTCGGGCCTCGGGGGCACCTCCGCCTACACCTGGCTGAAGCTGCCCGTCACCGAGGACATCGACGACATGGCCGAGGCGCTGGAGGCCTCGACGCTGCCCGCGGTACTCCTCGGCGGCGAGGTCGGCAAGGACCAGGAGGGCGCCTACGAGAAGTGGCGCAAGGCGCTGCGCCTGCCCACCGTGCAGGGGATGGTGGTCGGCAGGTCCCTGCTGTACCCCGCCGAAGGCAGCGTGGAGACCGCGGTGGACACCGCGGTCGGCCTGCTGTGACGCGGCCCGAAGTGCACGCCGGGAACGCCACGCAAGCCATGACCGCCACGAAGGCGGCGACACCACGAACGCCGAGAACGCCGAGAAGAAGGGCATCATGACCACCGCGCACCACCTCCCCGCGGGCAAGGCCGCAACCGGCGCCCACGCGGTCGACATCACCCCCGAGTCGGCCGGCTGGGGCTACTCCAGCCTGAAGGTGCTCGAACTGCCGTCCGGCGGCTGGCACTCGTTCGACACCGGCGACAGCGAGTGGATCGTGCTCCCGCTGTCGGGCTCCTGCACCGTCGCCGTCGGCGGTGACACGTTTCGCCTGCACGGCCGCGACAGCGTCTTCAGCGGCGTCAGCGACTTCGCGTACGTGCCGCGCGACGCCCAGGTCTCGATCGCGTCCCGGGACGGCGGCCGCTTCGCGCTCACCGGCGCGCGCTGCGAACGCCGGCTGCCCGCCCGCTACGGGCCCGCCTCCTCCGTGCCCGTCGAGCTGCGCGGCACCGGCAACTGCTCCCGCCAGGTCAACAACTTCGGAGCGGCAGGCGTGTTCGAGTGCGACAAGCTGATCGCCGTCGAGGTGATCACTCCGGGCGGCAACTGGTCGTCCTTCCCGCCGCACAAGCACGACGAGCACCGGCCCGGCGAGGAGTCGGAGCTGGAGGAGATCTACTACTTCGAGTTCGCCGCCCACGAGGGGACGCCCGGGCTCGGCTACCAACGGGTCTCCCCCTCCGGCCACGGCAGCGGCACGGACGTGCTGGCCGAGGTGCGCGACGGTGACGTCGTACTCATCCCGGACGGCTGGCACGGACCGTCCATGGCCGTGCCCGGCCACGACATGTACTACCTCAACGTCATGGCGGGCCCCGACCCCGACCGCGCCTGGCTGATCTGCGACCACCCCGGCCACGCGTGGATCCGCGACACCTGGCCCGCGCAACCGGTCGACCCCCGTCTCCCCCTCTACACGGCACCGGAGAAGCCCTGATGAGCAGCACTACCCGCCGACTGACCGTCGCCCAGGCGCTGGTGCGGTTCCTGTCCGCCCAGTACACCGAGCGCGACGGCGTACGCCACCGGCTGATCGCCGGCACCTGGGGGATCTTCGGCCACGGCAATGTCGCCGGCATCGGCCAGGCGCTGCTGGAGGCCGGCGAGGACACCATGCCCTTCCACCAGGGCCGCAACGAACAGGCCATGGTGCACGCCGCCGTCGGCTACGCCCGCCAGCGGGACCGGCTCTCCGCGCAGGCGGTCACGACCTCCATCGGTCCGGGCGCCACCAACCTGGTCACCGGTGCGGCCCTGGCCACGATCAACCGCCTGCCGGTCCTGCTGCTGCCCGGCGACTACTTCGCCACGCGCGTCGCCGACCCGCTGCTCCAGCAGCTGGAGCACCCGGTGGAGGCCGATCTGTCGGTCAACGACACCCTGCGCCCGGTCTCGCGCTACTTCGACCGGATCACCCGCCCCGAGATGCTGGTCCCGTCCGCACTGAACGCCATGCGGGTCCTCGCCGACCCGACGGAGACCGGCGCGGTCACCCTCGCGATGCCGCAGGACGTGCAGGCGGAAGGCTTCGACTGGCCGGAGGAGTTCTTCGCCGAGCGCGTCTGGCACGTGCGCCGCCCCGCTCCCGACCCGGTGGAGCTGGCGGAGGCGGTCCGCGCGATCCGCGAGGCCGAGCGGCCGCTGATCGTGGCGGGCGGCGGCGTCCACCACAGCGAGGCGGAGGACGCCCTCAGGGAACTCGTGGACGCGACCGGCATCCCGGTGGCCTCCACCCAGGCAGGCAAGGGCTCGCTGCGCCACGACCACCCCGCCGACCTGGGCGGAATCGGACACACCGGCACGGCGGTCTGCGACGACATCGCCCGCACCGCCGATCTGGTCATCGGTGTCGGCACCCGCTACAGCGACTTCACCACCGCGTCGAACACGCTGTTCCAGAATCCCGGCGTACGGTTCGTCAACCTCAACATCACCGCGTTCGACGCCCACAAGCTCGCGGCCCTCACCCTGGTCGCGGACGCCCGGGCAGGCCTCACGGCACTCGCCGAGGACCTCGCCGGCCACCGGGTGAGCGAGGCGTACGAGGCCGAGTACCGCGCGGGCAAGGACCGCTGGGAGCAGATCGTCGAGGCCGCCTACCGCGCCGACGACGAGAACTCCGCGCCGACCCAGACCCAGGTCCTCGGCGCCCTGGACGCGGTCGTGGGCGACGACGACGTGGTGATCAACGCGGCCGGCTCGCTCCCCGGCGACCTGCACAAGCTGTGGCGGGCCCGCTCGCCGCGCCAGTACCACCTGGAGTACGGCTACTCCTGCATGGGCTACGAGATCCCGGCAGGCATCGGTGTCCAGCAGGCCGCGCCCGGCACGGCGGTGTGGTCGCTGGTCGGCGACGGCACCTATCTGATGATGCCCACCGAGATCGTCACCGCCGTCCAGGAGGGCCTGCCGGTCAACCTGGTGCTGATCCAGAACCACGGCTACGCCTCCATCGGCGGGCTGTCGGAGGAGACCGGCGGCGAGCGCTTCGGCACCGCCTACCGCTACCGGGCCGCCGACGGCACCTTCACCGGGGCGCCGCTCCCGGTGGACCTGGCCGCCAACGCCGCCAGCCTCGGCATGGACGTGCTGCGCGCCAAGACCGTACGGGAGCTGCGGGACGCCCTGGCCGCGGCACGCGCCTCCGACCGGCCGACCTGCGTCTACGTCGAGACCGACCCGACACCCACCGCTCCGCCCGCCGAGGCCTGGTGGGACGTGCCGGTCGCCGAGGTCGCCTCGCGTGAGGCCGCCGTGTCCGCCCGCGAGCGCTACGACCGGCACGTCGCCGGCCGCCGCCGCCACCTCTGACTCCCCCCGCTCAACGAAAGGTCCCGCACCGCACCATGAAGACCATCACCCACTGGATCGGCGGCAAGCCCGTCGAGGGCACCTCGGGCCGCTTCGGCCCCGTCTACAACCCGGCCACCGGCGCCCAGGAGAAGCAGCTCGCCTTCGCCACGGTCGACGAGGTCGACGCCGCCGTCGCCACGGCCAAGGCCGCCTTCGAGAGCTGGGGCCAGACCTCGCTCGCCAAGCGCACGGCGATCCTGTTCAAGTTCCGCGAGCTGCTGGACGCGCACCGCGACGAGATCGCCGAGCTGATCACCGCCGAGCACGGCAAGGTCCACTCCGACGCGCTCGGCGAGGTCGCGCGGGGCCTGGAGGTCGTGGAGCTGGCCTGCGGCATCGCGGAGAAGCTGAAGGGCGAGCTGTCCACCCAGGTCTCCACCCGGGTCGACGTGGCCTCGATCCGCCGGCCGCTCGGCGTCGTGGCCGGTATCACGCCGTTCAACTTTCCGGCGATGGTGCCGATGTGGATGTTCCCGATCGCCATCGCGTGCGGCAACACCTTCGTGCTCAAGCCGAGTGAGAAGGACCCGTCGGCCTCCTTCCGCCTCGCCGAACTGCTCGCCGAGGCCGGTCTGCCGGACGGTGTGTTCACCATCGTGCAGGGCGACAAGGTGGCCGTGGACCGCCTGCTGGAGCACCCGGACGTCGCCGCGGTCTCCTTCGTCGGTTCCACCCCGATCGCCAAGTACATCCAGCTGAAGGCGGTCGAGCACGACAAGCGCGTCCAGGCCCTCGGTGGCGCCAAGAACCACATGCTGGTCCTGCCGGACGCGGACCTGGACTTCGCCGCCGACCAGGCGATCAACGCCGCGTACGGCTCGGCGGGCGAGCGCTGCATGGCCGTGTCCGTGGTCGTGGCCGTGGGCGACACCGGTGACGAGCTGGTGGCCAAGATCGCCGAGCGGGCGAAGAACCTGCGCATCGGCCCCGGGAACGACCCCGCCTCCGAGATGGGCCCGCTGATCACGCGCGAGCACCGGGACAAGGTGGCGTCGTACGTGGCGGGCGCGGCCGGGCAGGGCGCCGAGGTCGTGGTCGACGGCACCGGCTACAGCGTGGAGGGCCACGAGGACGGCTTCTTCATCGGCGTGTCGCTGCTGGACAAGGTGCCCGTCACAGCGGACGCGTACCGGGACGAGATCTTCGGGCCCGTCCTGTGCGTGGTGCGTGCCGACACCTACGACGACGCGATCGAGCTGATCAACGGCTCCCGTTGGGGCAACGGCACCGCGATCTTCACCCGGGACGGCGGCGCGGCCCGCCGCTTCCAGCTGGAGGTCCAGGCGGGCATGGTCGGCGTCAACGTGCCGATCCCGGTGCCGGTCGGTTACCACTCCTTCGGTGGCTGGAAGGATTCGCTCTTCGGTGACCTGCACATCTACGGCAACGACGGCGTCGCCTTCTACACCCAGGGCAAGGTGATCACCACGCGCTGGCCGGACCCGGCCGACGGCGGTATCAACCTCGGCTTCCCCAGCAACTCCTGATGACAGCGGCGGCCGGTGCGGGAGAGGACGTGTGGCCTCCCCCACCGGCCGCGCTCTCCTTCATTGTCAGGACAAGATGATGACAAGTGTTCCGGTCAACCAGTCGGCGGCATATTCTCCCTCTGTGACCCCTTCCGCGCCCCAAGCCCTCGACTTCGCCCTGGACCGCAGCAGCCCGGTCCCCCTCTACTACCAGCTGGCACAGCAGTTGGAGGCGGCGATCGAACACGGAGTGCTGGGCCCGGGGAGCCTGCTGGGCAACGAGATCGAGCTCGCCGGGCGGCTCGGCCTGTCCCGGCCCACGGTGCGCCAGGCCATCCAGTCGCTGGTCGACAAGGGCCTGCTGGTCCGCCGCCGGGGCGTGGGCACGCAGGTGGTGCACAGCCAGGTCAAGCGCCCGCTGGAGCTGAGCAGCCTCTACGACGACCTGGAGACCGCCGGGCAGAAGCCCGCGACCCGGGTGGTGCGCAACGAGGTCGTGCGGGCATCCGCGGAGGTCGCGGCCGCGCTGGGGATCGCGGAGGGCGGCGAGGTGCACCACCTGGAGCGCCTGCGCCTCGCCCATGGAGAGCCGGTGGCGTACCTGTCCAACTACGTGCCGGCGGGCCTGCTGGACCTCGACACCGACCGGCTCCGGGCCACCGGCCTGTACCGGATGATGCGCAGCGCCGGCATCACCCTGCACAGCGCCCGGCAGACCGTCGGCGCCCGCTGCGCCACCGCGGAGGAGGCCGAGCGGCTGGGCGAGCCGGAGGGCGCGGCCCTGCTGACCATGCAGCGCACGGCGTACGACGACACCGGCCGCGCCGTCGAGTACGGCACCCACATCTACCGCGCCTCGCGGTACTCCTTCGACTTCCAGTTGCTGGTGCGGCCCTGACGGGCCGGGCTCACGTCACGTCCACCCAGGTGCGCCGCTCCGCCGAGCGGCTCATGGCGTCCAGTGCGGTGGCGCTGCGCACGGCGTCCTGAAGGGTGGGGCCGTACGCCGTGCCCTCCGCGACCGACCGCACGAAGTGGTGGGCCTCGATGACCTTCAGGTCGTCGTAGCTCATGGCGTTGGCCGAGCCGGGCTGGAAGGCGGCGTACTCGCCGTGGCCGGGGCCGACGTAGCGGGTGCTGACGGGTTGGTCCTGGTAGGCCGTGCCGCGGCTGACGCCGAGCTCGCCCATGCGCCGGAAGTCCCAGAGCAGGGCGCCCCGGGTGCCGTGGACCTCGAAGCCGTAGTTGTTCTGCTCACCGACCGAGACCCGGCCGGCCTCCAGGACGCCGCGGGCGCCCGAGGCGAAGCGCAGCAGGCAGCTCACGTAGTCCTCGTTCTCCACGGGGCCCGGCGCGCCGCCGGTCGCTCGGGTGTGGCCGGCGGTGGCGCCGGTGGGGCGGGCACGTTCAGGGATGAAGACGGCGGTGTCGGCGGCCAGCGACTCGATCTCGCCGAGCAGGAACCGGGCCAGGTCCACGCCGTGCGACGCCAGGTCTCCGAGGACCCCGCTGCCGCCGCGCTCCCGCTCGTACCGCCAGGTGAGGGCGCCCTCGGGGTGGGCGGCATAGTCGCTGAAGAGACGGAAGCGGACGTGGGTGACGGCGCCGATCTCACCGGAGGCGATCAGCTCGCGGGCAGCGGCGACGGCGGGCGCGTTCCGGTAGTTGAAGCCGACCGTGCCCTGGACGCCCGCCTCGGCGACCGCGTCGGCGACCGCGCGGGCGTCCTCGGAGGTCAGGCCGACCGGCTTCTCGATCCAGATGTGCTTGCCCGCCTCGGCCATGGCGACGCCGATCTCACGGTGCAGGAAGTTGGGGGCGGCGATGCTCACCGCCCCGACCCGCGGATCGGCGGCGAGCTCACGCCAGTCCCGGACCGCGGTCGCGAAGCCGTACCGTGCGGCGGCCTCCTCGGCACGTCCGGGCACGTCGTCGGCGACGGCGACCAGTTCGGGCCGCAGGGGCAGGTGCGGGAAGTGGTGCGGCAGGCGGACATAGGCCTGGGTGTGCACCCGCCCCATCCAGCCGAATCCCACGACGGCGACGCCCAGCGTACTCACCATGACTGCCCCTTTTTGGACCGGTCCACAACGTGCGCGCTCCAGACTGAAGGGCCTCCTCTCCAGTTGTCAATGCTCGGCATGGCCTTTGACAAGGAAGCTCACCGTATGGAACGGTCCACACATGAGACCACCGACGATCCGCGATGTGGCCGAACGGGCCGGAGTGTCGAAGTCACTGGTCTCCCTGGTACTGCGCGGCTCCGACCAGGTGCGCCCGGAGAAGCGGGCGGCGGTGCTCGCCGCCGTCGAGGAGCTCGGGTACCGGCCCAACGCCGCCGCACGCAGCCTCAGCGAGCGCCGCACCCGCACGGTCGGCGTCCTGCTGAACGACATGCGCAACCCCTGGTTCGTGGAGCTCCTGGACGGCCTCAACTCCCGGCTCCACGACGCCGGTCTGCGCATGCTGCTGGCCGACGGCCATCTCAGCCGGCGCCTCGGCGAGGACCTGACCCGCACCTTCACGGACCTCGGCGTCGACGGGCTGGTCGCGGTGGGTACGCTGCCGGCGTCCGAGGCGCTGCGCCAGGCCGCCGGCCACATCCCGGCCGTCGTCGCGGGGGCCCGGGAACCGGAGCTGCCGGCCGTCGACATCGTCGCGGGCGACGACGAGCACGGCGCGCGCCTGGCCACCGAGCACCTCATCGGCCTCGGGCACCGCCGTATCGGGCACATCGCGGGCCGGGGGGTGGTCGGCTCACTGCGCCGGCGCGGTTTCGAGACCGTGATGCGCGAGCACGGCCTCGCGGACACGGCGGTCGTGGAACAGGGCGACCTCACGGAAGAGGGCGGCTACCGTGCCACGGTCCGCCTCCTCAGCGCCCCCGAACGCCCCACCGCCCTCTTCGCGTTCAACGACATCGCGGGGGTCGGCGCCCTGTCGGCGGCGGAGGAGCTGGGCCTCCGGGTGCCACGCGACCTGTCCCTCGTCGGCTACGACAACACCTACCTCTCGCGCCTGCGCCACCTGTGGCTCACCACGGTGGACAACGGCAGCCACGACGTGGGCCGCCGCGCCGCCGGACGCCTCCTGGACCGCATCGCCGACCCGGCCCGCCCGGCCCAACTGGTCCTGACGACACCGGCCCTGGAGGTGAGGGGGACGACGAGCGCGCCGCCGGTCTGACACCGGGCCCCCGGCACCGCGGCGGGCCGGTCAGCGTCGGGCAGCGCGGGGCAGCGTCAGTTCGAACCACACCGTCTTGCCCGCGCTCGTCCTGCTGGTCCCCCACTCGCGGGCCAGCGTGCTCACCACACGCAGTCCCCGCCCCGACTCGTCACCGGGGCCCGCGCTGAGCAGCGTGGGCAGGGTGTGATCGTCGTCGTCCACCTCGCACAGCAGGGTGTCGCCCCGCACCAGCCGCAGTTCGACCGGGCGGCTGTGGGAGTGCCGTACGGCGTTGGTGACCAGTTCGCTGACCATCAGCTCGGCGTTGCGGGCGAGCGTGCCGAGGCCCCACTCATGGAGCTGTTCACGGACCGCGGCGCGGGCCCGGCCCACCTCACGGGGGTTCAGGGCGAGCCTCCGGACGGCCACGTCCTCGGGTTCGATGCCGCCCAGCCGGGCCATCAGCAGCGCCACGTCGTCCTTGCGGCCGCCGTGCGTGTTGAGGGCGCGGATGATCGTGTCGCAGGCGTCGTCCATGGAGGCCGCCGGGTGCGCGGCGGACTCGCACAGTGTGGCGAGCCCGGCACCGATGTCCTCGCCGCGCACCTCGACCAGCCCGTCGGTGCACATCACCAGCCGGTCACCGGGCGCCACCGGCACGCGGACCGACTCGAACGGCACCCCGCCGACGCCGATCGGCGCGCCCGTGGGCAGGTCGAGCAGTTCGCTGCGTCCGTCCGCCGCGCGGACGATCACCGGCGGGACATGGCCGGCGTTGGCGATGTGCAACTCGCTCGCGATCGGGTCGTAGACGGCGTACAGGCACGTGGCGAGGTAGTTGTCGCCGAGCCGCTGGGCGAGGTCGTCCAGGTTGCGCAGCAGCTGGGCGGGCGGCAGGTCGAGCGCGGCCATGGTCTGTACGGCCGTACGCAACTGGCCCATCATCGCTGCGGAGTTCAGCCCGTGGCCCATGACGTCACCGACGACGAGGGCGGTGCGGGCTCCGGGCAGTTTCACGGAGTCGAACCAGTCGCCGCCGACGCGCCCGAGCATGGTGCCCGGCAGATAGCGGGTGGCGATGTCGCATCCGGTCGTGCGCGGGGCGATGTGCGGCAGCATGCTGTCCTGGAGCGTCTCCGCGACGTTCTCCTGGTACGTGTACATGCGTGCGTTGTCGAGCACGAGGGCGGCGCGGGCGGCGAGTTCGGCACCGGTGACGCGGTCCATGTCGTTGAACTCGGGCCGCTCCGGATGGCGCATCAGGGCCATGAAGCCGAGGACCACCTGGCGTGCCTTCAGCGGCACGATCAGCATGGAGCGGTGGGTGATGAGGGGCCGGATGTCACGCTTGTCGAACTGGGAGGCGATGGCGTGCCCCATCTCCTCGCTGATGCGCGGGATGACGACGGGCTCCCCGGTGGTCATGCACTGGAAGAAGGGCGTCTGGGCCGGGAACGGCATGGCCTCGCCGACCGGTACGACGTCCTCCCAGCGGCCCGGCTCGTCGGTGTGCTCCAGGGCGACCCGGTGCCACATGGTGGTCGTGTCGGGCACACCGTCCGGGAAACCCTCACCGGCGACGACCTGTTCACGCAGATACGTGCAGGCCACGTCCGTGAAGCGGGGCACGACGGCCTTGCTGACCTCGACGATGGTCTGCGCCAGGTCGAGCGAGGTGCCGATCTTGCCGCTGACCTCGTTGAGGAACTCCAGCCGCTCGCGCACCGCGGCGTACTCGAGGTCCTCGCCCTCGTCCCGGACGTCTCGCGGCACCGGGTGCCCGGCCGCCGCGGCGAGCGCCGCCCGCTCCCGGCGCGCCCTGCGCTCCACACGCCGGGGCACGCCCCAGTCGGGGGTGACGGGCACCCGTTCGTTCTGGCTGAACTCCAGGATCGGATAGCCCAGTTCGAGGATCTGCGACACGATGCGGGCGCTGTCGCCCACGCTCATGCTGGGCAGTATCTCCGGCAGCCTGCGGGCGAGTTCCTCCGCGCCGGGGAAGTCGGTGTGCAGGGCGAAGCCCGGCGCGATGCGCTCGACGGCCACGCCGTCCTCCCGGCGATGCAGCGCCTGTGCGTCGGCGGACAGCACCAGCAGCCGCTCGGGGCCGGGCCCCACCAGGGGGTACGCCCACCACACCACGTCGACACGGTCCCTGTCGGGTCCAAAGAGGCGGGCGCGCCCCGCGGCCGGGTACGACAGCCGCCCGTCGAGTGAGGACTCCAGGTCGGGACCGAGTCCGTCGTAGGCCGTGCAAGCCCCGTAGGGGCCGGCGTCGTTCTCCTCGGGCAGGGCGCCGGAGACGGGCAGCAGATCGACGGCAGGGCGGCCGAGCGCGTCCTCCCTGGGGATGCCGAACAACCTTCGTGCGCCCCGGCTCCAGTGCGAGACCAGGCCCTCGCGGCCCACCACGACCACGGCCAGTGGGATACGGCCGGCCACGCCGTGCCCGGCCGAGGCGCCCGTCTCGGTGCGGTGGTCCATGGCCCAGGCCCTTTCTGCCCGCGTGCAAGATCCGTGCCTCACGAACACGGTACGGCCCCGCCCGGTAGCGATGTGTGGCATTACGCGAATTGTTGACGTGCTCCCCGCCCCGCAGAACGGGGATTCGCACCAGGGTCGGCTGACCCTCTCGACGGCTTCCTGTCCCCACGCGCCGTGCCGGGGCCGGGGCCCTGGTCCTGCCTGTGCTCGGCGAGGCGTTGAGCATCTCCACCCGTCCGGCGGCGACGATCCGGCGCCCTTCGGACAGGACGTTCTTCCTGCGTTGTGGTCCCGGTCGTGTTCGGTGCCCAGTTCCCCGCACGTCCAGGCGTGGACGTGGAGGGGCCTGGGCCCGTCCCGGAAACCGCGGGCCGAGCAGACAACGACCGGTCGGAAGCCCTTCAGTCCTCATGCCCCAGCTGAAGGTCCCGCTCGGTCCTCCCGCCGCCGGCGACCTGCAGCACCGTGGCCACCGGCGGGTATCCCGCCGCGATCACCGTGTACTCCCCCGACGACAGATCAACGAACCGATACGTCCCGTCGGCCCCGGTGGTGAGCGTGTCCACCACGTTGCCCGCTGCGTCCAGCAGTGTCACCCGCGCGTCCTCGACCGGCCGCCCGTCCCCCGCGCGGACCGTGCCCCGCAGCACCGCGCCGCCCGCCAGTTCCACGTCCTGCCGGGTCTCGCGCGAGGCCTGCACGGAGACGGGGAGGGCTGCCGGGCGGAAGGCGGGCGCGCTGGCGGCGAGGGTGTACTCGCCGGCCACCAGCTCGGTGATGACGTAGCTCCCCTCGCGCCCGCTGCGGGTGGTCGCGACCACCTCTCCGTGCACGTTGGTGAGCGTGACGGCGGCGTCGCGCACCGGGGTGCCGTCGGCCGTGACCACGCTGCCCGCCAGCCGGCCCGCGCCGCCGAGCACGACGTCCAGTTCGACCGGGCGTTCCCCGACGGTCACCGACACGGCCTGCGGCTGGTGGCCGCCCGCGGCGGCGATGAGCACATAGGAGCCGGACCCGGGCGTGGACAGCGCGTACCGCCCGTCCTCACCGCTCGCACCCCGGCCGATCTGCACGCCCGCCACGTCGATGAGGGTGAGCGCGGCGCGGGGCACGACGGTGCCGTCGGGGTGCTGGACCGTGCCGCAGACCGGCACGCCGGCGGCGTACGGCGCGCGCGCCTGCGGGACCTGGGCGGCGGTCGGGCAGTCGGCTGGGGCGTTGTGGGACACCAGTGGTTTCTCCTTGAGGAAGAAGGCGATGAGCAGGCCGAGGACGATCACCGGGACGAGGTAGAGGAAGATCCGCGGCATGGCCTCGGCGTACGCCTCGGTGTACGCGTGCCGCAGCGTCGGCGGCAGGGCGTGGACGAGTTGGGGGGTGAGGGACTCGGGGTCGGGCAGCCGGGCGCCGGCGCCCGCGGGGAGGCGCTCGCGCAGCGCGCCCGAGAGCCGGTGGGCGAACAGGGCGCCGAAGACGGCGGCGCCGACGCTGCCCCCGATCTGCCGGAAGTAGTTGTTGGCGCTGGTCGCGGTGCCGAGGTCGGCGGGGCGGACGGAGTTCTGCACGGCGAGGATCAGCACCGGCATCACCATGCCGATACCGGTGCCGAGGACGGCCATCCAGAGGCTGTAGTGCAGCCGGGGCGTGTCCGCGTCGAGCCGGGACAGCAGCCACATGCCGATCGCGGCGAGGACGCTGCCGAGGAGCGGGAAGACCTTGTAGCGGCCGGTGCGGCTGATGAGCTGTCCGCTGACGACCGAGGCGCCGACGATCCCGGCCATCATCGGCAGCATCAGCAGCCCGGACGCGGTGGCGCTCGCCCCGTCGACCATCTGCAGGAAGGTGGGCAGGTAGCTGGCTGCGCCGAACAGGGCGACGCCGATGACGAGCCCCACCAGGGCGGTGACGTTGAAGACGGGGTCCCTCAGCAGCCGCAGCGGAATGAGGGGTTCCACAGCGAACCGCTCAACGACCAGGAAGAGGACGCATCCGAGGGCCGCGCCCGCGCCGAGTCCCAGGATGACCCGCGAGTCCCAGGCGTACTCGGTGCCGCCCCAACTGGTCAGCAGCACCAGGCAGGTCGAGGTCCCGGCCAGCAGCAGGGTGCCGACGACGTCGAGGCGGGCCCTGGCGGCGGGCTTCGGAAGTTTCAGCACGGTGGTGATGACGGCGAAGGTCACCAGGCCGAAGGGGACGTTGACGTAGAAGCACCAGCGCCAGGAGAGGTGGTCCGTGAAGTAGCCGCCGAGCAGCGGCCCGGCCACGGAGGCGAGGCCGAACGCGGCACCGATGACGCCCATGTAGCGTCCGCGATCGCGGGGCGGGACGATGTCCGCGATGATCGCCTGCACACCGATCATGAGTCCGCCCGCGCCGATCCCCTGGATCGCACGGAAGGCGATCAGCTGGTCCATGGTCGAGGCCCGGCCGGCGAGCGCGGATCCGAGGACGAAGACGCCGATCGCGAACTGGAAGACGCCCTTGCGGCCGAAGAGGTCACCGCACTTGCCGTAGACCGGAAGGCCGACGGTGGAGGTGAGCAGGTAGGCGGTGATCGCCCAGGACATCCGGTCCAGGCCGTGCAGCTCGCCGACGACCTTGGGGAGCGCGGTGGCCACGATCATCTGGTCGAGGGCGGCGAGCAGCAGGGCGAGCATGAGCCCGACGAACACCAGGCGGATCCGGCGCGGGCTGAGCGCCCCGGACGGTTCGGGCGTCCGGGGCGGTTCGGCGCCGGCCGGCTCCGGGTGCGTGTACGGGACCGGGGACCTCACGGCCCGCTCGTCGTCCACGTCCACCGCAGTCGTCCCGCCCACATGCCGCTCCCCTCTTCGCGTCTGCGCCGCCCATTTCTCGCATTGCGCGACAACAGGGAGCAACCGCGACGAGTCGCCCGCGAGGCGGGGCGCGGAAGGTATGCGCCGGTCGGAGCGCTACGGCGCACCACCGCACCGCGCGGAAAACCACTCGAACCGGTGAGCGCGAGAATCAGCCCGTCATCTGACGGCGCGCGCTCCGGGGAGCGGAACACCGCTCCTGAGCCCCCGGAGCGCGCGGGGAGTCACGGCGGCGCGAACGGGATCGCCGCTCACGCCGGCACCGTACGCCCCGTCACTTCTCCACTTCGGCGGCGAGCTTGGCAAGGATCGCGTCGTAGATCCGGGCGAGACCCTTGGGCGCGAAGGTCTTCTCGAAGAAGCCGCCGATGCCGCCGGCGCCCTTCCAGGTGGTCGTCACGACGACCCGGGACCTGCCCTCGCCGGCCGGGCTGACCCGCCAGGTGGTGACCATGGAGGAGTTCCGGTCCTTCTCGACGAGTTCGCCGTCGGTGGGCTCACCGACCTCCAGCAGGCAGTCACGGACACGCTTGCTGGTGGCCTGCAGCTTCCAGTGCACGAGGGTGCCCTCGCCGTCGCCGCCCTCGCGCACCTCGTACTCGCTGAACTGCTCGGGCAACAGCCGTGCGCGAGTGCCGCTGTAGTCGGCGAGCGCGTCGAACACCGTCTCCGCGTCCGCCGCGATGGTCCGCTCCGTGGTGGCCTCGACCTGCGCCATGACCTTCCTCTTCCTGTACGTGAGATGGGGTGTGCGCCATCCCATCACACCCGGGGCAGGGCCTCGGACCGCACCCGTGCCGTCCGGTGCCGCTGGTCCTGCGCGGACACCGACAGGCGCTCCTCGAAGAACGCGAGCGCGCGCAGGTGGTACGCGCGGGCCGCCCATCCCAGGCTGATGTTGTGGCCCGCGGCGGGCTGGCGTGCGACACGGACGGCCGGTGCCGCGGCGAGGCGGGCGGTGAGGTCGGCCAGGTCTCGTTCCCCGTGCAGCCACCACGCCTCGTGCTCGGCGAAGGTCAGCCGTAGGGGGATCCGGACGCGCGGCGCCAGGTCCTCGAACAGGGCGGGCCAGTGGGCGACTTCGGCGGCCTCGCGGGGCGGCATGGGAGCGATGACCGAGCCGATCGAGCGGAACGTCCCCGGTGGGTACAGCCACAGCGGACCCCAGTTGCGCCCCCGGTGCGCGCCGCGCCCGATCTGCAGCAGCTCGGCGGTCTCGACACCGTAGCGGTGGCCGCAGCCGGAGAGGTCCAGGGCGAGCAGCCCGGCGGCGCGCGCGGCGGTCACCAGGGCGAGCTTGCCGCCGTAGGAGTGCGCCAGCAGGAAGAAGCCCGCTCCGGTGGCGTACCGCGCCGCGAACGCCTCCAGGGCCGCCTGAAGCACCTCGGCCTGTTCGGCGAGGGTCTGTCCGTCGGGCAGCCGGGCGGCGGACAGGCCGTAGCCGGGCCGGTCCACCGCGAGCACCGTGAAGCCGAGGCGCGCGCCGAGCGTGAGGAGGGAGAGGTCGGGGTGGGCCTGCCCGTCGAAGTAGCCCGCCGTCATGCCGCCGCCGTGCAGGGCGACCACGGTGGCGCGCGGCTCGCCGTCCGGTACCTCGGCGAGCAGGCAGGACAGGGTGACGCCCGCGGCTTCCAGGGTGAGGGGGCGGACGCCCGTGGAGAGGGTCCCCGGCGGTCTCGGCTGATGCATCCCTCTGTTATGGCCCAGGCAGCGCCACGCGTGCTTGGGGCGCGCCAACTTCCCGCGCAGCCGCGCGCGCCGACGTCGCCCGGAAAGCCCCAGGTCGGCCTCGAGGACGCCCCAGATTCGAACTTGAGACCGATTACACATCGCGATCAAGGGAACGTCTGTTCTATTCTGTGGCCCAGTGCTACCGAGGAGGCGCCCATGCGCTGGGACCATCTGGCCGAGAACGCCGCCGCGGCCCGGGGCGCCGCACTGTTCGACGCGGACGCGGTCACCGTCCGCACCTTCGACACCCCCGAGTTCCGCGGCATCACCTTCCACGAGGTCCGGGCCCGTTCGATCGTGAACCGGGTGCCGGGCGCCTCCCGCATGCCCTTCGAGTGGACGGTCAACCCCTACCGGGGCTGCACTCACGCGTGCGTGTACTGCTTCGCCCGAAAGACGCACGGCTACCTGGACCTCGACACGGGGATCGGCTTCGACACCCAGATCGTCGTGAAGGTCAACGCCCCCGAACTGCTGCGCGCCCACCTCGCCTCACCCCGCTGGCGCGGCGAGCACATCGCGATGGGCACCAACGTGGACTGCTACCAGCGTGCCGAGGGCCGCTACCGGCTGATGCCGGGCATCATCGCGGCGCTGCGCGACCGCGCGAACCCCTTCTCGATCCTCACCAAGGGCACCCTGATCCTGCGCGACCTCGATCTGCTGAAGCAGGCCGCCGAGGTCACCGACGTCGGCATCTCCGTCTCCGTGGGCTTCACCGACCAGGAACTGTGGCACACCGTCGAACCGGGCACTCCGGCCCCGGAGCGCCGGCTGGACGTCGTGCGCGCACTGGGCGAGCACGGCATCGGCTGCGGTGTCCTGATGGCCCCCGTGATCCCCTTCCTGAGCGACCACCCGGCCCAACTCCGCGCCACCGTACGGGCGATCGCCGCCTCCGGGGCCACCTCGGTGACCCCGCTGGTGCTGCATCTGCGCCCGGGCGCGCGGGAATGGTTCATGGCCTGGCTGGAGCGCCGGCATCCGCACCTCGTACGCCGGTACGAACGCCTGTACGCGGACGGCGCCTACGCCCCGAAGTGGTACCAGCGCCGGATCACCGGCCAGGTGCACGAGCTGGCCCAGGAGTACGGCATCGGCCCGACGCGTCCCGGGATGCCGCGCAGGATCCGCCCGCCCGAGCCCGAGCCCGTGGCGACGGAGCCCACGGCGACCGAGCCGACACAGCTGTCACTGCTGTGATCGACGCACGGACGACCTGCCCCGCCGGGTGCAGGGTTACGGAGCCGGGCCGGGATGGGAGCCCCGTCCCGGCGGAGCTCTTGCGGAGGCTCGGCGGGGACGGGCCGCCCCGCCTCACCAGTTCTTGGCGAAGACCGGCGAGGCGAGGGCTTCCGGAGTGCGGCCCTGACCCGAAGCGGCCGCCGTGGGGCCCCCGACCGGGGCTGGGTTCAGTGGGCTGTCCCCCACCCGAGCGCCGCGGCGAGCGCGGCCAGGACCACGAGGCGGGCGGTCACCAAGCGGTGCTCACGGCTCATCGAGCGGTTCCTCCTCGGCGAGCTCAGCGAGCACGTGCCGTCCGGCCGCGATCAACCGCGCCACGGCAAGCGGCGCGCACAGCTCGCCGGGGGACCGCATCGGCACCGACCAGTAAGCGATGAGAGTGCGCAGCTCGACGGCGTCCATCCGGGGCACGCCGAGGTAGGTGCCGCGCCCCAGGCAGTCGACGTCCATCGCCCGCCAGTCGTCCGCGGCCTGGTGCCACGTGACTGGCATCGTTGCGGGCACGAGCGCGTAGTACCGCTGGTGCCGCGGGTCGCAGATGACCGGCCCGTCCAGAACCTCGGCCAGGAGCGCGTCGACGTCCCTCGAGGGAGCCTTGCCTCCGACGATGGCGAGCAGCAGGTAGGCCGGGAGCCGCACAGTGGAGAACAGGCCACCGAGGGGCATCAGGGCCACCCCGTGTTCCTTCCACTCGTTGCGGGCGTGGCCGGTGTCCGGGCGCGTCGCCAAGAGCCAGTGCTCGACGGCCAGCCTCCGGTCGGAGGCGGGGTGTACAAGCACGCCCGGCTCGGGTTCGAGCGGCCGCAATGCGACGGTGCCCGGTTGCGCGGTAGGTTTCATGGTGTCGACGCTCCCTCTCTGGTTCGAGCGTTGGCCACGCCCCCGGGCCGTTCGCGCGGTCGCGGGGGTCTCCTGGGTCTGCGGTGCTCATGCGGCGTTCGCCTTGCTGCGGCAGCCGCACGTGACGACCTGCCAGATGCGGGTAGTGCCGCAAACCACTACATGGCCGGCCGTGCGCAGGTTTTTACTGACGGCTCCACAGTCGATGCAGGCCTCGCCGTGCAATCGGACGATGCTCACCGGCCCGTCGATGACTGTCGGGGTGAGCGGGAGTGCGTCGGGCATCCCCGTTCCCATCTGCTGGTTTCTGCGCGTGTCACAGATGGTGGGGGCAAGAGAAGGCCACAAGTACCCCAGCGAGGGGTAGTTGCGGTAGTTCGCTCAGGTGGCGGCGCACCACTCCGCGAAGTTGGTCAGGCTCTCCGCGTCGGCGCGCTTCAGTCGCCGCAACGTGGCGGCGTCCTCACGGACCCACGGGTGCTCGCGCGTGTGCTGGGGGGCGATGTGGCGGGCGACCTTGAGCGACTCGAAGGCGTCGTCCGCGAGCCCCGCCCACAGCTGGGCGCGGGCGAGCTCGATGTAGAAGCCGCTGCGGCGTTCGGCTGGCAGGTCTGTGGGGGGTTTCCATTCGCCGGCCACGTCGAGGGCCCGGCCGACATGTTCGTCTCCGAGGCTGACGGCCACGGACACCTCATGGATGCGCACCGAGTCGGGGCCGAACGCGGTGCCGCAGTACACGTCCTCGGCCACCTGGTCCGCTAACGAGCGGGCTTCGTCCAGGTGGGTGGCTGCGGTGTCCGCCTCGCGTGCCCGGCTGGAGATGACGGCAGCCCGCATGTGGAGGGCTCCCCTGGCCGCGATCTGGGGGGCTGTGCTGGGCGCGGGTGCGGCGTCCAGGGCCTGTTCCAGGGCCCGTAGTCCGGGAGCGTGGGCGTGCGCGGCGAAGAACGTCTCCGTCCGTACGTAGGCGACGGACGCGGCCAGGAGAGGGTCACCAGTCTCGGGAACAGCCCACCGCATGAGGTCGATAAGGCGCGCGGACAGGTCGCGGGCACCGAACTTGTAGGCGACGGCATCAGCCGACCGACAAGCCTGGACGAGGAGCGAAGCCCACTGGGCCCGCTCGTGGGCGGCAGCCTGATGGTAAGCGCGGGCGAGCTCCGAGAGAAGGCTGGGGACCTGGCGGGCGATGCGTGTGTACTTGGCGGCCAGACGCCAGTCGACCGCCTGGTCAACGGTTTCACGGAGTTCGAGAAGGGGACGGACCGGCCCGTCTTCGGGAATGTCGTAGGCGGCGATCGCGGCGGACAGCGTCGGCAGTGCGTCGTGAACGCGAGTGTTGGCGGGACTGCGATCTGTTCGGAGCCGGGAGGGGTCCACGCCGAGGGCGTCCGCGATCGCTTCGAGGGTGGAATCGCTGACGCCACGCTCGCCACGTTCGATCTTGCGGATGGTGCCGAGCGCGACACAGGCCGCCTCGGCAAGCTGCTCCTGCGTCATCTTGGGGCGCATGACGCTGCGGTAGTAGGCCATCCGACTGCCTACACCGCCTCTGCTTCCTGCGGGCATGCTGGCTCCAGTGCGGTACGTCCGCTCCGAACCGTACCCGCGCGAAGACGCCGCGTGCACATGAACGGCCCCACTACCTACAGCCGGTGGGGCCGCGCTCCGTTCCGGTCAGCCCTCGGCGAGGGTGATGAGCTGGGTCAGGCTGTCGATCCGCCAGTCCGCCGCCGCCACAACCTCCGGATCGTCGGCCCACAGGCACCCCCAGGGGCCCCGGCGGATGTGCGCCGTACGCAGCCCGGCCGCCTTCGCCGGGAACACATCGTTCGCCGGGTGGTCGCCGACATACACCGTTGCACCGGGAGCGGCCTGCGCCACCTCCAGCACCCGCCGGAAGAACTCCGGTTCGGGCTTCGCAACGTCCCAGTCTCCAGACGTGACGATGAGGTCCGCCGGGAGGTCGAGGTCGCGCAGCAGGTCGCCGACGCGGCGGGTCTGGTTGCCGGCGATGATGACGCGGATCCCCAGCTTGCGGAGGCCGGCCAGGGCAGCGCGTACATCGTCGTACAGATCGCTCTCATCGAGGACCTCACCGCGTCCTGCCGCTTCGCGGGCGTCGTACTCGGCAGCGATATCGATGCCAGGACGGGCAAGCCGGACGGCGTCAGCGTTGTCGCGCCCCTGTGCGACAACAGCTCCCACGAGCGCAGAGAGGGTGTGACGGGGAACGCCAAGCCAGTCAGCCCAGGAAGCCCAATAGCGGTCGTCCCGAGTGATGGTCTCGCCGACGTCGAAGACGATGGTCTCAATCACCCTGTGAGCCTAAGGGCTCCTCCCTCGCGCCGGGATGCACAGAAGATCCAAGCGACCGCCTGCTCGCGGCCATCCGGGAACTGGGCCCGAGTTTGCGGGCTACCGCGTGAGCCGGATGGCCCTGGGCTGCCACCGTGCGCGTTCGATGACGCCCTTCTCTTCCAGCTGCCTCAGGTGGTAGTGCACCGAGCCGATGCTGCCGAGCCCTACCTGCTCGCCTATCTCGCGCAGGGTGGGCCCTTCTCCGTGCCCGGCGATCGCCTCCCGGATGACCTTGACGATCCGCTGACAGACCGTGTGTCCGCCGCGCTCCTGCTTGGCTGCTCCCGATCCCGGGCGCCCGGCGGAGCCCGCCTACAGCCGATTACACAGCTCGGTTTCCGGCACACCCGAACACCCACCGAACCGGGAAGTCGGACAGCGAATCTCAGTGGTGAGCGGGCGCTGGTTCACTCAGGACGGCGTGGGCGCCACGAGCCAGAGCCTCGGAGGCGGCCGGACCGTCGAGGTAACCGCCGACCATGGCACCGTCACGCAGCAGGACCAGCATGGCAGCGGCGGCGGGTGGCTCGGGATGCCCGCAGGCCGTCGCCAAGGAGGTGAGGGCGTCGCGGAACCAGGACCGGTGCTCGTCGATGGCCTGGCGGACCGGGTGCTGCGGGTCGGGGTACTCCGCGGCCGCGTTGATGAACGGGCAGCCCCTGAAGCCGGCACCGCAGGTCTCGTCGGCGATCCCGGCGACCAGCAGGTCGAGTGCCTGCCGAGGAGAGGCATCCTTGGCGGTGCCGGCGGCGAACTGGGCGCGGATGGCGGCATCGCGGCCGCGCAGGTAGGCCAGGACCAGGTCGTCCTTGCTGGGGAAATGGCGGTAGAACGTCGCCTTGGTCACCGCACCCTCGGCGATCAGCCGGTCCACCCCCACGGCCTGGATCCCCTCGGCGTAGAAGAGGCGCGACGCGGTCTCCAGCAGCCGCTCACGCGGCTGCGACCTCGGGGCGGCACGGTCGGGCACGGCATCCATAACCTCCAGGGTAACAGACAGGTCTGTCTTGACAGACGTCTGCACTGCGTGCTCAGGTTGAGAGAAGACAGAACCGTCTGTCTATTTGAGGAGTGGTGAAGATGTCCGCGAAGCCCATCGTCCTGATCCACGGCCTGTGGCTCAGCCCGCACAGCTGGCAGGCCTGGATCGACCGTTACAGCGCACAGGGCCACACGGTCCACGCCCCGGCCTGGCCCGGCGTCTCGGAGCTGCACGAGCCCCTCGACCACGACCGGGCACCCGCCGGCCTGGGCGTGCGGGAGATCGCCGACCACTACGAGCGCTTCGTGCGCACCCTGGACGAGCCGCCCGTCATCATCGGCCACTCCTTCGGCGGCCTGGTCACCCAGATCCTTCTCGACCGTGGGCTGGGGGCCGCGGGCGTGGCCCTGCACCCCGCACAGGCCAAGGGCGTCCTTCGCCTCCCCCTGTCCACCCTGCTCGCCACCCGGCCGGTCCTCGGCAACCCCGCCAACCTCCGCCGCACCGTCAGGATCACGGACCGGCAGTTCCACTACGCCTTCGCCAACACGGTCGCCAAGGAGCAGGCCGCCACCGAACGCGCCCGCTGGTCCGTGCCGGGCGTGGGCCGCCCCCTCTTCCAGGCCGGCTTCGCCAACTTCACCCCCGCCGGCCGCGCCGCCACCGCGATCCGGTTCGACAACTCCGACCGTGCACCGCTGCTGCTGGTGGGCGGCACGGCCGACCACATCGTGCCGGCCGCTGTCGTCCGCGAGACCCACCGCCGCTACCGCCGCTCCAAGGCGCTCACCGAGTACAAGGAGTACTCGGGCCGCGACCACGGCACCGGCTTCCACGACGGCTGGGAGGTCGTCGCGGACGACGTCCTCGACTGGGCCCTGCAGACGCGACGCCCCGCCCACACCTACTGATACTGAGCCGCGAGCTTCCGGTGCCTACCGCGACCCCGCAGCGTCGTGGTGGCCGGATCACACGGGCCACGGAGCCTGAGATGCCCGCTTCCGCCGTCGACCGCCGCCCCCATCGCCAGGAGGACCTCACGAGGTGCATGTGCCAACCGATCGCAGGCGCTGTGGTCTTCCTGCCAGTGGACGACGACGGAACAACCGACCGTCCACATCCGCCACCACGTCGCCAAGGCCCTGCACGCGCTCGGCCTCACCCAGAACGGCATTGATGACCTCCTTCTGGCCGCCTCCGAGCTCGCGGCCGACGCCACGAACACGCGGAAGGCCCCTACCGCCTTCTGCTCCACCACGCGGGCCCACCTGCCTCTTGGAGTGCTTCGACCACAGCAGCACCCTCCCGCCCGTCGGCCTCCCTCCGGCGCCGCCGAATGACTGCCCGGCCGCCTCTCCAACGGGCGCCTCGGCGCCCGTTGGAGTCCGTCCAGTTCCGCGCGCCGCGCGGTGATCCGTTCCAGCAGCTCGGGATCCAGCATGGGCCGGATCGGAGAAGGCCGCCCGGTCGCGGTGAGCGGGAACCGACAAGCCGGCCCCTGTCAAAGCACGTGCTGGTAGCGGAGCTCAGTGAGCGTGATCCCGTCGTAGACATCGTCCTGAGCCGCACCGTCAGCCTGGTAGCCGGCCCGCTCGTAGAAGCGCCGGGCTCGTTGGTTGTCACACAACACCCACAAAGCTGACGTCTCGAAGCCCTGGCCCTTCATCTGAGCATGAGCCTCACCCAGGAGAGTCCGGCCGATGCCCTGGCCGATCAGATCCGGCGAGATGTACAGGGCGTAGACCTCACCGACCCGTTCCAGACCGGGCATCTCACCTCTATACGGCCCGAAGCAGATCCACCCCACCGGGCCACGGTCACCGAGCGCCACAAGGTCTCGAGACTTTCGTCCGGGTTGAGAAAACCGCTGCCGCCGTTGACCGGCATCGCCTTCCACCGTCATGGCATCCAAATACGTCTGGGGAACAATGCCGGCGTACGCCGCCTGCCATCCTCTGACTCGGATCGTCGAAACGGCCTCGATGTCGGCCTCATCCATCTCCTGCACGCGCACCATCGCGCCACCGTAGTAACACAGGTACCGCGGAACGAACTGCTTTACCCCGCTGTCGGCGCCTCCTCCCACGAGAACGGCTCCTGACGAACGATCTCCTCTGCGGACACCTGCCTACGACCAGCGCGAGCACACTGAGAACCGGTCACACCAGCCCTTTGAACTGCGACTTCAAGTTGGCGAAGGCTCACTGACGGGCATCTCGTGCATCGCCGAGGGCGGTGACTCGCTGTTCGCCGAGGCGGTTCTGGAGCTCGGAGGCCGTCTGGTCGTGGTCGCCATACCACCGCCCACGCATCTCAGTTCCCAACGGTGGTCAAGTCCTCGGGGTGATCCGCACTCGCCCCCGGGCCGTTGGGGTCATGACCGGCGACTGGCGGACGAACCGCATCGGGGCTGCTCTGCGGGGTGGGAATCCCATCCCACCGTGCTGCGGCGGCTCGAGTCCGGCCTCGATCGGCGGGCCGGGCCGGCCCGTGGCGGCGGAGCCCCCGGCGGCCGGGCGCAAGCAGCTCTCGCTCCTGTGATCGACGCGCATACGAGCGGTGCGCACGGCCCAAACGGGTCAACCACTCATCGAACAGCGCTCTTCCGGTCGACCTTTCCGCAACGATGCGGCAAGGACCCGGCACTCGCGGTCCGAACCCCTCCGTCCTGGGAGGTCCGACATGACACACCGCGCAGCCCTGCTGTGCGGCGCCGCCCTGGTGGTGGCCGGGATGCTCACCGCCGTCCCGGCCGGTGCGAGTACACCGCGCACCACGGACACCGCACCGGCGGCGCACCTGACCTGGAAGAAGTGCGGCACCACCAAGTATCCGACGCTCCAGTGCGCGACCGTCACGGTGCCTCTGGACCACACCGATCCGCGCGGGAAGCAGATCACGCTGGCGCTGTCCCGCGTTCCGCACACCGCGAAGACGTATCAGGGACCGCTGCTGGTCAACCCCGGCGGGCCCGGCGGCAACGGCCTGACCCTCGCCGGTTACGTCGCCTCCTCGCTGCCCAAGGCGGTGGCGGCTCAGTACGACGTCGTCGGCTTCGACCCGCGGGGCGTGGGGAAGAGCAGACCCGCCCTGAACTGCGCGCCGGGCTACTTCTCCCCGGTGCGCCCGGACTCGATGCCCCGCACACCCTCCCGGGAGAAGAAGAACCTGGCCCGCGTCGCCTCCTTCGCCCAGGCGTGCGCCACCAAGTACGCGGACCTGCTGCCGTACATCGACACGGTGAGCACCGCGCGCGACCTGGACGCGATCCGGCGGGCGCTGGGGGTCGAGAAGGTCAGCTACTTCGGCTACTCGTACGGGACGTATCTGGGCGCCGTCTACGCGAAGCTCTTCCCCCAGCGGGTGCGGCGCCTGGTGCTCGACTCCATTGTCGACCCGCAAGGGGTGTGGTACGAGAACAACATCCGGCAGGACTACGCCTTCAACGACCGTCACCGGGCCTTCCTGGCGTGGGTGGCGCGGCATGACGCGGTGTACCGGCTCGGTACCGACCCGGCGGCCGTCGAGGTCAAGTGGTACGCGATGAGGGCGGCGCTGGCCAGGCATCCGGCCGGGAAGAAGGTGGGCGCCTCCGAGCTGGAGGACACCTTCGTGCCGGGCGGCTACTACGACGGTTACTGGCCGCTCCTCGCCGAGGCCTTCGCGGCCTACGAGCACGGCGACCCCCGACCGCTGGTCGACGCGTACCAGCGCTTCGGCGCGGTCGGCGCCTCGGGGGACAACAACTACGCGGTCTACGCCGCGGTGCAGTGCCGTGACGTCGCCTGGCCGCGCGCCTGGGCACGGTGGCGCGCGGACACATGGGCGGTGTACGCCAAGGCACCGTTCATGACGTGGAGCAACGCCTGGTACAACGCGCCGTGCGCGTTCTGGCCGACGGACTCCCTGCAGCCGGTGGACGTGGCCAACGACGCGCTGCCGCCGGCGCTGCTGTTCCAGGCGACCGACGACGCCGCCACCCCGTACCAGGGTGGACTGACGATGCATCATCTGCTGCGCGGCTCGCGTCTGGTGGTCGAACAGGGCGGCGGGAACCACGGCGTCACCCTGAGCGGGAACGCCTGCCTGGACAGGTATCTGGCGGCGTACCTCGCCGACGGTACGGTGCCACGCGGTGTCGGTGACATCGACGCGGTGTGCCGCAGACTCCCCGAGCCCAAGCCGCTGACCGGCAAGCCGGCGTCCCCGGAGGGGTCCGCCGCGGGGCACGGCTCGGCGCTGCACGCGCTGCTGGGCTTCCGCCACTGAGCGGCGCGGTGGCCACCGCCCGCCCGGGACCGGCGGCCACCGCCCGCCCGGGACCGGCGGCCACCGCCCGCCCGGGACCGGTGGTCACCGCCCGCCGGGGATGCGGGCCAGCGCGTGGACCGCCGCCTCCGCGAGGGCCGGGTGGGCGAGGGCATCGTTCAGGACGGGTCTGGCCCGGGGGTCGCCGAGTGCGCCCAGCCCCTCCACGCAGGCGAGCGCCACCGTGCGGTACGGATCGCGCGGGCGGAGCCGGCGCTTCAGGGTGGTGATCAGCGCGGGCACGGACTCGGGGGCGCGCAGTTCGACGAGCAGGCGCACGGGGTGCAGGGCGTAGGCGACACGGAGCTCGTTGGTGGCCAGGGCGGCCGCCGCCCGTGCGGTGCGCGGGTCGCCGAGCCGGGCCAGGGCGTGGGCGGCCGATGCGCAACGCTGCGGATCGCGGTGGTTGAGCAGCAGGACAAGCGCCTCGAAGGAGCGCCGGTCGCCCGCCACGCCGAGCCGGAACGCGGCCAGTTCCCGGGCCCAGAGCGGTTGCCCGGGCTCGGTCAGCACGGCGGCCAGCTCGTCGAGATCACCGGTGGCCGCCAGCCGTTCGCAGACCGGGGAGCCGCCACTCTCGACCCGTACACGCTCCGTGAGTGATCGCAACGCTTCGTCCATGCTCAGAGCGTAGGCGCGCGGTCCCCGCGGCGGGACCCAGATCACAAAGCCGAGGGCTGGCGCGCTCGTTACCCACGGGTTAAGCTCAGACGAGCGAGTTACCCACTCGCGAGACTCGCGGCGGCCTGGTGACGCAGCCGTCGTGAGTGCTGGTCGGTTCGGTACATCACGTACCTCAGTACGACTCGGCTCCGGGACAGGGCCGGTCGATGTCGCCGTTCCGGGCGTGTGTTCGCCCGTGACGCGGCGCCGGGCGTGTGCGCTCGTCAGCCCGGCAAGCACCCGCACTCTCCGCCCTGCGGTGCGCCCTCGGCGCACCCAGGCGCGCTCCCTCAGTCGTCACCCTCATTTCTGGAGTCCCGCGATGGCCACTCCCCTCTCCGACACCCCCCTGTCCCCGCTCAGGACCGTTGCCGTCGTCGGCCTCGGCACCATGGGCACCGGCATCGCCGAGGTGCTCACCCGGGCCGGCCGCGAGGTCGTCGGCATCGACATCAGCGAGGCCGCCGCCGCCAAGGCCGTCGCCACCCTGGAGACCACCACCGCCCGCGCCGTCAGCCGCGGCCGCCTGACCGAGCCGGAACGGGACGACGCCCTCGCCCGCTTCCGCACCTTCACCGACCTGCGGGCCGCCGCCGACGCCGACCTGGTGATCGAGGTGGTTCCGGAGTCGTACGAGATCAAGCAGCAGGTCCTCCGCGCGCTCGACGGCGTCGTGCGCCCGGACACCATCCTCGCCACCGGCACCAACGCCCTCTCGGTGACCCGGCTCGCCGCCGACTCGGCCCACCCCGAGCGCGTCCTCGGGCTGCACTTCTTCAACCCGGCGCCGGCGATGCGGCTGGTGGAGATCGTCTCCTCCGTCCTGACCGCGCCGGCGGCCGTCACCGCGGTCACCGATCTCGCCCTCGATCTGGGCAAGGAGCCCGTCGCGGTGGGTGACCGGCCCGGCTTCGTCGCCGACGGGCTGCTGTTCGGCTACCTGAACCAGGCGGCCGCGATGTACGAGTCCAAGTACGCCTCGCGCGAGGACATCGACGCCGCGATGAGGCTGGGCTGCGGGCTGCCCATGGGCCCGCTCGCCCTGCTCGACCTGATCGGCGTCGACACGGCCCGCACGGTCCTGGAGGCCATGTACGCCGCCTCCCACGACCGTCTGCACGCGCCCGCGCCGATCCTCAAGCAGCTCAGCGAGGCGGGTCTGACCGGCCGCAAGGCGGGACGCGGCTTCTACACGTACGAGGCGCCCAACAGCCCGGTCGTGGTGCGTGACGCCCTGACGCCGCTGGAGGGCGGGTCGCTCGTTCCGGGCCGGGAGGTCCGCTCGGTCGGGGTCGCGGGCTCCGGCACCATGGCGTCCGGGATCGCCGAGGTCTTCGCCAAGGCCGGGTACGAGGTCGTGCTGGCGGCCCGCACCGAGGAGAAGGCGCAGGCGGCGAAGGCCCGCATCGGCAAGTCGCTGGCGCGCTCGGTCGACAAGGGCCGGATGACCACGGAGGCGGCCGCCCAGACGCTGGACCGGATCCGGCCCACGGGCTCCTACGACGACTTCGCCGACGTCGACCTGGCGCTGGAGGCGGTCGCCGAGGACCTGGAGGTCAAGCGGCAACTGTTCGCCACGTTCGACAAGGTCTGCAAGTCCGGCGCGATCCTCGCGACCACCACCTCCTCGCTGCCCGTCGTCGCCTGTGCCCGCGCCACCTCGCGCCCGCAGGACGTGATCGGCATGCACTTCTTCAACCCGGCGCCGGCCATGAAGCTGGTCGAGGTCGTCCGTACCGTGCTGACGGCGGACGACGTGCACGCCACGGTCCGCGAGCTGTGCGGTTCGATCAGGAAGCACCCGGTCGACTGCGGCGACCGGGCCGGGTTCATCGTCAACGCGCTGCTGTTCCCGTACCTGAACAACGCGGTCAAGATGGTGCAGGAGCACTACGCGTCCCTCGACGAGATCGACGCGGCGATGAAGCTGGGCGGCGGCTACCCCATGGGTCCGTTCGAGCTGCTCGACGTGGTCGGCCTCGACGTCTCGCTCGCCATCGAGAAGGTGCTGCACCGGGAGTTCCGCGACCCCGGGCTGGCCCCCGCTCCGCTTCTGGAACACCTGGTGGCCGCGGGCTGCCTCGGCCGCAAGACCGGCCGCGGCTTCCGCGAATATGCCAAGCGCTGACCGGCGCGGCGACCGGCTCCACGGCGGCGCCGACTGGGGCGGACTGCTCGACCCGAACGGCCACCCCCCGCCCGCGCGGGGCGGGGGGAACCCGGGACATGCGCACCATCCTGCGCAGATGCAGTACGTTCGGGTCATGTCCCAGCCCGCCAAGTCCTCACGTACACCAGCCGCGCCCGACGCACCGGAGAGTGCCGCAGGCTCTCGCGCCGCCGCCCAGCGGCTCAAGATGCGCCGGGAACTGGCGGCCGCGGCGATGGAGCTGTTCGCCACCAAAGGGTATGAAGCGACCACCGTCGACGAGATCGCGGCAGCCGCGGGGGTCGCCCGGCGCACCTTCTTCCGCCACTTCCGCTCCAAGGAAGAGGCGATCTTCCCGGACCACGACGACACCCTGATCCGGGCGGAGGCGGTGCTCAACGCCGCGCCCGCCCACGAGCATCCGCTCGACACCGTGTGCCGCGGCATCAAGGAAGTCATGAAGATGTACGCGGCCCGGCCGGAGATCTCCGTGCAGCGCTACAAGCTGACCCGCGAGGTGCCGACGCTGCGCGAGGCGGAGATCGCCTCGGTCGCCCGCTACGAGCGCCTCTTCACCCGCTATCTGCTCGGCCACTTCGACGAGCACGCGCACGCCGACGACGCCAACGACGACCCGCTGCTCGCGGAGGTCGCCGCCTCGGCGGTCGTCACCGCGCACAACCACGTGCTGCGTCGCTGGCTGCGGGCGGACGGCCAGGGTGACGTCGAGGCCCAGCTGGACCACGCCTTCGCGATCGTCCGCAAGACGTTCGGGACGGGGATCGGGGCGGGACGGGAGGCCGCCCCGCGCACGGCGAAGGCCTCGGCGACCACGCAGGGCGAGGTGCTGGTGACGGTGGCCAGGACGGATGCGCCCCTGGAGGAGGTCATGCGCACCATCGAGCAGGCCCTCAAGGAGCGCTCGTAACCTCGTAACCCTCTGTCACCCCACGACGGGCCGACGGCGGCACTGGGTGCCGCCGTCGGCCCGTTCGTTCGCGCTACTGAACAGTAGCTTTGATCGATCATCGCTCATTTGTTACGTAAAGATTTCATCTGAGGCGAGCTTCTGGCACCCAGTGCCTTGCGGCGTGACACACCGTGCCATACGGTGAAGGTGTCCGGGCGGCCGGCGTGCAGAGACCTTTCGTACGTCGGCTGTCCCCGCAAGCCCTTCGGCGAGCGCGCCCGGACGCCTGCGTCACAGGCAATTTCCGCGCCACAAAGCGCTGCCGGCACCACCTTCGCCGAACCGACGGCACCCCTTCCCACCAGCAGCAGCACCGACGTAACCCTCAGCGTCTCCCCTCAAGACGCCATTCGCCGGAGGCACACCGTGAAGGACATCCTGGACGCCATTCAGTCGGGGACCGCAACGTCCGCCGACTTCGCCGCCCTCCCTCTCCCCGAGTCGTACCGCGCGGTCACCGTGCACAAGGACGAGACGGAGATGTTCGCGGGCATGCCGACCCGCGAGAAGGACCCCCGCAAGTCACTGCACGTGGACGAGGTCCCCCTGCCCGAGCTCGGCCCGGGCGAGGCCCTGGTGGCCGTCATGGCCTCCTCGGTCAACTACAACTCGGTGTGGACCTCGATCTTCGAGCCGCTGTCGACGTTCGGCTTCCTGGAGCGCTACGGCAAGCTGTCCCCGCTGACCAAGCGGCACGACCTGCCGTACCACATCATCGGCTCGGACCTCGCCGGCGTCGTGCTGCGCACCGGTCCCGGCGTCAACGCCTGGAAGCCCGGCGACGAGGTCGTCGCGCACTGCCTGAGCGTGGAGCTGGAGTCGCCCGACGGCCACGACGACACCATGCTCGACCCCGAGCAGCGCATCTGGGGCTTCGAGACCAACTTCGGCGGTCTCGCGGAGATCGCCCTGGTGAAGTCCAACCAGCTCATGCCCAAGCCGGACCACCTGAGCTGGGAGGAGGCCGCGGCCCCCGGCCTGGTGAACTCCACCGCCTACCGGCAGCTCGTCTCCCGCAACGGCGCCCAGATGAAGCAGGGCGACAACGTCCTGATCTGGGGCGCGAGCGGCGGTCTCGGCTCCTACGCCACGCAGTTCGCGCTCGCGGGCGGCGCCACCCCGGTCTGCGTGGTCTCCTCGCCGCAGAAGGCGGAGATCTGCCGGAAGATGGGCGCGGAGCTGATCATCGACCGCAACGCCGAGGACTACCGGTTCTGGAAGGACGAGAACACCCAGGACCCCAGGGAGTGGAAGCGCTTCGGAAAGCGCATCCGTGAGCTCACCGGCGGCGAGGACGTCGACATCGTCTTCGAGCACCCCGGCCGCGAGACCTTCGGCGCTTCGGTGTACGTCACGCGCAAGGGCGGCACGATCGTCACCTGTGCCTCCACCTCCGGCTACATGCACCAGTACGACAACCGCTACCTGTGGATGTCGCTGAAGCGGATCGTCGGCTCGCACTTCGCGAACTACCGCGAGGCGTACGAGGCCAACCGGCTCATCGCCAAGGGCAAGATCCACCCGACGCTGTCCAAGGTCTACCCGCTGGAGGAGACCGGCCAGGCCGCCCACGACGTCCACCGCAACGCGCACCAGGGCAAGGTCGGCGTGCTGTGCCTGGCGCCCGAGGAGGGCCTGGGCGTGCGCGACCAGGAGATGCGCGCGAAGCACATCGACGCCATCAACCGCTTCCGGAACGTCTGAGGCGAGCGGAGGCCATAGATGACTGAGCGTCAGCCCGCCGAAGGAAGGCGGGAGAAGGACCGGCCGTGGCTCATGCGGACCTACGCCGGTCACTCCACGGCCGAGGCGTCCAACGAGCTGTACCGGCGCAACCTCGCCAAGGGGCAGACGGGTCTGTCGGTGGCGTTCGACCTGCCGACGCAGACCGGCTACGACCCCGACCACATCCTCGCCCGCGGCGAGGTCGGTCGGGTCGGGGTCCCCGTCTCGCACCTCGGTGACATGCGCCGGCTGTTCCAGGACATCCCCCTGGAGCAGATGAACACCTCGATGACCATCAACGCCACGGCCATGTGGCTGCTGGCGCTCTACCAGGTCGTCGCCGAGGAGCAGGGCGCGGACATCACCAAGCTCCAGGGCACGACCCAGAACGACATCGTCAAGGAGTACCTGTCCCGCGGGACGCACGTCTTCCCGCCGGGACCGTCCCTCCGCCTGACGACGGACATGATCGCGTACACGGTCTCCCACATCCCGAAGTGGAACCCGATCAACATCTGCAGCTACCACCTGCAGGAGGCGGGCGCCACGCCGGTCCAGGAGATCGCGTACGCGATGTCCACCGCGATCGCCGTCCTCGACGCCGTCCGCGACTCCGGCCAGGTGCCGCAGGAGCGCATGGGCGATGTCGTCGGCCGTATCTCCTTCTTCGTGAACGCGGGCGTCCGCTTCATCGAGGAGATGTGCAAGATGCGGGCCTTCGGACGCATCTGGGACCGCGTCACACGGGAGCGGTACGGCATCCAGGACCCCAAGCACCGGCGCTTCCGTTACGGCGTCCAGGTCAACTCGCTCGGACTGACCGAGGCGCAGCCCGAGAACAACGTCCAGCGGATCGTGCTGGAGATGCTGGCCGTCACCCTCTCCAAGGACGCACGCGCGCGTGCCGTGCAGCTTCCGGCCTGGAACGAGGCCCTCGGTCTGCCCCGCCCCTGGGACCAGCAGTGGTCGCTGCGCATCCAGCAGGTGCTCGCCTACGAGAGCGACCTGCTGGAGTACGCCGACATCTTCGAGGGATCGAAGGTGGTCGAGGCGAAGGTGGACGAACTGGTCGAGGCGGCGTTCGCCGAGATCGACCACATCCAGGAGATGGGCGGCGCGATGGCGGCCGTCGAGTCCGGCTACCTCAAGTCACAGCTCGTCGCCTCGCACGCGGCACGCCGGGCCCGTATCGAATCGGGTCAGGAGAAGATCGTCGGCGTCAACATATTCGAGGGCACCGAGCCGAACCCCCTGACGGCCGACCTGGACACCGCGATCCAGTCGGTCGACCCGGCGGTGGAGGCCCGCGTCATCGAGTCGCTCCAGCGCTGGCGCGACACCCGCTACCAGCCGCCGTTCAACCACCCGCGCCCCTGCAAGGCACTGGAGCGGTTGAAGGAGGCCGCGAAGGGCACCGAGAACCTCATGGAGGCCACCCTGGAGTGCGCCCGCGCCGGGGTCACCACGGGCGAGTGGGCCGGGGCCCTGCGCGAGGTGTTCGGCGAGTTCCGCGCTCCCACCGGCGTGTCGTCCGCGCCCGTCGCGGTGGCCGCCGAGGACGGCACCAAGCTGGCCGAGGTGCGTCGCAGGGTGGACGCCACCGCCCGCGACCTGGGCGTCGGCAAGCTGCGCTTCCTGGTCGGCAAGCCGGGCCTGGACGGGCACTCCAACGGCGCCGAGCAGATCGCCGTCCGGGCCCGTGACGCCGGGTTCGAGGTGGTCTACCAGGGCATCCGGCTCACCCCGGAACAGATCGTGGACGCGGCTCTCGCCGAGGACGTCCACGCGGTGGGCCTGTCCATCCTCTCCGGCTCGCACGCCCAATTGGTGCCGGACGTGCTGGAGCGGCTGCGCGAGGCCGGCGCGGCCGACATCCCGGTGATCGCCGGCGGGATCATCCCGAACGGCGACGCCGAGCAGCTCAGGGCCGCTGGAGTGGCCGCGGTCTTCACCCCGAAGGACTTCGACATCACCGGGATCATCGGCCGTATCGTCGACGAGATCCGGACAGCGAACAAGCTCGACCCCTTGGAGGTCCCCGCATGACCACGCCCGCCCCGCAGGTCAACCGCCTTCGTCCGCGGCGCTCCTGCCTGGCCGTACCGGGCTCGAACCCCCGCTTCCTGGAGAAGGCGCAGGGCCTCCCCGCCGACCAGGTCTTCCTGGACCTGGAGGACGCGTGCGCGCCGCTCGCCAAGCCGGAGGCGCGGCACACCATCGTCAAGTTCCTCAACGAGGGCGACTGGACGGGCAAGACCAGGGTGGTCCGGGTCAACGACTGGACGACGGAGTGGACGTACCGGGACGTCGTGACGGTGGTCGAGGGCGCGGGCCCCAACCTCGACTGCATCATGCTGCCCAAGGTGCAGAACGCCGAGCAGGTCGTCGCCCTGGACCTGCTGCTCACCCAGATCGAGAAGACGATGGGCTTCGAGGTCGGCCGGATCGGCATCGAGGCGCAGATCGAGAACGCCCAGGGCCTCAACAACGTCAACGCGATCGCGCAGGCGTCCCCGCGCATCGAGACGATCATCTTCGGCCCGGCCGACTTCATGGCGTCGATCAACATGAAGTCGCTGGTCGTGGGCGAGCAGCCGCCCGGCTACCCGGCGGACGCCTACCACTACATCCTGATGAAGATCCTGATGGCCGCCCGCGCCAACAACCTCCAGGCGATCGACGGCCCCTACCTGCAGATCCGCAACGTCGACGGGTTCCGCGAGGTCGCCGGCCGCGCCGCCGCGCTCGGCTTCGACGGCAAGTGGGTGCTCCACCCGGGTCAGGTGGACGCCGCCAACGAGGTCTTCTCGCCGTCCCAGGAGGACTACGACCACGCCGAGCTGATCCTGGACGCGTACGAGTACTACACGTCGGAGGCGGGCGGCAAGAAGGGCTCCGCGATGCTCGGCGACGAGATGATCGACGAGGCCAGCCGCAAGATGGCGCTGGTCGTCGCGGGCAAGGGGCGCGCCGCCGGCATGCAGCGCACCAGCAAGTTCGAGATCCCGGAGGCGTGAGCGGCATGCAGTTCGGACGGACCTACGAGGAGTTCGAGGTCGGGGCGACGTACAAGCATTGGCCGGGCAAGACGGTCACCGAGTACGACGACCACCTGTTCTGTCTCCTCACCATGAACCACCACCCGCTCCACATGGACACGAACTATGCGGAGAAGACGACGGACTTCGGCAGGAACGTCGTCGTGGGCAACTACATCTACTCGCTGCTGCTCGGCATGTCCGTCCCGGACATCTCCGGCAAGGCGATCGCCAACCTGGAGATCGAGTCGCTCAAGCACGTGGCGCCGACCTTCCACGGCGACACCCTCTACGGCGAGACGACCGTGCTCGACAAGTGGCCGTCGAAGTCGAAGAACGACCGCGGCATCGTCCACGTCGAGACCAGGGGCTACAAGCAGGACGGCACGCTGGTGTGCGTGTTCCGCCGCAAGGTGATGGTGCCGACCGAGACGTACATCAAGGAGCGCGGCGGCGAGCAGCCGGGCCGCCCGGAGCTCAAGTCGCAGGAGAAGTAGCCATGGCACGACTCGCCCAGACCGCCGGTCTGACGGACGTCCAGCAGGAGATCATCTCCACCGTCCGGGACTTTGTGGACAAAGAGATCATCCCGGTCGCGACCGATCTGGAGCACCGCGACGAGTACCCGCAGCAGATCGTCGACGGCCTGAAGGAGCTGGGCCTGTTCGGTCTGATGATCCCCGAGGAGTACGGAGGTCTGGGCGAGTCGCTCCTGACCTACGCGCTGTGCGTGGAGGAGATCGCCCGGGGCTGGATGTCGGTGTCCGGCATCATCAACACCCACTTCATCGTGGCGTACATGCTCAAGCAGCACGGCACACAGGAGCAGAAGGACCACTTCCTGCCGAAGATGGCCCTCGGTGAGATCCGCGGCGCCTTCTCGATGTCGGAGCCGGGCCTCGGTTCCGATGTGTCGGCGATCACGTCGAAGGCGGTCAAGGACGGCGACGAGTACGTCCTGACCGGTCAGAAGATGTGGCTGACGAACGGCGGCACGTCCTCGCTGGTCGCCGTCCTCGTCAAGAGTGACGAAGGCCACCCCGAGGGCACGGCGCCGCACAGGTCCATGACGACCTTCCTGGTCGAGAAGGAGCCCGGTTTCGGCGAGGTCCGTCCCGGTCTCACCATCCCCGGGAAGATCGACAAGATGGGCTACAAGGGGGTCGACACCACCGAGCTCATCATGGACGGCCTGCGCGTTCCCGCCGATCGGGTGCTCGGCGGGGTCACCGGCCGGGGCTTCTACCAGATGATGGACGGCGTCGAGGTCGGCCGGGTGAACGTCGCGGCGCGTGGCTGCGGTGTCGCTCAGCGCGCCTTCGAACTCGGCGTGTCGTACGCCCAGCAGCGGCACACCTTCGGCAAGCCGATCGCCCAGCACCAGGCCATCCAGTTCAAACTGGCGGAAATGGCCACCAAGGTCGAGGCGGCGCATGCCATGATGGTGAACGCGGCACGCAAAAAGGACTCCGGCGAACGAAACGACCTCGAGGCAGGGATGGCGAAGTACCTCGCCTCCGAGTACTGCAAGGAGGTCGTGGAGGATGCCTTCCGGATCCACGGCGGCTACGGCTTCTCCAAGGAGTACGAGATCGAGCGCCTCTACCGTGAGGCCCCGATGCTGCTGATCGGTGAAGGTACCGCCGAAATCCAGAAAATGATCATCGGGCGCCGATTGCTCGAAGAGTATCGACTCCAGGGCTAGATGTCCCGGTACGGGGTGTTTTCTTCGCGAAGAAGATCACACCCCGTCAACACTCTTCGGCCGTCGACTCGGGCTTCTGGCTTGCCCAGTTGTGGCCCGCGCCCGGTACGATCGCCGGAAAGCCGCCGTCCCCCGTTGAAGCGCGGCATCATCCGCTACGAAGGTCATCCATGCCCCACAGCCAAACCTCTGCACCACGCGGCCGGGTCCGCCTCGCGCGCGGAGCATCGCCGTGGCTTCTCCCGACCGTTGCCACCGCAGCACTCAGCCTGGCCCGCGCGCGCCGCTCCGGCGCCGCCAAGGCCGTGGCCGTGCCCGCCACCGCGCTCGCGGCGGGCATGCTGTGGTTCTTCCGCGACCCCGAGCGCGAGATCACCCAGGGCCGGGTCATCTCGCCCGCCGACGGTGTGGTGCAGAGCATCATGCCGTGGAAGGACGGCCGCACCCGCGTCGCGATCTTCATGAGCCCGCTGAACGTCCACGTCAACCGTGCGCCGCTGGCCGGCACGGTCACGTCGGTCGAGCACATCCCGGGCGGTTTCGTTCCCGCTTTCAACAAGGAGAGCGAGAACAACGAGCGCGTCGTCTGGCACTTCGACACCGAGCTCGGCGACATCGAGATGATCCAGATCGCCGGCGCGGTGGCCCGCCGCATCGTTCCCTACGTCCCGCGGGGCACGAAGGTGGAGCAGGGCGACCGTATCGGTCTGATCCGCTTCGGCTCGCGCGTCGACCTGTACCTGCCCGAGGGTGTGGAGGTCGCGGTGGAGGTCGGTCAGAAGACCGTGGCTGGGGTGACGCGCCTTGACCGTGATTGATCCCGACACCCAGTCCGGCTGGGTGCCGGAGGCCGACGCGGTGGACGACGAGGAGGAGATGCCCCTCTCGCTCCGCCTCTCGATAGCGGACACGCTCACCCTGGGCAACGCCACGTGCGGGTTCATGGCGGTGTACTTCACCACCACCGGGATCCTCATCCCGCACCTGACGGGGAACGACGAGTCGGCCGGCATGGCGCGCCACAGCGCCGCCACGGCCGTCATCCTCATGCTCTGCGCGGCGGTCTTCGACCTCTTCGACGGCCTGGTGGCGAGGAAGCTGCGGTCGTCGCCGATGGGCGCCGAGCTGGACAACCTCTCGGACCTGATCAGCTTCGGTCTGGCGCCGGCGTACTTCGTGCTGGTCTACGGCATGGTGGCGGACGACGCGCACCAGAGGGTGGCGGCGGTCGGAGCGATCGTGGTGCTGCTGGCGGTGGTGCTGAGACTGGCCCGCTTCTCGTGCGTGACGATGAAGGACGGCATGTTCCAGGGGATGCCGTCGCCGTTCGGCGCGCTGACGGTGGTCTCGATCGTGCTGCTCGAGCTGCCGTTCTTCGCCACGCTGCTGGCCATCCTGGGGACGGCGTGGCTGATGGTGAGCCGGGTGGAGTACCCGAAGCCCCGGGGCCGGCTGGCGGTGGCGATGCTGTCCTGGATCGTCCTGTCGATGGGACTCCTCGCGGCGTGGGCCTTCGACGCCCCAAGCGGCCAGCTGCTCCTGCAGACGGGCTGTGCGCTGCAGCTGGTCATGGGCGCGGTGATCCCGCTGTTCGCGACGGCACGCCGGGTGAACAACTTCCGCGGCAACCGCCGCGAGGCGCGGGCGGCACAGCTGCCGTAGCGGTCGCAATACGCAAGCCGGGGAAGGGCCCCGAACCCGAGGTCGGGTTCGGGGCCCTTCCCCTTTCGGTGCCCGGGCCGGGCCTGCAGGTGTCCCACCCCGCCGGCCCCTGCCCTTCCCGTCCCCGGGGGCTGCCGCCCCCAGACCCCGCTCCCGCCCGAACGGCCTCGTCCTCGAACTCCCCGAGCTCTTCGAAGAGGGGGAGTTCGAGGAGCGGAGGTCTGGGGCCGGGCCCCCGGAATCGGGGCCGGGGCGGAGCCCCTGCCGGAACCCCTGCCAGGAGGGGACGGGCGGGGCGGCGGGCGAGGGACCGTGTGCCTCAGCCCAGGGAGTCCCGCGCGATCCGTTCCGCCACCTGCTCCAGGAGGAGCCCGGCCTCCGCGACGCACCGCGCCAGGTCCGGCTCCACCTCCGTCAGGGGGTAGGCCCGCCCGATGCCCGCCCTTTCCAGCGCCTCCGGCGGCAGCACCAGCCGACCGCACACGGCGACGACCTCCTTGCCGGCCGCACGCGCCGCCGCGGCGACCCCGGCCGGCGCCTTGCCGTGCAGCGTCTGCTCGTCCAGGGACCCCTCGCCGGTGATGACGAGCGTCGCCCGTTCCAGCGCGGGCGCGAAGCCCAGCACATCGAGCACGACCTCGATCCCGGGCCGGAAGCGCGCGCCGAGCAACAGGGCCCCGTACCCGATGCCGCCGGCGGCCCCGGCGCCCGGCTCGAGCGCGTACTGTGCGGCGCGGGGACCGATCGACTCCTCCAGCACCCTCGCGTAGTGCGCGAGCGCCGCGTCCAGCGTCTCCACGTCGTCCGGCGAGGCCCCCTTCTGCGGGCCGTAGACCGCCGGAGCCCCCTTCGGGCCGGTCAGCGGGTTGTCCACATCGCTCGCGAGGATCAGGTCGACCGAGGCCAGTCGCGGATCCAGACCCGACAGATCCGCCCGGGCCAGCTCCGTCAGGCCCCCGCCGCCCGGCGTCACGGGCTCCCCCTCCGCGTCCAGGAACCGCGCCCCGAGCGCGGTCAGCATCCCCGCGCCCCCGTCCGTCGTCGCGCTCCCGCCGACCCCGAACACGATCGTCCGCGCTCCCGCGTCCAGTGCGGCCCGCAGCAGCTCACCGGCCCCGTAGGTGGACGCCGTCAGCGGCGCGAAGACCCCGGCCGGCAGCCGTTGCAGCCCGCTCGCCTCCGCCATCTCCACGACCGCCGTGTCGCCGCGCAGCGCGAACGCCGCCGTCACCTCGTGCCCGAGCGGCCCCGCGACCCGCACCGCACGCCGTTCGAACCCGGCCGCGACCGCCGCGTCCACCGTCCCGTCGCCGCCGTCGGCCACGGGCAGCGCCTCCACCTCGAGGTCCGGAACGACCCTGCGCAGCCCCGCGGTCACCCGCTCGGCGACCTGGACGGCCGTCAGCGACCCCTTGAACTTGTCCGCGGCGATGAGCACCCGCTGTGCCGTTCGCGGGTCGTGCCCCGCAGCGTCCGCCACCTGCCATCCCCTCGCTCTCCGAGCCCCGGACGCGTCGAGCACGCCGGGGCAGCCGCGCCGCTGTGACCCTAACCGCAGCGCACCTGCCCCGTCATGCTCCGTCCGGCCCCCGGAATCCGCACGAGAGCCCCCGGAATCGGGTAGACCTTCAGCCATGACCCCTGTGGGCACCGATCTCGCGGACCGCGTCTTCGGCGGCTGGCTGGGCCGGATCGCCGGCAACATGCTCGGCAAGCCGGTCGAGCGGGGCGATGTGTGGACGCGGGAGCGCATCGACCGCTATCTGCGGCAGGCCTCGGCACTGCCGCTCACCGACTACCTGCCCGAGCCCGCCACCGACAGCGACGCCCTCGACCTGCGCCCCGAGTGGCGTCAGTGCGTACGCGGCCGGATCCACGGCAGCTGCCGCGACGACGACGTCGACTACGCCGTCCTGGGCCTGCACCTGCTGGAGACACACGGCTTCGGCTTCACCACCGAGCAGGTCGGCGACCTGTGGCTGCTCAGGCTGCCGTATCTGCAGACGTACACGGCCGAGCGGGCCGCGTACCGCAATCTCGTCCAAGGCCTCAGACCCCCGCTGACGGCCACCTACGGCAACCCCTACCAGGAGTGGATCGGCGCCCTGATCCGCGCCGACGTCTACGGCTGGACCTGCCCGGGAGTCCCGCGCCGCGCCGCGTTGCTGGCCCGCCGGGACGCGGTCCTGTCCCACACCGGGAACGGGGTGTACGGGGCGATGTGGGCGGCCGCGCTGATCTCGGCGGCGTTCACCGCGGCCGCGGTCCGTGACGCCCTCGACACGGCACTGACGGTGATCCCCGCGAGCTGCCGTCTCGCCCGCACCGTACGCCGGGTGATCTCGCTCCACGAGACCGGGCTGAGCTGGGAGGAGACGCTGGACGCGGTGCTGGGGGAGACCGCGGGACTCGGCTGGATCCACACCGTGCCGAACGCCGCGGTCCTCACGGCCGGGCTGCTGTACGGCGACGGCGACTTCACCCGCACGATCACCCTGACCGTCCGCGGCGGCCTGGACACCGACTCCAACGGTGCGACCGCAGGCTCGGTCGCGGGCGTCCTCACCGGAGCGGAGGCGATCCCCGCACCGTGGAAGGACCCGCTTCGGGACACGGTCCGCAGCGCGGTCTTCGGCTTCGACGGCGTCCGCATCACCGAGCTGGCGGAACGGACGGTGCGGCTGGTGGAGGCCGAGGGCACCTGATCCGGCCGGCAGACACGGGACCTGCGGCGCCGCGCCGACCGCGCCCAGGAGCGCTTCGCCGAACCCACCGTCGGAGCTGATCCCGGTTGGCATTGCCCGAGCAGTTCCACGGCTGGACCGGGGACTCCGGTGTCGGCGACGGCGCCCCGCCCGGTGTGTCGGCCGGCGCCGCGACTCCCCCCTCGGTCGAGCACCGCACCGGCGACCGGCTGGTCGTGCCACCGTCGTAGGCGGCGGCTTCGACTCCGCGCTGTCCTTCCTGCCGGAAGCGACTGCCCGAGACCGGACACGCGCGGAGGGAGGGCGAGGCGGAGAAGGACGACGCCGAGTCGAACTTCTCCTCCCGGGTCGTGCAAGGCCGCTGGACCCTTCGGAAGATGCCCGACTGGGGTGTGTACCTGACGTCCGCCGCCTCCTGACGGGCACTGGTTACGCTTCCTGAATGACCACTCCAGACTTCGCCGCGTACATCGCGTCGCTCCCCCGCGTCCTGTCCGGCGCGGCCGCCCTCTTCCGCGATGCCGACGGCCGGGTGCTGCTCGTCGAGCCCGACTACCGTGAGGGCTGGGCGCTCCCGGGCGGCACGATCGAGTCGGACGACGGCGAGACCCCGCGTCAGGGCGCGCGGCGCGAGACGCTGGAGGAGATCGGTCTCGACCGCGAGCTGGGCCGGCTGCTCGCGGTCGACTGGGTGCACGGGACGGGACGACCGCCCCTGGTCGCCTACCTGTACGACGGCGGGGTCCTCGGTGAGGAGGACCTCAAGGCGATCAGGTTGCAGGAGGAGGAGTTGCTGTCCTGGCGGCTGGTGCCGCGCGAGGAGCTCACCGACTACCTGCCGGGCGCCCTCGGCCGCCGCGTGCTCGCCGCCCTCGACGTGCTGGAGGACGGCGCGGGTACGGCGGAGCTGGAGAACGGCCACCGGGTCGGCTGACGCCGCGTCACATCGTCACGGAGCATGCGGTCCTGCGGTCCTGCGGTCCTGCGGTCCTGCGGTCCTGCGGTCCTGCGGTCGAGAACGACCTCTCCGGCCGCGAGGTCGCGTCATCCAGAACTCTTCCAACCGGTTCCCGGACGGCCGTCCGGCGAAGAGCACGTCCACCGGCATGTCGATGGCGTCGTCGCACCACACCGCGCCGCCGCCTGCTCGCGGTGGCTGGTCGCCCGTTCCCGGAGCCGCGTGGCTCCGGGCACGGGCGCCGCCCGACGTGTGCCGGGTCAGTGCAGGTTCTGGACCGCCGGGTCGGTGAAGCCGACGGCGAAGACCGTGCGCAGGGACGAGGTCGTCGAGCCGTTGTAGCCGTAGCAGGCGTCCAGCGTGCTCGTCGGCGTGTGCTCGCTGTACCGCGGGTCGCTCGGGCTGAAGCAGATGCCCTCGGTCAGCCCCCACAGTTCGTCGACCTGGGCGGTGCCGAGCTTCGGCCAGTAGCTCAGGGCCTGCGGCGGCCCGGCCGCCCAGTCGCCGCCGGCCGCGCAGGTCGTCGCGGCTCTGGTGTCGCCGATCCACGTGTGGGAGTACACGCCGGGCTGGGTGCCGCAACCCTTGTGGAAGGCGAAGTTCAGCACGCCCTGGTCGTCGGTCCAGGTCATGCCGCCCTGCAGCCCCCGGTAGCGGGAGGCGGCGTAGGCGTCCTGGATGACGGTCTTGCCGCTGGACATGTTGAGGAGCCCGGGATACGTCGAGGAGCTCGCGGGGTTGAGCTGGTAGCGCACCACGCGACCGCCGTCGACCCCGCCGTACCACTCGCCGGTGACCAGCTTGTACGGGCTGCCGCCGGTCTTGTCGAGGGAGAGCCAGGAGTAGCAGAGGTGGTCGGGGTCGAGGGTGCCGGCGTTCGCGTCCGAGTCGCACGCGGTGGGCGTGCCCGACTGCTGGTAGTAGTGCACCTCGGGCAGCACGTACGGGTAGCCGCACGCGCTGGAGCGGCCGCCGTTGATGCCGTAGGTCTCGACGCCGGAGCCGTAGTCGTCGACCTTGGCGAGCTTGTTGATGTCGAACACCCGGATGCCGTGCGCGGTGTCCGTGACGTAGATGTAGTTGGAGTACCAGACGATGCCACCGCCGTGGCCCGTGACGAACTTGAAGTTCGACGCGCTCGACGAGGTGCTGGTCGGCTCGGCGAGCAGGACGTGGCGGTACTTGCCGGTGTCGCGGTCGATGAAGGTGAGCTTCAGCAGATTGTTGGTCTTGCAGCCGCTGGAGGTCTCCCCGGACAGCGTCTCGTAGTGCCAGGAGACCGCGGCGACGCGGTCGCCCTGGATCGCGCCGTCGCCGCCGTCGGCCGTGCCGGTGGTGCTCAGGCCCTGCGGGTACCAGTGCTGGGTGGTGTCGTCGCCGTGCGTCGACGACCAGCACCAGGCCACCTTGGTGGTCGCGGGCGGCAGCGCCTTGGTCTCGTTGCCCGAACAGGCACGCATCGAGCGCAGGTTCAGCCAGGAGTCCGTGGCGCCCGACGAGTTCTTGGTGTAGTCCGTCGTGATGACGTCCGTCAGGCCGGCGTGGTCCGTCAGGTAGTTGTTGTAGAGGTTGTCCGTGGCGGCGCCGTAACTGGTGTCCGTCATCTTGAACTGGTCGCCGCTCAGCGTCAGCTGCGTCACCGTGGGGGTGTCCGCCGCCGTCGCCGGCTGTCCCGTCAGCCCGGCGAACAGGGCGGCCGCGGCCGCGACCACGGCCAGCGGCCTGAATCTTCGTATGGACGCCACGCGCACCCTTCCAGGAAGTGAGCCGAGGCATGTCTCGCCCGGAGCATGCCAAGTGTGTGAAGACGGTAGATCATACGCGGGGCGCGGGAAGGACACGGTGCGTCACGCGTTGTCGGTGTCGCGGCTCGGGGTCGACGGTGGGATGAGGCCATCACAGCTGAGGCAGAACCCGTGTCCCCGTGATGCGCGGCCACTGCTTCCGCGTACGCGTGTCCCGCCCGGTGCGACCGTGCCGTCCAAGTCGCCGTAGGCAGAAAGCCGCTCACGGTCAGTGACGGTTCCGCCCGCCGACGCGCGGCTTCCATCCAGTGGCTGCGGCTTCGAGTCGTACACCGGGGCTCGTCTCCGGCGCCCCTGCCACGCGTTCTCGGCACGCTCGTCCAGCGCGCCGGTCATTCCGGCGAGGTAGGCGCGGCCGGGTCCGTCTTCGGTGGTGCGGTGCAGCACGCCGACCGTGTCCGGTGAAGGCTTCCGCTCACCGCTCCTCTAGAACAACGCCGATCCCCTTTCGAACTCCAGCAGTCGCCGCTTGCGGTCCAGTCCGCCGCCGTAGCCCGTCAGGCCGCCGCCCGAGCCGATGACGCGGTGACAGGGGACGATGATGCCGATGGGGTTCCTGCCGTTGGCCAGGCCCACGGCGCGGCAGGCGGCGGGATTGCCGAGAGCGTCGGCCAGTTGGCCGTACGAGCGCGTCTGGCCGTAGGGGATGCGGCGCAGCTGGTCCCAGACGCTGCGCTGGAACGGGGTGCCGTTCAGGCGCAGTTCGAGGGTGAACTCCTTCAAGTCGCCCGCGAAGTAGGCCTCGAGCTGCTCGACGGCCTCGCCGAACGGCGCGTCGTCCGGCTGCCCGAAGGTCTCCTCCGGGGGGCGGTGGCGCTGGTCGGTCATGTAGAGGCCGCACAGGACGCCGTCGTCGGCGACCAGGGTGAGCGGGCCGTAGGGGCTGTCGACGGTCGTGTGCTGTTTCATCGTGTGTCCTCACACCGGAAGGAAGTTGATGGGATGGCTGTCGGTCGCCCACAGGTACTGGACCGCGTACGCCCGCCACGGCCGCCAGGCCGCCGCGCGGGCGGTGAGCGCGGCCGGGGTGGAGGGCAGGCCCAGTTCCCGGGCGGCGCGTCGGATGCCGAGGTCGGTGGGCAGGAATGCGTCGGGGTCGCCGAGGGCGCGCATCGCGATCACGTCGACCGTCCAGGGGCCGAAGCCGGGCAGGGCGAGCAGTCGGGCACGGGTTTCCTGCCAGTCGCTCTCGACGCCGAGATGGATGGATCCGTCGGCGAGTCGACGGACGAGGGTGGTGAAGGTCGTCCGGCGGGCGCGGGGCATCGCCAGCGACTCCGGGTCGAGGGCGGCGAGGGCCTCCGGTGCCGGGAAGAGGTGGGTGAGGCCGCCTTCGGGGTCCTCGACGGCCTCGCCGTGTGCGGCGACCAGGCGGGACGCATGGGTGCGGGCGGCGGCCGTGGAGACCTGCTGGCCGAGGACCGCCCGTACGGCGAACTCGGCCTCGTCGACGGTGCGTGGCACCCGGCGGCCGGGGGCCTTGTCGACGAGGGCTGCCAGCACGGGGTCCGTGCGCAACTGGTCGTCGACGGCGACCGGGTCGGCGTCCAGGTCGAGCATGCGGCGGCAGCGGCTGATGGCGACGGCCAGGTCGCGCGGGTCGGTGAGGCTGAGACGGCACGCGATGTGGTCGGGCCGCGGGGCCAGTGCCACGATGCCGTGGCCGTACGGCAGGCGGAGGGTGCGTCGGTGGGCCCCGTCGCGCCACTCCTCCACGCCGGGTACGGCGGTGGCGGCGAGGTGGCCGAAGAGGTTGTCGGGGTTGAGGGGGGCACGGAACGGCAGCCTGAGGCTGAGGACGCCCGGTGCGGTCACCGTCTGCCGGGGCCGGCGGGCGCGCAGCTCGCTCGGGGCGAGCGCGAAGACCTCGCGGACGGTCTCGTTGAAGGTGCGGATCGAGGAGAACCCGGCCGCGAACGCGACGTCCGCCATCGGCAGCCCGGTCGTCTCGATGAGCAGCCGGGCGGTCTGGGCACGCTGCGCCCGGGCGAGCGCGAGGGGCCCGGCGCCCAGTTCGGCGAGGAGCTGGCGCTCGACCTGGCGGGTGCTGTAGCCGAGGCGGGCGGCGAGGCCGGGCACGCCCTCGCGGTCCACGACGCCGTCGGCGATCAGCCGCATGGCGCGGGCGACGAGGTCGGCGCGCTGGTTCCACTCGGGGGAGCCGGGGCTGGTGTCCGGGCGGCACCGCTTGCAGGCCCGGAACCCGGCCTGCTGACAGGCGGCGGCGCTCGGGTAGAACGTCATGTTCTCCGGCTTGGGCGGCACCGCCGGGCAGCTGGGGCGGCAGTAGATCCGCGTGGTCAGGACCGCTGTGTAGAACCAGCCGTCGAAGCGCGCGTCCTTGGACCGGACGGCGCGCACACAGCGTTCCCAGTCGGCGTGCATCGCGTTCCGCATGCCTCAAGCATCGGGCACGGGAGCGTGCCGGGCTGGCGGAAATCCGACATGTGGTTCGGGCGACCTGCCCCTCCTTCGATCACCGTGTTCAGCGGGGGCTGCCTTGCCGGGGGGCGGGCGCGGCGGCATGAGCGATCGCTCAGGCGAACTGCGCGGCGAACGCCTCGTACGCCCGCTCGTCGAAGAGCACGAACCTGACCTCCGCGACGGCTGTCCGAGTGGCACTGACCGTCGCCACCGCGATGCGTGCGGCGTCGTCGACCGGCCACCCGTAGATGCCGGCGGACACGGCCGGGAACGCCACCGTCCGGGCGCCGAGTTCGTCGGCGACGCGCAGCGACTCCCGGTAGCAGGAAGCCAGCAGCTCGGACCGGTCCTCCTCGGGGCTGTAGCGGGGGCCGACCGTGTGGATCACCCAGCGTGCGTCCAGTTCGCCGGCCGTGGTGGCGACCGCGCGGCCCGTGCGGAGGCCCTTGCCGTACCGGGAGGCGCGCAGCGCGCGGCACTCCTCGAGGATCGCCGGACCGCCGCGCCGGTGGATCGCGCCGTCCACTCCTCCTCCGCCGAGCAGCGAGGAGTTGGCCGCGTTGACGATCGCGTCGGCGCTCTGACGGGTGATGTCGCCCTGGACCAGCGTGATGGTGGTCATCGCTGCCTCAGCCTCCGCCAGACCGCCTTCGCCGCGTTGTGCCCCGACATGCCGTGCACGCCCGGGCCCGGTGGGGTGGCCGAGGAGCAAATGAAGACGGCCGGGTGCGGGGTGCTGTACGGGAACAGGGACACCTTGGGGCGCAGCAGGAGCTGGAGGCCGGACGCGGCGCCGGTGGCGATGTCGCCGCCGACGTAGTTGGCGTTGCGGGCGGCCAGCTCGGGCGGGCCCGCGGTGGCGCGGGCGAGGACGCGGTCGCGGAACCCCGGGGCGAAGCGCTCCAGTTGGCGTTCCATGGCGTCGGTGAGGTCTCCGCGCCAGCCGTTCGGCACATGGCCGTACACCCAGAAGACCTGCTTGCCCGCCGGGGCTCGGGTGGGGTCGGCGGTGCCGGGCTGCACGGTGATGAGGAACGGCCGGTCGGGTGCGCGGCCCTCGCGGGACGCGGCGCGCAGCGCGGTGCCGATCTCCGCGCTGTCGGCGCCGATCTGCACGGTGCCGGCTACGCGCGGCTCCTGCGCGGTCCACGGGACCGGGCCGTCCAGCGCGTAGTCGATCTTGAAGACGCCGGCGCCGTAGCGGTAGCCGTCGTAGTGGCGTCCGAGACCGGCGATACGGGCCAGGGCGGTGGGCGAGGTGTCGAAGACGTACGCGCGCGCCGGGGGCAGGTCGTCCAGGCGCTTGACCTCGTAGTCGGTGTGGACGGTGCCGCCCAGGTCCTTCAGGTACGCGGCGAGGGCGTCGGAGATGGACTGGGAGCCGCCGCGGGCCACCGGCCAGCCGCGGGCGTGCGCCGCGAGCGCGAAGACCAGGCCGATCGCGCCGGTGGCGAAGCCGCCGAGCGGGGAGATCACATGGGCGACGAGCCCGGCGAACAGTGCCTTGGCGCGCTCGTCGTGGAAGCGGCGCATCAGCCAGGTGGACGGGGGCAGGCCGACGAGGCCGAAGCGGGCGAGGGTGACCGGGTCGCGGGGCAGCGCGGTCAGGGGCAGCGACATGAAGTCCCGGGCCAGGGTGTCCCAACGGCTGAGGAACGGCGCGACCAGGCGGCGGTACGTCCCCGCGTCGCGCGGACCGAACGAGGCGGCCGTCTCGGCCACGGACCGGGACAGCACGGCGGCGGTGCCGTCGGCGAAGGGGTGCGCCATCGGCAGCTCTGCGTGCAGCCACCGGAGGCCGTACCGCTCCAGGGGCATCGCCCGGAACGCGGGCGAGTTGATACCGAGGGGATGCGCCGCCGAGCACGGGTCGTGCCGGAAACCGGGCAGCGTCAGCTCCTCGGTGCGGGCGCCGCCGCCGACGGTGTCGCGCGCTTCGAAAACGGCCACGGAGAACCCGCGGCGGGCCAGCTCCACGGCAGCCGTCAGCCCGTTGGGCCCCGCCCCCACCACGACCGCATCGAGCATCGACGGCACCTTCGGACTCCTTCGTCAGCCGACGGCCACAGGCAATCAGGATATGCCGGGGGTCCGACACGCCCAGGGCGCGCGGAAATCTCAGACGGCGCCCGACAGCAGTTGCACCACCCGGCGCGCCGTGGCCTCGTCCCGGGCCGCGGTGAACGGCAGCGCGTTGCCACCGGTGATCCGGAACGGCTCGCCCGTCAGGGTGAGGTGAGCGCCACCCGCCTCCTCGACCAGCAGCAGGCCGGCCGCGTGATCCCAGGCCGCCTCCCAGCTGAAGGCCGTGCCGTCCAGGACGCCCTGGGCGATGTGGAGGTACTCCAGGCCCGCCGAACCGCAGGAGCGCGGCCGGACGCCGTCCGTCCACAGACCGAGCAGCGCGCGCTTCTGCTCGTCCGTCGTGTAGTCCGGGTGTGAGGTGGCCACCTCCAGATCGCGGCCGGCCCCGGGAGAGCCCGCTCGCAGGCGCTCGCCGTCGAGGAACGCGCCCTTGCCCCGTATCGCCGTGGCCATCTGGTCCAGAGCCGGGGCGTAGGTCCACGAGGCGCGCACGACACCGCCCTGGGCGAGCGCGACCAGTGTGCAGAACCCGGGGTCGCCGTGGACGAACTGACGGGTGCCGTCGACCGGGTCGACGATCCAGACGGGGGCCTCGCCCCGGACGGCCTCGTACGTCACCGGGTCGGCGTGCACCGCCTCCTCGCCGACCACGACCGAGCCGGGCAGCAGGTTCGAAAGCACCTCGGTGAGGTGGGCCTCGGCGTTGCGGTCGGCGTCCGTGACCAGGTCGTGCGGTCCGCTCTTCTCGTCGATCTCGTGCGCGGCGAGCCGCCGGAAGCGCGGCATGATCTCGGTGGCGGCCGCCTTGCGCACGGCCTCCTCGACGTCTGCCGTGCCGTGCGCGAGAAACCCGTCGATGGTTTCGTAGTCGTCGATCATGCCCTCCATGAGAGCACGCGTCACTGACAGCCCCCGCCGGCTCGGTGTACTCCGGGTGGAATCGGCATGAATTCGGCGCTTCTCCCCGGCGGGCGGGTTCAGCGGCCCACCGCGTAGCCCTGCATGCCCCGCGGATTGGCCGCGGCCGACAGCACGCCCGTCGCCGGGTCGCGGGCGACCGCGCACAGCCGCCCCTCCGACCAGGCCTCGCCGACGGTGACGTCATGACCGCGCCGGCGCAGTTCCGCGACGACCTCCGGGGCCGTACGGGACTCGACGGTGACACTGCCGGGGCGCATGCCGCGCGGGTGGAACGAGCCGGGGAAGCTGTCGTTGTGCCAGTTCGGGGCGTCGATGGCGCCCTGCAGGTCGAGGCCGCCGCGGACCTGCGGGAGCAGGGCGGCCGCCAGGAAGAAGTGGAGTTGCCACTGGTCCTGCTGGTCACCGCCGGGCGTGCCGAACGCCAGCACCGGAACCCCGTCGCGCAACGCGATGGAGGGGGTGAGGGTGGTACGGGGGCGGCGCCCGGGCGTCAGGGAGTTCGGCAGGCCTTCGTCGAGCCAGGTCATCTGGAGCCGGGTCCCGAGCGGGAAGCCCAGTTCGGGAACCACCGGGTTGGACTGGAGCCAGCCGCCGCTGGGCGTGGCCGCGATCATGTTGCCCCAGCGGTCGACGACGTCGAGGTGGCAGGTGTCGCCGCGGGTGGCGCCGCCGGCGGCGACGTCCGGTTCGCCGGGCACGGGCGACGCCGGCCCCTTGGCCATGGTCGGTTCGCCGACGCCCATGGGGTTGAAGCCCGGATCGCCGGTGGCCACCACGTGCGCGTACGCACTCAGGCGCGGGACGCGGCCACCGGGGGCGCCGGGACGCAGCTCGTACGACGCCTTGTCGCCGATCAGGGCGCGCCGCTCGGCGTTGTAGGCGTCCGACAGCAGTTCGTCGAGCGGGACCCCGGCCGCGTCTCCGTACCAGGCCTCTCGGTCGGCCATGGCGAGCTTGCAGCCCTCGACCAGCAGGTGGACGTAGTCCGCAGAACCGTACCGGGGCAGCTCGGGCGGGAGCAGGGCGAGCTGCTGGAGGAGGACGGGACCCTGGCTCCAGGGACCCGCCTTGCACACCGTCCAGCCGTTCCAGTCGTAGGTCGCCGGGGTCTCGTAGCCGGCCGACCAGGAGGCCAGGTCGTCTGCCGTCAGGGTGCCGCGGTGGCGTTCGCCGCTGGTGTCCAGGGTGGGCCGCCCAGCCTGCCGGACCAGGGCCTCGGCGATGAACCCGGACCGCCACACCCGCCGGGCCGCCTCGATCTGCGCCTCCCGGTCCCCGGCCCCGGCGACCTCGGCGAGCAGACGCTTCCAGGTGGCGGCCAGCGCGGGGTTGCGCAGCGGTTCGCCGGGGCGCGGCGGCCTGCCGCCGGGGAGGTACACCTCGGCCGAGGAGGTCCACTCGGTCGCGAACAGCTCGCGCACGGTCTCGACGGTCCAGCCGACATGCTCCACGGGCGGGTGCCCGTGCTCGGCGTAGCCGATGGCGTACGTCAGGACGTCCTCGAGGGACCAGGTGCCGTGGTCGCGCAGCAGGAGCATCCAGGCGTCGAAGGCTCCCGGGACGGCCGCGGCGAGGGGTCCGGTGCCGGGGACGAGATCGAGACCGAGCCCCCGGTAGTGGGGGATGCCGGCTCCCGCGGGCGCGACACCCTGCCCGCACAGCACCCGCACGTCGCCGCCCGCCGGGGCCAGCAGGATCGGGACCTCGCCGGCGGGACCGTTGAGGTGGGGTTCCACGACGTGCAGCACGAACGCGCCCGCCACGGCCGCGTCGAACGCGTTGCCGCCGCCCTCCAGTACGGCCATGGCGGACTGGGAGGCCAGCCAGTGGGTGGAGGACACCATGCCGAAGGTGCCCTGGAGGGTGGGGCGGGTCGTGAACACAGGGCCTCTCGCCTCGCCTTTTTATGTGCATCGGCCCGGCTTGAGGGCACTCCGGACCGGTCCTGGGGTACCGGCGGCCGTCTCCGCGCGGCTGAGGAAGAGGTTTCCCTGTGCCCTTCACAGGGGAAACGAGAATCGCCGCACCCGCCCTGTTCCTCTTTCGGCAGCCGCCGGAGCCGGTCCCTGGGCGCTCCGGCGGGGCCAGGCGGTGCGACGGCTGAGGTCGGGACTAAGCTGCGGCCATGACCGAGCTCAAGACCCCTGCACCCCGCGACGCCTTCGAGCTGCTGCTGTCCGGTAACCAGCGCTTCGTCGCCGGCACCCCCGAACACCCGAACCAGGACGCCACCCGCCGTGCCGAGATCGCACCGGGCCAGCAGCCCTTCGCCGTGCTGTTCGGGTGCTCGGACTCCCGGCTGGCCGCCGAGATCATCTTCGACCGCGGCCTGGGCGACCTGTTCGTGGTGCGCACCGCCGGCCACGTCCTGGGCGCGGAAGTGCTGGGCAGCATCGAGTACGGCGTGGACGTGCTGGGCTCCCCGCTGGTGGTGGTGCTCGGTCACGACTCGTGCGGTGCGGTCGGCGCGGCGTGCGCCGCGCTGGAGGACGGCATGGCACCGGCCGGCTACGTCCGGGACGTCGTCGAGCGGGTGACCCCCAGTGTTCTGGCGGCGCGGGCCGCCGGACGGGTCGAGCCGGAGGAGGTCCTCGCCGAGCACATAAGGCACACCGTCGACCTGCTGCTGGACCGCTCCCGGGTGCTTGCCGAAAAGGTCGCCGCCGGCCAGGCGGCCGTGGTGGGTCTGTGCTACCGCCTGGCTGACGGCAGCGCACAGCTCGTCGCAGCCCGCGGCCTCGACGTCCCGGCCGGCACCGCGTCCTGACGAAGGCTCGCGGGCCGGGACGGGGAACGGCCGTCAGCCGGCGGTGAGGGCGGGCGGCCGCCGATCCCCGGCGGGCCTGGTCAGGACGACCGCTCCCCGGCGGGCCTGGTCAGGACGGTTCTCCAGGATGTCCTTCAGGGCGGGCACCGCCTTGCACCCTGGGAACGACATCGGCGCCGGTCACACGGCGGGCCGGGGCCCCGCGGCGCGGCGGAGCCGGTTGGCGATGGCCAGTCCCAGCCCCTCCTCCCCCGGCAGGGAGGCGATGATGAGGTCGCACCCTCGCTGGTCGAGCTCGCGCAGGAATCCGTACAGCCCGCGCGCGTAGGCGGCCATCGACCCGGGGACCGTCAGCACGGTGTGCGCCTTCACCGGAGCGTCGGCGAGGGAGGGGGGAAGCAGAACGCCCACCCGGTGCCCCACCTCCTGCGCGAGCTCCGCTTCGGCGACGACCTTCTCGGGCTCGACGAGGACGACCCGCGCACGCGGCGCATAGTGGGACGGATGCTGGCCCGGCACCCGGACGCGGCCGGCCGAGTGGACCGCGAGCGGGCACCCCAGCACCGCTTCGAGGTCCTCACGCGTCACCCCGCCGGGCCTCAGGATGGCCGGGATCTCTCCCGTGGCGTCGACGATGGTCGACTCGACGCCGACCTCGCAGGGGCCGCCGTCCAGTACGAAATCGACGCCGTCACCGAGTTCCGCACGGACGTGGTCCGCCGTCGTGGGGCTGACCTGGCCGAAGCGGTTGGCGGACGGGGCCGTGACACCGCCGCCGAAGGCCGACAGCAGCGCCAGCGCGACGGGGTGGTCGGGCACGCGCACGGCCACCGTCTGCAGGCCGCCGGTTGCTTCGAGGGGTACCCGGCGGCCGCGCCGCAGGACCAGGGTGAGGGGCCCCGGCCAGAAGTGTTCTGCCAGCAGGCGCGCCGTGGCGGGCACGTCCTCGACCCAGTCGCCCAGCAGCCCCGCGCCGCCGATGTGGACGATCAGCGGGTGGGAGGGCGGGCGCCCCTTGACGTGGAAGATGCGCGCGACAGCGGCGGGGTCCTCGGCGTCGGCGCCCAGACCGTAGACGGTTTCGGTCGGGAAGGCCACCAGCCCTCCGGCGCGCAGCACACCGGCCGCCTTCTCGATGTCACTGGTTCTTGCCATCACCCTCGCATCCTCTCACCGCTCCCCTCCCCCACATTCCTCGGCATCGTCGCCATGGAGGCCGCGCCGCAGAACACCGCCGGCTCCGGCTGGGGCTCGTGCTGCGCCGGTTCACCAGGACGGGCGATCAGCACGACGGCTGCCGGCGCCGGTCCGGTGACCACCTTGTGACACGGTCCTCGGGCCAGCCGCGACGCGCGAATGGGCGCCTGCCGCCCGCTGCCGCCGCCTCCCACGGCCCACTGAGCGCCCGCCGCCGCCCGTACGCCCCCGGGGTCCGCGTGACGCCCGGTCGTACGGGTACTCGGCGGCCATGAACCAGATGAACCGGGACAGCGGAGCAGGGGGGACGCGGAACCGCCGGTACGGAGCCTCCGGCCCCGAGCCGTCGCAGACCCCCGGGGTGGAGCCGGGCGGAGTGCCCCCGGGCGAGACGCCACCCGGCGAGAGCAGCACGTCGGAGGTCACGCACCGGGACGACTACGACCGGACGCGGGGCTGGGCGAAGGGCCCACTGATCGTCATCATCGCGCTGGTGGTACTGGTGGCCGGGTTCTTCCTGGCGTACGCGATATCGCTGATGGTGTGATGCGGTGAGCGCTCCCGGACGGCCGGGCGGTCGTTGGGGCCGGGAACGGTGACGCCCGCCGCGCGGCGCACACGCGGCGGAAGCAGAAAGGCTCAGGCGCCCGCACGGGCTCGCCCCGGCAACAACGGCGGCGCACGCACATAACGGGACACACGCCCCATGGGTGGTCGGCTTGCGTCATCGCTTGGGTACAGAGCGAGTTGGCCCTTCCGCCTCATGGGCAGTCATGTGAAACTGTCGTCCCGTCCGCAGTGTGGACCTCGCCGTCCGTCCCCCACGAGAAGTGCGCCGTGCGTGATCTTCCCCTGCCGCTCGCCCTCACCGCGCGGCTGAGCCCGGTCCTCGTGCTCGCCTGTGCGGGCTGGGCGCTGACCTCCGGTCCGGGCGCCTCCTCGGCCACCGAGCACAGGTCGTCGCAGGGCAGCCGAAACGCCCAGAGTCCCCAGGACTCGGGGAGCACCTCCGATGCCGGGCCGTCGGCCGCGGCGAAGACGTACGCCTCCGCGCCCGCACCGTGCACGGCCCTGAGCGGGAAGACGGTCACGTCTCTGGTCCCGGGTGCCAAGCCGGCCGGCAAGGAGATCCCCTCCACGGACCGTTCGGTGCGCCGCACGTGCTCCTGGAACGCGCTCAAGGGCTACGACTACCGCTGGCTCGACGTCACCTTCGAGATCATGGACTCGTCGGCGCAGGCGCAGAAGTCGTACAGCGAGCGGACCACGGACAAGAGCGGCGGCGGCGCGGTTCCCGGTCTCGGCGACACCGCCTACTCGGTCGTGAACCTCACCACCGAGGACAAGCAGCAGACCCGCGAGGGCCTGGTGCTGGTACGCGCGTCCAACGCTCTGGTGTCCGTCGACTACAACGGCAGTGACTTCGAGACCAAGAAGGCGCCCGATACGGACGAGATCAACAAGGGCGCCATCAAGGCCGCCAGGGAGGCGGTGGCCGCGCTGGGGGGCGGTCAGCAGAAGAGCTGACCGCCCCCGTGGCCCGTCCGACGGTCAGACCGTGGCGTCGTCCCGGCCTCGCGCGAGCATCAGCAGCAGGTACAGCACCATCGACGTGCCGAGGCCGACCGCCCAGCCGTAGTCGGCGAGGGGCTTCAGTGCCGGGACGGGGCGGCCGTCGATCAGCGGATGGAAGTCCGCGCCGCCGATCGCCAGCACCCCGCCGACGGCGAAGGCCAGCACGGCCCGCCAGTTCCAGCCGCCCCGGTACCAGTAGCGGCCACCGGAGCGGTACAGGTCCGCGAGGTCGAGCCGGGTGCGGCGCAGGATCCAGTAGTCGGCGATGAGGATTCCGGCCACCGTGCCAAGCAGACCGCCGACCAGGCCGAGCCAGGTGAAGATGTAGCCCTGCGGGTCGGAGTACAGCTTCCACGGGAAGATCAGCACCGCGAGGACCGAGGTGATCAGGGCGCCGGTGCGGAAACTCACCTTCCGCGGCGCGACGTTGGAGAAGTCGAACGCCGGGGAGACCAGGTTGGCCGCGATGTTCACCGACAGGGTCGCCACCAGTACGGTCACCAGGGCGTACAGCAGCCCGACCACGTTGTCCGTCTTCGCGGCCAGTTGCACCGGGTCCCAGACCGGCTTGCCGTACACGGCCTGCGAACCGGAGGTGACGAGCACCGACAGGAACGCGAACAGGGTCATCGTGGTCGGCAGGCCGAGCGCCTGGCCCCACGTCTGGGCCTTCTGGCTCTTCCCGTACCGGGTGAAGTCCGGGATGTTCAGCGACAGCGTGGACCAGAAACCGATCATGCCCATGAGGGAGGGCGCGAACAGCTTCCAGAAGTCCGCTCCCCAGCCCAGCCTGGAGGGCTGGTCGAACAGGGGGCCGAAGCCGCCGGCCTTGCTGCTCATCCACCACAGCATCACCAGGGCGCCGACGATCACGAAGGGCGCCGCCCAGTTCTCGAACCGCCGGATGGTCTCCATGCCCCGGTGGATGATGGCGACCTGGAGCACCCAGAAGATCGCGAACGACAGCCACATGGTCCAGGCGTAGCCGCCGGCCTTGGACGCGTTCGCCCAGCTGTCGCCGATGAGCTTCCCGGCGAGGAAGTAGATCGCCTCCCCGCCGATCCAGGTCTGGATGCCGAACCAGCCGCACGCCACCAACGCCCGTACGACCGCGGGGAGATTGGCGCCGCGCACGCCGAAGGAGGCCCGCGCGAAGACCGGGAAGGGGATGCCGTACTTGGGTCCCGCGTGCCCGGTGAGCAGCATCGGGACCAGCACGATCACATTGGCCAGGGCGATGGTGAACACCGCCTGCTTCCAGTCCATGCCGACCGCGATCAGACCGGAGGCCAGGGTCCAGGACGCCGTGTTGTGGGCCATGCCGACCCACAGCGCGGAGAAGTTGTACGTGGTCCAGGTGCGCTTGGCGACGGGGACCGGCAGCAGGTCCTCGTTGGCGTACGCACCGCTCGGCGGCGGGGAGCCCGGGGCGATCTCCACGCGCCCGTCGGGGAGGGTGACTTGGGCGGACGGCGGTATGGCCGTGGGAGCGGTGTCGGTCATGGGGCAGGCCAATCAGGAGGTGGGACGGGAAAGGCCGTGCGGGTGGCGGCGCCGATGGGGGGGTGCGCCCGGTGGACGGTGCGACCGGAGCGTCCTGGGTCCCCTTCCCGGGAGAGCGGGAAGGGGACGAGCGGGGAGAGGGAAGGGTCCGGGGCCCGGTGGCGGTTCAGCCGTTGACGGCCGGGATGACCTGGCTCCCGTACGCGTCGATGACGGCTTCCTGAGCGTCGTGCATGTCGTACACGGCGAACTGGTCGACGCCCAGCTCGCGCAGTGCCTTCAGTTTCTCGATGTGCTTCTCGGCCGGGCCGACGAGGCAGAACCGGTCGACGATCTCGTCGGGCACGAACTGGGTGTCGGGGTTTCCGCTGCGCCCGTGGTGGGCGTAGTCGTAACTCTGACGGGCCTTGATGTACTCGGTCAGCTCCTCGGGGACGGCGGAGGAGTGCTCGCCGTACTTGGCGACCAGGTCGGCGACGTGGTTGCCGACCATGCCACCGAACCAGCGGCACTGCTCACGGGCGTGCGCCAGCGCCTCGGGCGAGTCGTCCTCGGTGACGTAGGCGGGGGCGGCGACGCAGATCGTCACCTCGGACGGGTCGCGCCCGGCGGCCACGGCCGCGTCCTTCACCGCCTTGACCATGTACTCGGTCAGATACAGGTCGGCGAGCTGGAGGATGAACCCGTCGGCCTCCTCTCCGGTCATCTTCAGCGCCTTGGGACCGTACGCCGCCATCCACACGGGCAGCCGGGCCCCCGGCTTGATCCAGGGGAACTTGACGACCGTGCCGCCGCCGAGGTCGGCCTCCTGGCCGCTGCCCAGCGCCCGGATGACCTTCATGGCCTCGCTGATGCGGGCCAGCGTGTTGGGCTTGCGGCCCGCCACGCGCATCGCCGAGTCGCCGCGGCCGATGCCGCAGACGGTGCGGTTGCCGAACATGTCGTTGAGGGTGGCGAACGTGGAGGCCGTGACCTCCCAGGTGCGGGTGCCGGGGTTCGTGACCATCGGGCCGACCGTCAGCTTCCGGGTGTTCGCGAGGATCTGGCTGTAGATCACGAACGGTTCCTGCCACAGCACGGCCGAGTCGAAGGTCCAGCCGTAGCGGAAGCCGTTGCGCTCCGCTCTCTTCATCAGGCTGACGACCCGCGAGGCCGGCGGGTCGGTCTGCAGGACGAGTCCGAAGTCCATGGGGCGCCACTCCTAGGTGAGGTACTGACAGGTGGAGCGGGGGGTGTAGACGCCGTGTCCCGCGCGTCCGGTGAACTCCCGCTCGCTGATGACGGGTTCGCCGCGCGAGAGGACCGTCTCGACCCGGCCGGTGGTGCGCTTGCCCTCGTACGCCGAGTAGTCCACGTTCATGTGGTGCGTCCGGGCCGACATGACCTGCTCGGCGTGCGGGTCGTAGATGACGACGTCGGCGTCGGCGCCGGGGGCGATGGTGCCCTTCTTCGGGTAGAGGCCGAACATGCGAGCCGGGGTGGCGCAGGCGATCTCGATCCAGCGGCGGCGCGAGATGTGCCCGTCGACGACGGCCTGGTGGAGCAGGTCCATGCGGTTCTCGACGCCCGGCAGACCGTTGGGGATCTTGGAGAAGTCGCCCCGGCCCAGCTCCTTCTGGCCCGCGAAACAGAAGGGGCAGTGGTCGGTGGAGACCACCTGGAGGTCGTTGGTGCGCAGCCCCTGCCACAGCTTGGCCTGGTGTTCCTTGGGGCGAAGAGGCGTGCTGCACACGTACTTCGCGCCCTCGAAACCGGGTTCGGCGAGGTTGTCGGTGGACAGGAACAGGTACTGCGGACAGGTCTCGCCGAAGACGTTGAGCCCCTCGTCGCGTGCCCTGGCCAGCTCGGCGACCGCCTCCATCGCCGAGACGTGCACCACGTACAGCGGGGCTCCCGCGACCTGGGCCAGCTTGATGGCGCGGTGGGTGGCCTCGGCCTCGAGCAGGGCCTTGCGGACCTCTCCGTGGTAGCGAGGGTCGGTCTCGCCGCGGGCGAGGGCCTGTTCCACGAGTACGTCGATCGCGATGCCGTTCTCGGCGTGCATCATGATCAGGCCGCCGTTCTCGGCGGAGCGCTGCATGGCGCGCAGGATCTGGCCGTCGTCGGAGTAGAAGACCCCGGGGTAGGCCATGAACTGCTTGAACGAGGTCACGCCTTCCTCGACCAGGAGATCCATCTCCTTGAGCGTCTCCTGGTTCACATCGGAGACGATCATGTGGAAGCCGTAGTCGACGGCGCAGTTGCCCTCGGCCTTGGCGTGCCAGGCGTCCAGGCCCTCGCGCAGCGAGTGGCCCACGCTCTGCACCGCGAAGTCGATGACGGTGGTGGTGCCTCCCCAGGCGGCGGCCCGGGTGCCGGTCTCGAAGGTGTCGGAGGCGAAGGTGCCGCCGAACGGCAGCTCCATGTGGGTGTGCGCGTCGACACCGCCCGGGATCACGTACTTGCCGGTGGCGTCGATGATCCTCCCCCATCCTTCGGGCGGGGGTGCCCCGGTCTCGCTGAGCTCGGCCGTGAAGGCCTCGGCGACCGGGGTGCCGGACGCGGCGAGGGCGGCGATGCGGCCGTCCTCGATCAGGACGTCGGCGTGGATCTCGTCGGACGCGGTGATGACGAGGCCACCGCGGATGACGGTACGGCTGCGGCTGCTCATGCTCCCTCTCCTGCGTAGTGCTCCACTGGGATGCGATCGGGCAGTGCGGGTTGTGTGCGGCTGGTCGCTCCCAAGTTCTCGGCTTCGCTCGAACAGGGGACCCCCATCGCGGCGGTAGCCGCATGTCGGGCACGGCCCCGCGCCCCTTGCGGGGCGCGGGTGCCTCCGCCCGTTACGGCGTGGTCAGCGGGCCGTAGGCGCCCGGGGCCCTGTCCCGGTAGAACTGCCAGCGGTCGCGGACCTCCCGCAGCTTCGCGAGGTCCAGGTCGCGGACGACCAGCTCGGTCTCCTTGTCGCTCGCCACCTCGCCGACGAACTGCGCCTCCGGGTCCACGAAGTACGAGGTCCCGTAGAAGTCGTTGTCGCCGTACTCCTCGACGCCCACCCGGTTGATCGCGCCCACGAAGTACTCGTTGGCCACGGCCGCCGCCGGCTGCTCCAGCTGCCACAGGTAGCCGGACAGGCCGCGTGAGGTGGCCGACGGGTTGAACACGATCTCGGCGCCCGCGAGACCGAGGGCCCGCCAGCCCTCCGGGAAGTGGCGGTCGTAGCAGATGTAGACGCCGACCCTGCCGACGGCGGTGTCGAAGACGGGCCAGCCGGAGTTGCCGGGGCGGAAGTAGAACTTCTCCCAGAAGCCCCTCACCTGCGGGATGTGGGTCTTGCGGTACTTGCCGAGGTAGGAGCCGTCCGCGTCGATCACCGCGGCGGTGTTGTACAGGACGCCGGGCTGCTCCTCCTCGTACATCGGCAGGACGAGGACGATTCCCAGCTCCTCGGCGAGGGCCTGGAAGCGCTTGACGATCGGGCCGTCCGGGATCCGCTCGGCGTACTCGTAGAACGCGGGGTCCTGGACCTGGCAGAAGTACGGCCCGTAGAACAGCTCCTGGAAGCACAGGACCTGGGCCCCCTGCGCGGCGGCGTCGCGGGCCGCCTGCTCGTGGACCTGGATCATCGATTCCTTGTCGCCCGTCCAGGCGGTCTGGAAGACGGCGGCACGGATCACTCTGCTCATCGGGACCTCCGGTCGCTCGGTGTGCGGCAAGGCTAGGAAGTCCGGGGATGCGGTTTGAGTTGCACCGTGTCACGTCTGCGGGCGTCCGGCGTTGCACCGTGTCACACCTGCCCGTACACGTCTGTTTCCCGCGCTCTTCCATGGCCTTCACCCTTGTTGGGCGTCATGCGCGAGCAGCGCGATGTGCACCGAGGCGGCCTGTTCGAAGTCGTCGAGGTCGACTCCGAGGCGGGCCTGGATGGCCTCCAGCCTGCGGTAGAGGGCCGGTCGGCTGACGTGGTGGAGCTGGGCGGTGCGGGACTTGTTGCGGCCGGTGGCCAGGTAGGTGCGCAGCACCGGCAGCAGCTCCTGCTCGGCGTCGCGCCCGCACAGCAGCCCGTCCAGCTCCCGCTCGGCGAAGGCCTGCACGTCCGGGTCGTCGCGCAGCAGCCGGATCAGGCCGCGCAGATGGACGTCCCTGAGGCGTACGACGGCCGGGAGGTCCTGCGCCGCGGAGTGGCCGGCCACGGCGTCCGCGACGTGCTGGGCCTCGCGCAGCCCGGCGGGCACGTCCTCCCAGGCGGTGCGCGGGGCGGCGGCTGCGACGGCCGATCCGCGCACCTCCGGGGACTCCGTGTGCAGCCGGGTGGCGAAGTGCGCGGTCAGCGCCTCCGCGTCCTGGTCGCGGGCGAGGCTGAGCAGTACGGCGGTGACCCCCTCGACCAGCTCGGCCACGAGTCCGGGCAGACCCAGCAGCCGCAGAACGCGGTCGAGTTGGGCGGGATCGCCGTCGCGTACGACGAGGGGCACGAAGGTACGGCGGTTGACCGGCAGGCCGGCCGCCCGGGCCCGGGGCAGCAACCGGCCGGGCGGGACGGCCCCGGAGACGAGGTCGGTGAGCAGGCTCTGGGCGGACTGCTCCTCCCAGGTGTGCACCGAGCCGTGGAGCATCCGGTGCAGGACGAGGGCCTCGGCGGCGCGTTCGGCGAGCAGGCGCCCGATGGGGCTGTCCCCGCGGTAACCGCACAGCACGATCCGGCCCCAGCGCTCGCCTTGTCCGCCGAGTTCGGCGCGGACCCAGCCGTCGCCCTCGCTGCCGCCGGCCTGCCGGGCGATGCGTTCCCAGTCGCGCAGCACGTCGTCGACCGCGGGCCGCTCCCCCGCCGTGGCAAGCACGCGGTGCGCGAGGTTGGTGAGGACGACGGGACAGCCGGCGTGCACGGCGACCTCGTCGAGCAGCCGCTGCAGCGGGGCGCCGGCGGTGATGAGCCCGGTCAGGGCCGTGCGGACGGACTCCGACAGGCTCACCGCCGCGAACTTGCGCCGCACCAGCCGGGACTGGACCTCCTCGGTCAGTTCGGCGAACGGGAAGGGCCGGTGCAGCACCACCATGGGCAGCCCGCAGCGTTCGGCGGCCCGGCGCATCACCTCCGGGGGCGCCGGGAAGGCGCGGCCGAGTCCGAGGACGACGGCCGCGGCCTCCGCGCGGTGCAGGGACCGGACGTACTCGGCCTGCTTCTCCAGGTCGCCGGCGAGCAGCACCCCGGTGGTGAGGACCATCTCGCCGCCGCTGAGCATCACGCCGACGTCGGGCGCCTCGGCGACGTGCACCCAGCGCACCGGCCGGTCCAGGTACCCGGCGCCGGCCACCACCTCGGGCTCGCCGGCGAGCACCCGGTCCAGGGCGAGGACCCGGCGTACCGACAGGGCGGGTTCCAAGGCGGTGGGCATGGCTGTGTTCCCTTGCTCCGGTCCTACGGGAGAGACCTCGTGAGGGCGCTGTCGAGGGGACGGGCCATCAGTGCACGCTCCTCAGGGCCTGCTCGAGGATCGCGGCGCCCTCTCCGGCCTCCGCGACGGTGAGCGAGAGCGGCGGGGCCACGCGCAGCACGCTGGTGTTGTGCCCGCCGCCCTTGCCGATCAGCAGGCCGCCCTCACGGGCCGCCTCCAGCACGGCGGCCGCCGCGTCCGGGTCGGCCTGGTCGGTGCCGGGCCGCACCAGCTCGACGCCGATCATCAGGCCGCGCCCGCGTACCTCCCGTACGTGGGGCAGCTGGGCGGCGACGCCGCGCAGCCGCTCGATGAGCAGTCCGCCGACGCGCCGGGCGTTGCCCTGGAGGTCGTGCTCCAGCAGGTACGTGAGGTTGGCGAGTCCGGCGGCCATGGTGATCTGCGTGCCGCCGAACGTCGAGATCGAGTTGGCGTCGAGGCAGTTCATGATCTCGGCGCGGGCCACGACCCCGCCGATGGACATGCCGTTGCCGATGCCCTTGGCGAAGGTGAGGATGTCCGGAGGGCCGCTCCGGCCGTGCGCCTGCCAGCCCCAGAAGTGGTCGCCGGTGCGGCCCCAGCCGGTCTGCACCTCGTCCGCGATCCACAGGATGCCGTGCTCCTGGAGCACGTCACGGAACGCCGCGTACAGCCCGTCGGGTGGCGAGGTGAAGCCGCCGACGCCCTGGATCGGCTCGGCGATCAGGGCGGCGGGCGGGCGGATGTGGCCGAGAAGGTCCTTCAGGTCCTCGACGCAGGCCGCGATGAACTCGGCGTCGCCCAGGTGCGCGAACGGGCCGCGGGTGCGGACGCCGCCGTGGACGTAGAGGGTCTGGAGCGGGGAGAGGGAGGTCGGGGACCAGCCGCGGTTTCCGGTGATGCCGATCGCGCTGAACGAGCGGCCGTGGTAGCTGTTGCGCATCGCGAGGATCTGGTTGCTGCGCCGGTACGTCGTCGCCAGCAGCAGCGCGGCGTCGTTGGCCTCCGTGCCGGAAGTGGTGAAGAAGACGCGGGCGTCCGGGATGCCGCTGAGCTGGGCGACGCGCTCGGCGAGTTCGACCATGGGCCGGTTGAGGTAGAGCGTGGACGAGTGGATGATCCGCCCGGCCTGCTCGCTCACCGCCTTGGTCACCTCGGGCAGGGCGTGCGCGGTCATCGTGGTCAGGATGCCGCCGAAGAAGTCCAGGTACTTCTTCCCGTCGGCGTCCCAGACGTGACGGCCCTCGCCGTGGGTGATCTCCAGGGGGTCCTTGTAGTAGAGGGCCAGCCACTCGGGCAGGACGGCCCTGTGGCGGTCGTACAGGTCACTCACGGCGTCACCAGTCCTTCGTACGCGTCGGGGCGGCGGTCGCGGTAGAACGCCCACTGCTGCCGCACTTCTTCGATGAGGTCGAAGTCGAGGTCGCGCACGACGAGCTCCTCCTCCTTGTCACTCGCGACCTCCCCCACGAACTGCCCACGGGGATCGACGAAGTAGCTCGTCCCGTAGAAGTCGTTGTCGCCGTACTCCTCGCGGCCCACGCGGTTGATCGCGGCGACGAAGTACTCGTTGGCGACGGCCGCCGCGGGCTGTTCGAGCTGCCAGAGGTGGGAGGACAGGCCGCGGTGGGTCGCGGACGGGTTGTAGACGAGCTGGGCGCCGTTCAGACCGAGCTGCCGCCAGCCCTCCGGGAAGTGGCGGTCGTAGCAGATGTAGACGCCGACCCTGCCGACGGCGGTGTCGAAGACGGGCCAGCCGAGGTTGCCGGGTTTGAAGTAGTACTTCTCCCAGAAGCCCTTGACCTGGGGGATGTGGTGCTTGCGGTACTTGCCGAGGTAGGTGCCGTCCGCGTCGATCACGGCTGCGGTGTTGTAATAGAAGCCGGACTGCTCGACCTCGAAGACGGGGGCCACGACCACCATGCCGGTCTCGCGGGCGAGGTCCTGCACACGGCGCACCGTCGGCCCGTCGGGCACCGGCTCGGCCCAGCGGTAGTGCTCGGGCTCCTGGACCTGGCAGAAGTAGGGGGCGTTGAAGACCTCCTGGAAGCCGATGACGTTCGCGCCCTGCCGGGCGGCCCGACGGGCGTGCTCCACATGCTTGGCGATCATGGATTCGGTGTCACCGGTCCAGGTCGCCTGGACCAGTGCGGCGCGTACGACGTGGGCCATGGTGCCGCTCCTTTGCCTGATGGTCCGCGAGGGACGTCAGAGAGCCTCTACGCCCGTAGAGCCAGGCTGTAGAGGCTCGAACGTAAGCCTCCGCGGCGACCTTGCCAAGACCATCGTCGTCAACCCGCGGTATCGATCATGTTTCGCACCCCCGCGGGTGAGTGGTCGGATTGTCGGCGGGCCGGTCAGGCGGTGAATCCGGCGACCCTCAGAGCGTGGACGAGGTCCCAGTGACGCTCGGCGGAGGCACCCCGTGCGGCCTCCAGGAGCAACGGTACGAGCAGTTGGGGGTCGGCGGCGACACTGCGGGCGGCCTCCTCGGGGGTGCGGACGCGTACGTACGCGTCGAGGAGCGCGCCGACCTCGCGGTGCCGGCCGTCGGCGTGGAGTCCGAGGACGGCCTCGCCGATCTCCTTCGCGGGCCGGGCGACGCCCTGCCGCAGCATCTCCTCGCCGTCCGCCCCGCGTCCGGCCTCGGTGAGGGCGTCCGCGGCGGCGACGAGGCGGTCGGCGGGCAGCGAGGCGGCCTCCCACAACAGGGTGGTCCAGTCGGCGGTGAGGCCCGCGCGGTGCAGTTCGGCGGCGAGCAGGGGGTAGCGGGCGGCGGGCCAATGGGCGGCCTCGACGAGCAGCGCGTGCGCCTCGCCGCTGCGGCCCTCGGCGCGCAGCCGGACGAGCGCGGCGGCGGTGTCGGCGGCGAGCTGCCGGTCGGCTTCGTCGAGGTGCCTGGTGCGCGGCTGGTGGGTCTCGGGTGTCGCGGCACCGGCGGCCCCGGCGAACCGGGCGCCCCTGAGACCCCGGCGTCCCTGCGCGGGTACGGCCATGGGCGCGACGGCACTCGCGGGCGGCTCCGGCGCGTCCATCACTCCGGCGAAACGGGCACTGCCGCGCGGGCGGCGCTTGGAGCGCTGCTCGGCGGGGGCCTCCACGGCGACGGGGTCCGGGCCCGACTCGCCGGTGGCGGAGTCCCCGGACGGGACGGTGGCGGAGTCCTCGGACGGGCCGCCCGGCGGGTCGGGAGCGGAAACGTCGTGGGCCGGTCCCGCGTGCGGGCCCCGGGGGCCGTCGTGCGGGCGTTCGGACGCCGCGTCCGGGCCCTGCGGCGCCTCGTCCCGGCGCGTCCGGGCCGCCCCGGCCCACCGGCTCTCCGCGCGGGCGTCCGAGGGTGCCGGTGCTGCCCTGCCGCCCGGGTCCCCCAGCGGGCGGTGTTCCGTGGCCGTCTCCTCCTCCAGCCGGAACACCTTCCGCGCCCCTGCCGCCCCGGAGGGCCGCGTGCCGCGGGCGGGCAGGGCGCGGTGGTCGAGGGCCTCCATACGGCGACGCAGCTCCGCGCAGCGGGCCGTGGCGCGGTGGTGGTCGTCCCGGGCCCAGGTCAGGTCGAGGTGGAGCGAGGCGGCCTCCTCGCGGGTGGCGGCCGACTCCAGCCGGCGTTCCAGGTCCGCCTTGCGCTCCGCCGCGAAGCGCTTCTCGCGCAGCATCACGTCGAGCCGGTCCCCGAGCGCCTCCCGGGCCCCCGGCCGGGCGTCGTACGCGGTGAGCGAGGCACCGTGCAGCGTCCGCGCCCGCTCGGCCTCCCGCGCGGTGGCCGCCGGCCCGAACGCGGCGGCGAGGTCCTGCAACAGCGCCTCCACGACGTCCCAGGGCGGCACCTCCCGGCCGTCCAGGCAGGCCCGCATTCCGTCGGGGTCACGCTGCCAGAAGACTCCGCACCAACCGCCGCCCTGGTCGAGCCGCGCCAGCAGCCCGTTCAGGTAGCTCGCGAACTCCCGCACCGCTTGCGGGAGTCGACCCACCGCCATCGCTCAGCTCCCGCCCGAGTGGAGTACTCCGATCCGGTAGAAAACACCAGCCGTGTTACGAAAGGGCTACAGGCGGTTTTCGGAGCGGGCGCAGTGCGCTCCGCGGAGGCATCCGCACCCTGTGCGCGCCCCGCCGGCTCCAGGGGCGCCGCGCTCGAGGGCCGCGTACGACTCCGCCGCGCGGGCGCCGGCCGGCGGCACGCGACCGCGAGCCGGCCGACCGCAGGCGGCTCACGTTCCCCGCCGCACTCTGGACATGCCCCTGCACAACGATCGTGGGATGGTGTTCTAAGCGCGGCCCGGCACACCCACGTCAGGTGTAAACCGGACAACCCAGGGCACCCGCGACGGACCGGCATGTACATCAGCGGAACGGAAGGCCATGACCAGCGGATTCACGGGTCCGCAGGGCTACGGCTCGGACCCCTTCGCAGAGTTCTTCGCACGCATCTTCGGTGGACAGCGTCCCGGTCCCCGGCAGATCGATCTCGGACGGCTGCTGAGCGAGCCGGCCCGGCAACTGGTCGCCGGCGCCGCGCGCTACGCCGCCGAGCACGGCAGCCGCGATCTGGACACCCAGCACCTGCTGCGCGCCGCGCTCGCCACCGAACCGACCCGGAGTCTGCTCAGCCGCGCCGGGGCGGACCCCGACTCGCTGGCCTCGGAGATCGACGAACGCTCCGGCCCGGCCCAGCAGGGCTCGGGCGACGCGCCGCCGCCGCCCACCTCGCTCTCCCTGACGCCCGCCGTCAAGCGCGCCCTGCTGGACGCGCACGAACTGGCCCGGGCCAGCGGCACCGGCTACATCGGCCCCGAGCATGTGCTCAGCGCGCTCGCCGCGAATCCGGACTCGGCCGCCGGGCACATCCTCCACTCCCACCGCGTCACCCCCTCTCCCCTGCCCCCGGAGGCGGCGGACCACGCGGCGCAGCGCCCCGAACGGCCGCGCCCCACCTCGACGCCGACCCTGGACAAGTACGGCCGCGATCTCACCGACCTCGCGCGGCAGGGCCGTATCGACCCGGTGATCGGGCGGGAGGAGGAGATCGAGCAGACCATCGAGGTGCTCTCCCGCCGCGGCAAGAACAACCCGGTGCTCATCGGTGACGCGGGCGTCGGCAAGACGGCCATCGTGGAGGGGCTCGCGCAGCGCATCGCGGACGGCGACGTGCCCGACGTCCTGCTCAGCCGCCGGGTCATCGCCCTGGATCTGACCGGTGTGGTGGCCGGCACCCGGTACCGGGGCGACTTCGAGGAGCGGCTGAACAACATCGTCGGCGAGATCCGCACGCACTCGGACGAGTTGATCGTCTTCATCGACGAGCTGCACACCGTGGTCGGCGCCGGTGGCGGCGGAACGGAAGGCGGCTCGATGGACGCGGGCAACATCCTCAAGCCGGCCCTGGCCCGCGGGGAGCTGCACGTGGTGGGCGCCACCACGCTGGAGGAGTACCGCAGGATCGAGAAGGACGCGGCGCTGGCCCGCCGGTTCCAGCCGATCCTGGTGCCCGAACCGTCCGCCGCCGACGCCATCGAGATCCTGCGCGGATTGCGCGACCGCTACGAGGCCCACCACCAGGTCCGCTACACCGACGAGGCGCTGGTGGCGGCGGTGGAGCTGTCCGACCGGTATCTCACCGACCGGCATCTGCCGGACAAGGCGATCGACCTGATCGACCAGGCCGGTGCCCGGGTCCGGCTGCGCGCCAAGACGAAGGGCACGGATGTGCGGGCCCTGGAGCGCGAGGTCGAGCGGCTCACACGCGACAAGGACCAGGCGGTGGCCGACGAGCAGTACGAGCAGGCCACGCGGCTGCGTGACCGCATCACCGAGCTGAAGCAGCGGATCGGTGAGGCGAGCGGCGAACCCGAGGCCGACGAGGGGCAGCACCTGCAGGTCACCACCGAGGCCATCGCCGAGGTGGTGTCGCGGCAGACCGGCGTCCCGGTGAGCCGGCTCACCGAGGAGGAGAAGGAACGGCTGCTCGGCCTGGAGGAGCACCTGCACCAGCGGGTCGTCGGGCAGGACGAGGCGGTGGCCGTGGTCGCCGACGCGGTGCTGCGCTCGCGGGCCGGGCTCGCCAGCCCGGACCGGCCGATCGGCAGCTTCCTGTTCCTCGGCCCGACCGGTGTCGGCAAGACGGAGCTGGCCCGGGCACTCGCGGAGGCGCTGTTCGGCAGCGAGGAGCGCATGGTCCGGCTCGACATGAGCGAGTATCAGGAGCGGCACACCGTCAGCCGACTGGTGGGCGCACCGCCCGGTTACGTGGGCCACGAGGAGGCCGGGCAGCTCACCGAGGTGGTACGGCGGCACCCGTACTCGCTGCTGCTGCTCGACGAGGTGGAGAAGGCGCACCCGGACGTCTTCAACATCCTGCTGCAGGTCCTCGACGACGGCCGGCTGACCGACTCCCAGGGCCGGACGGTGGACTTCGCCAACACGGTCATCGTGATGACGAGCAACCTGGGCTCGGAGGCCATCACCCGGCGGGGTGCGGGCATCGGGTTCGGTGCGGGTGGCGCCGAGGCGGACGAGGAGGCACGGCGCGAACAGATCCTGCGCCCGCTGCGCGAGCACTTCCGGCCGGAGTTCCTCAACCGCATCGACGAGATCGTCGTCTTCCGCCAGCTGACGGCCGAACAACTACGGCGTATCACCGACCTGTTGCTCGACAGGACCCGGCGTCGGCTCGAGGCGCAGGACATCGACGTGACGTTCAGCGAGCGGGCCGTTCAGTGGCTGGCGCAGCGAGGCTACCAGCCGGAGTACGGCGCGCGCCCGCTGCGCCGCACGATCCAGCGCGAGCTGGACAACCGGCTCTCCCGGCTGCTCCTGGACGGCCGGATCGAACGCGGCAGCCGGATCGAGGTCGACGTCGAGAACGGCCAACTGGCGTTCCATCCACGGCCGCGCGCCTCGGCGAGGGCTTCCGCCGACCGGGAACCGGGCGGCGGTGCGGCCCGCGCCCCGGGGGGCGGGACCGCATCCCGGTGAACCGCCCGGCGGCCCGGCGACCGTGGGTCACGGCGCCGGGTCGACCACCATCGCCGAGCCGCCGCCGCGTCGCACCTTCTCCGCGGCGGCCAGCCACTTGCCGCCCGGCAGGCGCTGGACGCCCGTCGCCGCCCCGATCTCCGGGTTCAGCGTGAAGGAGTGACCGATGGCCTCCAACCGGGCGCGCAGGTCGCTGTTGTTGTAGAGGGCGGGTTCGAGTTCCGTCCTCGCGGCGTTGCGCTGGCTCGCGCGGGGCGCGGCGATCGCGTCGACGAGGGGCAGGTGACGGTCCAGGAACCCGGTCAGGGTCTGCAGCACGGTCGTGATGATGGTCGCGCCGCCCGGCGAGCCGAGCGCGACGACCGGGCGGCCCTGCTGGTCGAGGACGATCGTCGGGGAGATCGAGGAGCGCGGGCGCTTGCCCGGACCGGGCAGGTTCGGGTCGTGCACGGCCGGGTCGGCGGGCGTGAAGGAGAAGTCCGTCAGCTCGTTGTTGAGCAGGAAGCCGCGGTGCGGAACGGTGATGCCGCTGCCGCCGGTCTGCTCGATGGTGAGGGTGTAGGAGACGACGTCGCCCCACTTGTCGGCGACCGTGAGGTGCGTGGTGTTCTCACCCTCGTACGTCGTCGGGGCCGCCGTGCCGCCGGTCGCGCAGGGAGCCGGGTGGCGCGGGTCGCCGGGCGCGAGCGGGCTGCTGAGCACCGCGTCGTCCTTGATGAGGCACGCGCGCGAGTCGGCGTACGTCTGGGAGAGGAGTTCCTTCGTCGGCACGTCCTCGAAGGCGGGGTCGCCGACCCAGCGACCGCGGTCCGCGAACGCGATACGGCTCGCCTCGATGTAGTGGTGCAGGTACTGCACCTCGCTCGCCTTGGAGAGGTCGGTCCGCTCCAGGATGTTGAGCGCCTCGCCGACGGTCGTGCCGCCGGAGGAGGAGGGCGCGATGGAGTAGACGCCGAGGCCGCGGTAGGAGGTCTTCGTGGGCGCCTGGAGTTTCGCCCGGTAGGCCGCGAGGTCCTTCTCGGACAGCTTGCCCGGGCGGGCGTTCCAGCCGGAGGCCGGGTCCACCGGCGGCTTGTCGACGGTGGCGACGATGTCCTTGCCGAGGTCGCCGTGGTAGAGGACGCCCATGCCCTTGCGGCCCAGTTCCTCGTAGGTGCGGGCGAGGTCGGGGTTGGTGAAGGTGGAGCCCACCACGGGGAGCCGTCCGCCCGGCAGGAACAGCTTGGCCGTGTCCGGGAAGTACCGGAAGCGGGTCTCGTTGGAGGCGGTCTGCGAGCGGAAGGTGCCGTCGACGGTGAAGCCTTCCCGGGCCAACCGCTCGGCCGGCTTCAGCACCGTGCCGAGCCGCTCGGTGCCCCACCGGTCCAGCGCCTTCTGCCAGGTGGCAGGCGTGCCCGGGGTGCCGACGCTCAGGCCGCTGCTGACGGCGTCGGCGAAGGCGAGCGGTTTGCCGTTCTCCACGAACAGGTTCGCGTCGGCCCTGAGCGGTGCCGTCTCGCGGCCGTCGATCGTGTGCACGGTGCGGGACTTGGCGTCGTAGTAGACGAAGTAGCCGCCTCCGCCGATGCCCGCGGAGTACGGCTCGGTGACGCCGAGCGCGGCGGCGGTGGCGACGGCCGCGTCGACGGCGTTGCCGCCCTTCTTCAGGACTTCGATCCCGGCGGCGGACGCGTCCGCGTCGACGCTCGCCACGGCACCGCCGTAGCCGACGGCCACGGGCACCTTCTGCGGGATCGATTCCCGCGGTGCCGGGGCGGCGTGCGGCGGTGCCGCCGCCCCCACCGACACCAGGGCGGCCGAGACCGCCGAAACCGCCAGTTTCCGCGCGACAGGGCGACGCATCCGTACCTCCAGTGACGTGCGTCCACGCAGGGTAACCACATTGCCATGGCCCCGTCAGCACCGCCTGGAGGGGTGGGCCGGACGGGGGACTAGCATGCGCGGCCATGAACGACGACGTGCGCAACATCGTCCTGGGCGTGGTCGCGGCCGGCATCAGTGCCGCCATCGGCTGGGTGGCCCGAACCTCTCTGTGGAAGCGCAGGCTTCGGCGCAAGCAGGCGTTCTTCGGGCTGCCCGACAACTCCGAATCGCTGCTGGTGGTCAACCGCGACGCCGGGAGCCCGGATCTGGCGGTGCACCGCCACGACGTGTTCGCCCTCCTGGAACTGTCCGCCCTCATCAAGGACTGCGGGGCGAACGTCCAGGTCGTCACCCAGGATGAGGCACAACAGGGCTTCGGTGAGCGGACCGAGTTCTGTGTGGGCGGGCCGGGGTCGAACCGCCGGATGCTGGCCCATCTGTCGGCCATGCTGCCGGGCGTGCGGGTCAATCTCGACCCGGAACGGGGTCCGGACCAGGGCGCGTTCGAGATCGGCGGCGAGCGCTACCGCATGGAACGCGGCGTCACCGAGTACGTCCTGCTGGCCCGGATCACGGCGGGCCTGTCGAGGCCGGTGTTCCTCTTCAGCGGCCAGCGCGCGATCACCAACCAGGCCGCGACCCGTTATCTCGCCCGCAACCACGAACGACTGCACCGCAAGTACGGCAACAACTCCTTCGTGCTGCTCCTGAAGGTCGTCAACTCGCAGGCGTACGGCCCCGATGTGGTGGAGCTGGTGGGAGACGTCACGCGCGCCGCGCAGGCTCCGGCGCCGACTCCGGCCCCACGCAGCTCACACCGCGCCTCCTAGGTTCACGCACATCTAAAAAATCTTTACTGGCACGTAACTTACCGGCGGGTTACCTCTGGTAAGGCTCCACGGTTACCGTCGGGTCACTTTGCACTGACACGAGTGAGGAGTGACCCGTGGGAACATCCCGCAAGGCCCTGCGCACGACCGCCGTGGGTGCCGTCTCGGCGACACTGATCGCCGGCGGCGGACTCGGACTCGCCCCCACCGCGCAGGCCGCCGGGAACGGCGTCCGGTTCGTCGACATCGCCGGTGACGGGGGCACGGTCCTCAAGGCGAACGTCGTCACGCCGGCGGACGCGGACGGTGCGCGCCGCTACCCGCTCATCGTCCTCCCGACCAGCTGGGGCCTGCCGCAGGCCGAGTACCTGGTGCAGGCGCGGAAGCTCGCGGACTCCGGTTATGTGGTGGTCACCTACAACGTGCGCGGCTTCTGGCAGTCCGGCGGCACGATAGAAGTCGCGGGGCCACCCGACACAGCCGACGCCTCCAGGGTGATCGACTGGGCGCTCGTCCACACCCCGTCCGACGCACGGCACATCGGCATGGCGGGCGTCTCCTACGGCGCCGGCATCAGTCTGCTCGCCGCCGCGCACGACAAGCGCATCAGGGCGGTCGCCTCGCTCAGCGGCTGGGCCGACCTGATCGACTCGATCTACTCGGGCCGCACCCAGCACGTCCAGGCGGCCGCCGTGCTGGACGGCGCGGCCACGCTCACCGGCCGCGAGAGTCCGGAGCTGCGGCAGACGTTCGACGACTTCTACGCCTCCAACCTCGCCAAGGAGCCGGAGCTGATCGCCTGGGGCAAGAAGCGCTCTCCGGCGACCTACGTCGACCAGCTCAACAGGAACGGCCCCGCGGTGCTGCTCACCAACGCCTGGGGCGACACGGTCTTCCCGCCCAACCAGTACGCCGACTTCTACGAGAAGCTGACGGTCCCGAAGAGACTGGAGCTGCGCCCCGGCGACCACGCCACCCCGGAACTGACCGGCCTGTTCGGGCTGCCCAACGACGTGTGGACCGACACCGGGCGCTGGTTCGACCACTACCTCAAGGGCGCGGACAACGGGATCGACCGCGAGCAGCCGGTCGAGCTGAAATCCCGCTCCACCGGCGGCTACGAGGGCTACCCGGACTGGAAGTCGGTGGGCGCGACGCGGAAGAAGATCGGCCTCGCGGGCACCACCACGATCCACGCGAACGTGGACTCCGGCGCGGACGGCGGGATCGTCTTCCTCTCCAGCATCATCGACCAGGTGGCCCACCTCCCGCCGGTCGCGTCGATCCCGCTGCTGCCGCGCCGCTGGGCCGCCGTATGGAAGTCGGAGAAGTACGCAAGCGCCCAGCACGTCCGGGGTACGGCGAAACTGCACACCACACTCACGCCCACCGAGGAGAGCGGAACCCTCGTCGCATACCTGTACGACGTGGGCCCGCTCGGCCTCGGCAAGCTGGTCAGCAACGCGCCGTACACCTGGCACGGGCGGACGCCCGGCACGCCGTTCGGCGTCGACCTGGAGCTCTTCTCCACGGCCTACGACGTCCCGGCCGGGCACCGCCTCGCTCTGGTCATCGACACGGTGGACCCGCTGTACATCGAGCACAACCCGTCCGGCGCACAGCTGACCTTCTCCTCGCCCGCGAACGACCCGTCCTACGTGTCGATTCCGCTGCGCGAGCAGTGATCTTCGGCTGCCGCCGCCCGGGCCCGGCCCTCTGAGCTGCTGCTCCCCATTCCCCTCGCGGTCGACGGACCGCGAGGGATCCCCACGGCCACCAACACCACGGGGATGAACGGCACATCGTAGTCGAGACCCGGCTCGACATGTGGGGCGGACGTGTGGCTCTTCGCCCGCCTGAGCCGTGGCACCGGGTCGGCTCCCGCGGTCTGGTTTGGGGCATGGCGCGCCGGGAATCCGATAAATAGGATTTATCGGGCACAGCTCAAGGAGTCTCGGCCCGGCGGCAGCCAGCGTCGGGAGGCGTCATGGTCATCCTGGGGATCATTCTCCTCATCATCGGGTTCGTCGCGAACATCGCCATTCTCTGGACGATCGGGATCATCCTGGCCGTCATCGGGGCCGTGCTGTGGCTCCTCGGTTCCCTCGGACACGCGGTCTTCGGGCGACGGCACTACTGGTAGCGCCGGCCTGTTGCCGGGGCGCCGCCACCGCCGGTGGCATGCGACGGGTCCCGCCGTCAGGGCGGACGGCGGGACCCGTCGTCAGGGAGCGGCCCAGGTGCCGGACTGGGCCGGGCCGCCCTGCCTGGGGACCGTCGGCCGGGGCGGGGCAGGACGTGCGGTGCCGGCCTCGTCGCGCAGCGCGGTGCCCCTGCTGCGCACCCAGGCCAGCAGCCGGGCGTCGTCCAGCGAGTCCACCCAGAGGTCCGCCAGGGCCGCGGCCTCGCCGCCGGGCCGCCGCCCCACTCCGATGGCCCGCAGGCCCGCCGCACCGGCGGCCCTCAGCCCGTTGACCGAGTCCTCGACGGCCAGGGCCCGGCCGCCCTCGACACCCAGGCGCCGGACGGCCTCGGCGTAGACGCCGGGGTGCGGTTTGGGGCGTACGCGCGCGCCGGGCACGACGATGTGCCGGAAGTGGTGCCGCAGTCCCACGGCCTCCAGGGAGTGCTCCACCACGTCTGCGGGGCAGTTGCTGGCCACGGCCAGAGGTGCCACCCGGCTCAGGGCCGTCACCAGGGCCCGCGCTCCGGGCATCGGCACGGGATCCCCGGCGACGAGAACACGGAACGCCGCAAGGAGTTGCCGGGTCATCTCCTCTGCTCGCTCCGGTCTGCCCGCGAGGCGGGCCATGAGGGCACCGCACTCGGTGTAGTGCAGGCCTTTGCTGTGGTGCGCGAACTGCGCGTCGGGTACGACTCCGTGGTCGCGCAGGACGGTGTCGCGCGCTTGCTGCCAGTGCCGCTCGGAGTCCACCAGGGTGCCGTCGCAGTCGAAGACGACTGCCTGTGGAGTCCAGTCGAAAATTCGATGGGTCGTCATGTGCGTGCCGTTCTCTGGCGCAGGACGGAACGGCCGGAAGGCGGCACGATCCGCCGGTGGGGATGCCGGTTGCGCCTGCTGGGCTTTCTTCACTTCAGGAAAGCGTGACATCGCAGGCGGAGATGACTGGTTCACGTACGCATGGGTCACACATCGCGGTCTGCGGTGGTCCTGACCGCATCCGGAACCAGAAACATAATGAACGTTACGCTCATTCGGAGCAGTCGTGAAGATTTGCCACCGCAATACCCACGTGTGGGTGACGTCTCATCGATAACGCAGCACACCTTCGGCCGTACGCTCGCCGTTCTGCCGGATGCGGAAGAATCCGGTACCGCCGTACGGGGAGCAGTGAAGGACCGCGGGCGGTGCGTGTTCGGTGAACTTCAAGGCTGTCATACGGCCGGAAACCGGCCGGAGAAGAAGTCCCCCGCTGCGCAGGGCGATCGCCTGTCGCGCCGCCTCCAGCAGGGCCATCCCGGGCACATGGTCGGTGCCGTGGTCGAAGTAGTAGGGGTGGCGTGGATCGGCCGGGTCCATCAGAACGCCGTCGTCCTGCCGCGAGACCAGTACGTCGGCTCTCGACTCGAGCCCCAGGACGGCGGGTTGCGGCCGGGGGCGCCGGCTCGGCTCCGGGGCCGCCGCCGCGGACCGCGCGCGGAGTTGCGCGTACCGCCGGGCGCCGAGGATGCGGGCCCCGCCCGCCGCGTGCCCGAACGTGCGACCGTCGGCGCGGAATTCGGCCCGCATGCGCAGCGCGGTCACCTTGGTCCCGCTCCGGTCGGTGCGGAGGTCTCCCACGGAGGCCCGGCAGGTGACCTCGGTGGCGCCGTGCGGCGCGGTGGGTTCCGCGGCCGGGTCGAGCCGGAAGGAGACGTCATCGATCAGGAAGTGCGCCGTGGCGGGCACGCCGAAGTGGCGCAGCGGAACGCAGATTCCGAGCTGGCGCAGTGTCTCGACGAGCATCCAGGGGCTGTGCCGGTCGTCCCGGCCGCGGGGGAACGTGGGATGCGAACGCGTCCACGCGACGGCGGCACAGAAGGTGAGCGGCCCGCAGGGGCGGACGTCCGTCAGCAGCACCTCGGCCACCGAGGTCCGGTGGACCGTCTCACGTTCGACGGTTCTGGACCGGCTCAGGGACGAACAGCAGACACGGGAATCCATGAAAAAAAGCTAATAAGACCATTGCTGCTTTCGCATGCCCGGCTCTCCTGCCCTTCCTGCGACACGGCTACATTCCTCCTCGCCACCGCATCGACGGACGAGGGACATCGCGTGCAGGATCGGGCAGAAGAAACGCGGAGAGCGGTACTGCTGGCAGCGGCTCACCTGTTCTTCGAACGGGGGTACGCGGGCACCAGTATCAACGACATCGGTGAACGGTCCGGCCGCACCAGCGGGGCCATCTATTTCCACTACGGCAACAAGGAACAGCTCGCCCTTGCCGTGGTGCGGGCCCATTTCGCAGCCTGGCCCGCCGTGATCGCGCGCCATGACGCCGTTCCCGAGCCGGCCCTGCACAAGCTCGTCCGGCTGAGCTTCGCGGTCGCACGGGCGTTCAGGGACGACGTCCTCGTCCGCGCGGGTGCGCGGCTGTGGTCCGAGCGGAAGTCCATCGACGTCGAGATGCCCCCGCCGTTCGTGGACTGGATCGCCACGGTCGAACGGATGCTCACCCAGGCGCGCGCCGACGGGGATCTCGCGTCCGGGGCGGAGCCCAGCCGCGACGCGCCCACTCTGGTCGCGGCGTTCTTCGGGCTGCACACGCTCTCCGACGCCCTCGACGACCGGCTGCTGATCGAGGACCGTCTGACCGCCCTGTGGCTGCTGCTCCTTCCAGGCCTCCAGGCCGAGCCCGCGCCCCGGGCGCTGCTGGCCACGGTGGGCGCCCAGGTGGCCGCGGACGTCCGCGGCTAGGTCTCGGCCACTTCGGCGTACACGTGGGACAGCTCGGGGGCGCCCGTGGAGGCCCAGGTGTGGCCGTCGGTGACCACGTCGATCTCACGGCCGGAGGCCAGCCGGACCACGGGGTGGCCGTTCGGCCAGATCTCCCACGCCGCGCCAGGGACCGTGCGCACGATGACCGTGCCCAGGTAGAGGCCCGCGTCGTTACCGAGCCAGGGCAGGATCTCCTCGTCGTCGCGCCAGCGCGGCAGGAGCTGGTCGAGCGCCTCCAACGAGGCGCAGGAGTCGTCGAGTTCGACGCCCGCCCGCTCGGCGTGGGAACGCAGCAGCTCACATTCGGACAGCAGTCCGGTGACGGCGGACGCGTCGGCGTCACCGTCGGAGAACACCGCGACGCCCAAGGCGGGGTCGCGTTTCTTGCGCCAGTTGCCCAGGAAGGAGATGTTCATACGCCCAGCGTGACACCGGCGCGCTCCGGGACACCACAGGCGCGCAGAGGCGACTGCGCCCAGGACCGCGCCGTTCGGCCAACCCATTCGGCGCTGCCCCGTGGCGTCGCCGGAGGGGCGATTCCGTCATCACCTGTGTCTCCTCGGTACGCGATCATCCGGTGAGCGGATTTAAGTTCGCGTGGGCCGCGCGCTGCCACCGGCTTCCGTTCCACGAGAAGGCCGACAGCCAAGGGGCAGGCCCCGGGGTGTCGTCCTCGCCGTGCACGGCACCGGTGGCGGCGACCAGGTAGCGGGCCACCGGCACGGAGCCTGCCTCGGTGGGTCCCGGGCTCAGCAGACCACGAGCCCGGAACGCCTCCGCCGCGGGCAGGGTGCGGCGTGACCGGCCGGACCGTCGGTCCCGGGCGGTGGCCGCCCGACGGCCGGACGGCGGCGCGGGACTTCCCCGAACGGGTCCACGCGTGGCGAGTGACCGCCCGGGACGACGACGCAGCCCTGCCGTCGCATCCCAGCCGTTACGGTTCCAGGTCCACCACGACGGGCGCGTGGTCCGAGGCGCCCTTGCCCTTGCGCTCCTCGCGGTCCACGTAGGCGTCCTTGACCGCCTTGGCGAACGCCTTGTTGCCGTACACCAGGTCGATCCGCATACCGCGGTTCTTGGGGAAGCAGAGCTGGCGGTAGTCCCAGTAGGTGAAGGGGTGGTCGTACTTCAGCGGGCGCGGCACCACGTCCTGGAGACCGGCCTCGCGCAGGGAGGCCAGGGCGGCGCGCTCGGCCGGGGTGACATGGGTCGAGCCCTCGAAGGCCGTGATGTCGTAGACGTCGTCGTCCGTCGGTGCCACGTTGTAGTCGCCCAGCACCGCGAACGGGCGGCTGCCCGCGGCGTCGCCCGCGACGGCCGACTTCAGCGCCTCGAACCACCGCAGCTTGTACGCGTAGTGCGGGTGGTCCACCTCACGCCCGTTCGGCACGTAGACCGACCAGACGCGGACCGGACCGCACGTCGCCGAGACGGCGCGGGGCTCCTCGACGCCGTCGTAGCCGGGGTCGCCGGGCAGGCCCTTGACCACGTCCGCCAGGCCGACGCGGGAGAGCACCGCGACCCCGTTCCACCGGCCGTCCGCGTGGACCGCGGCCTCGTAGCCCAGCTCGCGCAGCTGGTCGTACGGGAACTGGTCCTCGGCGATCTTGGCTTCCTGGAGGCAGAGCACGTCCGTGCCGCTGCTCTCCAGCCAGGCCAGGAGCCTGGGGAGGCGGGCGGTGATCGAGTTCACGTTCCAGGTCGCGATGCGCATGCCTCACAACCTACCCGGCGGGTACGACAACCGGCCCCCGCCCTGTCTCCCGGGCTGCCTCCGGCGCTCAGACCTGCGCCGACGCGCCCGGCGTCAGCCTCAGGTGCTCGGCTCCGCCCAGGGCGCCGATCTGGCTGTCGTAGATCGGGCGGGCCAGGTCCGTCAGCAGGGCGTCGTGGATGTCGTACGCGCGCTGCGGCTTGACCTCCCGGACGTAGTCGATCACCTCGGCGATCTTGTTCCAGGGCGCCATCACCGGGAGCATCAGCGTCTCGACGGGGTGGTCGGGGACCGTGAGGGCGTCGCCGGGGTGGAAGACCTTGCCGCCGTCGATCAGATAGCCGACGTTCGTGACGCGCGGGATGTCCGGGTGGATCACGGCGTGGAGTTCGCCGTGCACCTGGACGTCGAAGCCGGCGGCGGTGAAGGTGTCACCGTGGCCGACGGTGTGCACACGGCCCGGGAACGCCGCCTGGATCTGCTCGGCGACCGATTTCAGTGTCCAGATCTCCGCGCCCGGGTTGGCCTCCATGCCGGCCCGCAGCCGGTCCTCGTTGAAGTGGTCGAGGTGCTCGTGCGTGACCAGGACGGCGTCCGCGCCCACCGCGGCGTCCTCCTCGCTGAACGTGCCGGGATCGATGACGAGCGTCCGCCCGTCCTTCTCCAGCCGGATGCAGGCGTGCGACTTCTTCGTGAGCCTCATGGGTCCATCCTCCCTCCACATGGGCGGCCGGAGCCCCGCGCAGCGTGGTGCTCCTGCCACCCGGCAGACGATCACCCCTGCGGGGTCGTTTCCTCCCGGATGACCTGCTGTGCCACCTTGAACGCCCGGTTGGCGGCCGGTACGCCGCAGTAGACCGCCGCCTGGAGCAGCACTTCCCCGATCTCGGCGGGAGTGAGGCCGTTGCGCAGGGCTGCCCGGGTGTGCGCGGCGAGGTCGTCCAGGTGGCCGCCCGCGACCAGCGCGGTGAGGGTCACACAGCTGCGGGTGCGCCGGTCGAGGCCGGGCCGGTCCCAGATCTCGCCCCAGGTGTAGCGGGTGAGGAACTCCTGGAAGTCCCCGGAGAAGTCGTCCGCCGATGCAAGCTCCCGGTCGACGTGCGCGTCGCCGAGCACCTCGCGGCGGATCCTCATCCCGGTGCCGTACGGATCGGACCGGGCCGCGGGCTGGGGCGGGGCCGCGGGCGGTGCGATCTCGGCTATGGGGGCCACCGGCGGAGGCGCGGCCGGCACCGGCTTCGCCGGGGGCGCCGTGATGGCCGTCATCTGGCCGGTGGTCGCGTCGAACGCGGGCTGCCACGCGGTCGAGAAGTGGTGGACGAGCAGGTCGGTGACCGCCGCGGGCTGCTCCACGGGCACCAGGTGGGAGGCGCCGGGCACGACCGCGAGCCGGGCGTCCGGGATGCCGGCGACCAGGGTGCGTGCCTCGGCAGGTCCGGTGATCCGGTCCTCGGAGCCGACGAGGACCAGGGTCGGTACGCCGATACAGCCCAGCTCGGCCCGTACGTCGAAGGCGGCCAGCGCCTCGCAGGCCGCGATGTAGCAGCCGGGGTCGGTGGTGCGGACCATCTGCACGGCCCACTCGGTGATCGCGGGCTGCGCGGCGGCGAACCCCGAGGTGAACCAGCGCTCCGGAGACGTGCGGGCGATCGGGTCCAGTCCGTTCGTCCGCACGATCACGCCGCGCTGGCGGAACTCGTCGGCCGTACCGAAGCGGGGCGAGGCGGCGATCAGCGCGAGCGAGGCCAGACGCTCGGGGTGGCGCAGCGCCAGTTCGATGCCCACCGCGCCGCCGAGGGCGCATCCGGCGAAGCCGAAGCGCTGCACCCCGAGCGCGTCGAGGGTGGCGAGCAGGCGGACGGTGAGGTCGGCGACGGCGCCCGCAGGATGGGCGGGTGCGCCCCCGTGGCCGGGCAGGTCGAAGCGGAAGACCCGCCACTGCTTGGCGAGCTCCGGGACCTGGCGGTCCCACATGTGCCATGTGGTACCCAGTGAGGGACCCAAGATCAGGACCGGAGCGTCTTCTGGCCCGTCAAAGCGGTATTGCAGGGTGTTCGGGGGTGTCTCACTCACGCCCCAGACCCTCTCACGTCTCACGAAATCTCACACGGCCAGGTGAACCCGGCGGCTCGTGACCCTCGCGGCGCGGCACGCCCGGCACCGCCGAGACCCTCATGGGTCCACGTACGGGTTCTTCGATGTGCACGCCTGACCGTGGGGACAGTGCGTCCTCCCGGCTCGCGCACCCTCCCAATCCCTGCGCCGCCCAGCTTCCCACCCTCGGCACGGCTTCCAGACGGTCTGGTTTGCAGCAAAGCGTGTAGTGCCGTCCCCAAGGTCGGCATGACGCACCTGAAAACCTTCCGGGATTCACCGACGAACAGCCCGAACGCCACACGGCGGGCAAGCTCTGCCTTGCCTCGCAGGAGGGGAGACGTTGGCCGCAGCTTGGCCGCCCCTCCCCCGTTGCCGTCGCTGGCCCACAACCAGCAGCCGGCCTCCGGGTCACCTCGATTTGACTGCCATACCGCTGGGCAGGTCCCTCAATCGGCAGGCCGCCTGATTCACGCTTGCCCCTCCGTCGCAGCACCGTGCAGGCCGTCCCACGTTGTGGCGGCTCCGCGGAGGTCCTCCACGTCCGGCTTCACGTACCACTTCTTGGTGGTCTTGACGTTCGTGTGTCCGGCCCACCGGGCAAGGATGTGATCCGGCACGCCTTTGTTGGCGAGGTATGTGAGGCAGGAGGAGCGAGCGTCGTAGAGGCGCACTCTGCGGAGTTCAAGGATCTCCATGAGCCGGTAAGCGCGTCTGCGGAGCTGCTTGATCGTGAAGGCTGCCCCGGTCTCGTGCACCACGACGTATCCGGAATCCGAGTAAGCCTCACCGAGGACGAGCTTCTCCTTGGCTTGGAGAGCGCTGAACGACTTGAGGGCAGCCAGCACCGGTGCCGGCAAAGGAAGATCCCGTTCCCCAGCCAGGGACTTGGTGTCCTTCTCCACAACGTACCGATTTCCCATCATCGTCCGCGTGTTGGCTATGGTGATCGCGGCGGCTTCCAAGTCCACGTCTTCCCATCGGAGTCCGCAGACTTCAGCCGGACGTAGACCCATGAGGGACAGCAAGAGGGCAGCGTAAAGCCGTTCTGTCCGGACACCGTGAATGAACGCCTGAATCTCCTGCACGTTCCACGGCTTCACCTCCTGCTTCTTCTTTCGCTCTTCTTTACGTGCCCTACGTGGGATGGTCACATGTTGGGCTACATTCATGGTTACTAGCCGACGCGTAACGGCTCGATTCAGGGCGTCCTTCAATCGGGCGAGACTCATTTCCACGCTGGTCACTCCCAGCGGTGTACCTGCTTTACCACCACGTACACGCCCGTGCTTCAACGCCCAGTGCATCCACTCTTCTACATCTTCCTCGGTGAGTTCCTGAAGCCGGATGCGCCCCAGCCTCCCCCGAACCCGGTCGAGGGTGACCCGATAGTTGTAGACAGTGGTCTCTTCCAGATCCTCTGCTTTCATGGCCAGCCACTGATCAAGCCACTCATTAACAGTTATCTGGTTGGGAGGTACGAATGTCCCTTCCTCGCGGCGGTTGGTAATGCGCGCGTACTCAGCCTTTGCCTCCTTGAGAGTGGCGAACGTACGCGTCAGCTGCTTCCGCCTCCCGGTGGCAGGGTCGACACCCACGTCGACTACGAACCGGTAGCGCACCTGCCCCTTGGAGTTGGGCGGAAGCTTCTTGATCGGAACGGACAGGGGGTACTCACTCTCCTTCAAGGGGACCTGCACCAGCAGGGCGCCGGATCATCTGGCTGGCACCAGACCAGTGCCATTCCGTTTCACGGGCTGCTGAGTTCGCTGCAGCTCCGCCGCCAAGCACAGCCGCGCATGCGAACGTCCTCAAGGAACCTCACGATCGCCGGTTTTGCTAACCGGCGATCGTCGTCTATGTTGCGCACCGCATCACGAAGGCGGCATCTGCTTAGGCCCGCCGCAGCCAGGGCCAGCCGACGCGCAACCAGGTGCGCGCCGTCCGTGGCGAGCACCAGCAGACCGTCATCGGTGAGGCGGTCGAGATTCCGGGCAGCGAGTCGCTCGTCCTGATGGCGAGTGCCACTTGCCGTGTTGCGGCGCCAAGAGGTGCCGCACAGTATGCGAGGGCGGCACTGACGCTGCGATAGCCGGGTTGCAACAGGTCCTCGCCGAACAGGCCAGCCACGCAAAGGCAGACGTACAGCCCGACGGAAAGGGTCCCGTAGTCGCCGGCTGCCTGGCTGTACCAGGCGTTCAGACGTGCCGCGGGTATAAAGAGCGGGTGCAGTGAAGCGAGCGGATCGAATAGCGGGGTCAGACAGGCGGACCTCCCCAAGTAGGAGCCCTGCCAGCAAGGCAGTCACACGGGTGCAGGATTCCAAGGCATTTCGCAACCTGGGCCGCAGTGGAGCATCTGCACATCCTGGCCTGGTGTTTTCCGGGACGTTGTACGTTGACATGGTCCGGACGGAGGTATCCAGTCCTGTGGTCCTATTTCTCGTCTGCCGTGAGCGAATGCCCGCCGACAGCCAGCAAGTCCTCCTGTCGCGGGCTTGTGAAGCGCACGGTCCCGGCGCCTGCATAATGCAGCCGCACAACCTCGTTGATGAGAACCTGCCACCGCGGTGCCGAAGCGACGCGCCACCCCGCATGGCCCGCCGTCACTTGACTGGTACAGGTCGTGGTCGAGCCCTCACTCGCCTTGAGAGGTGGCGACCGGCTCTCGGTGTGCCCTGGACGGCTGGGTAGGGTCGCGGTACCCGAGCTGGAGAGGTAGTTGCATGGCCCACGATATTGTGATTGCTCAGACAACCAGCGACGACGAGGGGCAGGCGACGATGCTGGCCCGAGGTGCGGTCGAGAGCAAGCTGGCAGCGGGAGTTCACATCGATGCGCCAATCACCGCCTTCTACTGGTGGAAGGGGAAGGTCGAGGCGGCGCGGGAGTGGCGCATCTCGTATATGACTACGACGGACCGCCTTCCCGCGCTAGAAGCGTGGGTGCACGAGAAGCACTCGTACGACGTCCCCCAATGGATCACACTGCCCGTAACCGGCGGGTCGGAGGCGTACCTGTCCTGGGTCTTCGAGGAGACGGAATCCGACTGAGGAGCCACGGGCCGGGCGTCGGTGACGTTGGTGCCCTGGGCTTGCCGCGTGCCACCCGAGGTGGATCAGGATGCGAACCGCCGGAAATGAACGGCAAGTTCGTGCTCGCTGTCAGGGAGCAACGCTGCAATAGCCGCCGCCCGCTCCTTGCCCATGGTGTTGGGCTTGGCCTGTGCCGCCGCAGCGAACTGGCGGGCCACGTAGACGCCTTGGTCGACGTCACCCCCACGCAGTAGGGCCGACGCCAGATCACCGAGGACTACGACGCCTCCGTCCGGTAGCCCGTCTCCGAGGCGGTCGACCGCGGTATCAGCTGTGGACGTGAGCTCGGGGCGCCTCAGCTGGCCGTACACGGACAGGGCCAACGAGTCCATGCGGTATGGGGTCACGAACCTGACCCATGCCTGCTCGCTGGTGTGGTCCGCGAAATCGTAGGCGAAGCGCGCTCGGTCTAACGCCTGGAGCGCCCCCACCTCGTCGCCGGCCGCCGCAGCTTCTTCCGCGTGCCTACCGAGAACCCAGGCGGCAGCAGTAGCGTTACCGTGGCCTCGCACGTCGTTGGCGGCTTGGGAGAGGAACTCCATCTTCGCCTTTGGCGTCAAAGCGCCGTAGCTGCTGTAGGTCAGGGCCAGGGCTCGGAGTGGAGGATGCCCGGCAGCCGCCGCGCACTGCGACGTGACTTTGTAGTAGGCGTTGGCTTTATCGTGCTCCCCCAGGTCCCAGGCCACCCAACCGGCCAGAGCGGCGGTTTCCCCGGCGGCGATGGTGAGAGCGCCTTCGTGTTCGCCTGCACGAGGCAGGGCCGTAGTGATCGCGTCAAGATGCGACTCGACCGTTTTTTGTAGCCGCCGCGCGCTGAGGTTGAGTTCCTGGACGTGCAGTTCAGCGGCTCGGTCGATGAGCGCAGAGGCAGCGGGCGAATCGATCTTGGTCCCCTTGCTGAGGGCGAAGGCGAGGCGCCCCCAGGGCTCGGCGGCCACGCTCACGCCGATAGTGGCGCTACCCAGGAGCGTGCGACGCTTCACGGCGTCTTGGTCCTCCCCTGCATCGGCATGCCCCTTTCTCTTCCGAGCGCGGGCGGCCTTGGCCTCTCGCTGTAGTTCCTCGAAGGGGACACCGCAGGCCGCCGCGATGTGGCCGATTGTGTGGTTGGTAGGAATGTTCTCGAAGTTCTCATAACGGCTGATCTCTCGGCGGGTCATGGTGTCCCGGCCGGAGACAGCGTTGATCGCCTCCGCCTGCTCCTCCTGTGTCCGGCCCGCCTCCTGCCGAAGCCGGAGGAGCAGGTCGGCGAACGGGTCTGGCATGAGTGTGACCTCTATTGGTGGGGGAATCCAATCATGGCCTCAATTCCCCCCTCTGGTTTCCCCCTTGACATAATTTTCCCCCTCTGGATTCCCCTGGTCGACGGCGTCGCAGCACGGTGCCATAGCCCACATGACCAGGCTCCAAGAGGCGGCCCCGCCCGGCGGGGGCATCCGTAGCTGTGCGGCTACAGCAGGCGCGTCATGCGTCAGGCCAGTTCAGGAAGACGAGCCCGGCGCATGGGAGAGGGCAGAGGTACCGGCGGCATCCCATGCCTGTCAGGCGGCCCTTCTCCCCGACCTCGCGAAGGTCGGGGAGATGCGGCGCATAGCCAGGGCGTTCCTGCGGCGGTGCCGTGTTTCGGAGCCGGTGGCGGAGCGCGTCGTACTGGCCGTTTCGGAGCTGGTCACCAACGCCGTGGTCCACGGTGAGGGCGAAGTCGTGCTCCGCATCACGGTGGCCGTCGACGTGGTGCGTGTCTCGGTAACCGACCACAACCCGGCGCCCGCTGTGCTCAGGGAAGCCGGACCCGACGGCGAATCGGGGCGCGGGATCCGGCTGGTCGATGCGATCTC
>NZ_JCAJZO010000017.1:0-158552 GCF_059510295.1 Streptomyces sp. PTL18 | reverse complement strand
TGCACGGGGGTTTTCTGCGTTCCAAGCTCGCTGAGCCGCGGCTGCAAGCGAACCCCCTCCGCACGCCGACCGGAACTCGCCCGGTAAGGTCAGGGAGCATCGTTGGTTCGTTCCCGCAGGAGGCCCCCGGGTGGAGGTCCAGGAGACCCGTGTCCAGACGGACCGCGTCCTCACCATCCCGAACATCCTCAGCATGGCGAGGCTCGTCGGCGTGCCCGTCTTCCTGTGGCTGATCCTCAGGCCCGAGTTCGGCGGGCCGAAGAGCGACGGCTGGGCCCTGCTGGTGCTGGTGCTGAGCGGCGTCAGTGACTACCTCGACGGCAAGCTCGCCCGGCGCTGGAACCAGATCAGCAGTCTTGGCCGGCTGCTCGACCCCGCCGCCGACCGGCTCTACATCGCCTCTACCCTGCTCGGTCTCACCTGGCGTGGGATTCTGCCTCTTTGGCTGACAGCTGCGCTCGTGGCGCGAGAGCTGATGCTGCTGGTGATGGTGGGCATCCTCAGACGTCACGGCTATCCGCCGCCTCAGGTGAACTTCCTCGGGAAGGCCGCCACCTTCAACCTGATGTACGCCTTCCCGCTGCTGCTCCTCAGTGACGGAACTGGATGGATCGCGTCACTCGCTGCTATTTTCGGATGGGCGTTCGCCGGATGGGGTACAACGCTCTATTGGTGGGCAGGAGTTCTCTACGTGGTCCAGGTCCGCCGACTCGTCAGGGCGGACGCCATGGCCGATTCAGCCCGCTGATTGGCGGCCGCACGCGGCTCGATGGCCCGCCCAGGGAATCTGCGGGACAATCAAGACGGGTGAAGTCGGCTGGACCGTCGTCTCTTGGAGGAGGACGCTTCCGACATGAAGGCCGTCGTGATGGCCGGAGGCGAAGGCACGCGCCTTCGCCCCATGACCTCGAGCATGCCCAAGCCGCTCCTGCCGGTGGCCAACCGGCCGATCATGGAGCACGTGCTGCGGCTGCTCAAAAGGCATGGGCTCAACGAGACCGTCGTAACCGTGCAGTTCCTGGCATCTCTCGTCAAGAACTACTTCGGTGACGGCGAAGAGCTCGGCATGGAGCTCACCTATGCCAACGAGGAGAAGCCACTCGGTACCGCCGGGAGCGTCAAGAACGCCGAGGAAGCACTCAAGGACGACGCCTTCCTCGTGATCTCCGGTGATGCCCTGACCGACTTCGACCTCACCGATCTGATCGATTTCCACAAGGAAAAAGGTGCCCTGGTCACCGTCTGTTTGACGCGTGTACCCAACCCGCTGGAATTCGGCATCACCATCGTCGACGACGAGGGAAAGGTCGAGCGCTTCCTGGAGAAGCCGACCTGGGGCCAGGTCTTCTCCGACACCGTGAACACGGGCATCTACGTCATGGAGCCCGAGGTCTTCGACTACGTCGAACCCGACGTTCCGGTCGACTGGTCCGGCGATGTCTTCCCGCAGCTCATGAAGGAGGGCAAGCCGATCTACGGCTATGTCGCCGAGGGCTACTGGGAGGACGTCGGCACCCACGAGAGCTATGTGAAGGCGCAGGCCGACGTCCTGGAGGGCAAGGTCGACGTCGAGATCGACGGCTTCGAGATCTCCCCGGGCGTCTGGGTCGCGGAGGGCGCGGAGGTACACCCAGACGCCGTGCTGCGGGGGCCGCTCTACATCGGCGACTACGCAAAGGTCGAGGCCGGTGCCGAAATACGGGAACACACCGTCGTCGGCTCGAACGTGGTGGTGAAGAGCGGGGCGTTTCTGCACAAGGCCGTCGTCCACGACAACGTCTACGTCGGTCAGCACAGCAATCTGCGGGGCTGTGTGGTCGGAAAGAACACCGACATCATGCGCGCGGCCCGGATCGAGGACGGCGCGGTGATCGGCGACGAGTGCCTCATCGGCGAGGAGTCGATCGTCCAGGGCAACGTACGGGTGTACCCGTTCAAGACCATCGAGGCCGGTGCCTTCGTCAATACCTCGGTCATCTGGGAGTCCCGCGGACAGGCCCATCTCTTCGGTGCCCGCGGTGTGTCCGGCATCCTGAACGTGGAGATCACGCCGGAGCTTGCCGTACGGCTCGCCGGCGCGTACGCCACCACCCTCAAGAAGGGTTCGACGGTCACCACCGCGCGTGACCACTCGCGGGGTGCGCGTGCGCTCAAGCGTGCGGTCATCTCGGCGCTCCAGGCCAGCGCCATCGACGTACGCGATCTGGAGAACGTCCCGCTGCCGGTCGCCCGGCAGCAGACCGCGCGAGGCAGTGCCGGCGGCATCATGATCCGGACGTCTCCCGGCGTGCCGGACTCCGTCGACATCATGTTCTTCGACGGGCAGGGCGCCGACCTGTCCCAGGCCGGCCAGCGCAAGCTGGACCGGGTGTTCGCGCGGCAGGAGTACCGGCGGGCCTTCCCGGGTGAGATCGGAGACCTGTACTTCCCGTCCAGCGTCTTCGATTCGTACACCGGTTCGCTGCTGCGGAGCGTCGACACCACGGGAATCGCCGAGTCGGGCCTCAAGGTCGTCGTGGACGCCTCGAACGGCAGTGCCGGACTGGTGCTCCCGAGCCTCCTCGGCAAGCTCGGTGTGGACTCGCTGACGATCAACCCGGGGCTGGACGAGTCCCGGCCCACCGAGTCCGCCGAGGCGCGGCGGGCCGGACTGGTGCGGCTCGGCGAGATCGTCGCGTCCTCGGGTGCCGCGTTCGGCGTCAGGTTCGACCCCGTCGGTGAGCGGCTGTCGCTCGTCGACGAGAAGGGCCGCATCGTGGAGGACGACCGGGCGCTGCTGGTGATGCTCGACCTCGTGGCCGCGGAGCGGCGCAGCGGCCGGGTGGCGCTGCCGGTGACGACGACGAGGATCGCCGAGCAGGTGGCGGCGTACCACGGGACGCAGGTCGAGTGGACGACCACCTCGCCCGACGACCTCACCCGCGTGGGCCGCGATGAGTCGACGATCTTCGGCGGCGACGGCCGTGGCGGGTTCATCGTGCCGGAGTTCAGCAGCGTCTTCGACGGCACCGCCGCGTTCGTACGACTGATCGGACTGGTGGCGCGGACACAGCTCACCCTCAGCCAGATCGACGCGCGGATTCCGCGGGCGCACGTCCTCAAGCGTGATCTCGCGACTCCGTGGGCCGTCAAGGGGCTCGTGATGCGCCGGGTCGTGGAGGCTGCCGGGGACCGGTTCGTGGACACGACCGACGGCGTACGGGTCGTGGAGACCGACGGGCGCTGGGTGCTGGTGCTGCCTGACCCGGCCGAGGCCGTCACCCACCTGTGGGCCGAAGGCCCCGACGACGCCTCCGCGCAGGCCCTGCTGGACGAGTGGTCGGCCGTCGTGGACAGCGCCGGACGGTAACACGCAGCACGCGCGCGTGCCGGACAGGTCCCCCGAGGGGGTCTGTCCGGCACACGGGTGGGGCCATTCGGAGGTAGCGCGCGCAACGTGCGACGATGTGCGGCATGCCGCAGCCGCCCCCCGTTCGGAGCACAACGGCGCGCCCCTCGCGCCCGGACGCCTCCATGTCGTTGCTCACCAACGTCATGGACCACAGCCTCGACGAGGGATACGCGGAGGCCGCCGCGCGGAAGAGGTCCGAGGGCACTGCCGGCCTGCCCCGGACGGTGCGGGCCAAGCTCGGCCTCGCGGCCGGCCTGGTGCTCGCCGCCCTGGTGGTGACCGTGGGCGCCGCGCAGGCGCGGATCGCCGCGCCGACGGTCGCCAAGGAGCGGCAGGAACTCATCGGCCGGATCCAGCGAGAGACCGCCGCCGCGGACAAGCTCGAGGGCACGGTCGACAAGCTGCGCGACGACGTGAACGCACGGCAGCGCGCGGCCCTGCGGCAGGACGGGAGCGGCGACCCGGTCGATCTGCTCGGACTCCTGTCGGGCGCGGTCGCGGTGCACGGCCCCGGGGTGAAGCTGGTCGTCGACGACGCCAAGGAAGCCACCACGGGGGGTGACGGCAACCCGCGCGAGACCTCGGGGTTCTCGGACATGGGGCGCGTCCGGGACCGGGACATGCAGCGCGTCGTCAACGGACTGTGGGAGTCGGGCGCCGAGGCGATCGCGATCAACGGGCAGCGGCTGACCGCCCTGTCAGCGATCAGGGCCGCGGGTGACGCGATACTGGTGGACAACAGGCCGCTGGTGCCGCCCTACACCGTGCTCGCGGTGGGGGACGGGGAGAGACTCGGCACGCGGTTCCAGAACAGCCCCGACGGCCTCTACCTGCACGCACTGCAGGAGAACTACGGAATCCGTGCCGGCCTGTCCACCGAGGGTGACCTCCGGCTGCCTGCCGCACCCAGTGTGATCGTACGAACAGCACAAGCAACCACAGAGAAGGGCACATCGTGATCGCGGTACTGGGCCTCGTCGTCGGAGTGGTGGTCGGCCTGTTGGTCCGGCCCGAGGTCCCGGCGGTCGTCGAACCCTACCTTCCGATCGCCGTCGTGGCAGCGCTCGACGCCGTGTTCGGTGGTCTGCGGGCCATGCTCGACGGCATCTTCGACGACAAGGTCTTCGTGGTGTCGTTCCTGTCCAACGTGGTGGTGGCGGCGCTGATCGTGTTCCTGGGCGACAAGCTGGGCGTCGGCGCGCAACTGTCCACCGGTGTGGTGGTCGTCCTCGGTATCCGCATCTTCTCCAACGCCGCGGCGATCCGGCGGCACGTGTTCCGGGCGTGAGGCCGATGAGCGACGAGAAAGAGACGACCGAGGCGCCGCAGGCCCCCGAGCACCGGCTGCGCAGGGAACTGCCCGAGGAGGTTCCGGCCGCGGCCCCCGAGACGCCGGCGGCGGACGAGGAGCAGGCCACGGGACTGACCGGCCGTCAGCGCCTGGTGCAGGGACTGTGGCCGCCGCGCGTCACGCGGGCCCAACTCATCGTGGCCGTGCTCCTGTTCGGCCTGGGCTTCGGCCTGGCCGTCCAGGTCGCCTCCAACAGCGACGGCAGCGGCGCCCTGCGCGGCGCGCGCCAAGAGGATCTTGTGCGCATCCTCGATGAACTCGACGACCGTACGCAGCGTCTTCAGGACGAGAAGCAGGGGCTCGAGGATCAGCGGGCCGAGTTGGAGAACAGCTCGGACCGGGCCGAGGAGGCCCGCAGGCAGACCGCCGAGAAGGAGAAGCAACTCGGCATCCTTGCGGGCACGGTGGCCGCCGAGGGACCCGGGATCACGATGACGGTCCAGGACGCGAAGGGGGCGGTCCAGGCGGACATGCTGCTCGACGCGATCCAGGAGTTGCGGGCGGCCGGCGCGGAGGCGATAGAGGTCAACGGCGTACGGGTCGTCGCCGGCACCTACCTGTCGGACTCCGGGAAAGACGTCAGCGTCGACGGGAACAAGATCACCCCACCTTATCGTTTCAAGGTCATCGGCAAACCGCAGGACCTGGAGCCGGCGCTCAACATCCCCGGAGGCGTGGTGCAGACCCTGGAGAAGGAGCAGGCCACGGTCACCGTGGAGCGTTCGACGAAGATCGTCGTGGACGCCTTGCGAGCGGCGAAGCGGCCTGACTACGCTCGGTCGTCCTCCCAGTGAACCGGGGGTGCATGGAGGCCGTCCGGCAGGGGCATGAGGTTGCGGGGGGTCGGCGCACCGAATGGGTGGTGCGTGGTGGAAACTGTCTGGTGGAAACGGACGTTGTGAGGATGTCCGGGTCGGCCGGTGTATGCAGTCAGGGTTCGTCCTGCCCCACGGGCGGGTCTGTTTCGGTCAAGGGGAATCGCCCGTGAAGTTGTTTGCGAAATTGTTCGGCAAGAGCGCGCGAGAGGGCAGCGACAACGCCACTGCCCGTCATCGCGCACAGCCGGGAGACGCGGAGGGCCAGCGGCCGCTGTTCCGCGATCAGGTCAATGGTCCGGGTGGTGACATTTCCGGAGGTCAGGGCGCGCCGTCTGTTGACCCTGCCGCGTCCGGAGGCATAGGTTTCGGGGGCATGTCGGCCCTGGTGTGTACGCGGTGCGGTCACCGCAACGCGGAGAACAGCCGCTTCTGCTCCAACTGCGGTGCGCCGCTGCGGGCGGGGGCGGTCCCGGAGCGTGCGTCGGAGACGACGTCCACGATCTCCATCTCGGGCCTTGAGGCCTACGACGCGGAGGCCACCGGCCAGACCCCGGTGCCGACGCTGTCGCCCGAGGCACAGGCGGCCGTGGAGGCGTTGCCGTTCGGTTCGGCGCTCCTCGTGGTGCGCCGGGGCCCGAACTCGGGCAGCCGCTTCCTGCTGGACAGCGACCTGACCACGGCGGGGCGCCATCCGCAGAGCGACATCTTCCTGGACGACGTGACGGTCTCGCGCCGCCACGTCGAGTTCCGCCGGGGCGCGGACGGGACGTTCACCGTCGCCGACGTCGGCAGCCTCAACGGCACCTACGTCAACCGCGAGCGCATCGACCAGGTCGCGCTTCACAACGGCGACGAAGTCCAGATCGGCAAGTACAGGCTGGTCTTCTACGCGAGCCAGCGGGGCATCTGACCCGCGGGGAAGGGTCCATGCTTCACACACCGAGCGGCGGTGCCGACAGCGGCACCGCCGCCGCGGACGGCCGGCTGATGAGCATCGGCACGGTGCTGAACGTGCTGCGCGAGGAGTTCCCCGAAGTCACCATCTCCAAGATCCGCTTCCTGGAGTCGGAGGGGCTCATCGAGCCCCAGCGGACCCCCTCGGGGTATCGCAAGTTCAGCGCGCGTGATGTCGAGCGGCTCGGCCAGGTGCTGAGAATGCAGCGGGACCACTATCTGCCGCTGAAGGTGATCCGCGAGTACCTGGACGCCCTGGAGCGGGGCGAGGAGGTGCGACTGCCGTCACTGGGCCGGCCGGGCGAGACCGGCGACGGCGAACTGCTCGGAGACCTTCTGGGCGACCCCGAGGCTCCGCCACCCGCCCGGCTCGGCCGGGAGGAGCTGCTGACGGCCGCCGGGATCGGTGCCGAGCAGCTTCAGGAGTGGGAGTCCTATGGGCTGCTCGCGCCCCTGCCGGACGGCATGTACGACGCCGAGTCGATCACCGTGGCCACTCTCGTGGTGGAACTGGGCCGCCATGGCATCGAGCCGCGCCATCTGCGTGCGATGAAGGCCGCCGCGGACCGCGAGGCCGGCCTGGTGGACCAGGTGGTGGCCCCCTTGCGACGCCACCGCAATCCGCAGACCAGGGCGCATGCCGAGGCCCGCACGAAGGAGCTGGCGGGGCTCGCGGTGAAGCTGCACGCGGCGCTGGTGCAGTCCGCGCTGGGCGTGCGGCTGCCCTGATCCGGGCGTTCGCCGTCGGCGGATCGGCCAGGCGTTCTGTGCCCGACTACCCAAACATCCCGAGCACGGCCTAGGGTTGCTGTGTGAACGAGCTCGATGTCGTAGGTGTCCGGGTCGAGATGCCCTCCAACCAACCGATCGTGCTCCTGCGCGAAGTGGGTGGCGACCGCTACCTCCCCATCTGGATCGGCCCCGGGGAGGCGACGGCGATCGCGTTCGCCCAGCAGGGCATGGCCCCCGCACGACCTCTGACCCACGACCTGTTCAAGGACGTGCTGGAGGCCGTCGGGCAGGAGCTCACGGAAGTACGCATCACGGATCTGCGTGAAGGCGTCTTCTACGCGGAGCTGGTCTTCGCCAGCGGCGTCGAGGTGAGCGCCCGCCCGTCCGACGCCATAGCGCTGGCGCTGCGCACCGGCACGCCGATCTACGGCAGCGACGGTGTGTTGGACGACGCGGGGATCGCCATTCCGGACGAGCAGGAGGACGAGGTCGAGAAGTTCCGCGAGTTCCTCGACCAGATCTCACCGGAGGACTTCGGGACCAGCAGCCAGTGACGGTCCCTCCGGGGGTGGGCCGGCGGGCGACGCGGCGCCCGCGGTCTCGCTGTGCCGTGCGTCTGCGGCACCGGGTGTCCCGGGCGCCAGGACCGGCCTCGCCGCCGTGTGCGGCCGCCGGATGCGACAGGGAGGCGGCAGCCGGGGCCGCTGTCCTCGAGGGCTCGTCAGGGCATTCGGCTAGCCTTTCCCCGCGGGGGGCGCGGGAAACCACTCCTAGGGTGATTATCACTCGGCGTGCCGAGTGTGGCGATCGTTGACGCACCCCTGGTGACTGCCTACCGTCGAGAAGGCAGGTCAAGGACGGAGGTCGGCGTGAGAAGCAGCGGCGGCGGTACGGCTGGGGGTGCCCCCGGACGCAGTCTGGGGGAGAGCGGTCCGTACCGGCTTCACGGCAACACGGCCGAATCCGCCCCGCAGCGGCCGACGCCCGTGCCGGGCGACGCGGGGGCGGCTTCCGACCACATCGGCTATCGCGGACCCACGGCGTGCGCCGCCGCGGGCATCACCTACCGGCAGCTGGACTACTGGGCCAGGACCGGTCTGGTCGAACCGAGCGTGCGCCCCGCCTACGGGTCGGGGACTCAGAGGCTGTACAGCTTCCGCGATGTCGTCGTCCTGAAGATCGTCAAGCGTTTCCTCGACACCGGGGTGTCACTGCAGAACATCCGTACCGCCGTCCAGCACCTCAGGGAGCGCGGTTTCCGCGACCTGGAGCGGATGACGCTGATGAGCGACGGCGCGACGGTCTACGAGTGCACCTCCCCCGACGAGGTCCACGCCCTGCTCCAGGGCGGGCAGGGCATCTTCGGCATCGCAGTGGGCGTCGTGTGGCGGGACGTGGAGAACGCGCTGTCCCAGTTGCACGGTGAGCGGGTCGACACGGGCGAGACCATCGTGGGCCCCAATCCGGCGGACGAGCTGGCGCGGCGGCGCAACCGGGCCGTCTGAGCTCCCGGGCCGCTGCGGGGCCGCACTGTCACCAGGCCCGCATTGTCAGTGGCGTGGGGCAGCATCGGAGATGTGAGAACCGCGCCGACCATCCTGCACCTCGACATGGATGCCTTCTACGCCTCGGTGGAGCAGGCGGCCAAGCCGAGCCTGCGCGGGAAGGCCGTCATCGTGGGCGGGCTGGGGCCGCGCGGAGTGGTGGCCACCGCGTCGTACGAGGCGCGGGTCTTCGGGGTGCACTCGGCGATGCCCATGGCCCAGGCACGCCGGCTCGCGCCCAACGCCGCGTATCTGGTGCCCCGCTTCGGGCTCTACCGCAGGGTCAGCGAGCAGGTCATGACCTTGCTGCGGGGCCTGTCGCCGCTGGTGGAACCGCTGAGCCTGGACGAGGCGTTCGTGGACCTGGAGGCCGGGGGAGCGGCCCGGGACGAGGAGTCGGCGCGGCTGGTGGGCGCGAAGCTGCGCGTGGACATCAGGGACGTCACCGGGCTGACCGGATCCGTGGGGCTCGCCGCGTCGAAGATGCTCGCCAAGATCGCCTCGGAGCAGGCCAAGCCGGACGGCCTGGTGCTGATACGGCCGGGTACCGAGCGCGCGCTGCTGGGGCCGATGCCGGTGCGCACGCTGCCGGGAGTGGGCCCGGCGACCGGTGACCACCTGCGGCGTGCCGGGATCACCACGATCGACGAGATCGCCGAGGCGGGCGAGGACGAGCTCGTACGGATGTTGGGCAAGGCGCACGGGCAGGCGCTGTACGCGATGGCGCTGGCGCACGACGAGCGGCCGGTGGTGGCCGAGCGGGAGGCCAAGTCGGTGTCCGTCGAGGACACGTACGACGTCGACATCCACGACCGGCTGCGGATCGGTCTGGAGGTGCAGCGGCTGGCGGACCGGTGTGTGCGCAGACTGCGGGACGCCGGGTTGTCGGGACGGACCATCGTGCTGAAGGTGCGGCGGTACGACTTCTCCACCCTGACCCGGTCCGAGACCCTGCGGGGGCCCACGGACGATCCCGCGGTGGTGCGGGAGGCGGCGGCGCGGCTGCTCGACTCCGTGGACACCACCGGCGGGGTGCGGCTGCTGGGGGTGGGGGTCGGCGGACTCGCCGACTACACACAGGAGGACCTGTTCGCGCAGGCCCACCTGGCGGCGGGGGAGCCCGCGGCGGAGGAGCGGCCGGACGCGGCGGACCCCCTCGCCGAAGAGCCGGCATCGTCACCCGAGCGGGTCTGGCTCGCGGGGCATGACGTCCGTCACGCCGAGTACGGGCCGGGGTGGGTCCAGGGCAGTGGGCTGGGCAGGGTGACCGTACGGTTCGAGACACCGCAGTCGGAGCCGGGCCGGGTCCGCACGTTCAGCGTCGACGACCCTCAGCTGGAGCCGGCCGACCCGCTGCCGCTCGTCCCCGAGGTCCCCGGTACCGCCGGGGCACCCGGCCCCGCAGACACCGGTGCCCGACACCGTTGAGCGGGCACGGACATCTGCCCGCGGGGCCGTCACGTCTCGTCCGACCCCGCCAGATGGCCGAAGTCGCGGTCCGGGGGCGGTGGTGCGGACACGTCCAGGCCGTAGTGGTGGTAGAGCTGCAGCTCCTGTTCGGGGGACAGGTGGCGGCCGACGCCGAAGTCGGGGGCCTCCTTGATCAGGGAGCGTTCGAAGGGGACGTACAGTGAACCCTCGACCAGCTCGCTGGGCTCCAGGGGGACGAACGCGTCCCTGCCGAACAAGCCCGTTCGTATGGCCGCCCACTCCGGTACACCCGTCGCGTCGTCGAGGTACACCTCGTCGATCGTGCCGATCTTGTGGCCGTTGCGGTCGAACGCCTTGCGGCCGATCAGATTCCGCGGATCGATGTCGGTCTGCACGGTCCCTCCAATTGGTCGCAACGCATCCGTAAGCACTACGAAAGAGCAGATTCAGGGAGGCGGCCACTTGAGGGTCTTCCCGCACCGGCTGTCGACTCGTCCTCGCTGGTAGTCTGGCAAGCGGCCGTTGACCCCGTGCGGGAGAGTCCTCCGGAGTGATCCGGAGGCGCCGAAGGAGCAAATCCTCCCCGGAATCTCTCAGGCCCAGGTACCGCACGGACGAGGTCACTCTGGAAAGCAGAGCGGGTGTCGACGGCTTCCGCTCTCACCGACGGTGAAAGCCGGCCCGCCTTCGGGCGGACCGGTGAAGCTCTCAGGTCGAGATGACAGAGGGGGAGGCCGTCGGGGTACCCGCGCCGTGGTGCCCCTCGAAGGTCGCGTCAGACCAGGAGGCCTCCGCAATGACCGCCCAGCGCATTCCGCTCTCCGAGCTCGAACAGGGCACTCCGTTCGAGTACCGCCACATCGGCCCCGATCAGGAGGCGCGGGCCAAGATGCTCGCGCAGGTCGGCTACGGCTCGCTCGACGAGCTCACCGCCGCCGCGGTGCCCGATGTGATCAAGAACGCCGATGCCCTGGACCTGCCGGGTGCGCGCACCGAGGCCGAGGTGCTGGCCGAGCTGCGCTCCCTCGCCGGCCGCAACAAGGTCCTGGACTCCATGATCGGTCTCGGGTACCACGGCACCTTCACGCCACCGGTCATCCTGCGCAACGTCATGGAGAACCCGGCCTGGTACACCGCCTACACGCCGTACCAGCCGGAGATCTCCCAGGGCCGGCTCGAGGCGCTGCTCAACTTCCAGACCATGGTCGCCGACCTCACGGGCCTGCCGACCTCGGGCGCGTCCCTGCTCGACGAGGGCACCGCCGCCGCCGAGGCCATGGCGCTGTCCCGGCGCATGGGCAAGAACAAGAGGGGCCTGTTCCTGGTCGACGCGGACGCGCTGCCCCAGACCATCGCCGTGATCCGGACCCGAGCCGAGCCCACCGGTGTCGAGGTCGTCGTCGCCGACCTCAGCGACGGCATCCCCGCCGAGGTCGCCGAGCGGGAGATCAACGGCGTACTGATCCAGTACCCGGGCGCCTCGGGTGCCGTACGCGACATCAAGCCCCTCATCGACCGGGCCCACCGGCTGGGCGCCCTGGTCACCGTCGCCGCCGATCTGCTCGCGCTCACGCTGCTGACGTCTCCCGGTGAGCTGGGCGCCGACATCGCCGTGGGCACCACGCAGCGCTTCGGCGTCCCGATGGGCTTCGGCGGCCCGCACGCGGGTTACATGGCGGTCCACGAGAAGTTCGCCCGCAGCCTGCCCGGCCGGCTCGTGGGAGTCTCCGTGGACGCCGACGGCCACAAGGCGTACCGGCTCGCCCTGCAGACGCGCGAGCAGCACATCCGCCGCGAGAAGGCGACCAGCAACATCTGCACCGCTCAGGTGCTGCTCGCCGTGATGGCCGGGATGTACGCCGTCTACCACGGGCCCGAGGGCCTGCGGAACATCGCCCGGCGCACCCACCGGTACGCCGCGGTCCTCGCAGCGGGCCTGACGGCCGGCGGGGTCGAGGTCGTCCACGGCGCCTACTTCGACACCGTCACCGTCCGTGTCCCGGGGCGGGCCGCGGACATCGTCGCCGCCGCCCGGGACCAGGGCGTCAACCTGCGCCTCGTCGACGCCGACCACGTCTCGGCCGCCTGCGACGAGACCACCGGCCGGGCCCAGCTGCGCGCGGTGTGGAACGCCTTCGGCGTCGGGGGCGACATCGACGCGCTGGACGCGACCGCCGAGGAGGCGCTCCCGCAGCACCTGCTGCGCACCGACGACTACCTCACCCACCCGGTCTTCCACCAGCACCGCTCCGAGACCGCGATGCTGCGCTACCTGCGCAGGCTGGCCGACCGCGACTACGCGCTCGACCGCGGCATGATCCCGCTGGGCTCCTGCACCATGAAGCTCAACGCGACCACCGAGATGGAGCCGGTGACCTGGCCGGAGTTCGGTCAGCTGCACCCCTTCGCGCCCGCCGAGCAGGCCCAGGGCTACCTCACGCTCATCCGCGAGCTGGAGGAACGTCTCGCCGAGGCCACCGGTTACGACAAGGTCTCCCTCCAGCCCAACGCCGGCTCCCAGGGCGAGCTGGCCGGTCTGCTGGCCGTGCGCGGCTACCACCGCGCCAACGGCGACGACCAGCGGACCGTCTGCCTCATCCCCTCCTCCGCGCACGGCACCAACGCCGCCAGCGCCGTCATGGCGGGGATGAAGGTCGTCGTCGTGAAGACCGCCGAGGACGGCGAGATCGACGTCGAGGACCTGCGGGCCAAGATCGAGCAGTACCGCGACGAGCTGTCGGTGCTGATGATCACGTACCCGTCCACGCACGGCGTGTTCGAGGAGCACGTGGCCGACATCTGCGCGGCGGTGCACGAGGCCGGCGGCCAGGTCTACGTCGACGGCGCCAACCTGAACGCGCTGGTCGGGCTCGCCAAGCCGGGCCACTTCGGCGGCGACGTCTCGCACCTGAACCTGCACAAGACGTTCTGCATCCCGCACGGCGGCGGCGGTCCGGGCGTCGGCCCGGTGGCGGTCCGCGAGCACCTGGCGCCCCACCTGCCGAACCACCCGCTGCAGCCAGCGGCCGGCCCGGAGACGGGCGTGGGCCCGATCTCGGCCGCGCCCTGGGGCTCCGCGGGCATCCTACCGATCTCGTGGGCGTACGTCCGGCTCATGGGCGGCGAGGGCCTCAAGCGCGCCACGCAGGTGGCCGTGCTGTCAGCCAACTACATCGCCAAGCGTCTGGAGCCCCACTACCCGGTCCTGTACACCGGCCCCGGCGGCCTGGTCGCGCACGAGTGCATCATCGACCTGCGACCGCTGACCAAGGCCACCGGTGTGACGGTGGACGACGTGGCCAAGCGGCTGATCGACTACGGCTTCCACGCGCCGACGATGTCCTTCCCGGTGGCCGGCACGCTGATGATCGAGCCCACCGAGTCGGAGGACCTGGTCGAACTGGACCGGTTCTGCGACGCGATGATCGCCATCCGCGCGGAGGTCGAGAAGGTCGGCTCGGGCGAGTGGCCGGCGGGCGACAACCCGCTGAGCAACGCGCCGCACACCGCCGCGGCGCTGGGCGGCCAGTGGAAGCACGCCTACACGCGTGAGGAGGCCGTCTTCCCGGCGGGGGTGTCGGCCGCGGACAAGTACTGGCCGCCGGTGCGCCGCATCGACCAGGCCTTCGGCGACCGGAACCTGGTCTGCTCCTGCCCGCCGCTGGACGCCTACGAGGACTGATCGCCCTCGGGCATGCGTCGGGGCCGGTGCGGAGCGTGTGTCTCCGGCCGGCCCCTCGTGTGTCAGGGCAGCCGATGCCCTGGTGTGCGCTCAGGCGGCCGTCATCACCCGGTCGATGCCCAGCGGGCGGTGCGGAGCGATGATCTGGCCGTCCGGCAGGAGCTCACCGGTGTCCTCGAACAGGAGCACGCCGTTGCACAGCAGGCTCCATCCCTGCTCCGGGTGGTGCGCCACGAGTCGGGCGGACTCCCGGTCGGCGGATTCGGCGGTCGGGCACGGTGGCTGGTGCTGGCACATGATGGTGGGGATCTTTCGCTCTGTCGGTATGTGTGGATTGGCTGTCGTGTCTGCCCTGCGGCTCGTCTCGCTCATGGCCGCCCCCCGTCGGTGGTACGTCGGTCAGGAACCCAGTGTTGCCCCACGGGCGTCGATCCGCAGGGATTTCGCAGCACCGCTTCTCACAGGTTCATGACGCATTCCCCGCCCGGACGGTTCAGCACAACCGCACGGTCCTTTCGGGGGGTTCACGGTGGCCGGAAGGGGCTAGTCCGCGCGGGTGGAAGTGCACGACCTTCCTCGTGCGAGCGGGGTCGGACACGAACGAGCGGCGGTGGCGGGATGTGTTCGACGACACGAACATGTGACGTGCCCCGCGGCCGTCTCCGGCGGCGGGGCACGGTGAGTGGGGACGTGGAACCTATGCGGGCTGGCCGAGCAGCGGGGTGCGGGTGATCCGGTGGGTCAGTACCGGCAGGAGGTCGGCGACTCGGTGCGGGCGGTGTGCCGCGATGCCGGGCGGCGCGGGGGCGAGCGGCACCAGCAGGTCGTTCGCGGCCGGGTGGCCCGACGTCCCGTCGGCGGCGCAGTCGCCGTGCAGCCACAGGGTGAGCATGTACAGCTCCGGCACTGACAGCAGCCGGGCCTGGCAGGGCTCGGTCAGCGAGGTCTCCGCCTGGAGCACGGCGCGCTCGGTGGCGGCGACGTAGGGGCCCTCGAAGAAGTGCGAGAAGGCCCAGCCGTCGGGCGTCAGCATGGTTTCGGCGGCGGCCACGGCGCGGCCCCCGGAGCGGATGAGGAATCGCCACCCGGCGAGCCGGGTGGCCGCTGTGCCGGCCGGGGTGATCCGGTCCAGGACATGGACGGGCAGCGGAAGTTCGGGGGTCGCGGGTCCCTGGGCCGTGCGCAGGGAGGGGGTGGGAGCCTCCCGGACCGCGGTGGGGGAACCGAGTGCCGTGAGGACGGAGCGGAGAGCGGGCGCGGGAGCCGGAGGGACATGCAACTGCATGGTGGGTCGCCTCTCATTCGACAGGCACAGGGGGCGCGAGGGCGTGGTGGGCGGGCGGACGGCGCTGTCAGCTCTCGGGGTCAGAGGGCGGAAAGGGGGTAACCGAGCCCGGACGAATGGCGGCGCTTGACGACAGGGCCCAGAACCGTGAGCGCCAACTCCCTGCCCCGTGCGCAAAGTTTATACGACGCGTGTTCATGCACTGTTTCATCGGAGCGGCGCACTTATGTCGGCAAGGTGATTTCCGGTCGGCGGCGGGCGGAGTTCTTCCTGGGCCCGTGCAGGCGTCAGGGCGGCGACCTCGGAATACTTGTCCGTAGCGGTCGGCCGATTCCCGTCGGTGTTTTTCACGAGACGGTTGCGCAGTGAAACTGCGCCCTGCTCCATGCCTCGTGAATGTGCCCGGCGACAGCGTAGCGGGTGACGGTCGCATCCGGGACGTTATCGATCGCGTTGCCTGGGCATTATCCCCCGTGACCCGGGACACCAGCGGCCGTAACGTCGGCCTGCCCATCTCAGGAGGGACGCTTCGATGGGAGAGAAGGTCGTCGCAGGGCCGTTCGACCTGTCCGATCGCCAGCACTACCGCGACAAGCTCAGGCAGTGCCTCCTGGGACTCGCGCGACTGCTGGAGGAGAAGCGGTTCGATCGCCCCAAGAACCTGATGGGCCTGGAGATCGAGTTGAATCTCGTCGGACACGACGGGACTCCGAGAATGATGAACGCGCAGGTTCTGGAAAGGATTGCCAGTCGGGATTTCCAAACAGAACTCGCCATGTTCAACCTGGAAGTCAACATAGCTCCACACAGGTTGGGCGACCGGGTTTTCGACCGGCTCGCCGAGGAGCTGCGGATCTCGCTCGCCTATGCCGACCGGAAAGCCAACGAGCTGGACGCCTCGATCCTGATGATCGGCATTCTGCCGACCTTGGACCGCGACGACCTGGTCTCGTCCAACCTGTCCGCGGTCGATCGCTACACCCTGCTCAACGACCAGATCGTGGCCGCGCGCGGCGAGGACTTCCGGCTCCACATCGAGGGCGTCGAACGGCTGGAGTGCAGCGCCCGGTCCATCACGCCCGAGGCCGCCTGCACCTCCGTCCAACTGCACCTCCAGGTCACCCCGAACCGCTTCGCCGACCTGTGGAACGCGGCCCAGGCGGTCACGGCGGCGCAGGTCGCCCTCGGCGCCAACTCCCCGTTCCTGTTCGGACGCGAGCTGTGGCGTGAGTCCCGGCCGCCGCTGTTCCAGCAGTCCACCGACACCCGGCCGCCGGAACTCCAGACGCAGGGTGTCCGGCCGCGCACCTGGTTCGGGGAGCGCTGGATCACCTCGGCGCAGGACCTTTTCGAGGAGAACCTGCGCTACTTCCCGGCACTGCTGCCGATCTGCGACGAAGAGGAACCCCTGCGCGTGCTGGACGAGGGAGGCGTCCCGAAGCTCTCCGAACTGGTCCTGCACAACGGCACCATCTACCGCTGGAACCGACCCGTCTACGGCGTCGCGGACGGCGTCCCGCACCTGCGGGTGGAGAACCGGGTGCTGCCCGCGGGTCCCACCGTCACCGATGTGATCGCCAACGCGGCCTTCTACTACGGTGTGGTCCGCGCCCTCGCCGAGGAGGCGCGGCCGGTGTGGACCAGGCTGCCGTTCGAGGTCGCCGCCGCCAACTTCGACGCGGCCTGCCGGTACGGCATCGAGGCACGCCTGCAGTGGCCGAAGCGCGGTCGTTACGGCGGGATCACCGAGGTGGCCGCCGTCGACCTGGTGCGTGAGGAACTGCTGCCGCTCGCCGAGGCGGGGCTGGCCGCGTGGGGAGTGGAACCCGCCGACCGGGACTTCTACCTGGGAGTGATCGAGGAGCGCTGCCGGCGGCGGGTCAACGGCGCGAGCTGGCAGGCCGCCATGTTCCACCGGGCCCTGGAGCGGGGGCTCGACCGGGACGCCGCGCTGGCCGCGACGACCGTGCGGTACCGGGAGCTGATGCACGCCGGAGAGCCGGTCCACACCTGGCCGGTCGGGTTACCGGAACCGGCGGGTGTGAGCTGAGGAGCCCGTTGTGGTCGTGGTGACCGGCCGCACGGTCGCCACGTCCGCCTCCTTCGACCGGGTCCCCCTGTTGAGCCCGTGCCCAGAGACAGCCGTATGGCAGAAGATGGGGACGAGGTGGATCGCTCAACTGGAGGCGCAGTGCGGGTGGAGGCAGGGTCGGTGGCCGATTCCTATACGGCGGAACGGCCGACGCGACGGATGTTCCGTGCCGAGACGCTGCTGGTGCTGGGGCTCTCGCTCGGTGCGAGCGGGGTCTCCGCGCTGATCAGCTTTGTCGGGTCGGTCACCAGACCGGGCGGGCTCAAGCACCAGGCGGCCACCATGAACGCCTCTGCCGCGCCCGGCCGCCCGTGGCTCGACCTCGCCTGGCAGCTCTTCGGAATCGCCACCGCGCTGGTCCCGGTCGCGCTGGTGGCGCACTTCCTGCTGCGGGAGGGCGCGTCGCTGCGCACGCTCGGCTTCGACCGGAGGAGGCCGTGGCCCGACCTCGGGCGCGGCGCGGCGATCGCCGCGGTGATCGGCTCCACGGGCATCGCCTTCTACCTGGCCGCCCGGGGGCTGGGCGCCAACCTCACGGTGGTGCCGGAGGCGCTGCCGAACGTGTGGTGGAAGTTCCCCGTCCTGATCCTCTCGGCGCTCCAGAACGCCGTCCTGGAGGAGGTCATCGTCGTGGGCTATCTGCTGCGCCGGCTGGGTCAGCTGGGCTGGACCCCCGGCACCACCCTGGTGGCGAGCTCGGTACTGCGCGGCTCCTACCACCTCTACCAGGGAATCGGCGGATTTCTGGGCAACATGGTCATGGGCGTGGTCTTCGTCCACCTGTACCGGCGCTGGGGGAGGGTCGGCCCCCTGGTGGTGGCCCACTCACTGCTCGACATCGGGGCGTTCGTCGGCTACGCGCTGCTGGCGGGCAAGGTGGGATGGCTTCCGACGGCGTGAATGGGCGGGCAGGGGTGTACGAAGGCGTTGTTTGCCCCCTGGTGTGCCGTCACGCGAGCAGTTCGCCCTCGATGACGGTGACCGCGTGGCCCGTGAGCAGGGTGCGGTCGCCGCGGAGTTCCGTGCGGACGCGGCCGGAGCGCGGGGACGCCTGCAGCCCGGTGAGCTCGGGGCGGCCGAGACGCTCGGACCAGTAGGGGGCCAGAGCGGTGTGGGCGCTGCCGGTGACCGGGTCCTCGTCGATGCCGACGTTCGGGAAGAAGCAGCGCGAGACGAAGTCGTACCCGCGGGAGGGATCCTCGGCGCGGGCGGTGGCGATGACGCCGCGCTGTGAGTGGCGGCCGAGCGCCCGGAGATCCGGGGTGAGGCCGAGGACCGTCTTCTCGTCGGCGAGCTCGAGGACCAGGTCGCCGACGCTCGGGCCGGTGTCGACGGCGGTTCGGGGCTCCGCGCCGAGAGCCTCGGCCACACCGTCGGGGATCTCTACGGGGGTGAGCGGCGCGGTGGGGAAGTCCAGCGTGACCGAGCCGTCGTCGTGTGGCGTGGCGCTGAGGACACCGGTGCGGGTGGCGAAGCGTACGGGGCCCTCGTGGGCGCCCGTGGTGTGCAGGACGTGGGCGGTGGCCAGGGTGGCGTGGCCGCACAGGGCGACCTCCGTGGCGGGGGTGAACCAGCGCAGCGCCCAGTCGGCCCCTCCTCCCCCCGGCAGACGGTGTGCGAAGGCGGTCTCGGCGTGGTTGACCTCGCGGGCCACCTTCTGGAGCCAGTCGTCGTCGGGGAAGGCGTCGAGCAGGAGGACCCCGGCCGGGTTGCCGGCGAAGGGGCGGTCGGTGAAGGCGTCGACGATACGAATCCGCATGGGCCGAGGCTAGGGGCCTGCGGCCGGGACGGCCAAGGCCAATTGCGGGCGGCTGGACTGGTGTCCCGTCTCGATTGACCTGGTCTGGGGCCAGGGCCGCGACCTGCGGTGACCAGAATCATCTGAGACGCGTGGCGGCCGGAAATCCCAGACGATGTGCTCCCTGGGGCGTGAATGGTGGCTGTTGTCTCAGACGATCTGGCCAGCACCGCTGCCGCGACATTCGAGTCCACCGGACGTGATCGCGCTCACCTATGCTCGGCCGATATGACAAGCACCAGCCCCGCGCCGAAGTCACGCTTTCTCGTCCTGCACGACTACGGCATGGGCGGTTCATGGTGGTGGGTCCACGCGCGATCGGCCCGAGAGGTCCTTGAGACCTTCGCGGAGGTCGAGGTGGTCGACAGGCCAGAGGCCATCGAGCGGGCTGACGGGGACCTCGACGAAGTCGACATCGACGAGCCGACCATGCCTCCGGGCCTGGACGAGCTGCGAGCCAAGCGCAACGCACAACGCGGCCGCCCTGGTTTCGGCGCGCTTGCGGAGCGGAGCATCGTGCACCTTCGGCGCCGCTGGGATGGCGACGGCGATGAACCCGCGACCTACTTCATCGAGGTCGGCTCCAATGGCCGCAGGTTGCGTCAGGTGGAGCTCGCCGACGACGGAACCGCGCTGAAGAGCGGCCCCGACGACTGGACGTTCAATCCGCCAGTTGTGGACCTCTTCGACCCTGAGTGGGCGGACAAGGAAATCGACCCGGATGAGTTCGAGGCAGCATGGCTTCGAGCATCGCACGTCGACAGCGCGTGACAAGGGGTCGTCTTCACCTGCGATGTGCACTCTGGCCCGACCTTTTCGACCGGGGGTCGGCGTCTCGGTGGGCGTGGTGGAGTGGTTGTGGCACATGTGCCGGATGGGATGACGGCTGGGGCGGGGGTATGCCTTGCGCCTGTCTCACCTGTCTCATCACAAGACGCCCGGTGGCAGCCGGTCCCGCTCCGGCCACGACTCGAACTCGACCTGCCTGAGTCGCGCGACCAGGTGCGCTGAGACGGGAGCCCGAACGACTGCTGCGGCAGAGGCTTGTCATGCGAACAGTCCCGATATATCGTTGAAGCATCGCGACAGATCAACGATGGAATGGAGTGGTTGTGTTGCGTACCCGTGGACAGGACTTCGGATACGAGCGACACGGACACCACGGCGGCCCCGGCCGTCAGATGGGGGGCGGTTTCGACGGTCGGCGCGAAGCCTTCGGGCCCTTCGGGCCGGGCGGACCCGGTGGCCCCGGCTTCGGCGGGGGGCCGGGCTTCTTCGGCCCGGGTGGCCCCTGGGGCGGACGCGGCCGGGGCGGCCCGCGGGGCAGGGCGCGACGCGGCGACGTGCGGGCGTCGATCCTGGCCCTCCTCAGGGACCGGCCCATGCACGGCTACGAGATGATCCAGGAGATCGCCGAGCGCAGCGGGGGGGCGTGGAAGCCCAGCCCTGGCTCGGTGTACCCGACCCTCCAACTGCTGGAGGACGAGGGCCTGATCACCAGTGAGAGCGAGGGGGGCAAGAAGCTCTTCTCGCTCACCGAACCGGGTCGCGCAGCGGCCGACGAGGGCCCCGACGCCCCCTGGGAGGAGGCCTCGCGCGGCGTCGACTGGGAGGCGCTGCACGAGATCCGGCAGGCCGGTGTCGGTCTGATGGAGGCGTTCGGCCAGGTCTGGAAGACCGGTGACAAGGACCAGCGCGACAAGGCCCTCGCCGTCATCAACGAGGCCCGCAAGAAGCTCTACCTGATCCTCGCCGACGAGCACTGACGGCACGGTGAGGTCCGGCGCCCCGCGGCACCGCGTCCGCGGGGCGCCTTCGTGTCGCCGTAGGTCCTCTCAGGAGAGCAGTGCGTCCAGCCTGCGCAGCGACTCGTTCAGCGCGGCCGTCGCCGAGTCCTTCAGCCTGCCCGCCATGAGGGAGACCGCCGCGCCGGTGAACTCCCCGTCGACACGCACCGAGGTGGCTCCGCCGTCCGGCGTCAGCGTGTAGCGGGTGGCGAGGTCCACCGCCATCGGTCCCTTGCCGCGGATGGACAGCACCCGCCCCGGGCGCAGTTCGTCGATGGTCCAGGTGACCTCGGCCGGGAAGCCCATGAGCTTCATGTTCTCCGCGAAGGTCCCGCCCACCTCGAGGGTTTCGGGACCGCCCCTCGGGAAGCCGGTGTGGGTCGCGTTCCACCGGCCGTACGCCGACCAGTCGGTGAGTGTGGCCCACACCTTCTCGGCGGGGGCCTCGATGCGAGCTTCCGCGCTGACTTCGGCCATGCGACCACCCCTTCGCGTCCGCTGCTGCGCCGGGCGCAGCTCGTGGTGTCGCGGAACGTAGCTGCAGGCTCCGCACTATTCAATACTGATGAGCAGTCAGATGTGGCGGCGCCGATCGCGCACCGGCGGCGGTCGGGACCGGCGCCCGGGCCCTGAGGGGAAACGGCGTGCTGTCATCCGTAAGGAGGAGAACCGGGTCGGCCATGCCCAACCTGTGTCGGACGCGCACATGCTGCTCGCCGAGGACGACTCCGAGCGCTGGGCCTGATGGGGTGGAGGATGTGCCACCCCATCATGTCCGGCAACCGGCTGCCGAAGGCGCCACGCACCAGCCCCCGTTCGATGCCAGGGTCACCGCGGAGCTGGCGGCGGTGCTCTCCGCCGCACGCAGGAGGGCGCTGCGCGACGGGGACCGACAGATCGACACCGCCCATCTGCTGCACACGCTGTTGGAGTCCGACCCCGAGGTGCGCGCCGTCTTCGACGGGCCGCAGGTGGCCCGGCTGCTCGGCTACCTCGTCCAGCGCGCCATCGGCTACGGCCTGCGCTGGCGGACCGGCGTGGAGGGCTCGGGCGTGGTGCCGGTGCCCAAGGACCCGGACGGCTGGTCGCCGGCCGCGGCCGCAGCCCTGGGCGCGGCGCACGGGCGTGCTGCAGGGCGCGGCGACACCCGCGCACGCGGGCTCGACCTGCTCGCGGCGATGGTCGCGGACCCGGAGTCACGGGCCGTCGAGGTCCTCGCCCGTGCGGGCGTCGGCGCGCGGGCGCCGGCCGACCGGATCGCGGCGGCGGGCGCGGTTGCGTCCAGCCGCCGAGACAGGAGCTACCAGAGGTGACGCTCATGTCGTCGCCTGTCATCATGTGCCGGTGCACAGGTCTCAGGGCAGTCAGCGCAAGAGGGGCAGAGGTGTCGGGCTGGGGCTCGCGCTCGCGTCCGCCGTCGCCTTCGGTGGATCGGGCGTGGCGGCCAAGCCGCTGATCCAGGCGGGGCTCGACCCCCTGCACGTGGTGTGGCTGCGGGTCACGGGGGCCGCTCTCGTGATGCTTCCGCTCGCCGTACGCCACCGGGCCCTGCTGCGCCGACGCCCCGCCCTGCTCGCCGGGTTCGGACTGCTCGCCGTGGCCGGTGTCCAGGCCTGCTACTTCGCCGCGCTCTCCCGCATACCCGTCGGTGTCGCGCTGCTCATCGAGTATCTGGCGCCCGCGCTCGTCCTGGGCTGGGTGCGCTTCGTGCAGCGGCGGCCGGTGACGCGCGCCGCGGCGGTCGGTGTGGTCCTCGCGGTCGGCGGACTGGCCTGCGTCGTCGAGGTGTGGTCCGGGCTCGACTTCGACCCCCTCGGACTGCTGCTCGCGCTCTGCGCCGCCTGCTGCCAGGTCGGCTACTTCGTCCTGTCCGACCAGGGCGGCGAAGCGGGTGACCGGGCCCCCGACCCGCTCGGCGTCATCGCGTACGGGCTGCTGGGCGGAGCCGCCGTGCTCACCGTGGTCGCCCGCCCCTGGACCATGGACTGGACGGTGCTCGCCGGCACCGCGGACATGGACGGCACGCCCGTTCCCGCCGCCGTCCTCCTGGCGTGGATCGTCCTGATCGCCACGGTCCTCGCCTATGTCACCGGCGTGCTGTCCGTGCGCCGGCTCTCGCCGCAGGTCGCGGGCGTCGTGGCCTGCCTCGAAGCGGTCATCGCCACCGTGCTGGCGTGGGTGCTGCTCGGCGAGCACCTCTCGACGCCGCAGATCATCGGCGGTGCCGTGGTCCTCGTGGGTGCCTTCATCGCCCAGTCGTCAGCGCCCGCGCAGGGCTCCGCGGAGCCGGTCCCGAGCGCCGGCGAGGAAGGCGAGGAAAGGGAGTTGCCGGCCTGCGAAGCCGCGGCCTAGGGTGTTGATCATGCATTCGGACGCGCTCGTTCTTCCGCCTCCGGCCGCCTGAGGCGGGCCCTCCGGAAACCGCGCCCGGCCCACCGCCGGGCGCAGCGGTGTGCTGCCCGCAGAAGAAGTCCACGGACCCGGCACATGACGGGTCCCCCGCCGAACTTCTGCACCTCTGCGGAGAAAACTCGTGTCGAATGCTGCTTCCGGCCTGCCCGTCGGGCGAGGCCTTCTCTATCTGATCGCCGCCGGTACGGCCTGGGGCACCGCGGGCGCGGCCGCCTCCCTGGTCTACCGGGCCAGTGACATGGGGCCCGTGGCCCTGTCCTTCTGGCGCTGCGCGGCCGGGCTCGTGCTGCTGGCCGCCGCCCGCCGGATGCGCCCGCGGGCCACCCCCACTGCCGTACCCGGGCCGCTCGGCCGCAGGGCGCTGCGGGCCTGCGCCACCGGCCTGGGGCTCGCCGTATTCCAGACCGCCTACTTTGCGGCCGTCTCCGCCACAGGGCTCGCGGTGGCGACCGTCGTCACCCTGGGCGCCGGCCCCGTCCTCATCGCCCTCGGCGCCCGCTTCGCCCTCGGGGAGCGGCTCGGGCGCGGCGGGGTGAGCGCCGTCGCCGGGGCGCTCTGCGGACTGGGGGTGCTCGTGCTCGGCGGCGGTGACGCGACCGCGCGCCCGTGGGGGGTGCTGCTCGCGGTCCTGTCGGCGGCCGGCTACAGCGCCATGACGCTGCTCACCCGGTGGTGGGGGCGTGACAGCGGGGTCGACGGGTCCGCCACGACCGTGTCGGCGTTCGCGGTCACCAGTGTGTGCCTGCTGCCGTTCGCACTGGGCGAGGGGCTGCTCCCGCACGCCGCCCACCCCGTCGCGCTGTTGGGGTTGCTGGCGTACATCGCGGCGGTCCCCACGGCACTGGCCTACGCCCTGTACTTCGCGGGCGCGGCCGTCGTGCGGTCCGCCACCGTGTCGGTGATCATGCTGCTCGAGCCCGTCGGTGCGGCGGTCCTGGCCGTCGCCCTGCTCGGGGAACGGCTCACGGCGGCGACGTTCGCCGGCACGGCACTGATGCTGGGCTCGGTCGCGGGGCTCGCACTCGCGGAGGCACGCGGGGCCCGGGCGCGGCGGGAGGAACCGGTTTTCGCGTGACGGGACAGGTGGGGAACCTTGCCGCCGTCCCCGGACTCCGGTGAGGTTCCGCACGCGTGAGACGTCGTCAGAGGGCCGCCAGGTAGTCCGGCACGCCGATGCCGGGCGCCAGGCCGGCGTCCGGGAGCGGGGTCCCGTACTCCCTGCGGACCGGAACCACCCCGGCCCAGTGGGGGAGCGCCAAGTCCTCGGGCTCGTCGTTCACGCCGCCGGTGCGCAGCTTGGCGGAGACCTCGTCCAGGTCGAGGCGGATCACGGCGGTGGCGGCCAGCTCCTTCCTGCTGGCGGGCCGGGAGTCGCGCGAGCGGCCCGGCACCACGTGGTCGACCAGTGCGTCCAGGGCCGTCCGCTTCTCCTCCGGATCCGTGACCTGGCGGGCGATGCCGTGCACCACCACGGAGCGGTAGTTGATCGAGTGGTGGAACGCCGAGCGGGCCAGGACCAGGCCGTCGACGTGCGTCACCGTCAGGCAGACCGGAAGCCCCGCATCGGCCTCGCCCGTCATCCGCAGCGGGCGCGAGCCCGTCGAACCGTGGACGTACAGCCGCTCGCCGACGCGTCCGTACAACGTGGGCAGTACGACCGGGGCGCCGTCGCGGACGAAGCCGAGATGGCAGACGTGACCCTCGTCGAGTATCGCGTGCACCAGCTCCTTGTCGTACGACGCACGGCCCGCGGAGCGCGTGGGGACGGTGCGGTCGGTCGGGGTGTAGGCGGCGGGCTGCGGTGTCGGCTGCGGGATCCCCTGCATGTGCGCTCTCCATTGCACTAGTGCATAATTGTCTTTGTGCTAGGAGGATATCGGTTCACAGGGCGGCGCGCAGCGGAGATTGCCGCCGGCGTCGAGCGCGCGGTGGCTTCCGGGGAACTGGTGCCCGGTCAGCTGCTGCCGCCCCAACGGGATCTGGCCGTCGAGCTGGGCGTCAACCCGAACACCGTCGCGGCCGCGTACCGCATCCTGCGTGAGCGCGGCGTCATCGAGACCGCCGGACGCCGGGGCAGCCGGGTGCGGCCGACGCCGGCCACGACGGGCCGGGACCACATCCGCGTGGACGTGCCCGAGGGCGTACGCGACCTGTCGAGCGGCAACCCGGATCCGGCGTTGCTGCCCCCGCTGGCGGAGGTGTTCGCGGCAGCCGCCGCCGAGGGCGACCGCGCACCGGTGTTGTACGGCGACGTCGCCGTGGAGCCGGAGCTGGCGCGCCTCGCGCGGGCCGCCCTGGACGCCGACGGGGTGCCGGACGGCCCGCTCGCCGTCGTCTCCGGCTCGCTGGACGCCGTCGAACGGGTGCTCGCCGCCCATCTGAAGACCGGGGACACCGTCGCCGTAGAGGACCCCGGCTGGGGCAGGACCCTCGACCTCGTGCCCGCGCTCGGGCTGCGCACGGTACCCGTCGGCGTCGACGACGAGGGGCCGCTGCCCGAGGCGGTACGCGCCGCCCTGGAGGCCGGGACGCGCGCCCTCATCGTCACGGACCGGGCACAGAATCCGACCGGGGCAGCGGTGAGCACCGCCCGCGCGCGGGCCCTGCGCTCCGTGCTCAGGGAGCATCCCGGGACGCTCGTGATCGAGGACGACCACGGCCACGGGATCGTCGACGTGCCCCTCCGTCCCCTGGCCGGAGTCACCCGCCACTGGGCCCTCATCCGCTCGGTCGCCAAGGCGTACGGCCCCGACCTGCGCCTGGCGGTACTCACCGGGGACACCGACACCGTGGACCGGGTGCGCGGGCGGCAGCGGCTCGGGCCCGGGTGGGTGAGCCTGCTCGTGCAACGGGCGGTGGTCCGTCTGTGGACGGACGGCCTGGTGGACGCGCGGGCGGTCGCGGCGGAGTACGGCTCGCGCCGCGGCGCGCTGATCGACGCGCTCGCCGCGCGCGGTGTCCCCGCCCACGGCGTCACCGGGATGAACGTGTGGGTGCCGGTGCCCGACGAGACCGGCGCGGTCGCGCGGCTGCTGCACGCCGGCTGGGCCGTCGCACCCGGTGCCCGTTTCCGGCTGAACGCGCCGCCGGGTATGCGGATCACCGTCTCGACCCTGTCCGCGGACGACATCGGGCCCCTGGCGGACGCGGTCGCCTCCGCCCTGGGACCGGCCCCTGCCCGCAGCTACGTCTAGTGCTGTGGCCGGAGAGGTTCACCGGCTCGCGACGCCCGGCACGGCACCTCGCCGCGTTGTCGCATCACCCGCGTACATCCGGTACGCGGGCGATGCTCCGCCTTGCGATGCACCGCACCGGACGCCGCGAGCCTTCCGGCAAACCCTTCCGGCCACAGCACTGGGGATCGTCATCGGCACAAGGCTGCCGTCGCTCTTTCGGGCGACCTCCTCGCCGCCGGCCCTGTGCCGGGCGATACGTCCGTCCACCCTCTTGTCGTACTGGAGCCGTCCAAGGGCCTTGTAACCGCCCTTCCGAGGATGACCACTCGAAGGTTCAACATGGTGCGGCACGGGCCGGTCGCGGCGGTTCGATGCGCGCCGCCCGCGTCGGCCGGCTGCGTGAGATCAGGCCAGGGGCGAAGGGAAAGGCCGCCTCCGTGTGCTTCAGGGGGCGCCTGTCGGCGGTGCGGCGCGGTGATGCGTGGCACGGCACCCCCTCGGCGGGGACTTCCTCACCGCCGGCCTGATCCGAAGGACGGGCCCCGGTCCCGCTCCGCCTTCGGGCGGGACTGGGTCAGGGCCGCGCCCGCCAGGACGATCAGCGCACCGACCGGTGTCGACCAGGTCGGCGACTCGCCCAGGAGCGTCACGCCCGCCGCGATGGCGACGACCGGGACGAAGTACGTGACCATCTGTGCCGTCGTCGGGCCGACCTCGGCGACGACGCCGTACTGGAGCAGCATCGCCACACCCGTGCCGAGCGCGCCCAGCGCGGCGATCGCCAACAGGGGCAGGACCGCGACGTGCGTGGGCAGGGTGGTGAACAGCGGGGTGACGACGGCCAGTTGCAGCGTGGCCAGCAGCAACTGGCCGCCCGTGAGCGACAGATGCGAATGGCCGCCACCGGCCAGGGTGCGGCGGACGTAGATCCAGCCCACCGGGTAGCTCAGTGAGGCCAGCAGGGCCAGCGCCGTGCCCGTCAGGTCCAGGCCGTGGAAGCCCTGCCAGGCGCCGAGCACCGTCAGCACACCGAGAAAGCCGATGCCGAGTCCCGCCACGCGGCGCCGCGTCGGCCGGTCCTCCGACAGTGCCACCAGGGACAGGAGCATGCCCCACAGCGGCGAGGTCGCGTTGCAGATCCCGGCGAGCGTCGAGGGGATCGTCAGTTCCGCGTAGGCGAAGAGGGAGAACGGCAGGGCGTTGAGGAGGAGACCCGCGACCGCCAGGTGCCCCCAGGTGCGGGCGGAGCGGGGCAGACGCTCGCGCTTGACCGCCATGGCCACGGCGAGCACCGCCGTGCCGAAGACCAGCCGGCCGAGCGTGACCTGGAACGGAGCGTACGCCCCGGTGCCGACCTTGATGAACAGGAAGCTGAAACCCCAGATCAGTGAGAGGAGGGCGAAGCGGATCCGCCAGTCGAGGGCGGCCCGGCGGCGGGAGGCGGTGGTGGGGGTGGTGACGGTTCGCGGAGTGGTGACGGTGCTCATGGCCTCCACGATGTCCCCGACGATCTCGTAGCACAATCGAGACTTCGCACCTGGTACCTCGTAGCATTCCTTACATGTTGAACCTGGAGCGCCTGCGCACCCTTGACGCCCTCGCCCGGCACGGCTCGGTCAGCGGTGCCGCCGAGGGACTGCACGTGACCACCTCGGCCGTCTCCCAGCAGATGGCCAAGCTCGAGCGCGAGGTGGGGCAGCGACTCCTGGCCAGGAACGGGCGCGGGGTGCGGCTCACGGACGCCGGCCGACTGCTCGCCGAGCACGCGGCGCGGATCCTGTCGCAGGTCGCACTCGCCGAGGCCGACCTGGAGGCACAGCGCGGGCAGGTGGCGGGCGAACTGCGCCTGTCGGCCTTTCCCACGGCGGCCCGCGGACTGTTCCCCACCGCGCTGGCAGCCCTGCACGCCGACCATCCGGCGCTGCGACTGCGCTCGAGCGAGCTGGAACCGGAGGAAGGAGTGGCCGGTGTGGTGCGCGGTGACCTCGACCTCGCGGTCGTCCTCGACTGGTACAACAAGCCGATGCCGCTGCCGGACGGCCTGGTGAAGGCGGCGATCCTGGATGATCCGGCGGATGTGGCGGTGCCGGCCGGGCACCGGCTCGCCGGCCGGGCGGAGGTGGGCCTGGAGGAGTTCGCCGACGACGAGTGGATCACCTGGGGCGACGGCGAGTTCTGCCATGAGTGGCTCATGTTCACCCTGCGCTCCAAGGGAATCGAGCCGTGTGTCGGTCACCGCGCGGGGGAGACGCACACCCAGCTCGGGCTGGTCGCCGCCGGGCTCGGGGTGTGCATCGCGCCGCGCCTCGGGCGCGACCCGGTGCCGCTCGGGGTGGTGACCGTGCCCGTGCGGCAGCAGGTGCGACGGCACGTCTACGTGATCTGGCGCGCCGACGCCGACCGCCGCCCGTCGATCCGGGCGGCGGTGCAGGCGTTGCGGGCGGCCGGGGAGGCCGTGACGGCCGGGTGAGCGAGCAGGGGGGCGCGCTACGCGCCCAGCTTGCGGAAGTCCCAGGAGACGATCTTCGTCGGGGTCAGCCGGATCCACGCGTGCCGGCCGTCGTGCGGCATCTCCTCCAGGGCGAAGTTCTTGCGGGCGAACAGCATCTCCGGCACGTCGAGTTCCGCGCACAGCTCGCCGGTGCGCGGTATCTCGCCCACGAACTCCGCCGTGCCGGACAGCTCGGCACCTCGCAACTGCTCGTACTCCTCACCCGTGTCCACCACGACGGCGATCCGCCGATCGCGGCCCAGATCCGCCCAGCGCTTGCTCCGTACGACCGAGTAGAGCCATAGCGAGGTGCCGTCCCAGACGTACCACAGGGCGCTGACGTGCGGGGCGCCGTCGGCGGAGACGGTCGCCACCCGGCAGGTGCGCTGGGTGGCGAGGAACTCGTCCAGCTCCCCCGGTGTCATCATGATCTTCCGGCCCCGGCGCTGCGTGGTGACGGTCATGCGGCCCCCTCTTCTTCTCCCACGTCGTGTCAGAGAAATCCTCTGACATCACGTCAGAAAAAAGAACGGGGCGTCTTCCGTCCGTCCGCAACGGTCGTTAGCCTCGCCGCCCCGGACCGTCGACGACAGGGGGAGCCATGCCACCGCGCGAACACCTCGGGGACCTCCTGGACCTTCCGGCCACGGTGCTGCTCACCGTCGAGTGCCAGCAGGGTGTCCTGGGCCCGGACAGCGCGCTGCCCGAGCTGGCCCGTCAGGCCGGTTCCTCGGGGGCGCTCGCCAATGTCGCCCGGCTGGTCGCCGCTGCGCACGAGGGCGGGGTCCAGGTGATCCACGCGATCGCCGAACGCCGCCCGGACGGCCGCGGCGCCAGCCGCAACGCCCGCCTCTTCCGCGCGGCCGAACGGCTGCCGGTCCAGCAGCTGACCGGCACCGCGGCGGTACGGGTCGCGGCGCCCGTCGAGGTGCGGGAGGAGGACTTGGTCGTACGCCGGCTGCACGGGCTGTCCCCCCTTACGGGCACCGAGGTCGACGCCCTGCTGCGCAACCTCGGCTGCCGCACCCTGATCGTCACCGGTGTCTCGGCCAACGTGGCGATCCCCAACACGGTGTTCGACGCCGTCAACCGCGGCTACACCGCCGTGGTGCCCGCGGACGCCATCGCGGGGGTGCCCTCCGACTACACCCCGGCGATGATCCGCCACACCCTCTCCCTGGTCGCCACCGTCACGACCACCGAGGAGCTGCTGACCTGCCTGGCACCACCGCGCCGGGCGGCCCGAGCCGGTTGACGGATGTCAGGCCAGCTTGATCTCGTCGCCGGAGACGGCGATCTTCGCGGCGGGCAGGGGCTGGGTCGCCGGTCCCTTCTTCACGCTGCCGTCGGTCGCGGAGAACTGGCTGCCGTGGCACGGGCAGCTGATCACGCCGTTCGAGATGTCCTTCACCGCGCAGCCCGCGTGGGTGCACTTGGAGGAGAACGCCTTGAACGTGCCCGCCGACGGCTGGGTCACCACCACGCCGTGGTCGGCGAAGACCTTTCCGCCGCCTTCGGGGATGTCCGCGGTCTTCGCCAGGGCCGTGCCGCCGGAACCGGCCGCGGCGCCGCCGCCCCCGCCCGTGGTGGCGGCGCTCGCGTTGCCGTTGCTGTTGTCCTGTGAACCGGACGAACTCGACGACGACATGTCGTTCGAGCCTCCGCACGCGGTCAGCGCGACGGCGAGCCCCGTCACGCCGACCGCCGCCACGACACTGCGGCGGGCAGGCGCCGAAACGGGCTGGAGCGATTCGCTGGTCATGCTGACGTTCCCTTCCACGGACGTTTCCTGAATCTGTACGGAGGTACGGTCTGCGGGCACCGACCGTTCAGACCCCGTCGAGATCCTGACCTGTCCGGGATGAGGTAGGCGTAAAACACGCCTGTCGTTCCGCTGTCGGAGGGACACGCGGGTCGAAGGGACGCACGTCTTGGGACGGACGCACGGCCTGCGGCAGCCGCTCGGGACCGGGTGCGGCGTCCGGGCTGTCCCACGGGGTGGGGGTTGGCGGGTCGTCGACGAGGCCAGGTCACCGCGCTGCTGTGGGCGGCGCGCGACGGCGGCGATCCCGGTCGGCTGCTCGCCCGGCGCCTCTGCCCGTGCTCGACGCCCGCGGCGACGTCGTGGCGTCGTGACCCGGGGCCGGATGATCCACGCCGATCCCTGCGGCCGTACACCGCTCGGCGTCCTCCCCGTCCCGGCGGTCACCGCCCACCCCGACGGGACCGTGCGCGCCCTGGCCAACCGCATGGCCCGGTACGACGTCACACGGCTGCTCGTGGTCATCCGCGACGAGCGGTCACGGGTGGAGGGCATCGTCGGCCTGCGCCACCTGCTCCTCTTGCGGTCCCGGAGCGCCGCGGCTTTGGCCGCAAGCTGATCCGGACAGGAACCCGACGGGGAGTGCGTCATTACCCGCCATTGGTTGATCAGGTCAGACTGATAAACCTATTGTTAGTACCTGTGAAGGTGGATGGAGAAGCAGGTCGTGAGCGCATCCCCCGCGGGCCGAGCGACACCGCCCGACTCGCCTCCGGCCTTCGGCTCGCCGTGGGCCGTATCACCCGGCGACTGCGCCAGGCGCACGCCGTCGGGGACGTGACGCTCTCCGGTGTATCGGTGCTCGCGCGGCTCGCCGCCGACGGTCCCGACTCCCCGGGATCCCTGGCCGATCTGGAGCGCGTTCGGCCGCAGGCGATGGCGAGCACGCTCGCCGTCCTCGAACAGCGCGGGCTCGTCAGCCGTAGGCCTGATGCGGAGGACGGGCGGCGGGCCGTCGTGGCCGTCACCGACGAGGGGCGCGCCATGCTCGCGGAGCGGCGTTCGGAGTCCGTCCGGCGTCTGACGGCCGTCCTGGACGAGTTCACCGCGGAGGAACGCCAGACACTCGGAGCGGCGCTGCCGCTCCTCGACCGGCTCGCGGAGAAACTGTGATGGCACGCACCCCTCGTACCGGCGACCGCAGCGCGGACCAGGCGCGCGGGCACGGCACGTCCGCGCTGGGCGCTCTGCGATCCGCGCGCCGGAAGGACACCCCGGCGGGCCCCGGCTACAAGTGGGTCGCGCTGTCCAACACCACACTCGGGGTGCTGATCGCGACGATGGATGCCTCCATCGTGATCATCTCACTGCCCGCGATCTTCCGCGGGATCGGACTCGACCCGCTGGCGCCCGGCAACATCGGCTATCTGCTCTGGATGATCCTGGGCTATCTGCTGGTGTCGGCCGTACTCGTCGTGGTCCTCGGCCGGCTCGGCGACATGTACGGCCGGGTGAGGATCTACAACCTGGGCTTCCTCGTCTTCGCCTGCGCGTCCATCGCGCTGTCCCTCGATCCGTTCCGGGCCGGCGCCGGCGCCCTGTGGCTGATCCTGTGGCGCATCGTGCAGGCCTTCGGCGGTTCCATGCTCACCGCCAACTCGGCCGCCATCCTCACCGACGCCTTTCCCGCCCGGCAACGCGGAACGGCCCTCGGTATCAACCAGATCACCGCGCTCGCCGGCCAGTTCCTCGGGCTTCTCGCCGGCGGCCTGCTCGCCGCCGTCGACTGGCGTGCGGTGTTCTGGGTGAGCGTGCCGGTCAGCGTGGCCGGGACGGTCTGGTCGTACCTGAGCCTGCGCGAGACGGCGACGGGCCGTCGCGGGCGCATCGACTGGCTGGGCAACATCACTTTCGCGGGAGGCGCCGGGATCCTGCTCGTCGGCATCACGTACGGCATCCAGCCCTACGGCTCCAGCGCGACGGGCTGGGGCAACCCGTGGGTGCTGGCCGGGCTGATCGGCGGCGGCGCCCTGCTGCTGCTCTTCTGCTACGTCGAGACACAGGTCGGCGAACCCATGTTCCAGCTGGCCCTGTTCAAGGTGCGGGCGTTCGCGGCGGGCAACCTCGCCGCCCTGCTGACCGCGATCGCGCGCGGCGGGCTGCAGTTCATGCTCATCATCTGGTTGCAGGGCATCTGGCTGCCCCTGCACGGCTACGCGTTCGAGGACACCCCGCTGTGGGCGGGCATCTTCATGCTGCCGCTGACGCTGGGCTTCCTGATCGCGGGTCCGGTGTCCGGTTTCCTGTCGGACAAGTTCGGCGCCCGCGTGTTCTCCACGGTCGGCCTGGTCGTCGTCGCGGCCTCCTTCCTCGGACTGCTCACCCTGCCGGTCGACTTCGACTACGGGCTGTTCGCGGCGCTGCTGCTGCTCAACGGCCTGGGCCAGGGCATGTTCTCCTCGCCGAACACGTCGTCGATCATGGGCAGCGTGCCGCCGGAGTACCGTGGCGTCGCCTCGGGCATGCGCTCCACCTTCCAGAACTCGGGGACCGCCCTGTCCATCGGCGTGTTCTTCTCCCTGATGATCTCCGGCCTGGCCTCATCACTGCCCGCAGCGCTCCGAAGCGGTCTGACGGCCCACGGCGTGCCCACCGGTGCGGCAGCGCATGCGGCATCGCTGCCGCCGGTGAGCACCCTGTTCGCCACTTTCCTGGGCAACAACCCCGTCGAGCACCTGCTTTCCTCCAGTGGCACCCTCGACCACCTCTCCACGCCCCAGCGCGCCACCCTGACCGGCCACACCTTCTTCCCGCAACTGGTCTCCGGGCCGTTCCACCACGGTCTGACCATCGTCTTCGGCGTCGCTGCGGGCATGGCCCTGGTCTCGGCCGTCGCCTCGGCCCTGCGCGGCGGCGTCCGTCCCACCCACGACACCCCTCCACAGGGCTGGCCCGCCGCCACGGCCGAACCCAGGCAGACAGCACAGCGGCGGCCGGACGCGTCCTCGTAACGGCACGGAACGCCCAGGTTCGCGGGCGCCGTGCCGGGGTCTCACCGGGCGCACCGAACCCCGGATCACGCGCTGTGCGCTCGTCACGACGTGGTCGTCGGACGCCGGACCCGCCTCGCGTGCCAGAGAGAGGCGTGCGGCGGTGCGGCGCGGTCCGACGGGTGGACGCCAGTCCCGTGCCGGCGCAGGAGAGGCCGCTCCGCCTTCGGGCGGGCGGCGGTTATCATGCCCACTTCCTGCCGGAGGCCGGGGCGGGAGGCGCACGGCCGGCTCCTCGGCTGCGTCCGGCCGGAAGCAGGCGGCGATTGCAAGGCTGAGAAGTTGGATAGCCTGGCGAAATGCTGACAGAAGTCACCGTGACCCGCTACATCACGCCGCTGCGTGAGGGCGGTTCGCTGCCGGGGCTCGTCGAGGCCGACGATCTCGGGACCTACGTCATGAAGTTCGCCGGCGCCGGACAGGGCCGCAAGACGCTTGTCGCCGAGGTCGTCAGCGGCGAACTCGCCCGTCGGCTCGGCCTGCGCGTACCCGGTCTGGTGACCCTCGGCCTCGACCCGGTGCTGGGCCTCGGTGAACCCGACCAGGAGGTGCAGGACCTGCTCAAGGGCAGCGGCGGACTCAACCTCGGCATGGACTTCCTGAGCGGCGCGCTCGGCTTCGACCCGCTCGCGTTCGGGGTCGGGCCGAAGGAGGCCGGGCGGATCGTCTGGTTCGACGCGCTGGTGGGCAACGTCGACCGCTCCTGGCGCAACCCCAACCTTCTGATGCGGCATGGCGAGCTGTGGCTCATCGACCACGGAGCCACCATGATCTGGCACCACAACTGGCCCGGCGCCGAGGCCTCCGCCGCGCGCCCCTACGACGCCTCGGACCACGCCCTCGCCCCCTTCGCGCCGGACGTCGCGGCTGCCGCCGCCGAACTCGCGCCCCTCGTCACCGAGGAACTGCTGGCCGAGGTGACCGCCCAGATCCCGGACGCATGGCTGACCGGCGAGCCCGGCTTCGACTCCCCGGAGGAACTGCGCCGGGCCTACGCACGGCCGCTGCTCGCCCGCGCCGCCGGCATCCACGAACGCATCCAGGGCCTCGAGGCCCGTCAGGGGGGCGAGTGAGCGAGCGGGACGTCTTCGAGTACGCGCTGCTGCGGGTCGTACCGCGGGTCGAGCGCGGCGAGTGCATCAACGCGGGCGTGCTGGTGTACTGCCGCGCCAAGTCGTTCGTCGTCGCCCGCACGCACCTCGACGAGCGGAAACTGCTGGCCCTCGACCCGGACGCGGACGTGGTGGGCGTGCGGGCCGCGCTCAGTGCCGTCGAGGGCGTGTGCGCGGGCGGCGCCGCGGCCGGGCAGGCGGCGCTCGACGACGCCGGACGGCGCTTCCGCTGGCTGATCGCGCCCCGTTCCACGGTCGTGCAGCCCGGACCCGTGCACACCGGACTGACCGCCGACCCGGCGGCCGAGGCGGAGCGGTTGCTGGACCTCCTGGTGAGGTAATGGATCACACGCACCGGGTGTGCCGTTGACACCGGGTGCCAGGGCTTCTAGCGTCACGTCTGCTGAAGGTACTAAGCGGTCGCTCACCGAAGGGCGACCGTGAGCCGCAGACGCGGTGCAGCAGACGTTCCCAAGGTGTTCCAGGCTTTCCAAGGGCGAGGAGAACCAAGCAATGTCCACCACCGATCAGCGGGTCGCCGTAGTCACCGGCGCCGCGCGCGGCATCGGCGCCGCCACCGCCGTACGACTGGCCGCCGAGGGCCGTGCCGTAGCGGTGATCGACCTCGACGAGGCCGCGTGCAAGGACACCGTCGAGAAGATCACCGCCGCCGGTGGCAAGGCCGTCGCCGTCGGCTGCGACGTCTCGGACGAGGCCCAGGTCGAGGCGGCCGTCACGCGGATCGCCGAGGAGCTCGGCGCGCCGACCGTCCTCGTCAACAACGCCGGCGTGCTGCGCGACAACCTGCTGTTCAAGATGAGCGTCTCCGACTGGGACACCGTCATGAACGTCCACCTGCGCGGCGCCTTCCTGATGTCCCGGGCCTGCCAGAAGTACATGGTCGACGCGAACTTCGGGCGTATCGTCAACCTCTCCTCGTCCTCCGCGCTCGGCAACCGCGGCCAGGTGAACTACTCCGCCGCCAAGGCCGGTCTGCAGGGCTTCACCAAGACCCTGGCCAAGGAGCTCGGCAAGTTCGGCATCACCGCCAACGCCGTCGCCCCGGGGTTCATCGCCACCGAGATGACCAAGACCACCGCCGAGCGCGTCGGCATGGGCTTCGAGGACTTCAAGGCCGCGGCCGCCACTCAGATCCCCGTGGCGCGCGTGGGTGAGCCCGAGGACATCGCCAACGCGATCGCCTTCTTCACGGGCGACGCCGCCGGATTCGTCTCCGGCCAGGTGCTGTACGTCGCCGGCGGACCGCTCGACTAGGGCCGGGGGACACACACATGACTGAGCTGCCCGCACTCTCCGGCAGGGTCGCCCTCGTCACGGGCGCCAGCCGCGGTATCGGATACGGCATCGCCGAGGCGTTCGTCGCCCGCGGCGACCGCGTCTGCATCACCGGACGCACCGAGGAGGCGCTGAAGGAGGCCGCCGAGAGGCTCGGCGCCGACCGCGTCATCGCCGTCGCCGGCAAGGCGCACGACGAGGACCACCAGGCCATCGCCGTGGAGCGGACGATGGAGGCCTTCGGCCGGGTCGACTTCCTGGTCAACAACGCCGGGACCAACCCCGTGTTCGGCCCCATCGCCGACCTCGACCTGGACGTGGCCCGCAAGGTGTTCGAGACCAATGTCGTCTCGGCGCTCGGCTTCGCCCAGAAGACCTGGCACGCCTGGCAGAAGGACAACGGCGGTGCCATCGTCAACATCGCGTCCGTGGCCGGCCTGAACGCCTCGCCGTTCATCGGGGCGTACGGCATGAGCAAGGCCGCGATGATCAACCTGACGCTGCAGCTCGCGCACGAGTTCGCGCCCAAGGTACGGGTCAACGCGATCGCACCGGCCGTGGTGAAGACCAAGTTCGCCCAGGCCCTGTACGAGGGCCGAGAGGAGGAGGCCGCCGCGTCCTACCCGCTGGGCCGGCTCGGCCTGCCCTCCGACATCGGTGGCGCCAGCGCGTTCCTGACCTCGGACCAGTCCGACTGGATCACCGGCCAGACGCTCGTCATCGACGGCGGTCACTACCTGAACGCCGCGGTCTGACGGATCGGGCCTTTTCGGACGAGTCCGCGACACGGGCGGCCCTTGACAGAGGGGGCGCCCGTGTCGAAATACACGAGACACTCGGTCTGATGACAACGTCGTCATGAAACGCGCTGGTCACAGCCCTCGACAACCATGTCCGGTCGGCGGGGTGCTGCGGTATGGTCTGCCGCCGACCCCTGGTGCGGCAGATCGAGGAGTGTGCGCGTGTTCAACCGGAACCGTCTGCGTCGGCTGGCGGCGATCACGTCCCTGTCCCTGGTGGCCGGCTGCGGTGCGCTCTCCTCGGAGTCCTCGGGCGACAAGGGGCCGATCGTCGTGGGCACCACCAGCTCGCCGAGCACGCTCGATCCCGCGGCGTCCTGGGACAGCTCCTGGGAACTGTTCCGCAACGTCTACCAGACCCTGCTGAACTACCCCGACGGCGCGGTTCTGCCGGGACCCGACGCCGCCCAGAGCTGCGGATTCACCGACCGGACGAACCTCGCCTACCGCTGCGTCCTGCGCGAGGGCCTGACGTTCTCCAACGGGGACAAGCTCGACGCCCGGGCAGTGAAGTACTCGATCGACCGGATCAAGCGCATCAACGTGTCCGGCGGTCCTGCGGGCCTGCTCGGCAGCCTCGACCGGGTCGAGGTGAGAGGCGACCGCGAGGTCGTCTTCCACCTCAACGAACCGGACGCCACCTTCCCGTTCGTCCTCACCACCCCGGCCATGTCGATCGTCGACCCGGCCGACTACCCCGCCACGCAGGTGCGCAAGGACGGCGGCATCACCGGGTCGGGGCCGTACACACTGCAGTCCTACGAGGAGGGCAAGGAGGCCCGGCTCGTCCGGAACGCCCGCTACAAGGGCTACGCCGTCGACCGCAAGAACGACGCCGTCACCATCCGGTACTTCCAGGACTCCGCCGGCATGGTCGACGCCCTGAAGAACCACAAGATCGACATCACCTACCGCGGTCTCGCCTCCTCCGACATCGTGGCCCTCCTGCGCCACGAGTCGACGGGCGGCATCCAGCTCGTCGAGAACCCCGGCATCGAGATCAGCTACCTGGTGTTCAACCCGAAGGACCCGTGGGCCGGCAAGCTCGCCGTCCGCAAGGCCGTCGCCCAGGTGGTGGACCGGGCCGCGATCGCCCACAACGTCTACAAGGACACCGTCGAACCCCTCTACTCCATGGTCCCGGCGGGTCTGACCGGGCACACCACGCCCTTCTTCGACGACTACGGGGACCCCAGCACCGCCAAGGCCCGCAAGATCCTCTCCGCGGCGGGCATCACCGGGCGGGTCCCGCTGACCCTGTGGTACACCACCGACCGGTACGGGTCCGAGACGGGCCCGGAGTTCCAGGCGATCAAGCGGCAGCTCGAGGATTCCGGCCTGTTCCGGGTCACCCTGGAAGGACGCCCCTGGAAGGCGTACGTGGACGGCTACCAGAAGGGCGAGTACCCGGTGTTCGGACGGGGGTGGTTCCCCGACTTCCCGGACCCCGACAACTACATCGCGCCCTTCGTCGGCGAGCAGAACGCGCTGGGCACGCCCTACCCGTCGCCGGAGATCACCAAGGTGCTGCTGCCGCAGTCGCGGCGCGAGAGCGACCGTGCCCAGGTGGTCAAGGAGTTCGAGCAGGCCCAGCAGATCCTGGTGAACGACGCCCGGCTGCTGCCGCTGTGGCAGGGCAAGCAGTTCCTGGCGGCGAGCGAGGACATCTCCGGCGGGGAGCGGGCGCTGGACCCGTCGACGATCATGATGATGTGGGAGCTGTCCCGGAAGACCAGCTAGTAGCGCGTCCCGGGGAGGGGGCCGGAAGCCGGTTGTCAGTGGTCGCCTGTAGGTTCCGTACCTGGAAGTGACCGCACATCGGAGGAAGTTGACGTGACCGACATCGCCATGCTGCCGGAGTCCTGGCGGGGCGTTCTGGGCGACGAGCTGCAGCAGCCCTACTTCAAGGAGCTCATGGAGTTCGTCGAGGACGAGCGTGCCAAGGGTCCCGTCCACCCTCCGCGCGAGGAGGTCTTCGCCGCGCTCGACGCCACGCCGTACGAGAAGGTGAAGGTGCTCATCCTCGGCCAGGACCCGTATCACGGCGTGGGCCAGGGCCACGGCCTGTGCTTCTCCGTGCGGCCCGGCGTGAAGATTCCGCCCTCGCTGCGCAACATCTACAAGGAGATGCACGAGGAGCTGGGCACGCCGATCCCGGACAACGGCTATCTGATGCCGTGGGCCGAGCAGGGCGTGCTGCTGCTGAACGCGGTGCTGACGGTGCGCGGCGGCGAGGCGAACTCGCACAAGGGCAGGGGCTGGGAGAAGTTCACCGACGCCGTCATCCGTGCCGTGGCCGGACGCCCGGACCCGGCGGTGTTCGTGCTGTGGGGCAACTACGCGCAGAAGAAGCTGCCGCTGATCGACGAGACGCGGCACGTGGTGGTCAGGGGCGCGCACCCCTCGCCGCTGTCGGCGAAGAAGTTCCTCGGCTCCCGCCCGTTCACGCAGATCAACGAGGCGGTGGCCCGGCAGGGGCACGAGCCGATCGACTGGACGATCCCGAACCTGGGCTGACACCCCGCAGAGGCGGGGTCGGTGGTGGCGCGCAGGCGGAGAGTGCCGGGGGACTCCGTCTGCGGGTGGTGCGGAACAGGAGCGCCGATCGTGCCGCCACCGTCCCGCCCGGTGCGCTGCGACCGCTGCTTCCGCCTGGGACGCGTCCGGGCCCTTTCCGGCCGGGTCTCCGACGGCCCCCGGCGGGCGTCACCGGCTTGGCCCAGTGGCGTACGGAGCTGCCTGAGCCTCAATGCCAGTGGCGGCGGTTAGCGTCGTGATGACGGTGACGAGCGTGGAGGGCGCAGTGGCGAAGGGACAGGAACAGGCGGCGCCGGACGCCGTCATGACCCGCATCGGACAGGTCGTCATGCTCCACCACGCCGGCGACCGTGAGGAGGCCCGGGACCGCTTCCTGGGGTTGTGGGCGGAGATCGGCGAGGACGGCGACCCGCTGCACCGCTGCACCCTGGCGCACTACATGGCCGACACCCAGGACGACCCGGCCGACGAGCTCGCCTGGGACCTCAGAGCGCTGTCCGCCGCCGAGGAGCTCACCGAGGAGCGCCTCGCCGACCACGAGGGCGCTCTCGCGGCACACGCGCTGTACCCCTCACTCCAGCTGAACCTGGCCGCCGACTACGTCAAGCTCGGCCGCCGCGAGGCTGCCCGCGCCCATCTGCGCCTGGCCCGTGGCGCGGCCGGCGCGCTCGACGACGACGGCTATGGCGACGGCATCAGAGCGGCGATCGGCCGCCTGGAGCGACGGCTCGCGGCGGAGGAGACAGAGCAACCGCCGCTCGGCGGACCCGGCCCCAGGGACGACCCCCGACCACGGCCTCCGGAGCCGCCGCGACCGCGGCCGTAGGGTTCAACGCCCGTAGGTGTCCCGGCAGATGGTCGCCTCGGGGCTGTCCGGCTTCCATCCCCCGTACGTGCGGCCGAGCCCGCACACGCCCGTGTTCTTGGGGAACGCGTCGGAGACGGCCGGCGGCACCTCGACGCGGGGGGCCGGGCGGGCCTGCTTCGGGGACGGGGGAGCCGCGGTGCGGGGCGGCGCGGCCGGGGCCGGACGATCCGCGCGGTGCGGGGTGGCCGAGGGCGGTGACGGTCGGGGGGAGGGGCCGACCAGCTCCAGCGCCTCCCGGGCCGGCGCCTGGACGACGCGTGGCTCCCCGCTGCCGTCGGGGCGCGGCGATGAGGGCCGCGAGGAGGCGGGCGGCGGGTCGGGATTCGATGGTCGCTGGACGGTCACACAGCCGGTGAGGGCCGAGACGGCCACGGAGACCAGGAGCGTTGCGGTCGTCGTCGTACGGTGCACCCGCGCAACTCTGCTGCGTCCGCGCCGCTTCGGGGGAGCGTACGGGCGCAGGATGCCCCGCACGGGTGATCCGAGTCCCCGTAGGGAGGGCTTCGCGCCCGCCGGGGATGACGTCAGTCGCCGGTGGCGCCGTCGATCCGCTCGCGGATCAGGTCGGCGTGGCCGTTGTGGCGGGCGTACTCCTCGATCATGTGGGTGTAGATCCAGCGCAGGCTGAAGCGTTCCTCGGTGAACCTGCTCCTGCCCCGCGAGAGCTCGTCCAGGCCGAAGCCGGCCGCGTTGCGCCGGCCGATCTCGATCTCGGCCTGCCAGGCCGTGAACGCCTCCTGCCGGGTGTCGGCCTCGGTGAGGTGGAACTCGCCGTCGCGGTCCTCGTCGCTGTAATAGACCGGCCCCGGGTCGTCCCCCACGAGGACCTTGCGGAACCAGCCCCGCTCGACCTCCGTCATGTGCCGTACCAGCCCCATGAGGGAGAGCTCGGACGGCTCGACCGAGGCGGTCCTGAGCTGTGCGTCGGTGAGGCCCTCGCACTTCCACGCCAGCGTCCGGCGGTGGTAGTCGAGCCAGCCTTCCAGCATGGTGCGTTCGTCGGCGTTCTGGGCGGGTTCACGGCGCTCGGCAGTCATGGCGCCCATCCTCGGCCAAGTGAGGCGCCCGTCGCCATCGCATTTCCCTGCGGTCGGCCCGGGTCAGCCGTCGAGCATCCCGTCGAGCAGTTCCCGCAGCCCGGCGCGCACCTCCGCCAGGCTGGGAACCTCCGCGGTGAAGGTACCGGCCACGCACGAGAACACCAGCCCGTCCAGCCAGGCCACCAGCGAGAGCATGTGCCGGGCCGGGTCGGCCGAGCCCAGGGCCGTCAGGAGCGCGGCGAGCTGGTCGCGGAAGCGGGCCCCGGCCGCGTCGAAGTAGCGCCGCAACTCGGGTCGCCGGTTGGCCTCCAGGGCCAACTCGTAGCGCGCCAGCGTCAGATCACGGTTCCGGGTCAGGGAGCGGTGGACCGCCAGGGCCAGGCCGTCCACCACTGCGCCGAACTCGTCCTCGGGGTCGGGCATCTCGTCCGGGGCCACCACCCGCGCCTCTCGCTCCGCGAGGCGGTGCACCGCGAGTTCCAGGAGGGCCACACGGGTGCGCGCCAGGTTCGAGGTCGAGCCCTCGGGCAGCTCCGCCGCCTCGTCGACGGCCCGGTGGGTCAGTCCCCGCATCCCGCGCTCGGCGAGCAGCGCGAGCGCGGTGTCGGCGATGAGTTCGGCGCGAGGGGCGCCCGTGGCGCGTGCGGACATGAAGGTCAACCTACCGGACGTACTACTTCTGTAGTACGGTCGACACGCTGGACACTACAAGTGTAGTGCCGCAGTGGAGCATCATGAAGCATGAGGAGGAGTCATGGCACAGCGGTCGCGTGCGATCGTGATCGGCGGCGGCATCGGCGGCCTCACGGCAGCCGCGGCCCTGCACCGGCGCGGGCTACGGGTCACCGTGCTGGAACGCGCTCCTTGCCTCGAACCGGTCGGCGCGGCCCTCTCGCTCGCCCCGAACGCCCTGCGCGCCCTGGACGTCGTCGGCATCGGCGACGCGCTCCGCGACCTCGCCGCCTGGCAGGGCGACGGCGGGTTGCGCACCCCCGGTGGCCGCTGGCTCACCCGGACCAGCGCCGCTGCCGCGGCCGAGCGGTTCGGCGGCCCGCTCGTCCTGCTGCCCCGGGCCACCCTCATCGACAGCCTGACCGCCCTGCTTCCACCGGACGCCATCCGCACGGCCACCGCGGCGAGCGTCGCCGACCCCGGCGGCACCGACCGCCCGGCCCGGGTCACCACCTCCGACGGAGACCTGGAGGCGGACCTGGTCGCGGCCGCCGACGGCATCCACTCCTGCGTGCGCCGGACCCTGTTCCCGCACCACCCGGGACCCGTCTACTCCGGATTCACCACCTGGCGCCTCATGATCCCGCTGCCCGGACCCGCGTTCGCCCCCCACGAGACCTGGGGCCGAGGCCGCATCTGGGGCACGCACCCCCTCAAGGACGGCCGGATCTACGCCTATGCGGCGGCCGTCGTTCCCGCCGGGCGGTCCGCGTCCGACGACGAGAGGGCCGAACTCCTGCGGCGGTTCGGCGACTGGCACGAGCCGATCCCCGCCGTGCTCGCCGCCGCCCGCCCCGAGGACGTCCTGCGCCACGACGTCCACCACCTCGCCGAGCCGCTGCCCGCTCATCACCGCGGCAGGGTCGCCCTCCTCGGCGACGCCGCGCACGCCATGCCCCCCACGCTGGGCCAGGGGGGCAACCAGGCCATCGAGGACGCGATCGTGCTCGCCCACCACTGCGACGACCTGGCCGCGTACACTGCCGCCCGGCTTCCGCGGACGACCGCCCTCACCCGCCAGGCCGTCCGGACCGCCCGCCTGAACATGATGAGCGGCCGCGCGGGGACCGCCGTACGCAACGTCGCGATCGCCGCGCTGTCGCGGGCCGCCCCCGGGCTGCTGCTGCGCGGCCTCGCGGGCATCGCCGACTGGCGGCCGCCGCAGCCGCCGTATGCTTCGGACCAGGCACCCGTCGGCAATCCCTAGGAGCCCGTCGTGAAGGTCGGCTGCATCGGACTCGGTGACATCGCGCAGAAGGCCTATCTGCCGGTGCTCGCACTGCAGCCGGGGATCGAACTGCACCTCCAGACACGCACCCCCGCCACCCTCCACCGCGTCGGCGACAGCCTGCACCTACCGCACGAGCGGAGGCACGCCGATCTGGAACTGCTGCTCGCACAGGACCTGGACGCGGCGTTCGTCCACGCTCCCACCACCACCCACCCCGAGATCGTCACCCGGCTCCTCCAGGCGGGCATACCGACGTACGTCGACAAGCCGCTCGCCTACGAACTCGCCGACTCCGAGCGGCTGGTACGGCTCGCGGAGGAGCGGAACGTCAGCCTCGCGGTCGGCTTCAACCGGCGTCACGCACCCGGATACGTCCAGTGCGCCGACCACCCGCGTGACCTCATCCTGATGCAGAAGAACCGCGTCGGACTGCCCGAGGAGCCGCGCAGGATGATCCTCGACGACTTCGTCCACGTCGTCGACACCCTGCGGTTCCTGGTGCCCGGCACGGTGGACGACGTGACCGTGCGGGGGCGTGTCGAGGGCGGGTTGCTGCACCACGTGGTGCTCCAGCTGTCCGGCGACGGATTCACCGCGCTCGGCGTGATGAACCGGCTGAGCGGTTCCGCCGAGGAGATCCTGGAGGTCTCCGGGCAGGACTCCAAGCGGCAGGTGCTCAATCTCGCCGAGATCGTCGACCACAAGGGCCAGCCGACCGTGCGCCGGCGCGGCGACTGGGTGCCGGTGGCCCGGCAGCGCGGCATCGAACAGGCGACACTCGGCTTCCTCGACGCCGTCCGCGCAGGCAAGGTGCTCAGCGCCAGGGACGCACTGGCGACACACGAGCTGTGCGAGCGGGTCGTGACCGCGCTGCGGGAGCGCGCCGTCGAAGCCTGAGCGCCCGAAGCCCCTCGGTCGCACCGACCCCGGCGATCACCAGCAGCGCGCCGTGCAACGGCCAGTCGCCGAAGCGGACGTACGGGGTGACGCCGTGGGCGGTCGGCACCTCGTACAGCGACCATGTGCTCCGGTCGGTGCCGAGCCAGGAGCCGACCCGTTCGCCGCTCGGACCATAGACGGCGGAAACCCCGGTCAGCGTGGCGTGCACCATCGGACGACCGGTCTCCGCAGCGCGCAGCGCGGCCAGCGAGGCGTGCTGCTCCGGCGCCCAGCTGTGCTGGAAGGTGGACGTCGACGACTGCGCGAGCAGCACGTCGGCACCGTCCTCGGCGAGATGGCGGCTCATGTCCGGGAACGCGGACTCGAAGCAGACCATCGGGCCGACGCGCAGCCCCTTCCCCACGTTCATCAGCACCTGCTCGGTGCCGCGCCTGCGGTCCTCACCGGCCGCCTTGCCGACCGAGGTGGCCCAGCCGAGCACGGACCGCGCCGGTATGTACTCGCCGAACGGGACGAGCCGCATCTTGTCGTAGCGGTCGCCGGTCGGACCGTCCGGGCCGATGAGCACCGAACTCTTGTAGATGCCCGGACGGTCGGAGCGGCGGGCGTCGACATTGACGAGGACGTCGGCCCTCACCTGCCGGGACAGCGCCGCGATCCGGCGGGCCAGATCGGGCCGCTGCCCCAGGTCGAAGCCGACGCTGCTCTCACCCCAGACGACCAGATCCACCTGATGACCGGCCAGTTCGCGGGTCAGCCGCTCCTCCAGGTCGAAGCGTTTGATGCCGCTTTCGGTGCCGGCCACGATCCCGGGCTGCACGACCGCGATGCGCACCCGTCCGTCGACATCGGGCCTCGGCGACCAGACCCAGGCCGCCGAGGCCACGGCGGCCGCCGCGACCAGCCCGGCCAGGGCCGGCACGCGTGAAGCGGGCACGGACACCAGCAGCGCCAGGGCGATGTTCACGGCCACGACCAGGAAGCTCAGCAGCCACACCCCGCCGACCGAGGCGAGTCGCAGCGCGGGCTCCACCTGCCACTGGCTCGACCCCAGCAGCCCCCACGGTCCGCCGAGCCCCTGCCAGGAACGGACCAGCTCCACCATCAGCCAGCCCGACGGCAGGACGACCAGGGCCGCGCCGCTCCGCCCCGGTGAGGGCAGTCCGGCCAGGAACCGCCGCACCAGCCAACCCCACGGCGCCCACAGCGCTCCGAGCAGCGCCGCGATGACGAACGTGAACACGTTCAGGCTCGGTATCAGCCAGTGGTGCACGGCCGTCATGAAGCCGAAGCCGCCGAGCCAGCCGTCGTACGCGGCCCGCTTACCGGTCGGTGCCGTACGGACGAGCAGGATCCACGGGACCAGGCAGACGTACGCGAACCACCACCACGACGGCGCCGGGAAGGCGAGCATCGGCAGCGCACCGGCGACCACGGCCGCGACACCGCGCCACCACCGGGAGGCGAGCCAGTCGCTGAGCCTTCGGATGCGGCGGTTCCCTCCCCAGAACATGTCTCCAGTGTGCGCGCCCCGCAGGAATCCCCGACAGGGGGCCTCTGCCTGCGGCGAGGGGCTGCCCGTTGCTGCTCAGGCGGACGGACGCGGCGCGCGGCGCCACTTCTCCCGCACGACCACCGCGCGCAGCCGCCAGCCGTCGTCCGTGCGCAGGAACGTGAACGCGTAGCGCCCTCCGCAGACGAAGTCCGGCTCGGGCGTCCCGCCGTCCTCGTCCCCGCTCACGAAGCCCATCGGATTGACGTAGTCGGCCCGCACCCGGGCCGTGTCGCCGATGTCCCGCTCGAGCACGCCGAACCGGATGCGCCGGTTGACGATCAGGTGCTGGCGCAGGGGAAACAGCCGCATGGTCTCCTCGAGCCACCCGGCGACCTGCCCGGCATCGCCCTCGATCCCGCCGGCCGAGCGGTAGTCGGCGCGCCCGTCCTCCGTGAACAGATCCCGGTACGCCTCCCAGTCCCCGTCGTCCACGGCCGCCGCGTACTCGGTGACGAGTCCGTCGACGGCCAGCCGGTCCATCACGGTCGCGAGCTCCACGCGCTGGGTCATCGGCTCAGTGTCGGGGACGGGGGAGGCAGGGCCAAGGGGTGTGCGGGGGCGGGTTCGGAGGCGGGCCCCGAGGGAAGTGTTCCGGGCTGTGCCGTCACCACTCGTCGTCGTGCCCGATCACCCGGAAGCTGCCCACGACACCGTCGTCCGGGAACAGGCCCCTGAAACCGCCGTAGCCCCCAGCGCCGCCGAAGCCCTCGTGGTCCTCCTGGTCGCCGTAGCCCTCGTGAGCGGTGCGGGGCACCACCCCGAAGGTGTCGCCGTGGGGGCCGACGACGGCGACCGGGGGCCCGTTGTCACAGGTGAACCCGCGGAAGACCTCGACGGTCTTGTCGCTGTCGTTGAAGATGCTGAAGCTGCTGGAGCCGAGCCCGCTGGCGGCGACGATGCAGCCGTCCTCGACAGCGGGGTACGTCCGCTCGTTGAACTCGATCCTGCCCTCGTGCCTGCGTTCGTGGCCGTGACGCTCCCCGCCGCCGTGGTTCTCCCCGCCGCCGTGGTTCTCCCCGCGGCCGCGGTCCTCCCCGCTTTTGTGGCCGCCGTCGCGGCCCTCGTCCCGCTTCACGTCCGTCTTGCCCTTGCCGGCGGGCGCCGGTGCGGCGGGAGCGGGGTGCCGGACAGGCGGGGCCGCCCGGTGGACTGCGACCGCCGGTCCGGCGGCCGGCTTGTCGGCCGGGGCGGGCTTGTCGGGTCCGGCGGCCGATGCATAGGTGAGGCCGGAGGTGGCGAGGGCGGTCGCGCCTACTAGGGCGGCGGCCACGGCGAAGGTACGCGTGGGCATGTCATTTCCTTCTGTCGCAGAGACGCCGGCCGGGCAGCCGAACTGCGACGAACGTATAGAGCCCGCACATAACTGTCATATCGGACAAGTGCAAGGTGTGATCCGACGGGGCCGGTCGGGTGTAAACGCGGCACCGGGCGCATACCCGGTGGCCCTGTGTCTGTCTCGTCGTCAAAGGGCGGGCGCCTGCGCAGAACTGACCGCCAGGCAGGTGAGGCTCCGGGCGCAGGGTTGCGCGCGTATGGTGATCCACTCCGGTACGGCTAGACAGGGGGACGACAGATGACACGTCCGGTGACGGTGGTCACGGGCGGCAGCCGCGGGATCGGTGCCGCCACCTGCGTGCGGCTCGCGACGGACAGGCACGATGTGGCGCTCGGGTATGTGCGCGACGCCGAGGCCGCGGAGCGGACCGCGCGGGCCGTACGGGAAGCGGGGGCGCGATGTGTCACCATGCGCGGGGACACGTCCGACGAGGCCGACGTCGACCGGCTCTTCGGGACGGCCGCCGACGTCCTCGGGCCGGTGACGGGTCTGGTGAACAATGCCGGGCTGACAGGGCCGTTGGGTCGGCTGGCGGACGCGGACGCCGCCGTGCTGCGCCGGGTGGTGGAGGTCAACCTGCTGGGAACGCTGCTGTGTTCGCGCCGGGCCGCGCGGGAGATGGCGGCACGCGGGAGCGGCGTCATCGTCAACGTGTCCTCGGGGGCGGCGACGCTGGGCAGCCCCGGTGAGTACGTCCACTACGCGGCGTCCAAGGCCGCGGTGGACGCCCTGACGGTGGGCCTCTCCAAGGAGCTGGGGCCGGACGGCATCCGCGTCAACGCGGTGGCACCCGGGCTGATCGACACCGAGATCCATGCGGCGATGGGCGACCCGGACCGGCCCCGGCGGATGGCGGTGACGATCCCGCTGGGCCGGGCCGGCCGTGCCGAGGAGATCGCTGCGGCGATCGCCTGGCTGATGTCCCCGGAGTCCTCGTACACGACGGGCGCCGTGCTGAGGGTGGCCGGCGGGCGGTGACGTCACGGCCCGCCGGCGTGTGGGGCGGGGCGTGTCAGGCCGCCTCTATGACCCTGCCGCGTATCGCCGCCGCCCACTCGACGACCAACAGCTCGTACTCCGCGCGCTCCTCGGCCGACAGAGAGCCGCCCGCACGCATCCACAGCGCGCGGATCCGCTCGTTCAGGTCCTCGGCAGAGCGCGTGGAACCAGGGCTCATGGATTCGGGGGACATGCGGACAAGCCTAGGGGCAGGGACTGACAGCGCGCTACCACTCGGCTACGCGTGCGGTATGTGGTTGGTCACGGTCCTTTGTGTGCTGGGGAATTGGGGAATTCTGGTCGCGTCGGCACCGTGTCCGTGGCTCTTCGGGACGCCGCCTCGTTGAGCTCTGGGCCGGCCCGAGGGTGAGGGATTCAAGCCAAGGTGTGACGTGGCGGATTCCAAGAGCCGATCGTGGAGGCGGCGCTAGGCGCACCGGAACGCGGCCTGCCCGGGCGCGGCCGGTGATCGAACGTGAGGGGTGGCAGCGCGGCGTCCCGGCACGACGGTCCCGTCACGCGGGGCTTTGCCTGCGCTTGGTGCGCACGGCCCGGCCGCCCGCGCCCGACCCCCGCCTTCCGGTCTCGAACCTCACGCATCCGTGGTGTTGACCGGCTGCCGGCGCGCCGCTTACGTTCGAGCGTAGGGAAAGCGCTTGCTGTCCCCCGGGTCCTCGGGAGTCAACACGCGTTGGCCAACGTCAGACGTCACGTCCGATGGAGCGCTGATCACGTCCATGCCCACAGACCGCAACGCGTCCGCCGCCGACGATGGCACGAGTCCACGGAGCACGCCCGACCCGCCGCCCCGCCGAGCCGTGATCCCCAAGCCCCGCGCCGACCGCCCGGTGCCGCCGTACGCGGGCCGCCGCATCAGGGCCGCGATCGTCGGCACGGGCGGCATCGCGCGTTACCACCGGTCCGCGCTGGCCGGCCTCGCCGAGGAGGGCGAGACCGAGATCGTGGCCGCGGTCGACATCGACCCCGGCGCGGTCGAACGCTTCTGCACCGAGGCCGGCATCCCGCACACGTACACCGACCTGCACCGCATGCTTCAGGAGCAGCGGCCGGACCTGGTCAGCATCTGCACACCGCCCACCCTGCACCGTGAGCAGACCGTCGCCGCGCTGCGGGCCGGCGCCTGGGTGTGGTGCGAGAAGCCGCCGGTGCCGACGCTGGCCGACTTCGACGCCGTCGAGGCGGAGGAGGGCGCGGACGGGGGCCCGTACGCGGCGATCGTCTTCCAGCACCGCTTCGGCTCAGGATCCCGGCACGTGCGGCGGCTGCTCACCGAGCGGGCCCTGGGCCGCCCGCTGGTCGCGCACTGTCAGACCACCTGGTACCGCAGCGCGGCCTACTACGCCGTGCCCTGGCGCGGCCGCTGGCACACCGAGGGCGGCGGCCCGGCCATGGGTCACGGCATCCACCAGATGGACCTCCTCCTGGACCTGCTCGGACCGTGGAGCGAGGTGCGGGCCATGGCCGGGCGTCTGGTCCACGACGTGGAGACGGAGGACGTGTCGACGGCGCTCGTACGGTTCGAGAACGGCGCCCTCGCGACCATCGTGAACAGCGTGCTCAGCCCGGACGAGGTCAGCCGCGTCCGCATCGACTGCGAGCGCGCCACCGTGGAACTCAAGCACCTGTACGGCCACGGCAACGACAACTGGCGCATCACCCCGGCCCCCGACGTGCCCGAGGAGGAGGCCGCGGCCTGGCGGGACTTCGGCGAGGACGTGCCGAGCTCGCACCTGGCGCAGCTGCGCGAGCTGGTCGCCGGCATGCGCGCGGGCGAGCGGCCCCGCAGCAGCGGCGCCGACGGACGGACCAGCCTGGAGCTGATCACCGCGCTGTACAAGTCGGCGTTCACCGACGCGACCGTCCGGGCGGGGGAGATCGGCCCCGGGGACCCCTACTACACCGCCCTGCACGGAGGCGCGCCCGGCTGGGCGCCCGTGGTGGCTCAGGCGTCCTCGGCGACGCCGAACGAGGAGGCGTCCGCATGACCGCGACCCTGCGCATCGTGCACGCGCACGGCGACCGCATCACGCTCACCGAACCGACGACCGGCGTCGAACTCTTCTCCTACGTCTACGGCCCCGAGGCGGGCTGGGAGGCGCCCAAGCCGTATCTGCACCCGATCCGGACGCTCGCCGGCGACGTCGTCACCGACTACCGGCCCAACGACCACCGCTGGCACAAGGGCCTGCAGCTGACCGCCTCGCACCTGTCGGGGCAGAACCTGTGGGGCGGCAACACCTACGTGCACGGTGAGGGCTATCTGGAGCTGCCGGAACGCGTCGGTTCCATGGCGCACGTCCGCTTCGACGAGATCGATGCGGACGGCGACCGTGCGGTCATCGCCGAGCGGCTCACCTGGCACCCGTACACCGGCGAGCTGTGGGCCGAGGAGCAGCGCCGCATCGAGGTGCACGACGTCGACCCCGCCTCCGGCTCCTGGGCGCTGACCTGGACCTCCGCGATCACCAACCGCCGCGACGAGCCGCTGCTGTTCGGCAGCCCGACGACGGCCGGGCGGGAGATGGCCGGCTACACGGGCCTGTTCTGGCGCGGCCCGCGCGCCTTCCGCGACGGTCGGGTCGTCGCTCCGGAGGCGGAAGGCCCGGGATTGATGGGACGGCAGGCCCCCTGGCTCGCGTACTCGGGGGAGCACGAGGGCACCGACGGGCACGCCACCCTCGTCTTCGTGCACGCCCCCGAGAACGACCACCTCGGCGAGCGGGGTGCCCACCCCGCCCACTGGTTCGTGCGCAACGACCCCTTCGCCGCCGTCGCCCCCTCCTGGGCCTTCTACGACGAGCTGGAGCTGACCCCGGGCGACACACTGCGCCGCCGCTACCGGGTCGTCGTCGCGGACGGCGTGTGGGAGCGTGAGGAGGTCGCCAAGTACCTCGAGGGGCATCCGTGGTGAGCGCAGCGGGGTTCACCGGGCTGCCGGGCGCCGTCGCCGTCTCACACCTGTCCGTCTACGGCCGGCCCGCGAGCGACGGCGTGTGCGGCGGTACCCCCCACATGCACCTGACCTGCTCGGAGGCGTACGTCGTGACCGGCGGGCGCGGCGCGGTGCAGACGCTGACGACGTCCGGGTACGAGGTCACACGGCTCGAGCCGGGCACCGTCGCGTGGTTCACGCCGGGCACCATCCACCGGCTGGTCAACGAGGACGACCTCCGCATCACCGTCCTCATGCAGAACAGCGGGCTGCCCGAGGCGGGCGACGCCGTCCTCACGCTGCCCCCGCAGTACCTGACCGACCCGGAGACCTACGCCGCCGCGACCGCGATCCCGGCCGACGCCCCCGAGGAGGAACAGGAGCGGATCGCCCGGGCCAGGTGCGATCTGGCCCTGGAGGGCTACCGGGCGCTGCGCGACGCGGACGGTCCCGAGCCGCTCGCCGCCTTCCACCGGGCCGCCGCCGCGCTCGTACGGCCGGGGCTGGCCGAATGGCGTGAGCGGTGGGAGCGCGGTGCCCGAACCGCCGTGGCGGCCACCGGTGACCAGCTCGGTCGCCTGGAGCGCGGCGACGTGTCGCACCTCGCCGACGCGGTCGTACGGGCCGAGCAGCCGTCCGCCCGCGGGAAGTTCGGGATGTGCGGGCGGCTCGACGTGTACAAGGGGACCGCGTAGGACCGGGTGCGCGGGTCGTAGGGCCGGGTGAGCGGGTCTACGCGGCGGCCGGGCCGGAGACCGTCCAGCCCGGCACCTGCGGGTGCGCGGTCAGGTCCTCGTGACGCACTTCGCCGCCGCAGACGGAGCAGGTGACCACCGGGACGAGTTCGTTGCCGCAGATGTGTTCGATCACCATGGGGCGATCGCCGTCTTCCCTCAGATGGCGGTCGCCCCATTCCTTGAGGGTCATGAGGACCGGCTCCAGTTCCAGGCCCGCCGGTGTGGCCCGGTACTCGTAGCGCTGCGGACGCTCGCTGTAGAGCCGCTTCGTCAGGATCCCCGCCTCCACCAGGCGCTTCAGGCGTGCGGCCAGGATGTCGCGCGGCGCGCCGATGTTGCGCACGAGCTGGTCGAAGCGTCCGTTGCCGAGGCACACCTCACGCAGGACGAGCAGGGAGTACTTCTCGCCGACCAGGGCCAGGGTGTCGGCGATGGAGCAGGGGCGCGGGTCTTTGGAGGGGGCCATGGGCCCAGTCTAGGTGAGGGTTTGATTTTCCAACCTTGCGCGTTATGGTGGGTCCAGATTTCCTACTCACCGGTAATCGAAGCACCGGCAGCCGCCGGACAAGGAGGCCCGCACCATGCGTGACGCCGTCATCGTCGAAGCCGTACGCACCCCCGTCGGGAAAGGCAAGCCGAACGGCGCCCTCGCCGACGTCCACCCCGTGCAGCTCCTGGCACACACCCTGCGCGCCCTCGTCGAGCGCTCGGGCGTCGACCCGGCGCTCATCGACGACGTGATCGGCGGGACCGTCGACCAGGTCGGCGAGCAGGCCATGAACACCACCCGCTATGCCGTCCTGTCCGCGGGCTTCCCGGAGACGGTGCCCGCGGCCACCGTGGACCGCCAGTGCGGTTCCTCCCAGCAGGCCGTGCACTTCGCCGCGCAGGGCGTGATGTCGGGCGCGTACGACATCGTCGTGGCCTGCGGTGTGGAGTCCATGAGCCGTGTGCCGATGTGGTCGAACGTGCCCGCGGGCAAGGACCCCTTCGGGCCCGGTGTCGCCGAGCGTTACCCGGAAGGCCTGGTCCCGCAGGGCATCAGCGCGGAGCTGATCGCCGCCAAGTGGTCGATCGGCCGTGACCAGATGGACGCCTTCGCCGTCTCCTCGCACCGGAAGGCGGCCGCGGCCTGGGAAGCCGGGCTGTTCGACGCGGAGACGGCCCCGCTGGAGGGCCTCACGCGTGACGAGTGCGTACGGCCCGGCAGCACGGTCGAGATACTCGCCGGCCTCAAGCCCGCGTACCACGACCCCGCGTACGCCGAACGCTTCCCGCAGATCGAGTGGAACGTCACCGCCGGGAACGCCAGCCCCGTCAACGACGGCGCCTCCGCCGTGATGATCACCTCCAGCGAGACGGCGGCCCGCCTCGGCCTTCGCCCGCTCGCCCGTCTGCACAGCTTCGCGGTGACCGGGTCCGACCCGCTGCTGATGCTCACCGGGGTCGTCCCGGCCACCGAGAAGGTGCTGCGCAGGTCGGGGCTGACGCTCGACGACATCGACCTGTTCGAGGTGAACGAGGCCTTCTCCTCCGTCGTGCTGGCCTGGCGGCAGGAGACGGGCGCCGACCTCGCCAAGGTCAACGTGCACGGCGGGGCCATCGCCATCGGCCACCCGCTGGGCGCGAGCGGCACCCGCCTGACGACGACGCTCGTGCACGCACTCCGCGCGCGCGGGGCCCGTTACGGCCTGCAGACGATGTGCGAGGCCGGCGGACTCGCCAACGCGATGATCCTGGAGGCGATTTAGGACTGATTTAGGACATGTCCTGGGGGAGAACGACCGTTCCTCACGCCCGCCTGATCCGGAAGAAAGGCACTAGACGCGCCTGAGGCGATGGCGCTTCCGCCAGGCCACCACCGCACCCGCCAGCGCCGGTACGGCGATGAAGACGAGCGCGACGAGGAAGGCGGGCGAGGTGGGCTTCGCCGCGCGGGCTCCGGCGACGACGTACGCGGCGGTGTTCGGGACCGACCCGAGCGCCGTCGCCAGCAGGAACGGCGCCCAGCGCATCCGGGAGACGGCCGCGCAGTAGTTGGCCGCCCAGAACGGCACCCCCGGGAACAGCCGGGCCGCCATCATCGAGCGGAAACCGTGCCGGCTGAGCTGTGCGTCCGCCGCCTTCAGCCAGCGCCCGCGCAGCAGCGGGCGCAGCGCGTCCTGCCCGAGCACCCGGCCGAGCCCGAACGCGATCCCGGCCCCGAGCACGGTGCCCGTCAGGGCCCCGCCCGTACCGAGCGGCGAGCCGAACAGAGCGCCCGCCGCGAGGTTCAGCAGCGGGCGCGGCACGAACGCGACCGTGCACAACCCGTATGCCACCGCGAAGACGACGGCCGCCGCGGCACCTCCCAGCCGCGGTGGCCAGCCGTGTGCCAGCAGTCGCTGCGGCTCGAACGCCAGCACACACGAAGCCGCCGCCGCGAGCAGCAGGACCAGCAGGGTCAGGCGCGACCAGGGCGACAGCAGAACTCTTGTGCAGCGCGCCGTGAACCCGAGCGGTGCGACGACGGCGGCCGGTGGCGCGGTGAGCTCCGTGGCGACGGCCCGGGGAGAGACCGTGGCGGTGGCGGTGCCCCCAGGGCGGGTGGTGGCATCGAGCATCCGGCGACAGTAACCGACCGGTGTGTGTGATCGCCGTATGGGTCGCTTCATGAGCCCGAGAGGCATCTCGCACTGATCTCGCCGAACTCGGCCCGGCGAAAAACCGTTCGACGCCGACGGGCGAGTGGACGATGCTTTACGGCATGTTCCGGTACGCCTTCGTCCTCGCAGCATCCGCCGCAGCGGATGCCCCGAAGGCTGCCGTCCTCATCCTCGTGGCCGCAGCCGACGGCGCCCGAAGCTGACCCTTCCCGGATCGTCCGGCGGACCCCGCAGGGGGAGGGTCGGCGCGTTCCCGGGGGTCCCCCTTCCTTCAAGAGGCTTCGAGGTACAGCCATGCCCAAGACGGCATACGTGCGCACCAAACCGCACCTGAACATCGGCACGATGGGCCATGTCGACCACGGCAAGACCACCCTGACCGCCGCCATCACCAAGGTCCTCGCCGAGCGCGGGTCCGGCACCTTCGTGCCGTTCGACCGGATCGACCGGGCCCCGGAGGAGGCGGCGCGCGGCATCACCATCAACATCGCCCACGTCGAGTACGAGACCGACACCCGCCACTACGCGCACGTGGACATGCCGGGTCACGCCGACTACGTCAAGAACATGGTCACCGGGGCCGCGCAGCTCGACGGGGCGATCCTCGTCGTCTCCGCGCTCGACGGGATCATGCCGCAGACCGCCGAACACGTGCTGCTCGCCCGGCAGGTGGGAGTCGACCACATCGTGGTCGCCCTCAACAAGGCCGACGCGGGCGACGAGGAACTCACCGACCTCGTCGAACTGGAGGTCCGCGACCTGCTCACCGCGCAGGGTTATCCGGGGGACTCCGTACCGGTCGTGCGCGTCTCCGGACTGAAGGCCCTGGAGGGGGACCCGCGTTGGACCGCGGCCGTCGACGCGCTGCTCGACGCCGTGGACACGTATGTGCCCATGCCCGAGCGGTACGTGGACGCGCCCTTCCTCCTGCCGGTGGAGAACGTGCTCACCATCACCGGCCGCGGCACGGTGGTCACCGGCGCCGTCGAGCGCGGCACGGTCCGGGTCGGCGACCGGGTCGAGGTGCTCGGCGCCGACGTGGAGACGGTGGTCACCGGCCTGGAGACCTTCGGCAAGCCCATGGAGGAGGCGCAGGCGGGCGACAACGTCGCGCTGCTGCTGCGCGGGGTGCCGCGCGACGCGGTCCGCCGCGGCCACGTGGTCGCGGCGCCCGGCAGCGTGGAGCCCCGCCGCCGCTTCACCGCGCGGGTGTATGTGCTGTCGGCCCGCGAGGGTGGCCGTACGACACCGGTGACGACCGGTTACCGGCCGCAGTTCTACATCCGTACCGCGGATGTCGTCGGGGACGTCGACCTCGGGGAGACGGCCGTCGCCCGCCCCGGCGACACGGTCTCGATGACGGTGGAGCTGGGCCGCGAGGTACCGCTGGAGCCGGGGCTGGGGTTCGCGATCCGCGAGGGCGGACGGACGATCGGCGCCGGCACGGTGACGTCCGTCTGGTGACGCCCGTCTTCTGACGGTGCCGTCCGGGCGGGTGCGGGAAGGCCACGGTCTTCCCGCACCCGCACAATGGAGCCGTGAGCGAGCCCATACCCGTCACCCGTACCACCGACCACGGCACCGCCAAGCTGATGCCCGACGTCGATCGTGGGCGGGCCTGGCTCCTCACGGTCGACGGGGCGCCGCAGTCGTACGTCGATCTGGACGCCCCGGCACACCTGGAGTTCGAGTACGCGCGACGGCTCGGCCATGTGCTGGACACGGCCGCGGAGCCCGGTCGGGCGCTGGACGTGGTCCACCTCGGCGGGGGCGCGCTCACGCTCCCGCGCTATGTCGCCGCGACCAGGCCCGGCTCACGGCAGGATGTGGTGGAGGCCGACCGGGGCCTGCTGGACCTCGTCGTGGAGCACCTGCCGCTGCCCGCCGGCTCCGGCGTCGCCCTGCACGCGGCCGACGCCCGCGCCTGGCTGGAGGCCGCCCCGCCGTCCTCGGCGGACATCGTGATCGCGGACGTCTTCGGCGGCTCCCGTGTCCCCGCCCACCTGACGACGGTGGCGTACGCACGCGCCGCCGAGCGGGTGCTGCGCCCGGACGGCGTCTATCTGGCGAACCTCGCCGACGCCGCGCCCTTCGCCTTCCTGCGCTCCCAACTCGCCACGTTCGCGGCGTTGTTCCAGGAACTGGTGCTGATCGCCGAACCGGCCGTCCTGCGCGGCCGCCGCTTCGGCAACGCCGTGCTCATCGCCGCACACCGGCCCCTGGACACGGCTCCGCTGGCCCGCCGGTCCGCCGCGGACGCGTTCCCGGCCCGCGTCGAACACGGCGCGGCGCTCCGGGACTTCATCGGCGGCGCGGAGGCGGTGCGTGACGAGAACGCCGTCCCGTCGCCCGAACCTCCCGACGGCGCCTTCAGCATCGGCTGACCGGATCCGGCCTCTTCCAGCAGTCGCTACTCACGGGTAACATTCCGCCTCATGAGCGCAGACCAGATGTCGATCGGCGAGATGCTCGCCGCCACGGTGCCGATGGCCAGGACCCTCAACCTGGAGTTCCTCGAGACCACGCCGGAGAAGGCCGTGGTGGCCCTGCCGGACCGGAGCGACTTCCACAACCATGTCGGCGGGCCGCACGCCGGAGCGATGTTCACGCTCGGGGAGTCGGCGAGTGGCGCGATCGTGCTGGCCGCGTTCGGGGAACAGCTGTCGCGGGCCGTACCGCTCGCCGTCAGCGCCGAGATCGCCTACAAGAAGCTGGCGATGGGCCCGGTCACCGCGACCGCCACGCTCGGCCGCCCCGCCGCCGAGGTCGTCGCCGAACTGGACGCCGGCCTGCGCCCCGAGTTCCCCGTCGCCGTCGCCATCCAGCGCGAGGACGGAGCCGTCACCGGGGAGATGCGGGTGGTGTGGACCCTGCGGCCGAACGGCTGACCGCGCCGTACCGGCCGCCGGGGCACCGGGGGCCGAGCCACCGCTGAACGCGGAGCAGGCGGTGTCGTCGCGCCGCCGGTGCGACCTCCGGGACGGCGGCACGGCCGGCTGAACCGGTAGGCTTCACGGGGTGTGCGGTGCCCGCCCGGTGCGCGCACGCCGTGAAGGCAGGGACGCGAAGCGGGAGGAACCGGCGGTGCACGTCCAGGAGTGGCTCGACACGGTCCCCGCGGTCGCCGTCTACGCCGTGGTGACCCTGGTCATCGGTCTGGAGAGCCTGGGCGTCCCGCTGCCGGGCGAGATCGTCCTGGTGTCGGCGGCCCTGCTGTCCTCCCGGCACGGTTCCGTCAACCCGGTGGTCCTCGGGGCCTGCGCGAGCCTCGGAGCCGTCGTCGGCGACTCCATCGGCTACGCGATCGGCCGCAAGGGCGGACGGCCGCTGCTGGCGTGGCTCGGGAGGAAGTTCCCCAGGCACTTCAGCGAGGGCCATGTCGCGACCGCCGAGCGGTCCTTCGAGAAGTGGGGCATGTGGGCGGTCTTCTTCGGCCGGTTCGTCGCCCTGCTCCGGATCTTCGCCGGGCCGCTCGCCGGTGTGCTGGGGATGCCGTACTGGAAGTTCCTGATCGCCAACTTCCTGGGCGGCGTCGTCTGGGCGGGCGGCACGACGGCGGTCGTCTACTACGTGGGTGTCGTCGCCGAGTCCTGGCTGAAGCAGTTCTCCTACCTCGGACTGGTGGCGGCGGTGCTGATCGGCCTGGCCTCGATGCTGATCGTGAAGCGCAAGGCCGGCAGGGCGGTCGGAGAGGCACAGGAGACGGAACCGGAGACCGTGCCGGCCTCGGAGTGAGGCTCACCGCTCCTCGTGCACCTCGCGGTGCGCCCGCGCCAGGTCCGCGTACATCGTGCCGTTCAGTGTGACGACCTCCCGCTCCTCGGCGGTCAGCTCGCGCTTGACCTTCGCGGGCACGCCCGCCACCAGTGAGCCCGGGGGCACCCGCATGCCCTGCGGAACCAGGGCCTGGGCGGCGACCAGGGAGCCCGCGCCGATCACCGCGCCGTTGAGGACGGTGGCGCCCATGCCGATCAGGCAGTCGTCCTCGACGGTCGCCCCGTGGACGACCGCGTTGTGCCCGATGGAGACCCGTTCGCCGACGGTGACCGGGAAGCCCGGGTCGGCGTGCAGGGTGCAGTTGTCCTGGACGTTGCTGCTCGCGCCGACGGTGATCCGCTCGACGTCGCCGCGCAGTACCGCCCCGTACCAGACGCTCGCGCCCGCGTGCAGCGTCACGTCCCCGATCACCACCGACGTGGGGGACACGAACGCCTCCCGATCCACCCTGGGATCCCTGCCGCCGATCCCCGCTGTCAGCGCCTTCTGCGTCATGGCCGTCTCCTCCTGGTGGGTACACCGGCACGGTACGTCATCGGTGGGGCGAAGATCACAGGCGCCCGGACGCCCGGCCGCACGGCCGGCCGATTACGGTAAGCGGGTGCTCAGGAGCAGGAACACGTTCTCATCATGGCGTCGCGGCCTCGCGCAGCGCGCCGTCCACGCGGGCTGGGCGTGGATGCAACGCACGGGTTCGGTGACGGCGGAGCACCCCGGGCGCTTCCGCTTCGGAGCGATGGGAACAGGTACCAGACTCGCCTTCCCGCTCGGCACGGTCTTCGGCGAACCCTGGATCCACCTGGGCTCCCACTGCATCATCGGCGAGCAGGTCACGCTGACCGCCGGGCTCATGCCGGACCTCGACCTCGGCCCGGACCCGATCCTGCGCCTCGGTGACGGTGTGGTCCTGGGCCGGGGCAGCCATGTCATCGCCGACACCTCCGTCACGATCGGCAGCGACTGCTACTTCGGCCCATACGTCTACGTGACCTCCACCAACCACTCCTACGACGATCCCCATGAGCCCATCGGGAAGCAGTGGCCCCGGATGGAACCGGTGGAGATCGGGCCCGGCTGCTGGATCGGCACCGGAGCGGTGATCCTGCCGGGCGCACGGATCGGGCGGAACGTGGTGGTGGCGGCCGGGGCGGTGGTCCGGGGTGTCGTCCCTGACCGCGCGGTGGTGGCGGGGGCCCCGGCGCGGGTCGTACGCCGCTGGACGCCCGAGGCCGGCTGGCAACCCCCGCTGCGGACCCCGGCCCCGGTCCCGATCCCGGACGACGTCACGCCGGAGCAGCTGCAGGCGCTGGCCCGACTGGACCAGGAGGACATCGCCCGGCTCGCCGAGCTGGAGGCCGAGGCCTGAAGCTCTCAGCCGGTGGCGAGCAGAACCGTGCCCACCACGGCCAGGCCCGCGCCCGCCGTCTGCACGGCGCGCAGCCGTTCGCTGAGAAAGCCGCGTGCGGCGAGCGCCGTGATCACCGGGTAGAGCGAGGCGAGCACCGCGGCCACCGTGATCGGGCCGCGCTGGGCGGCGATCGCGTACGTGCCGTTGGCCGCCACGTCGGCCAGGCCCACGAAGGCGAGCGCGGGCAGGGAGCGCCGGAGGGCGCCCTCGCCGGAGAGCGTCGGGGCGCCCCTGCGCAGGGCCGCGTACAGGGCGGCTCCGCCTCCGGCGACGTTGGCCGCGCGTTGCACGAAGAGTGCCAGGAACAGTCCGGTGACCGTGGTGGACGCCTCCGTGATCAGAGCGAACACCGTGCCGAAGCCGAGCGCCGCCACCAGCGTCAGCCAGATCGCCTGCCGCTGCACCGGCGCCCCCCTGAGCTGGGGGCCGCCCGCGAGCACGACCCCGGCGACGGCGACCAGGATGCCCGCCACCTGCAGCAGCCCGGGGCGCTCGCCGAGCACGAGGCCCACGCCGACGGGGACCGTCACGCTCAGGGTGGCGAGCGGGGAGACCACGCCCATCGGGCCGAGAGCGAGCGCCTTGTAGAAGGCGAGCAGTGCGACCGGGCCGACCAGGCCCGCGGCGAGCGCGAACCACAGCCGCGGCCCCGCCTCGCTCCAGCCGGCCGTGGCCACCACGATCGCGCCCAGCACGACCGCGGCGATCGACTGCGAGACGACGACCACCGTCAGCGCCGGCATCCGCCGCGTCAGCAGCCCGCCGCCGAAGTCGGCCAGACCCCACAGAAGGCTCGTGGCCAGGGCGAAGAGTGCTGTCATGGAACGGCCTCGCAGTACAGTTCAGTGAACGATCAGGTGCACCTCACCATAGTTCAATTTGTTCAACCCTGTCATACACAATATTGGACGGAATGTGTCGGACCTCGACCTGCTGACCCAGTCCCTGGCGCGCAACGTCAAACGGTGGCGCACCGAACGCGGCTTCACGCTGGACGCGCTGGCCGCCCGCGCCGGAGTCAGCCGCGGCATGCTCATCCAGATCGAGCAGGCCCGCACCAACCCGAGCATCGGCACGGTCGTCAAGATCGGCGACGCGCTCGGCGTCAGCATCACCACGCTGCTCGACTACGAGCAGGGACCCACGGTCCGAATCGTCCCGGCCGAGCAGGCCGTGCGCCTGTGGCACACCGACGCGGGCAGCTACAACCGCCTCCTCGCCGGCACCGAGGCCCCCGGACCGCTGGAGATGTGGGACTGGCGGCTGATGCCCGGGGACCGCAGCCCATCGGACCCGCACCCTCCCGGCACGGTGGAGCTCGTCCATGTCACCACGGGTGAGCTGACCCTCACCGTCGACGGCGTCGACCACCGGGTTCCCACCGGTGCCAGCGCCTCCTTCGAAGCCGGCACCCCGCACACGTACGCCAACGACGGGGACGTCCCGATGGAGATGGTGATGGCGGTCTCGGTGCCGCCCGTGCGCTGAGACGCCCGGCAGGCCGGCGGTGTACCGCTGTTAGCGTGCCGTCATGCGCGCACCCATCGGAGACTTCGACCACGCGACCCCGGCCCCCGAGTGCCTCGACGGGCTCGCCGCTCCCGTCGCCGACGCCCTGCGTCACTGGAGCGGCACCGTGCCCGCCGAGCAGATCGTGTACGTCGACACCGAGCCCGAGTGGGCCGACACGGCGACCTTCCTCGAGCACTACGGCGAGGAACTGCTCGACCGGTCCGCCAACTGCGTCGTGGTCGCGGGCAGGCGCGGCGGCGAGACGACCCTGGCCGCATGCGTGGTGCTCTCCGCCACCCGGGCCGACGTGAACGGGGTGGTCCGCCGCCGGCTCGGCGCCCGCAAGGCCTCGTTCGCCCCCATGGACGTGGCCACGGGCGAGACCGGCATGGAATACGGCGGCATCACACCGATCGGACTCCCCGACGGCTGGCCGGTACTGGTGGACTCCCGGGTCGTCGACCTGTCGTACGCCCTGGTCGGCAGCGGCCGGCGCCGAGGCAAGCTGCTGGTGCCGGGCAAGGCGTTCGCGGAACTGCCGAACGCGGTGGTGCTGGAGGGCCTGGGCGTCTGACCGCGGAGCCCGGGTCAACTCCGGGTGTGGTGGGCCAGGGCCAGGTGCGGGTCCGTCTCGCCCGGAGCCGGGGCCGGGTCCGCGTGCACCAGGGCCGCGGTGAGCCTCGGTACCACGTGCAGCAGGGCGTGCTCGGCCTCGACCGCGATGGCGTGCGCCTGCCGCACGCTCACCTCGCCGTCGACCACGACCGCCACCTCGGCGCGCAGCCGGTGCCCGATCCAGCGCAGCCGCAGTTCGCCCACCGCTCGCACACCCGGCACCTCCTTCAGCGCCTGCTCCGCCCGGTCCACCAGGGCCGGGTCGACGGCGTCCAGCACCCGCCGGAACACCTCGCGCGCCGCGTCCCGCAGCACCAGCACGATCGCGGCCGTGATCGCGAGCCCCACCGCCGGGTCGGCGAGCTGCCACCCGAGCGCCGCGCCGCCCGCGCCCACCAGCACCGCCAGCGAGGTGAACCCGTCCGTGCGTGCGTGGAGCCCGTCCGCGACCAGCGCGGCCGAGCCGATCGCACGGCCCACCCGGATGCGGTGACGGGCGACCCATTCGTTGCCCGCGAAACCGACGACGGCCGCGGCGGCCACCGCCGGGATCTGGTGCAGGGGTCGCGGGTCCATCAGTCGTGCCACCGCCGTCCAGGCGGCGAAGGCGGCGGAGGCGGCGATCGTCAGTACGACCACGATGCCGGCGAGGTCCTCGGCGCGGCCGTACCCGTAGGTGAAGCGGCGCGTGGCCGCACGACGGCCGAGGACGAACGCGATGCCGAGCGGTACGGCGGTCAGCGCGTCGGCCGCGTTGTGCACGGTGTCGCCGAGCAGCGCCACCGAACCGGAGAGCACGACCACCGCCGCCTGTGCCAGTGCCGTCGCCCCCAGCACGCCAAGTGACATCCACAACGCCCGCAGCCCGTGCGCCGAGGACTCCAGTGCCGCGTCGAGCTTGTCGGCGGTCTCGTGCGAGTGCGGGGTGAGGAGGTGGCGGAGGCGGGAGAGCCGGCCGTGCGGATGGTCGTGGTCCTGCCGACCGGGGTGCGGATGCGGGTGGTCATGGGGGTGGGTGTGGCCCTCGATCGCAGGCTCCCGGCCGTGCGCGTGTGCCACGTGCTCATGCCCCACGTGCTCGTGCGCCATGTGCCTCTGGCCTGTGTGCTCGTGGGTCCGGTGCCCGCTGCCCATGTGTTCGTGCCCCATGTGCTCGTGTCTCATCCAAGGCCCCTTCCGCACGCGGCAGTGGACGAGTAGCCGTCCAGGAAGCCATTATGTGCGTATGAGCGCACGCATGCACCTTTCATCTGCACACGGTGCGCAGCCGCGCACGGACGGCGTGGCCGACGACCATCCCCGAACGCCGGGCGAGGAGCAGTTCGCGCTGGCCGCCGAGCTGCTGGCGCTGCTGGGCGACCGCACCCGCCTCACCCTGCTGCACGCCCTGAGCGGCGGCGAGGCCGACGTCTCGACGCTCACCGAGGCGTGCGGGGCGGCCCGGCCCGCCGTCAGTCAGCACCTGGCGCGGCTGCGGCTGGCGGGTCTGGTCGACACCCGCAAGGAAGGCCGCCGCGTGATCTACTCGCTGCGTGACGGCCATCTGCGCCGGGTCGTGAACGAGGCGCTCAACCTGGCCGACCACCGCCTCGCCGACCGTCCGGCACACGACTGAGGTGCCGGTTCGGCGTCCGCGCACGGCTGTGGGCCAGGGCCTCCTCGGTCCTGGCCCACAGCCGTGTCACCGTGCGCGGACCGGTGTGCGGCCCGGGGTGCGGGAGGTCAGGCGGCGACCGGCTTGGCCTGCGAGAGCTGGTCGATGACCTTGGCCAGGCCCTCGACGACCTCGGCGTCGTCCGCCGGGTGGGTCTCGGCGAAGCGGGTCATGGAGCCGGGGATGGACAGCTTGGCGTCCTCGACGACCTGGGCGCCGGCGATGCCCACGGCCTTGCGGGTCTCGTCCTGCGCCCACACGCCGCCGTGCTGGCCGAAGGCGGTGCCCACGACGGCGACCGGCTTGCCGGTCAGTGCGCCGGCACCGTACGGACGGGACAGCCAGTCGATCGCGTTCTTCAGGACGGCGGGGATGGTTCCGTTGTACTCGGGCGAGAAGAGAAGCAGCGCGTCGGCCTGGGCGGCTGCGGTGCGCAGCGCGGTCGCGGCCTCGGGAACGGTGCCCTCGACGTCGATGTCCTCGTTGTAGAAGGGCACCTGGCCCAGGCCCTCGTGAAGCACCACCTCGACGCCCTCGGGGGCGTGCTTCACCGCGGCCTCGGCGAGCTGGCGGTTGTGGGAACCGGCACGAAGGCTGCCGACGAGGGCGAGGATGCGTACGGACATGACATAACTCCCGGAATGTGTGATCAGGCAAGCGGACCGGGGAAGTCCGTTGAATGTTGTACCACTGTAACCGGACCGCGGTCCAGTTCTTCCGTCACCCTAAACGGACCGGGGTCCGATTGTCTTCCCCCGGCGCTAATCTGGTGTCATGACCGAGCCGCTCCCGCCTCTTCCCCAGCCCCTTCGGCCACCCCCTGTCGATGTCGACAGGCCGACCGACCTCGCCCTCATGCCCACCGGCGAGACGGCCCGGTTGCGCGCCGACGCCGCGCGCAACCGCACGCGACTGCTGGAGGTGGCCGCCCGCCTGGCCGCGGAGCGCGGCATCGCGAACGTGACCATGGAGGACATCGCCTGCGGGGCGGGCGTCGGCAAGGGCACGGTGTTCCGACGGTTCGGCGATCGTCTGGGCCTGATGGCCGAACTGCTCAGCCATCACGAGGAGAAGCTCCAGGCCGCCTTCCTCTCCGGGCCGCCGCCGCTCGGCCCCGGCGCCCCCGCCCGCGAGCGGCTGCACGCGTTCGGTTCGGCCGTCATCGGTCATGAGCACGCCAACCGGGATCTCTATCTCGCCGCCCACATGGACGCCAACCGGCAGCGCGCGACTCCGCCGTACCAGGTCCGGCTGGTTCATGTCCGCGTGCTCCTGCGCGAGGCACGGGCGGACGGCGACACGGAGCTCGTCGCGCACACGCTGCTCGGGTACCTGGACACGGCGCTCGTCGACCACCTGCTGACCCGCCGCGGTATGTCCCTGGAGCGGGTCGGGGCCGGCTGGTGCGACCTCGTGGACCGGTACACGCACCGATGCGGCAGCGGACGCGCGGACTGACGCCCCGCCGGGCGCTGTGCCCGCGTCCCGTTCGGGGCATCGAGGAACGCGACTGCTGGAGTACGCCCGGCGCCACTCCGCCCGCCTGTCGGCGCCGTAACGTTTGAGCAGGTCAGCGGCTTATTATCGGACATGACAACGGTCACCGGTGCAGCCTTTGCTCTGGGACGCGGCCATGGGTTTCACTGCCGTCAGGACACCTGATGCGAGGGGGAGGGCGGACCACATGAGCGGCCACCGTCATGAGCACGGCCCGGAGGGCCATTCCGGGCACTCCCACGGAGTGTCGGCGGATGCCGACCGCCGCTGGCTGGCCCTCGCGCTCGGCCTGATCGCCGTGTTCATGGCGGCCGAGGTGGCCGTCGGCATCGTCGCCGGCTCCCTGGCGCTGATCTCCGACGCGGCCCACATGCTCACCGACGCCGCCTCCATCGTGCTCGCCCTCATCGCGATGCGGCTGGCCGCCCGCCCGGCCCGCGGCGGCTTCACCTACGGACTCAAGCGCGCCGAGATCCTCTCCGCCCAGGCCAACGGACTGACCCTGCTTCTACTGGGCGCCTGGCTGGCCTACGAGGCCGTACGGCGCCTGATCGCGCCGCCCCAGGTGGCAGGCGGGCTCATGCTGGCCACCGCGCTCACCGGGATCGTCGTGAACGTGGCCGCGACCTTCTGCATCTCCAGGGCCAACCGCACCTCGCTGAACGTCGAGGGCGCCTATCAGCACGTGCTGAACGACCTGTTCGCCTTCATCGGAACCGCCATCGCCGCGCTCGTCGTCGTCCTGACGGGCTTCCGGCGCGCCGACCCGATCGCCACACTGGTGGTCGTCGCGCTGATGGTGAAGGCCGCGTACGGGCTGCTGCGCGACTCCGGCCGTATCTTCCTGGAGGCCGCGCCCGCCGACGTCGACCCGGACGCGCTCGGCGACCGGCTCGTCGCCCGGCCCGACGTCGTCGAGGTGCACGACCTGCATGTCTGGCAGATCACCTCCGGCCAGGCCGCCCTGTCCGCCCACGTCCTGGTCGAACCCGGCGGCGACTGCCACGCCGTGCGCCGCGACCTGGAGGAGGTGCTGCGCCACGACTACCGCATCACCCACACCACCCTCCAGGTCGATCACGCCCCCGAACAGGTCCTGCAGGTGGTCCTGCCCGGCGACCTGAGCGCCGCGGACGAAGCCGCGCACTGCGACGCCCCGCACGGCCCCGTGCACCGGGAGGAACCTCACCACCACTGACGCGGACGCCTTCGCCGAGCCGGGGGAGGGGTGGCTCACCTCTTCTTCCAGAACGCCATCAGATCCGCGAGCGCCCTGATGATCTCGGGGCGCTGCGACGCCTCCGCCTGCCGCAGACTGATGGCGAGCGACAGAAGGATCATGGCGACGAAGAGGCCGACGGCGTAGACGAAGAGCTGAGGGGCGGCCACGGCCACCTGCTCCATTACGGACCACATAGCGCCTCCCGGACATTCCCAGCCGCTGCGTCCGAGAGACTCCGGCAGGGCGCGAAGCCCCTCGACGAAGGCAGGTCGATCGATCTCCGTGGTGCTTTGTGCGGGTCGGCGGCGCCGGGCCGCTGTCGCCCGTGCGCCGGTCCCCATCGAAGGTGAGGGGGCCGTACGTCGAGCAGCTCGGCACCCTGAGCGGTTCGGTCTCGTCGACGTCGGCGGAGGCGGGGCGGAACTCCTCGCCGCCGCCCGACCGGTTACTTCGTCGTCCCAAGATATCCGGGAGGACAGCACGAACCCGGGTGACACGCGCGCCGGTTCACCCTCGCGGCCCCCGGCCCGTCGGCCGGTCCTCCCACCTCAGCGGAGGGAAGGGATCTCGATGGCGGGGCAGCGGTCCATGACCATCTCCAGGCCCGCCGCGCGCGTGCGCTCGTACGCCTGCTCGTCGATGACCCCCAGCTGGAACCAGACGGCCTTGGCGCCGATCGCGACCGCTTCGTCGGCGACCGGGCCCGCCAGGTCGCTGTTGACGAAGACGTCGACGACGTCGACCGGGAACGGAATCGCCTCCAGCGACGGGTAACCCTGCTCGCCGTGGACCGTCTCGGCCTTGGGATGGACCGGCACGACGCGCTTGCCGAAGCGCTGCAGGACGGCCGCGACCCCGTAGGCCGGCCGGCGCCGGTTGGTGGACAGCCCCACGACCGCCCAGGTGTCGCCCAGCTCGGTGAGGATCGTGCGGATCGTTGCTGAGTCGCCGTACACGCCCGGTTCCCTTCGACGTCCCGCGGCACGGCAGTCCCGCGCCGCCTGCTGTGGGCGCCAACAGCCGGTCAGAGGGTCTGATTCCCCGGAGAGGCCGACCGCGCGGGCCGTCCGGAACGAGATGCGCTCGGCTGCGCCGGGCGCCTCGCCCGCCTACGCTCGCCTCGTGCTCCGAATCATCGACGCCCGCAGCGGCGAGCCCACCGACGTCCGTCCGGGCCTGGTCCGGGTCCACGCGCACCCGGCCGGAGCCGACACTTCCGCGCTGCGGGTCCTGCTGGTGGCCGACGTGCTGGCCAGGGCCCTGGAGCTCGGCGGAACACCCGTCATGACGGTGGGCGCACCGCCCGCCGCGCTCCGGGAACGCGCCGACGACCTCGGCATCCGCCGCGCGGAGGCGGAAGCACCGGACATCGGTCGGGTACTGCACGTGGTCGGGGCGCGGGGCGTCGCGCCCGACGGGGTGCGCGTCGAGGTCGCCCCCGCGACCGGCCCCGCCGACACCGCCGCGACGCCGTCGGCGGTACGCCTCGCCCTGCTCGCCCGCCCCCGCCGGCAACCCGCCGACCTCGATGCGGCCACCCTCACCGAGGCTCAGGACACGGTGCTCCGCTGGCGCAAGGCCGTCGCCGCCTGGGCGACCCGCCCCTCCAAGCCGATCCCCGAACAGGTGCGGCAGGAGCTGCGCACCGCCTGGGAGGACGATCTCGACGTCCCCGCCGTCCTGGACGTCCTGCGGTGTGTGGAGAACGCCCACGACGTGCCGGACGGGGCGCGCTTCGAGACGTATGCCTACGCCGACCGGCTGCTCGGGCTCGACCTCACCCGTGAGATCGGCAGCTGGACGTGAGCGCCTCGGCCGGGAAGGGGCCGCTGCGCAGGCTCGTCGTGCTGCGGCACGCCAAGTCCGCCTGGCCCGAGGACGTCCCCGACCACGAACGGCCGCTTGCGGGGCGCGGCCGCCGGGACGCCCCGGCCGCCGGGCGCGCGCTCGCCGAGGCCGACTGGCTGCCCGACCTCGCCCTGTGCTCGACCGCCGTCCGCGCCCGCCAGACCTGGGAGCTGGCCTCGGCCCAGTGGGGCACGCCGCCGCCCGTACGGCTCCAGCGACGGCTGTACGCCGCCGACGTACCCGATCTGCTGGACGCCGTGCACGAAGTGCCCGCCGCCGTGCGGACGTTGCTGCTGATCGGCCACAACCCGGGGCTCGCCGGGCTGGTGCTGGAACTCGCCGGGGACGGTCTGGACGACACACTCGAGCGGGTCCACACCAAGTTCCCCACGGCGGCCATCGCCGTTCTCGCCTGGCACGGTCCCTCCTGGGAGGCGCTGGCCCCCGGCGCGGCGCTCCTCACGGACGTGGTCGTGGCGCGCGGGAGGAAGCCGGCGTAGGACGCGCTCAGCCGACGTGGATCCGGGGGCGCCGCTCCGGGTCGGGCTCCGCACGGCGCAGCACCTCCCGCGTGACCGGGGCGACCTCGCCGTCCCCGAACACCAGGAAGCGCAGCAGGTGGCTGAAAGGGGCGCCCTCGGTCCAGTTGAAGTAGGCGTGCGGCACCTGGCCGGTGCGGTCGCGCAGCTCCATCAGGACCGCCGCGATGGTGTTGGGCACGGTCGCGCCCTCGACGCGCAGCCTGCGCACCCCGTGCTTCGCGTCGCCGTGGACCGTCAGATCGGCGGTGAAGTCCGAGGAGTCGGTGACGAAGACCTCCAGGAAGAGCACCGGCCGCCCGTCCGGGACGTGCGTCTGCTCCCGCTGGCTGGACTCCTTGGCGCGGTACTCCCCGGTGCTGTGCTCCTGCGGCTCGTTGGCGATCAGCAGCAGCGGCCCGCTCGCCGCGGCCTCGTCGATCAGCCGGGCGGCCGCCTCGTCGAAGGTGACCGTCGCCGCCCGCAGCTCGAAGGCGCGGTGCACGCGCGAGGCGAACGAGGTGCCGAGGATCGCCACGATGAAGATCAGCGCGATCTTGATGCCGTCGGGCCGCTCGATCACGTTGGTGACGAGCGTGTACGCGAGTACGGCGGTGATCGTGCCGAAGCCGAGCGCGGCGGCCCGGTGACCGTGCCGGTGCACGGCGACCGTCGAGGCGAACGCCGCGGAGAGCATCAGCACGAGCACCCCCGTCGCGTACGCGCCGCTCTGGTCGTCGACGTTCGCGTGGAACCACAGTGTGATGAGGACCGCGGCCGCCATGAAGACCAGCACGAGGGGCCGGACGGCGCGGGTCCACTCGGGGGCCATGCCGTAGCGCGGCAGATAGCGCGGCACCAGGTTGAGCAGGCCGGCCATCGCGGAGGCGCCCGCGAACCACAGGATCGCGATCGTCGAGATGTCGTAGACCGTGCCGAAGGCACCGCCCAGGTGCTCGTGCGCGAGATAGGCGAGCGCGCGCCCGTTGGCCGGGCCACCGCTCTCGAACGCGTCCTGCGGGATCAGGATCGTGGTCGCCAGACTGGACAGCAGGAGCAGACAGCTCATGATCACGGCGGCCGTGGTGAGCAGTTTGCGGGTGTCGCGCACCCGGCCGGCCGGATTCGCGTAGGTGTCCGTCGCGTCCCCCTTGACCTGGGGCATCACCGCCACCCCCGTCTCGAAGCCGGACATGCCGAGCGCCAGCTTCGGGAACACGAGCAGCGCGACCCCGATCATCGCCAGCGGCGAGGAGTGCTGGGCGGTCATCGCGTGCGTCCAGTCGCCGACGCGCACCGGTTGACTGAGCACTTCCCAGGCCGAGACGGCGATCACGACGACGTTGAGCGCGAGGTACGTGGCCACGACCGCGACCGCGATGCCGATGGCCTCCTTGAAGCCCTTCAGGAACACGGCGCCGAGCGCGGCGAGCAGGAGCAGGGTGATCCAGGTGTTGCCGCCGTCCGTCCAGCGCGGAGCGAAGGGGTTCTCCACGACGTGGGCGGCGGCGTCCGCGGCCGACAGCGTCATCGTGATCAGGAAGTCGGTGGCCGCGAAGCCGAGGAGCACGAGGACGAAGACCTTCCCCGCCCACCACGGCAGCAGCCGCTCCAGCATGGCGATCGAGCCCTCGCCGTGCGGGGACTCGTGGGCCACCCTCCGGTACACCGGCAGCGCGCCGAACAGGGTCAGCGCGATCAGCACGAGCGTGGCGAGCGGCGACAGGAGCCCGGCCGCGAGCGCGGCGATCCCGGGCTGGTAGCCGAGGGTGGAGAAGTAGTCCACGCCGGTCAGGCACATCACCCGCCACCAGGCGTGGCCCTCGTGTCCGTCGTCCCGGGTGGCGTGCGGGCCCGGATGCCGGGCCGCGCGCTCGCTCAGGCCCTCCAGGAGCCAGGCCCGGAACCGGGGCGCGGCGGCGGAGGGCCGTGAAGGGCCGGGCTCGGCGGCGTCCGGGCTCTCCACCTGGGTGCCGGTCATGCGGTGCTCTCCCTGCGATCGTCGGGCGGTCGGACAACGACGAGTGAGTATCCACTACGGGGTGGTGTGCCCGGACGCCTGGGGCGAATGCCCGGGACACGCCCGTGCGGGTGGCCCGGAGGCCGCCACCCGCGCGGGCCTTCCGCACGCCCGCGACGAGCGCCACGCGCGCGTGGCGTGGGCGGCGGCGGGCACGGGCCCGCCCGCGGAACCCGGCGGGGGGCCGCATACGCTGGCGGGATGCAGGACGAGTACCGCACAGTCGCCCGCGCGGGCGTGCACGAGACCGAGGTCAACCGTTCCCGTTTCCTGTGCGCGCTCGCCCCGGCCGCCACCGAGGAGGAGGCGCAGGAATTCATCGCGGGCGTCCGCAAGGAGCACGCCGACGCCACCCACAACTGCTACGCGTACGTCATCGGCGCCGACGCCGCGATCCAGAAGGCGAGCGACGACGGCGAACCGGGAGGTACCGCGGGCGTCCCCATGCTCCAGATGCTGCTGCGCCGCGACATGCGGTACGTCGTCGCCGTCGTCACCCGCTACTACGGGGGGGTGAAGCTGGGCGCGGGCGGGCTCATCAGAGCGTACGGGGGAGCGGTCGGCGAGGCCCTGGACGCGGTCGGCACCCTCGCCCGCCGCCGTTTCCGGCTCGCCACGGTGACGGTCGACCACCAGCGCGCGGGCAAGGTGCAGAACGACCTGCGCGCCACCGGCCGTGCGGTACGGGACGTGCGCTACGGCGAGCGCGTCACCATGGAGGTGGGGCTGCCGGACGCCGACGTCGAGGCGTTCCGGGCGTGGCTCGCCGATGTGACGGCGGGCACGGCCCGGTTGGAGCTGGGCGGAGAGGCGTACGGGGACGCATGACGGACGAACCGGATGTCTGACGGGCCGTCGGGTCGCGCGGGCCCTGCGCGGGCCGGTACCGGATCAACCGCCCGTGATGTCAGACCCGGCCGTTAGTCTCGGGGATCATGAGGCTGCTGCACACGTCCGACTGGCATCTGGGCCGGGCGTTCCACCGCGTGAACATGCTCGACGCCCAGGCCGCGTTCATCGCCCACCTCGTCACCACCGTGCGCGAGCGCGGTGTGGACGCGGTCGTGGTGTCGGGAGACGTGTACGACCGGGCGGTGCCGCCGCTCGCCGCGGTCGAGCTGTTCGACGACGCCCTGCACCGCCTCGCCGGCCTGGGCGTGCCCACGGTGATGATCTCCGGGAACCACGACTCGGCTCGCCGCCTGGGCGTCGGTGCCGGCCTCATCGGCCGCGCGGGCATCCATCTGCGGACCGAGCCCGCGGCCTGCGGAACCCCCGTCGTGCTGGCCGACGGACACGGGGACGTGGCCTTCTACGGGCTGCCGTATCTCGAACCCGCCCTGGTCAAGGACGAGTTCGGGGTCGAGAAGGCGGGCCACGAGGCGGTGCTCGCGGCCGCCATGGGCCGGGTCCGCGCCGACCTCGCCGCCCGTGCGCCGGGCACCCGTTCCGTCGTCCTCGCCCACGCCTTCGTCACCGGAGGCGAACCCAGCGACAGCGAGCGGGACATCACGGTCGGTGGGGTGGCGTCGGTGCCGGCCGGTGTCTTCGACGGCGTGGACTACGTGGCGCTGGGACATCTGCACGGCAGCCAGACCCTCACCGAACGGGTGCGCTACTCGGGCTCCCCGCTGCCGTACTCCTTCTCGGAGGCCGGTCACCGCAAGAGCATGTGGCTGGTCGACCTCGGCGCCGACGGCCCGGTCGCGGCGGAGCGCGTCGACTGCCCGGTGCCGCGGCCCCTCGCCCGGATCCGCGGCCATCTGGAGGACCTGCTCGCGGACCCGGAACTGGCGCGGCACGAGGAGGCGTGGGTGGAGGCCACGCTCACCGACCCGGTGCGGCCCGCCGAGCCCATGGCCCGGCTGACCGAGCGCTTCCCGCACACCCTCAGCCTCGTCTTCGACCCCGAGCGCGGCCCCGAGGAGTCCGGCGTGTCGTACGCGCGCAGGCTCGCGGGCCGCTCCGACCAGCAGATCGCGGAGGACTTCGTGGCCCATGTGCGCGGAGCGGGACCCGACGAGCGCGAACGGGCCGTGCTGCGGGAGGCGTTCGACGCGGTGCGCGCCGACCAGGCGGTCAGGGAGGGCGCCCGGTGACCTCGCACACGCCTGCAAGGGAGGGGGACCGGTGAGGCTGCACCGACTCGACATCACCGCCTTCGGCCCGTTCGGCGGCACACAGCAGGTCGACTTCGACGCCCTGTCGGCGTCCGGGCTCTTCCTGCTCCACGGGCCGACCGGCGCCGGCAAGACGTCCGTCCTGGACGCCGTGTGCTACGCCCTGTACGGAGCCGTGCCCGGCGCCCGGCAGAGCGGCCAGGGCATGGCCCTGCGCAGCGACCACGCCGCACCGGGGACGCGCACCGAGGTCCGACTGGACCTCACCGTCGCCGGACGGCGGCTGGAGATCACCCGGCAGCCGCCCTGGGAGCGCCCGAAGAGACGCGGCAGCGGTACGACGACCGACAAGGCCCAGACCTGGCTGCGCGAGTACGACGGCGCCGCCCGCACCTGGAAGGACCTCAGCCGCTCCCACCAGGAGATCGGCGAGGAGATCACCCGGCTGCTCGGCATGAGCCGCGAGCAGTTCTGCCAGGTCGTGCTGCTGCCCCAGGGCGATTTCGCCCGCTTCCTGCGCGCCGACGCCGAGGCCCGCGGCAAGCTGCTCGGCCGCCTCTTCGACACCCACCGCTTCGCCGAGGCCGAGAGGCGACTGGCGGAGCGGCGCCGGACCACGGAGGCCGAAGTACGCGACGGTGACGCGGCGTTGCTCGCCGACGCCCACCGCATGCAGCAGGCGGCCGGTGACTCCGCGCCCCTGCCGGACCTCGCCCCGGGCGACCCCGGGCTCGCCGAGGCCGTCCTGAGCTGGGCCGCCGTGGCCCGCAGCACGGCCCGTGAGCGGCTGGCCATCACCCGGTGCGCGCGCACCGCGGCCGAGTCGGCCCGGGCCGCCGCCGAGCGCGCCCTGGAGGACGTACGCGAACGGGCGCGGCTGCAGCGCAGGTTCGCCGAGGCCCGGGAGCGTGCGGCCCTCCTGGAGCAGCGGGCCGACGCCCACCGGGAGGCGCAGGAGCGCATGGAACGCGCCCGCAAGGCCGAGGCCGTGGCGCCCGCCCTGGACCTGCGCGAGTCCGCCGAGGCCGAACACCGGCGCGCGGCCGACGCCGAGGCACACGCGCGTGGCCGCCTCCCGGAGACCTACACGGACGCCGGGGCCGCCGGGCTCGCCGCCGCCGCGCGCCGGGCGGCCGAGGAGCTGGGCGGCCTCGAATCCGCCCGCCGCGCCGAGCGGCGACTGGACGAACTCGCCGCCGAGCGGGCCGAGATGGACCGGCAGGAGCGAGACGACGAAGAGGTCCTGCAGGACGCCGAAGGCTGGCTCGCCGAGTGGGAGGACACCCGCGCCGCACTGCAGGAACGGATCGACTTCGCCCGGGAGGCGGCCACCCGGGCCGAGCAGCTCGCCGTGCAGCGCGAACCGGCGCGGAACCGGCTCAAGGCGGCCCGTGAGCGCGACCGGCTCGCCCAGGAGACCGCAGCGGCCCGGGCCCGTGCCCTCGCCTCCCGCGAGCGCGCGCTCGCGGCCCACGAACACTGGCTGGACCTCAAGGAACAGCGGCTGAAGGGCATCGCCGCCGAGCTGGCCTCCGGGCTCGTCGACGGTGAGCCCTGCGCCGTCTGCGGCGCCACCGACCACCCCGCGCCCGCCCGGAAGGCCGCCGGACACGTCGACCGGGAGGCGGAGGAGCGGGCGCTCGCCGCCCATCGCCGCGCCGAGGAGGAGCAGGCCGAGGAGGAACGGCGACTGGCCGCCGCACGGGAGGCGCTCGCCGCCGCGACGGCCGAGGCCTCGGACACGCCGGCCGGCGAACTCGCCGCGCAGGCCGACGATCTGGAGCGGCGCTACGGCGCCGCACGCGCGGGTGCCTCGCAACTGCACCCCGCACAGGAGGAGTTGCGGCGGGCCGAGCAGGAGCGTGAGCGGCGCACTGCGGCACGGCAGGAAGCCGCCCTGCGGGTGGCGGCGCGCGTCTCCCGCCGGGACGGACTGGAGCGAGAACGGGCGGCGCTCGAGGACGAGTTGGGCCGGGCGCGGGGGGACGCCGTGAGCGTGGCCGCGCGCGCCGGGCAACTGGAGCGCCGGGCCGCCCTCCTGGCCGAGGCCGCCGACGCCGTGCGCGCCGCCGAGGACTGCGCGCAGCGTCTCAAGGAGGCCGACGCACGCCTGGCCGACGCGGCCTTCCGCGCCGGCTTCCCCACCCCGCAGGCCGCTGCCACCGCCCTCCTCGACGACACCGCCCATCGCGAGCTGCAGCGACGCCTGGACGCCTGGCAGCAGGAGGAGGCCGCCGTCCGCGCGATGCTCGCCGAAGCCGGCACCGCGGCGGCGGCCCAGCAGCCGCCGGCCGACCTCCCCGGCGCCGAACAGACCGCCGAGGCCGCGTCCCGCCGACTGCAGGCGGCGGTCTCCGCCGAGGACGAGGCGGCCCGCCGCTGCGCCGAACTGGACCGGCTGTCCGCGCGTGCCGCCGCGTCCGTACGGCGCCTCGCGCCGCTGCGCGACGAGTACGACCGGGTGGCCCGGCTGGCGTCCCTCGCCGCCGGCACCTCCGCCGAGAACGAACGCAGGATGCGCCTGGAGTCGTACGTGCTCGCCGCCCGCCTCGAACAGGTGGCGGCCGCCGCGTCCGTACGGCTGCGGCGCATGTCCTCGGGCCGCTACACCCTCGTCCACTCCGACGACCGGTCCGGACGTGGTCGCAGCGGGCTGGGCCTGCACGTCGTCGACGCGTGGACCGGGCGGGAACGCGACACCGCGACCCTGTCCGGCGGGGAGACGTTCTTCGCCTCCCTGGCGCTCGCGCTCGGCCTCGCGGACGTCGTCACCGACGAGGCGGGCGGAGTGCGCCTGGACACGCTGTTCATCGACGAGGGGTTCGGCAGCCTGGACGACCAGACCCTCGACGAGGTCCTCGATGTGCTCGACTCGCTGCGGGAGCGGGACCGCAGTGTGGGCATCGTCAGCCACGTCGCGGACCTGCGACGGCGCATCCACGCGCAGTTGGAGGTCGTCAAGGGCCGGACCGGTTCGGCCCTGCGGCAGCGGGGAGCCGGCTGAGCGCCTCAGCGGCCGAGGGGACGACGGGGGAGCGGCGAGGAGTACACCCCGGGGGCGCCGACCGTACGTCGAGGACGCCGTCGCCGGAGTCCGCACGGCGCTCGGCGACCCGGACGCGCCGGTGGCGGACGGCCCCGGGGACCTGGCCGATCCGGTGGCCCCCGCCGAGCCGACCGCGCGGGCCGCCGGAGCGCTGGGCGGACGGACCGACATCCGCGTCGCCGGCCATGCGCTCAGCGGCAGCGACGGCACAGAGGGCGGCCTGCGCCGCTGCCGGCCGGACCCCGGCCGGACCCCGGCCGAGGCCCGGCCGTTCACCGGTGATCAGAGGCGGGACAGTTCGTCCACCAGGTCGTCCAGGCCCAGTGAGCCCTGGGAGAGCGCCGCCATATGCCAGGCCTTCGCGTCGAACGCGTCACCGTGGCGCTCCCGGGCCCTCTCGCGGCCCAGCAGCCAGGCCCGCTCGCCCAGCTTGTAGCCGATCGCCTGGCCCGGCATCGACAGGTAGCGGATCAGCTCGCTCTCCACGAAGTCCGCCGGACGGCTGCTGTGGGAGCCGAAGAACTCCTGCGCCAGCTCGGGCGTCCAGCGCTCGCCCGGGTGGAACGGCGAGTCCGCCGGGATCGGAAGTTCCAGGTGCATGCCGATGTCGACGATGACCCGCAGCGCCCGCATCATCTGGGCGTCCAGGTAGCCGAGGCGCCGCTCCGGGTCGGTGAGGAAGCCCAGTTCGTCCATCAGGCGCTCCGCGTACAGCGCCCAGCCCTCGACGTTGGCGCTGACGCCACCGACCGTGGCCTGGTAGCGGGAGAGGTCGTCGGCCACGTGCGCCCACTGCGCGAGCTGGAGGTGGTGGCCGGGGACGCCTTCGTGGTACCAGGTCGAGACGAGGTCGTAGACCGGGAAGCGGGTCTGCCCCATGGTCGGCAGCCAGGTGCGGCCTGGGCGGGAGAAGTCGGCGGAGGGAGCCGTGTAGTAGGGGGCCGCGGCGCTGCCGGGGGGCGCGATGCACGACTCGACCTTCCGCACCCGCTCGGCGAGTTCGAAGTGCGTGCCGTCCAGTGCCTCGATCGCCTCGTCCATCAGCCCCTGCAGCCAGGAGCGGACCTCGTCGACGCCCTCGATGTGGGTGCCGTGCTCGTCCAGGTGCGCGAGCGCCACCCACGGGGTCGCGGCACCCGGCAGGACCTTCTCGGCCTCCTTCTTCATCTCGCCGAGGAGGCGGTGGTACTCCGACCAGCCGTAGGCGTACGCCTCGTCGAGGTCCAGGTCCGTGCCGTTGAAGTAGCGCGCGAAGCGGGCGTAGCGCTCGCGGCCGACGGTGTCCGGGGAGCCCTCGATCGTGGGCGCGTACACGTCGCGCATCCAGTCCCGCAACTCGGTGACGGCCGCGGTCGCCGCCCGGGCGGCCTCGTCCAAGTCCGCACGCAGCGCGGCGGGGCCCTGGGAGGCGAAGCCCTCGAACCAGCCGCGGCCCTCACCGTCCGTGTCCGACCATTCGGTGAGCTGTTCGATGAAGGTCGCGGTCGGCCGCGGACCGGCGTACAGCTTGCGCTCCAGGCCGAGCGTCAGGGACTCGCGGTAGCCGCGCAGGGCGGCGGGCACGGCGCGCAGCCGTTCGGCGACCGCCGCCCAGTCCTCCTGAGTCGCGACGGGGGTGATCGTGAAGACGTTGCGTACGGAGTGCACCGGGGACGAGAGGTTGCTCACCGCTCTCAGGCCCTCGTCGGCCTCGTGTACGGCGAGGTCGGCGGTGAGCCGCTCGCGCAGCAGGCGCGCGCACCGGCGCTCGATGCCGCTGTCCGCGCCTGGTTGGCGTTCCGCCTCGTCGAGCCGGGCGAGGGTCGCCCGCGCCAGCTCGGCGAGTGCTTCCTGGCCCGCGGGGGAGGTGTCGGGCAGCCTGCTCGAGCTTTCCTTCACGCCGAGGTACGTACCGGTGACCGGGTCGAGGGCGACGAGGTCGTCGACGTAGGCGTCGGCGACTTCCCGGGGCAGGGGGCTTCTGGTCGTGTCTGACATGCCCACATCCTCATACGGTCGCGTGGCGCGCGTCACGCGGATTCAGCGCTGGGCTTACCCGTGTCCTGCCGGTTTCCGCACCGTTCACCCAGCGGTCTGCCCCGGCGGCAGCATCGGGCCGCAGTCCCACTGCTGGAAGATCAGCCGGGTCTCCACGCGAGCCACCTCCCGCCGGGCCGTGAACTCGTCGAGCACCAGCCGCTGAAGATCCGCCATGTCCGCTACCGCGACATGCACGAGGTAGTCGTCCGGGCCGGTGAGGTGGAAGACCGTACGGGACTCCGGCATCGCCCGGATGCGCTCGACGAACGGCCCCACCAACTCCCGCCGGTGCGGTCGGACCTGCACCGACAGCAGCGCTTCGAGACCGCGCCCCAGCTTCGCCGGGTCCAGCCGCAGCTGATGGCCGAGGATCACGCCCGAGCGGCGCAGGCGGGTGACCCGGTCCAGGCAGGTCGAGGGTGCGACCCCGACCTGCGTGGCGAGGTCGCGGTAGGTGGCCCGGGCGTCGTTCTGCAAAAGCCGCAGCAGATGCAGATCCACCGGGTCCAGTACGACGGATTCGGCCATGCGCCGAACAATACACGGGTTTCGCCGCTGTGACCCCGGCCTCTGTTCAGTCTGCCGTCCATGGATTCCCGTACTCATGACACGCGGAACGGATTCCCCGCAGGCGGTCCGTCCGAGCGCCGGGCGCTCGCCACGGAGGCCGTGCACGCCGGGCGCGAGGACCTCGTCGCCCTGGGGCTGCACGCGCCGCCCCTCGATCTGTCCACCACCTACCCCTCCCCGGACAGCAGGGGCGAGGCCGCCCGTCTCGACGCCTTCGCGGCCGACGGCGCCGAACTGGAGGGCCCGCCCGTCTACGCGCGGCTCGGCAACCCGACCGTCGCCCGCTTCGAGACCGCGCTCGCCCGGCTGGAGGGCACCGAGAGCGCCGTCGCCTTCGCCAGCGGCATGGCCGCGCTGAGTGCCGTGCTGCTGGCCCGGGGCGCGCTGGGCCTGCGGCACGTCGTCGCGGTACGACCGCTGTACGGCTGCAGCGACCACCTCCTGACCGCAGGACTGCTCGGCTCCGAGGTGACCTGGACCGACCCGGCGGGCGTCGAGGAGGCGCTGCGGCCCGACACCGGCCTCGTCATGGTCGAGTCGCCGGCCAACCCGACGCTCGCGGAGGTCGACCTGCGGGCGGTCGCGCACGCCTGCGGCTCGGTTCCGCTGCTGGTGGACAACACCTTCGCCACGCCCGTGCTGCAGCGGCCCGCCGGGCAGGGGGCGCGCCTCGTGCTGCACAGCGCCACCAAGTACCTCGGCGGGCACGGTGATGTGATGGGCGGGGTGGTGGCCTGTGACGAGGAACTGGCACGCCGGCTTCGCCAGGTACGCTTCGCTACCGGCGGGGTGCTGCATCCGCTCGCCGGGTATCTGCTGCTGCGCGGCCTCGCGACGCTTCCGGTTCGCGTGCGGGCGGCCTCCGCGACCGCCGCCGAACTGGCCCGCCGTCTCGCCGCCGACCCGCGCGTCGCCCGCGTGCACTACCCGCGCATCGGGGGCGCGATGGTCGCCTTCGAGGTGCACGGGGATCCGCACGCGGTGATCGCCGGGGTGCGTCTGATCACGCCCGCGGTGAGCCTCGGCAGCGTCGACACCCTCATCCAGCACCCGGCGTCCATCAGCCATCGCATCGTCGACGCGGAGGACCGCCGGGGCGCCGGGGTCAGTGACCGGTTGCTGCGGCTGTCGGTGGGCCTGGAGGACGTCGAGGACCTGTGGGCCGACCTGGAGCGGGCCGTGGGGACCGAACAGGGTGGCGGCGATCGGCGCCGGGAGGAGATGACCGCGGGCCGGTAGCGGGCCCGCTCCCGCACACGGAACGGCCCGGCGGAGTGCGCCGGGCCGTTCCCACGCCGTACGCGCTACGTCGTAGGCGCCTCGTCGTACGCGCCGTGTCGTACGCGCTGCGTTCCGTGCGCCATGCGGTGGTCAGTGGCGCGCGCCCCGCGAGCCGGGCCGTTCGTACGCCTCGCCGTACGGTGGACGCGACGCCACCGGGGTCGCCTCCAGGCGGGCCGTGATGACGAGGGTGCCCTCCTCGATCTGGTAGTCGAGGGGCAGTCCGAGGCCGCGCATCGCGGCGACCATGCCCGTGTTGGACGCCTGGGTGACCGCGTAGACGTTCTCGCAGCCGGCCTCGACCGCCATCGCCACCAGACGGCCGAGGAGTTCGCCGCCGATGCCGCGCCCCTGCCACTCGTCCTCGACGAGCAGTGCGACCTCCGTCTCGTCGCCGTCCCACAGCAGATGGCCGAGGCCGACGATGCGGCCCGACCCCGTCTGCACCGCGAGGGTGCGGCCGAAGCGCGGGCTGAGCAGATGGCCCAGGTAGCGGTCGGCGTCGCGGACCGGCCCGTGGTAGCGCATGCCGAGCGTGCGTGCGGAGCACCGGGCGTGCATCTCCTTCGCCGCCCGAAGGTCGGAGGTACCGGCGCGCCGCACGGTGATGGCGTCGCCCTCCGGCAGCGTCAGCACGTCCTGGCTGCGGGGAAAGCGCGGACCGAGCCGCGTGTCCAGCTCCACCAGCGCGCGTGCCCGCGCGAACTCCGTCGGAGTGAACGGCAGATACGGCCGCTCCACCGTGATCACCCCGCCCTCCGGCGCCCGCAGCCGCATCACCGTGTCCTCCAGGGCACCCTCCGCGGGAGCCTCCTCCGCGGCCCGGCCGGAGCCGGGGGACACGGCGGGCAGGGAGCGGATGGTGCACCGGCCGAGCAACTGCCGCAGCGCGAGCGGAAGTTCGGCCGCGTCCAGGGCGGTGCGCGCGGCGAGCCCCAGTACCCGGGTCGGGACGTCGACCAGGTCGTGTGCGTCGGCCCGCTCGATCCAGGTCCCCTCGCCGCCGGCCTGCGACACGGCCCGGGTGACCTCGCCCGCCTCCACCTCGGCGGGCGCCCGCAGCAGGAACTCGTCGACCGTGCCCCGCGCCAGCGGGTGTGTCTGCAGGCTGAGGATGTCGATGCGCAGCCGCGCCAGCGCCGTGCACAGCGCGGCCAGCGAGCCCGGCCGGTCCTTCACCGTGGTCCGCATCCGCCACAGCACGCTCGCCCCGTCGGCCGTGTCGGTCCCGGACGGCCCGGCCTGCTCCGCCTCGGGGAGCGGCCGGGCGCCGGTATCGGCCGAGGGCGGGGCATGGCCGTGGCGCCGTGACCACCACGCGTGGAAGGCGGCCGTCGCCGCCAGCGCCACCGCCGAGATCACGAGCAGGGCGGGGCCGTCGGGTCCGTGTCCGACCAGGTTGGCCGTCACGTCCGCCACCGCGACCGCCGTGAAGAGGGCTGCGAGCTCGACCAGGTCGCGCCGCCAGTGGTGCACCGGGCGGCCGTTCCTGGCGCGCCTCACATCAGACATGTCTGGAGTCATGCAAGTACTGTGCAGGAAGGGTGTTGCGTGATCACGAACGCTTTGTGACTGATCGGTTAAGTATAGATCTGTCCCTTTTGTTGTATGTTGTACGAGGCTTTGTGCGTCGACGGCCGCGAGTGCCGCGCACCGGGGGATGACACCGGTGCGCGGCGCGAAGTCCGAGGGTAGCCGAAGGCGGCCGGCCCGTTACTGGCCCACACGACCCGGCTGCAGCACCTGGGTGAACAGCACAGTGCCGTCCTGCTCGCGCAGACGGGCCGTCAGCTCACCGCTGTCGCCGTCGATGTCGACCTCGCCGAAGAACTGGTAACCCCCGGCGGGGGAGACGTTCGAGGCGGTCGGCGCCTTCACGAACACCCGCTCCGGACCGAACGTGCCGTCGAGAGCGCTCGCCGGAAAGGCACCGGCGTTGAGCGGGCCCGAGACGAACTCCCAGAACGGCTCGAAGTCGGTGAAGGCCGCCCGCGAGGGGTGGTAGTGCTGCGCCGAGGTGTGGTGCACATCGGCCGTCAGCCACAGGGTGCCCGTGATCTTCCGGTGCTTGATGAACCGCAGCAGCTCCGCGATCTGCAGCTCACGTCCGAGCGGCGCGCCCGGGTCCCCCTGCGCCACCGCCTCGAAGTTCGGCTTGTTCTCCATGGAGTCCGGCACGACCGGGCCGAGCGGCATGTCCGCCGCGATCACCTTCCACACCGCACGGGACGCCGCCAGCTCCCGCTCGAGCCACCGCAGTTGTTCGGCGCCGAGGATGCCCTGCGGGTCGACCGTCTGGTTGTCGGGCGAGTTGGGGTTCCGGTAGGTGCGCATGTCCAGCACGAACACGTCCAGCAGGGGACCGTGCCGCATGACCCGCGGGGCCCTGGGTCCGGTGTGTTCCGGCTCGGCCGGGTCACCGTCGGCCGCTCGGCACGGTCAGCGGCTGCCGTCCAGGACGACCCGGGCGACCAGCGCCGGGTCGTCGTTCATCGGGACGTGCCCGCAGCCGGGCAGCCGCACCAGCCGTGCGTTGGGGATGATCCGCTTGGCCCGAACACCCTGACGGTGCAGCAGCAGTCGGTCCCTGGTGCCCCACGCCACGGTGACGGGCAGTCCGGGCACGTCCTCGGTGAACTGGACGGACGTACCCGCCCGGAGGGTCTCGGCGAACCCCTCGGCGCGGGCCAGCGCCAGGGTCTCGGCGACGACGGCCTCGGGTGAACGGAGGCCGGGGCGGGCGTAGATGGTGCTCGTCAGGACCGTCCGTCCGGCCGCCGTGCGCGACAGCCTCTCCACCACCGGCAGCGGCGTGTTCCGCGCGGCCTGCCTCATCGCCGAGAGGACCGTGAACGCGTACCGGCGCTCGACGGGGGTCCAGAACCCGGCGGGCGCCAGGGCGGTGACGGACCGTACGAGCTTCTCACGGCCGAGCTCCAGGGCCAGCAGGCCGCCCAGGGAGTTGCCCGCCACATGCGGACGCTCGATCCCCAGCGCCTCGCACAGCGAGCCGAGCGCGGGCACCACGGTCGCCAGGTCGTAGGCGAGCCCCGTCGGCAGGGCCGGGGACGCCCCGAAGCCGGGAAGGTCGATGGCGATCACGTCCCGTTCGGTCGCCAGGATGTCCACGACCGGGTCCCACGCCTGCCGGTGGTGGCCGATGCCGTGCAGCAGCAGGAGCGGTTCTCCGGCGCCCACGCGCGCGTAGGAGACGGTCACGGTCCGCGGGCCGTGCGGGGAGGGGACGTCGAAGGAGACCGTGGCCGGCATGGTGCTGCTCCTCGTCTGGGGGGCACGGACGATACCGGTAGACAGCTTGTCAGCAATTACTACCCACGGGTAGCCCCCGGGCCGGTGCCGTCGGCCACAGACGGTCCGCCGGCCATTGTGCCGGCCGCAACCGCCTTGGCTCCTGGACATGGCGGGAGCGTGTCCGATGGGATGGCACGGTGACGACCGATACCACCACCGAGGTCTTCGAAGAGCACCGATCCGTCCTGATGGGAGTGGCCTACCGCATGCTCGGCCGCGTCACCGACGCCGAGGACGTCGTCCAGGAGGCCTGGCTGCGCTGGTCCGGCGCCGACCGCGACGCCGTGCGCGAACCGCGCGCCTACCTCGTCCGAGTCGCCACCCGGCTGGCCGTCGACCGGCTGCGCCAGACGCAGGCCCGCAAGGAGTCCTACGTCGGCCCCTGGCTGCCCGAGCCCTACGCCACCGACTTCGGCGACACGGTGCCGGACGCCGCGGACCGGGCCGTGCTCGCCGACTCCGTGTCGCTCGCCGTCCTGGTCGTTCTGGAGTCCCTGTCACCGCTGGAGCGCGCGGTGTTCGTGCTCAGGGAGGCCTTCGGGTTCCCGTTCGGGGAGATCGCCGCCACCCTCGACCGCAGCGAGGCCGCCGTGCGCCAACTCGCCGCTCGCGCCCGCAAACACGTCGACGAACGGCGGCCGCGCTACGACGTCGACCCGGCCGAACGCCGCGATCTGACCGAGCGTTTCCTCGCCGCGGCCGCCGAGGGCGACCTCGCGAGCCTGATGGAGGTGCTCGCCCCGGACGTACGGCTGGTCGGCGACAGCGGCGGCCGCGCCAAGGCGCCGCTGCGGGTCCTGCGGACCGCCGACAAGGTCGGCCGGTTCCTGGCCGCCGTGTCCGGCCAGTTGCCCGCGGACACGACGCTGCGCTTCCTGGAGCTCAACGGCGGTCCTGCCGTGCTCCTCCTGTCCGGCGGCAAGCCCGACACCGTGTTCCAGGTGGACGTGGCGGACGGGCGCGTGCAGTGCGTCTATGTCATCCGCAACCCGGACAAGCTGGCCCTGCTGCCCGTCGGCCAGGAGCGGGAAGGCTGAGTGCGCGGCCTCCGCACGGCGACGATCGTGAACGGAGGCTTCGTCGGCACGTCCAGCACGTCCCGCGCCGCGAACGCTCCGTGAACGCTCGGTGGCGGAGCGCTCGCGCGTCGCCCAGCCGGTCGAGGATTGGTCTTGACCAAGGGTGGGGGCCGTCCTATGGTCGCAGAGAAGTGCAACAACCTTTAAAAAACAAGGGCGCTTAAACGCCGCCGGGTCACGGCGACAGCGGAGGACAGGGTGGGGACCACGCAGCTGGAACCGGTGCCGGAGCCCAAGTACTGGCACCTGAAGACCGTACTCACGGAAGCACTCGACTCCGAGTTCTCCGTGGGCGAGATCCTGCCCAACGAACGGGACCTCGCCGCCCGGTTCGGAGTCGCCCGCGCCACGCTCCGCCAGGCGCTGGATCAGCTCGAGCTGGAAGGCCGCCTGCAGCGCCGCCGCGGGGTCGGCACCACCGTCGCCCCGCCGCGCGTCGGAGTGGCCGTGGCCGCCGAGGGGCACACCTGGCCGGGGGCGGCCGGCGACGACTGGCAGCCCGCCGACTGCACGGACGCCGTTCCGCCCGCCGCGGTGACCGGCCTCCTGGAGACCGGCCGGGGCGAGCAGGTGCACACGGTGCGCCGCTCCCGTGTGTCGCACGGCCGGCCCGTGGCCGCCGAGCTGCTCTACATCCCGCACTCCTCGGTGCCCGACCTCTCGGCGATCGACGCCCCCTCCGGCACGGCACGCGCGCGTGCCGTGCTGCGCGAGCTGCAGCACCTGGAGCTGGAGGGCCGGGACCAGGCGGTCGAGCTGGGCTCGGTCAGCGCCGAGGACGCCAAGGAACTCGACCGGCTGCCCGGTGCGCCCGTCCTCGTCGTCACCACCCGCTTCCACGCCGGCGGACGCACCGCGGCCGTCTCCGTCGCCACCTACCGCGCCGACACCTGCCGCCTGACCTTCGGCGGCGACGTCGAGATCCACCACGGCACCGAGCGCCGGGCCTCCTGACCGCGCCGCCGCGCCCGGCAGCCGCCGTCCGAAGCCGCACCCGTCGCGCCCCGGCCACCGGGGCGCGACGCCTTTCGGCCACGTGCGTCCGGGGCGCTTTCAGCGCCGCGCCGTGACCGTCCCCTCCACGGCGAACAACTCCTCCTCCACATGGTCCAGCGCCAGCCGCAGCGCGCCCGTCGCCACCGCCGCCTCGCCGAGCTGCGACAGGGCCACCTTCGGCGGGCGCAGGCAGTAGCGGGCCAGCTCGTGGCGCAGCGGGTCCAATACGCCGTCCAGGCCCGCCGCCCAGCCGCCGATCACGACGAGTTCGGGATCGAGCGCGAGGACGAGGGCCGCCACGTCGTGCACCAGCCGCTGCAGGAAGCGGTCCACGGCGGCACGGGCCCGCCGGTCTCCCACGCGGGCCAGCGCGAACACATCGGCCACCTGCTGCTCGTCCAGCGGCTGCAACGGCTCGTCCGTGGTCGACAACAACGTCTCGGGCGTCGCCTCGCGGCCCAGCAGATGCAGCGCGCCGATCTCCCCGGCCGCCCCGCCGTAGCCGCGGTGCAGCCGTCCGCCGATCAGCGCACCGGCGCCGGGGCTCAACCCGGCCAGCACGAACACCACGTCGTCGGACTCGGTGGCGGCACCCTTCCAGTGCTCAGCGACGGCCGCCGCGTTGGCGTCGTTCTCGACGAGGACCGGGCACTTGAAGGAGCGACTGAGCCGTTCGCCCAGCTTCAGACCGGTCCACTGGGGCAGCGCCGTGCCCAGGCGGACCGTGCCGTCCGCCTCCACGATCCCGGGGCCGGCCACGCCGACAGCGCGCAGCGAACCGCGGGACACGCCCGACCGGCGAAGCAACTCGGCGACCGTGCTCCGCAGCCGCTCCAGGCGCTCGTCGGCCGGCGCCTTCTCCGCGACCTCCTTGGAGAGACTGCCCAGCTCACGGCCGTCGAGATCGGCGAGGAGCGCGGTCACCCGGTGTGCGCCGACGTCCAGTCCCAGCAGATGGCCGGCCTCCGCCCGGAACCGGAACCTGCGCGCGGGCCGCCCCTGGCGTCGGGCCACCCCCTCCTCGGCCGCAGCCTCCACCACGAGCCCGGCCTCGATCAGTCCCTCGACGACTCCCTCGACGGTCGGCCGGGACAGTCCGGTCACCCGGGTGATCTCGGTGAGCGTCGCGCAGTCCGTCGCGCGCAGGGCGTGCAGCACCACCGCGGAGTTGATCCGCCGCAGCAGTGAGGGATCCCCGCCGGTCAGCCGCCCCACCGTCCGTCCTCCCAGCTCGTGCGCATGTTGGCCGGATCGTACTCGGCACCGCGCTCACCCGCGAGGCCGGGCGTCGCCCGCGCCGGCGCGCGGCGCCCGGCGGACGTACTTGTCGCCCGCGCACCGCGTCATGACGACGAGAAGGCCCGGGACCTCCGATCCCGGGCCTGCTCCGCCGATCCCGCGCCGATCCCGAGGCCGGTGCCGCACCGAGCCCGCGGGGCCTGACACCACGCCAATTGTCAGTGGCGGGCGCTTTACTGGATCGCATGGACATCGCGACGTGTCTCGCCGTCATCGACCTGCTGTGCGCCCGCAGGTTTCCCACGACGCGCGGCAGGGCCGAGCACGGCGAGAGCGGTCCCGGGTACCACATAGCGGAATTGGGGACGAGCAGCGATTTCTGGGAGGGCGACGGCACCGAGCGGGAGCAGACGGAGGCGCAGTACGAGGCGGACCGGGACGGTCTCGGTGAGCGGCTCACCGAGAGGTGGGGGCCGCCCCAGGCGTTCGGTCTGTACAGCGTTTTGGAGCGGAGCGTGAACGGCGAGGACGTCGAGGAACCGTGGGCGGGTCTCAGCGGACACGTGCCGGACGTCCGGCTGTGGAAGTCGGCGGAGACGGGCCGTTGGGTCGGCCTCGGTGTGTCGCAGTGGGACAAGGAGTTGCCGTTCCAGCTGCTGGCGGTCGTCACGGACATGGACCCGCCCTGACCTGACGTCAGCTGCGCGCGGCTTCCCTCAGCCGTGCGAACTCCTGCGCCATCGTCGCCGCCGTCCAGTGCGCGTTGAGTCCACTGGGATTGGGCAGCACCCAGAGGCGGCTCGAGCCGATCGTCCGCTCCTGCGGGCCGACACGGGCCGCGCGGTCTCCGAAGGCGGCCCGGTACGCGGTCACACCGACCACTGCCAGCCATTTCGGTCGCAGCCGCTCCACCTTGGCGCGGAGGATCCGGCCACCCTCCCGGTACTCGTCGGCGGTCAGCTCGTCGGCCCGCGCGGTCGCCCGTGCCACCACGTTGGTGATCCCCAGCCCGTAGGACGGCAACTCGGCCTGCTCGGACGGCTCGAGCAGTCGCGGGGTGAAGCCCGACAGGTGCAGCGCGGGCCAGAAGCGGTTTCCGGGGCGGGCGAAGTGATGGCCCGTGGCCGCCGTCATCAGCCCCGGGTTGATCCCGCAGAACAGGACCTCGAGGCCGTCCGCGACCACGTCCGGTACCAGACGGTCGCGGGCGGCCTGGAGTTCCGCCGGGGTGAACCGCGTCAGAGGATCGCCCCCGGCGTGTAGCCGGCGGCCTCCGGGTGCCGCTTCACGATCTCCTCGACGCGGCCGACGACCGAGGTGGTCTGGGCGGCCGCGGCGCCCGTGAAGGACAGCCTGTCCGCCATCAGCGCGTCGAGTTCCGCGCGGTCCAGCGGGATGCGCTCGTCGGCGGCCAGCCGGTCGAGCAGTTCGTTGCGCTCGGCACCCCGCTCGCGCATCGCGAGGGCGCAGGCGACCGCGTTCTCCTTGATCGCCTCATGGGCGACCTCGCGGCCCACGCCCGCGCGCACCGAAGCCATCAGCACCTTGGTGGTGGCGAGGAACGGCAGATAGCGGTCCAGCTCGCGGGCGACGACCGCCGGGAAGGCGCCGAACTCGTCGAGCACCGTCAGGAACGTCTCCAGCAGACCGTCCAGCGCGAAGAACGCGTCCGGCAGCGCGACGCGGCGCACCACTGAGCACGACACGTCGCCCTCGTTCCACTGGTCGCCCGCCAGCTCGCCGGTCATCGAGGCGTAGCCACGAAGGATCACCATCAGGCCGTTGACACGCTCGCAGGAGCGGGTGTTCATCTTGTGCGGCATCGCGGAGGAGCCGACCTGACCCGGTTTGAAGCCCTCGGTCACCAGCTCGTGTCCGGCCATCAGCCGGATGGTCTTCGCCAGCGAGGAGGGCGCGGCGGCCAGCTGCACCAGCGCGGTGACGACCTCGTAGTCCAGCGAGCGCGGGTAGACCTGGCCGACGGAGGTGAAGGCCTGCGAGAAGCCCAGGTGCTCGGCGATGCGGCGCTCCAGCTCGGCGAGCTTGCCCGCGTCGCCGCCGAGCAGGTCGAGCATGTCCTGGGCCGTGCCGACGGGGCCCTTGACGCCGCGCAGCGGGTAGCGGCCGAGCAGCTCCTCGACGCGGCTGTGGGCGACGAGCAGTTCGTCGGCGGCCGTGGCGAAGCGCTTGCCGAGGGTGGTGGCCTGCGCGGCCACGTTGTGCGAGCGGCCGGCCATCACCAGCTCGCCGTACTCGCCCGCGAGCCTGCCGAGACGGGCGAGGACGGCCACCGTGCGGTCGCGCATGAGCTCGAGGGAGAGCCGGGTCTGCAGCTGCTCGACGTTCTCCGTCAGGTCGCGGGAGGTCATGCCCTTGTGCACCTGCTCGTGCCCGGCGAGCGCGTTGAACTCCTCGATCCGCGCCTTCACGTCGTGCCGGGTGACCTTCTCGCGCTCCGCGATGGAGGCGAGGTCGACCTGGTCCAGGACGCGCTCGTAGTCGGCGACCGCCTCGTCGGGCACCTCGACCCCGAGGTCCTTCTGGGCCCGCAGCACGGCGAGCCAGAGCTGTCGCTCCAGCCTCACCTTCTGCTCGGGGGACCAGAGCGTGGCCAGCTCGAGGGAGGCGTAGCGTCCGGCGAGGACGTTCGGGATACGGGGCTTTGCGGGCGCAGCAGTCACGTGCACCGATTCTACTGGCGATTCGTGCAGGCCAGATCCGCGGGCCGGTTCGGACGAAGCTACGAGACGGCCGTCACGGACGGCCTACTGCCTCCCGTCCGCGACCTCCGCCAGGATGTCGGCGTGGCACAGCTCGGGGGCGCACCAGCAGGCGAGGGTCCTGCCGCGCAGCCCGGGGACCTGCGCCAGCAGGTCGGGACGGCCCATGAGGTGGTCCCGGTACTTGGCCATCACCTCCTCCCGCGTCCCGTCGTGCTTCTTCTTGGGCGTGTCGATCTGGAACGGGTTGTACAGCGGGTGCTGAGGGAGGTCCCAGCCGCCCCGGGTGAGGCGGCGGCCGACGTAGACGATGTTCTTCGGCGCGCGTTCCAGCCGGGGGCCGTACTCCCGAAGGCGGCCCTTGAGGTTGATCACCCTGGTGGTCACGCGTGACTCCCTCCGACCCGGTCCGTGGTACTACACGTCCGGGTCCCCGTACGGCAGCAGTTGCGGACGCTTGGCCGGACGGCCGTCGCCCGAGGACCGGCCGGTCAGCCGCCGTCCTATCCACGGCAGCAGGTGCTGCCGGGTGAACCGGATGTCCGCGCTCCGGCGGGCGAGCCAGGTCGGCGGCGCGGTAGGGGGCGGCGGTGTGCGCCACTCCGTATCCTCCGCCCCGTACCCGAGTGCCTGCCACACGGCTTCCGCCACCCGGCGGTGCCCGTCGGCCGTCAGGTGCAGCCGGTCCACGTCCCACAGGCGCGGGTCGGCGAGGGACGGCGCACCGTACAGGTCGACGACGAGCGCGCCGTGCCGCGCGGCGAGGTCGTCGACGCAGGCGAACAGCTCCTCCATACGGGGCCGGAAGCGCTCCAGGACCGGACCCTGCCGGCCGGGGCTGCGCATCAGGACGAGCTGTTTGCACGACGGGGCGAGCCGCTCCACGGCTTCCGTCAGCAGCGCGCGGACCCGCCCCATGTCGCACTTGGGCCGCAGTGTGTCGTTGAGCCCGCCGACCAGCGTGACCACGTCGGCCCCCATCGCCGCGGCGACGTCCACCTGCTCGTCGACGATCTGGCCGATCAGCTTGCCGCGCACAGCGAGATTGGCGTACCGGAATCCAGGGTTCCGCGCGGCCATCCGGCCCGCGAGGACATCGGCCCAGCCGCGGTAGGAGCCGTCGGGCAACAGGTCCGACATGCCCTCGGTGAAGGAGTCGCCGATGGCGACCAGGCTGGAGTAGGTGGGGTTCGTCTGCATGGCGCCGTAGATGCTATCCCGGCCGCCCCCACTCCATACCCACCGGTCGGTCAGTCTGTGCCGGGCCGCGCGTACCCGCCCGCCCGCGGCCCCGGCGCAGGGCTGCGGCGAAGGTCTTCACGAGGCCCGGAGGTGCCTTTCGGGCCCGCTCGCACCGGGCGGCCCGGACGTCAGGCAGGCCGGCCGAAGAGCTGGCGCAGCACGTCCTCCATCGTCACCAGGCCCGCGAGACGGCCGTCCGTGCCCAGCACCGCGGCCAGGTGGGTCCGGCTGCGGCGCATGGCCGTGAGGACGTCGTCCAGCGGGGTGGTCTCGCGCACCCGGGCGATGGGCCGCATGTCCCTGAGCCGGAACGGCACATCCCGTGGTGAGGCGTCCAGGGCGTCCTTGACGTGGAGGTAACCGATGATCCGCCGGCCTTCGTCCACCACCGGGAAGCGCGAGAAGCCGGACTGGGCCGACAGCTGCTCCAGCTGTTCCGGAGTCACGCCCACCCGCGCGTAGACGACGTGCTGAAGCGGCACCACCACATCCCTCACGGGCCGCCGGCCGAGGACCAGCGCGTCGTGCAGCCGTTCCTGCGCACGGTCGTCGATGAGCCCCGCCGCGCTGGAGTCCTTGACGAGCCGCACCAGTTCGTCGTCGGAGAACGTCGCCGCGACCTCGTCCCGCGTCTGCACCCGCAGCAGCCGCAGCAGTGCGTTCGCGAGCGTGTTCACCGCGAAGATGACCGGGCGCAGCGCCCGGGACATCCCCACCAGCGGCGGGCCGAGCAGCAGTGCCAGCCGCACCGGCTCCGCGAGCGCGATGTTCTTCGGCACCATCTCGCCGAGCAGCATGTGCAGATACGTCGCCAGCGCCAACGCGATCATGAACGACACCGCACGCCCCGCGCTCTGCGGCACGCCCGCCGCGTGGAACAGGGGCTCCAGCAGGTGCTCGATCGCCGGCTCGGCGACCACACCGAGGACCAGGGTGCACAGGGTGATGCCGAGCTGTGCCGCCGCCAGCAGCGCCGACACGTGCTCCAGCCCCCACAGCACGCTGCGCGCGCGCCGCTCGCCCGCCTCGGCGCGCGGCTCGACCTGGCTGCGGCGCACGGAGATCAACGCGAACTCCGCTCCGACGAAGAACGCGTTCGCCACCAGCGTCAACAGACCGATCAGCAACTGGACGGCCGTCACCGCTCCCCCTCCTCCAGGGTGCGCGGCGCGTGCATGAGCACCCGCGCGGCCCTGCGCCCCGATGCGTCCACCACGTCCAGCCGCCAGCCGGCCACCTCGATGCGGTCACCCTTGACCGGTATGCGGCCCAGTTCCGTGGCGACGAGTCCGGCCAGCGTCTCGTACGGCCCCTCCGGCACACGGAGTCCCACGCGCGCGAGCTGGTCGACGCGGGCCGAACCGTCGGCCGAGTACAGGGCCCGGCCGACGGCGTCGAGTCCGGCCGACGCCAGGTCGGGTGTCTCGTGCGGATCGTGCTCGTCGCGCACCTCGCCGACGACCTCCTCGACGATGTCCTCCAGCGTGGCGACCCCGGCGGTGCCGCCGTACTCGTCGATGACGACGGCGATGGTGTTCTTGCCGGAGAGCCGGTCGAGCAGCCGGTCCACGGTGAGGGATTCGGGAACGAACAGCGGTTCGCGTATCAGCTGGGCGACGGACCGCAGCGGCCTTTCCTCGGCGGGCACCGTGAGGATGTCCTTGATGTGGGCGGTGCCGATGACCGAGTCCAGGCTGCCGCGGTAGACGGGGAACCGCGACAGGCCCGTCGCGCGCGTCGCGTTCGCCACGTCCTCGCAGGTCGCCTGGGCGTCCAGGGCGACGACCTGGACGCGCGGCGTCATCACGTTCTCCGCGGTGAGGTCGGCGAGGTTCAGGGTGCGGACGAACAGCTCGGCGGTGTCCGCCTCCAGAGCGCCCTCCTTGGCGGAGTGCCGGGCGAGCGCCACCAGCTCCTGGGGTCCGCGCGCGGAGGCCAGCTCCTCGGCGGGCTCGAGGCCGAAGCGGCGCACGACGCGGTTGGCGGTGTTGTTCAGATGGGTGATGAAGGGGCGGAACGCGCGGCTGAACCAGCGGAGCGGCCCGCCCACCCGCTTGGCCACGGCCAGCGGCGAGGAGATCGCCCAGTTCTTGGGCACCAGCTCGCCGACCACCATCAGGAACACCGTCGACAGGGCCGTGCCGAGGACCAGGGCCACGGACGGGGCCGCGGAGCGGGGCACGCCCAGCGCCTCGAGCGGGCCCGCGATCAGCTTGGCGATCGACGGCTCGGAGAGCATGCCGACCACCAGGTTGGTGACCGTGATCCCGAGCTGCGCGCCGGACAGCTGGAACGTCAGGCTGCGCACCGCCTTGAGGGCGCCGGCCGCGCCGCGCTCACCGCGCCGCTCGGCATGCTCCAGCTGGCTGCGCTCGACCGTGGTGAGGGAGAACTCCGCCGCGACGAAGACACCGCAGGCCAGCGAGAGCAGAACCGCCACCAGCAGGAGGAGCACTTCGGTCATCGGGTCACCTCCGTCCCAGGATCGGCCAGGGGCGCGGGGACCGCGCGATCACGGGTACCGGGAGGCTCGCCCATGGACGGACGCTCACACCTTTCATGGTGGGACGGGTTGACCCCGAGGGGCCGGCAGCTCGACCCCTTCATGGTAAAGGATCGGCAAAGCAACTCCCGTGGCTCAGTCGGTGAGCGGTTTCACCCACCTCCGCCACTGCTCCTCCGGCGCGTACCCGGCGGCCCGCCACGCATGGTGCGCGGTCTCGTTGCGCTGCAGCACCATCGCGTCGCCGCGGCGCCCCCCGAGCCGTACGAACCGCTCCTCCGCCGCGGACAGCAGTGCCGAACCGATGCCCTGCCGCCGTCGCTCCGGATGCACCGCGAGCCGGTACAGATGACAACGCCAGCCGTCGAAGCCCGCGATCACCGTACCGACCAGCTCTCCGCCACTTTCCGCGAGGATCAGCGCCCCCGGGTCGCGGTCGACGAGGAGCTCCACCCCGTCCCGGTCGTCGCTGATGCTCGTGCCCTCCGCGGCCGCTTTCCAGAAGGCCGGCACGGTGTCCAGGTCCTCGGGCCGCGCGGCCCGTATCCGCAGATCGCTCATACGGTGATCCGATCACACGGACGGTGCCGGATCTTTGAATTCCGACCTGTGGACGGCATGCGGACCTCAGGGGGATCCATGCGCACCGCTACGCGCCGCGCAGTGCCTCGATGACCGGCGCGAACGCCTCCATGGACGACTCCAGGACGGTCAGATACGTGAAGCCGTACCGCTCGCGCCGCGCCCGCACCTGCTCGACGATCTGCTCCAGCGTGCCGATCAGGAAGATGGGCAGGGCCAGGGCCCGTTCCGGCGTCAGGTTCGGCAGGTGCTCGAGGAGCGGGCGCACGGCGGCCTCGCGGTCCCCGGTGACGACGACCCTCTGGATGAGCACGTTCAGCTCGGCGGGCCGGCCGCGGCCGGCCGCGAGCCTGCGATACAGGGCCACGCGCTCGTCGAGCTGCTCGGCCGTGATCGGCTCCAGCTGCCCCGTCGTGCTCCCCGGCACCGAGCGCGCCCCCGTGAACGCGGCGATGTCGGCGTGCTCGGCGGTGAGCTCGAGCATGCGGTCGCCGTTGGCGCCGATCAGCAGCGGCACCCGCGGCCGCTGCACGGGCTGCGGCCGGTGTTCCCCGGAACCCAGCAGCCGGTCCAGTTCCTCCACCGTGCGCCGCAGATGGTCCACGCGCTCGCGTGGTGAGCCGTACGGCAGCCCCGCCTGCTCGTGCTCCGCCCGGACGTAGCCGGTGCCGAGCCCCAGCTCCAGCCGCCCACCGGTCAGCGCGTCCGTCGTCGCCACCTCACGCGCCAGCAGAGCGGGGTTCCAGAAGCCCGCGTTGAGCACGAACGTCCCCACCCGGGGGCGCTCGGTCGCCTCCGCCGCGGCGACCAGCGCCGGGAAGGGAGCCGGCAGGCCGAGGTGGTCGGGGACCAGGATCACGTCGTAGCCGAGTTCCTCCGCCCGCCGGCACTTCGCGCGCCACTCGGCGGCCGGGGCGGGGTCGAGCAGGTTGACGCCGAAACGGAACGGACGTGGCATGAACTCTCCTTGTTGGCATGCGACTTGAGCAGCCACGCGATTCCATCACTCGTGCGCGATCGCCGCCAGCACATTCATGCGCGATGCACGCAACGCCGGCAGCAGCGCCGCCACGACGCCCACGACCGCCGAACCCACCAGGACGACGACGATGGTCGCCCAGGGGATCGCCAGCGCCTTCATGCCCTGCAACGCCAGCACCCGCTGGGTGCACAGACCCCACACCAGCCCCAGCGCCAGCCCGAGCACGGCGCCGAACACCGCGATCACCACCGACTCCAGCCGGATCATCCGCCGCAGCTGCCTGCGGGCCAGCCCGATCGCGCGCAGCAGACCGATCTCCCGGGTCCGCTCCACGACCGACAGGGCCAGGGTGTTGACCACCCCGAGCACCGCGATGACGATCGCGAGGCCCAGCAGCGCGTAGACCAGGTACAGCAGTACGGCGATCTGGTTGTGGACCAGCTTCTTGTAGTCGGCCTGGTCGCGGGCCTGGACCTGCGGGTAGGGGGCGAGGGCCTTCTCCAGACGGGCACGCAACCGGTCCTTGGAGGTGCCGGGCGCCGCGTTCACGAAGAGCGCCATGTCCTGTCCCTGCGGCACGTACCTCTGGAGCGTCCCCATGCCGAGGATCAGCCCGCCCCGCGTACTGAAGTTGTTCGAACCGGCCTGGTTCGTGAGCGCGGCGACCCTCAGCTCGGTGCGGCGGTCGCCCGGGAACCGGACGGGGATCGTGGAGCCGAGGCGGACGCCGTGGTCCTTGGCGAACGCCGCGTCCATGGCGAGGGCGCCGTCCGCGAGCGCGGTGGCCGTGTCACCCCGGACGTAGGTGAGGTGGGCGACCTCGTCGAGCCGCCGGTCGAAGGCCGTGGCCGTGGTCGCGATCCGCCCGCCGTCCGGCAGCATCATCGCGACGGGCGTGTACCGCTGCCGTACGACCAGCCCGGCACCCTTCACGGCCCGGACCCGGTCGGTGATCTCCCGGGGGAAGGGCTGCGGGGCTCCCGATCTGCTCTGCACCACGAAGTCGGCGCCCAGCGTCTTGTCGATCTGCTGGTCGAACGACCTGGACATGGACGTGCTCGCCACCGACATACCGGCCACCAGTGCGAGCCCGACCATCAGGGCGGACGCGGTGGCCCCCGTGCGGCGCGGATTGCGCAGGGCGTTGCGCTGGCTCATCCGTCCGATCGAGCCGAACAGGGCGGGGAAGGCGGCCCCCAGCACCCGGATCAGTGGGCGTACCAGCAGCGGACCCGCGATCACGGTCGCGACGAGCGTGAACACCACACCGACCCCGAGCAGCGCGGTGGCCGGGGCGGTCCTCGTCGCCCGGGCGCAGCCGGCGAGCGCGGCCACGCCGAGCGCACCGACGATCGCCCCCGCCACCGCGCGCAGCGTCAACGGCCGCCCCACACCGGCGACCTCGGCGTCCGCGAGGGCCGCCATGGGGGAGACACGGGCCGCGCGCCGGGCCGGGAGGTAGGCGGCGACGAAGGTGACGCCGACCCCGACCGCGAAGGCGGCGACGGGAGTGACCCAGCCGATCACCATCTCGGTGGACGTGATGTTCATGCCGAACACGCTCATCAGCCTGATCAGCCCGGCCGCGAGCCCGATACCCGCGACCAGACCCAGCGTCGAGCCGAGCAGGCCGAGCAGCAGTGCCTCCGTCAGCACGGACCGGCGCACCTGCCGCCGCTCGGCGCCCAGGGCGCGCAGCAGCCCCAGCTCGCGGGTGCGCTGGGCGATCAGCATCGAGAACGTGTTGACGATGAGGAACACGCCCACCAGTACGGCGATCCCGGCGAAGCCCACCATCACGTACTTGATCACGTCGAGGAACGCGCCGAGCCGGTCCGTGTCGGACTTGGCCTGTTCGGCGGCGGTCCTCAGGTCGTAGGAGGCCGTGCCGATCGCCGCGGCGATCCGCTGCTTGAGCCGTGCGTCGCCCACGCCCGGTGCCGCGTCGACGGAGATGCTCGTGGCCACGTCGGGGCGCCCCAGCAGCCTGGTCTGCGCGGTCGGGGTGTCCAGGAAGACCAGGGCGGCGCCCGGGTTCGTGGTGGTGAAGGTGGCGATCCCGACCACGCGCACCTTGAACGACCCGGGACGGGCGACCACCGTCAGCGTGTCGCCGATCCGGACGTGCTTGTGCCGGGCGGTGTCCGCGTCCAGCAGCGCCTCGCCGGGACCGTGCGGGGCGTGCCCGGACGTGAGCCGGACCGGGCTGTGCCCGGAGACGGACCAGTTCCTGGCGATGGTGGGCGCGCCGGTGGTCGGACCCACCGGATCGTTCCTGCGGTCGACGACCGTGACGTCCTGCACGGCGACGTCGGCATGCGCGGCGGCGACGCCGTCGACCCGGGCCACCCGGGTGGCCAGCGAGGCCGGGAGGGTCTGCGTCGCCCCCGACGGGATCTGGGACGACAGGTCCTCCCGGGGGCTCACGGTCACATCGGCCGCCGTCGAGGCGAACAGCCGGTCGAAGGTCCGGGAGACCGTGTCCGAGAAGATCAGGCTGCCCGCGACGAACGCCACCGACAGGAGTACGGCCAGCGCGGAGAGCGCGAGCCGTCCCTTGTGCGCGAGGAAGCTGCGCAGTGTCGCCCTGAGCACGGTCGCCTCAGTCCCCGGAGCGGGAGCTCTCGTCGGAGGCCGCCCGCATGGTGTCGAAGCCGGGGGCCGGGGGGGTGCCTCCGGCGAAGAGGCGCATGCGCTCCAGCACGGCCTCGGCCGTGGGCCGCTCCATCTCGTCCACGATCCGCCCGTCCGCCAGGTACAGCACCAGATCGGAGTGGGCCGCCGCGCCCGGATCGTGGGTGACCATGACGACCGTCTGCCCGAGCTCGTCGACGGCCCGGCGCAGGAATCCCAGCACCTCGAGCCCGGCCCGCGAGTCCAGGTTGCCCGTCGGCTCGTCCGCGAAGATCAACTCGGGGCGGGAGACGAGCGCCCGGGCGCAGGCGACGCGCTGCTGCTGCCCGCCGGACAGCTGGGAGGGCCGGTGCCCGAGCCTGTCCCGCAGCCCCAGCGTGCCGATCACCTGGTCGAGCCACTCCGGGTCGGGTTTCCTGCCCGCGATGTCCATGGGCAACGTGATGTTCTCGGCCGCGTTCAGTGTCGGGATCAGATTGAACGACTGGAACATGAAGCCGATCCGGTCCCGGCGCAGCCGGGTCAGCTCGCGGTCCTTGAGCCCCGTGATCTCGATGTCGCCGAGCCACACCCGGCCCGCCGAGACGCTGTCCAGCCCCGCCAGGCAGTGCATCAGCGTGGACTTCCCGGAGCCCGAGGGGCCCATCACGGCGGTGAAGCGGCCGCGCGCGATGTCCACGTCGACCGAGTCGAGGGCGAGCACCGCCGTCTCACCCGAGCCGTACGCCTTCGTCAGGCCCCTGGCGCGGGCGGCGAACCCGTCCGCCTCCGCCCGTCCCGGGGCGTGCTCCGCTGCAGCAGTGGACAAGACCGCCTCCTAGGTCGTGGACGTCCCGGCGATCCGGACTTCCTCCTCCCGGCACGAGCGTAGTGTGATGCACCGCGCACCGGGTATGCCACAGGTCCGGGGCGGTCGCCCGAGTCCCCCTCTTGCCGGTGCTAGCGCCTCGGCGCTAGCGTCGAGGTATGGCGAAGACCCAGCTGAACGTGAGGGTGGACGAGGACACCGCCCGAGCCGCCCGCGAACGTGCCCTGGAGCGCGGTATGAGCGTCAACCGGTACATAGAAGAGCTGGTGCGACAGGACACCGGGGAGGCCGGCCACACGTTCGTCGAGGCCGCCGCCGACTTCATGAAGCAGTACGAGTCCGTCTTCGCCGAGGAGTTCGGCACCGCCCGCGAGAGCTCCTCGGAGCACCGCAGCGAAGGTCGTCGCTGACCGTTGAGCCACCTCAGAATCGACCTCGCCTGGCTGCTGATGGTCGCCGAACAGAAGACGCCCGGAGATCCCCAGGTCACCGACTGGGGCGCGCTCGTCGCCGCGGTCAGCCGGCACGAAGCGGAGATATTCGGTGTCCCCGTCTACGACACCCCGCACACCCGCGCCGCCGCCCTGCTCCAGCTGCTGCTGCACGTCCCGGCGCTGGAACGCTCCAACGCACTGTTCGCCTCCGCGGTCGCCTACGCCTATCTCGTCGCCAGCGGCGTCAAGGTCGTCACCTCCCCGGAACAGGTGCGGGATCTGGCCCGGCTGGTCAAGAGCGGGGACGCCTCCGTGTACGACATCGCGCAGCAACTGCGCCAGTGGAGCCTGTGACGAGGGTTCCGGCTAATCCGTGCGGCCGGGCCGCCAGGCGGTGCCCAGCACGCAGTACGAGGTAGGCAGGCGCGGCCCCTTCTCCGGCATCAGCAGCCGCTGGTACGGGCCCGGTTCGAAACCGGCGGCGCGCAGGGCCGCCACCGGGTCCCGGGACAGGTGGCAGCCGCCGCTGAGCGGTGGCCACACCGTGCAGTCCAGGGCGCGCTGGGCGTACCGCATCACGGGCCCGCCGCCCGCGCCGTGCTCGTAGAACCGCACGGTCCCGCCGGGCCGCAGCACCCTGCGCAACTCGCCGAGGGCGCGGGACACGTCCCGCACGCTGCACAGCACCAGCGACAGGACCGCCGCGTCGAAGGCCTCGCTCTTGACCGGCAGCGCCTCCGCGGCGCCCGGCACCACGTCCACGGGCACGTCGGCGCGCAGGGCCGCCTCGACCGCCTTCCGCCGCAGCAGCCGCTCGGGTTCGATCGCCACCACCTCGGAGACGGTGCCCGGGTAGTGGGCGAAGTTCAGGCCGTTGCCCGCACCGATCTCGATGACCCGGCCGGAGAGCCCGGCGAGCAGCCGGTCCCGTACGGCCCCCAGACCGAGGCGCCGCTCGGCGGTGACGCTGAGCCGGGCGTAGGAGCGGGCGAAGATCGGATGGTGCACGGAGTCCCGCGGCACCGCGCGGGGGCGGACGGACCGCAGTGGCATGGAGCACCTCCCGGGCAGGACGGACGTCAACGGCATTCTGCCCCGCACACGTCCCGCGCATCCGCGCCCGACGGGCCCACGTGCGCGCCCCGGCCGCGGGCGCGACGGCGAGGTGAGTCTCCCCGGTTGCGGAGCCCGAGGCGGCCCGCCGCGTTCTACGGCGCGAACCTCGACATGAAGGTCCCGGCGTCCCACGTTCCGCCCAGCCGGGGCGCCAGCCGGCCGGCCGCCTCCGCCCGGAAGACGGCGGGTGCGTGGGAACCCGCACCCTCGGGCAGCGCGCCGAGCAGCGGGACTTCGGTCACCGTCGGGAGGTCCGCCAGGTTGCACCGGGAGGCGAGGTCCGGGGACGTGGGCCAGCTGCCGATGACCACACCCGCCGGCTGAAGCTGCCGGCGCCGCAGTTCACGTACCGTCAGTTCCGTCGCGTTCAGCGTGCCGAGGCCCGCCGACGCCACCACCAGCACCGGCGCCCCCAGCAGCCGCGCCGCGTCCGCCAGGGTGCCGCCCTCGTCGTCGAACCGTACGAGCAGTCCGCCGGCGCCCTCCACGAGGACCAGGTCGTGCTCGGCGTCCAGTTTCGCGGCGGCGTCCGCCACCTCGTGCGGTCGCACGGACGCCATCCCGGCCCGCCGGGCGGCCGTCGCGGGTGCCAGCGGCTCCGGGTAGCGGGCGAGTTCGCGCGTCGTCACGGCGCCCGCGAGCCGGGCCACCTCCTCGGCGTCCCCGCGCTCTTCCGCCCGTACCCCCGTCTGCGCGGGCTTGAGGACCGCCACGGACCACCCGGCGGCGACGGCCACCGCGGCGACGGCGGCCGTCGTGACCGTCTTGCCGATCTCCGTACCGGTCCCTGTGATCACCAGTACCGTCATGTCATCCTTCCCGTGTCGCCGCGCACACCGCGCGCGCGATCCGTGCCACGTCCGCGTCCCCGGTCACATACGGCGGCATCGTGTAGACGAGGTCCCGGAACGGCCGCAGCCACACGCCCTCGCGCACCGCCGCCCGCGTCGCCGCCGCCATGTCCACCTCGTGGTCGAGCTGGACGACGCCGATGGCGCCGAGCACCCGCACATCCCGCACCCCCGGCAGGTCCGCGGCCTCCGCCAGCCCCTCCCTGAGGCCCGCCTCGATCCGCTTCACCTCCGAGCGCCAGTCCTGACCCAGTAGCAGCCCGACGGACGCGCAGGCCACGGCAGCCGCCAGCGGGTTGCCCATGAACGTCGGGCCGTGTGCGAGCACCGGCACCTCGCCGCGCGAGATGCCCTCGGCGACCCGCGCGGTGCACAACGTGGCCGCCATGGTCATATAGCCGCCGGTCAGCGCCTTGCCCACGCACATCACATCCGGGGTGACGGCCGCGTGCCCGGCCGCGAACAGGGCGCCCGTGCGCCCGAAGCCGGTGGCGATCTCGTCGAACACCAGGAGCACGTCGTGCGCGTCGCACGCCTCGCGCAGCACCCGCAGATAGGCGGGGGAGTGGAAGCGCATACCGCCCGCGCCCTGCACCACCGGTTCCACGATCACCGCGGCGAGTACGTCCGCGTGCCGGGCGATCAGCTCGCGCAGATGCTCCGCGTACCACTCCTCGTACGCGGCCGGGGGAGCGTCCGCGAAGACCTGACGCGGCAGCACACCGGACCACAGCTGGTGCATCCCGCCCTCGGGGTCGCACACGGACATCGGCTGCCAGGTGTCGCCGTGGTAGCCGCCGCGCCAGGTCAGCAGCCGCTGCTTGCCCGTCCGCCCGTGCGAGCGCCAGTACTGCAGGCACATCTTCACCGCGACCTCGACCGACACCGAGCCGGAGTCGGCCAGGAACACATGCTCCAGCCCGTCCGGCGACATGTCGACAAGGAGCTTCGCGAGCCGGACGGCGGGCTCGTGGGTGAGCCCGCCGAACATGACATGGCTCATCCGCCCCAGCTGCTCGCGTGCCGCCTCGTTGAGCACCGGGTGGTTGTAGCCGTGGATGGCCGACCACCACGACGACATTCCGTCCACCAGCTCGCCGGAGCCGTCCGCGAGCCGCAGTCGGACCCCGCTCGCCGACTCCACGACGAGCGGTTCGACGCGACCGGGCATCGGGCCGTAGGGATGCCACACATGCCTGCGGTCCAGCTCCAGCAGCTCGGGAACACCCAGGCCGGCCGGCTCAGGCATTGGGCGCGAGATCCGTCCCGGCACCGCGGCGGCGGACGGCGACGAGGTCGGTACGGGGCTCGTTCACCGACGGAGCCGGAGCCGGTCCGCAGACGCCGCCGTCGTCGTGGCAGCCGCCGGAACCGCCGTCGTGGCAGCCGCCGCCCGCCCGGTGCTCCGGCAGGGTCACCTGGTCGGCGCCCTCCACCTCGAACCCGGCGTCCGCGACCATCTCCAGGTCGGCCCTGCCCGCCTGGCCCTCGCTGGTGAGGTAGTCGCCGAGGAAGATGGAGTTGGCCAGGTGCAGGGCGAGGGGCTGCATCGAGCGCAGGTGGACCTCGCGGCCGCCCGCGATGCGCACCTCGACGTCCGGACACACGAACCGCACCATCGCGAGGATCCGCAGGCACCGCTGCGGCGTCAGGTTCCACTCCTTGGCGAGCGGTGTGCCCTCGAACGGGATCAGGAAGTTCACCGGAACGGAGTCCGGGTCCAGCTCCCGCAGCGCGAAGACGACGTCGACCAGGTCCTCGTCGCTCTCGCCCATGCCCGCGATGAGGCCGGAGCAGGCGGACAGGCCGGCCGCGTGCGCCTTCTGCACGGTGTCGACGCGGTCGTCGTAGGTGTGGGTGGTGGTGATGTCGCCGTACGTCGCCTCGGAGGTGTTGAGGTTGTGGTTGTAGGCGTCGGCGCCCGCCGCGCGCAGCCGTTCGGCCTGGCCGTCGGAGAGCAGGCCGAGGCAGGCGCACACCTCGACGCCCTCGTTCTGCTCCTTGATCGTCCTGATGGTGTCGGTCACCCGCTCCACGTCCCGGTCGGTGGGCCCGCGACCGCTGGCGACGAGGCACACCCGCTTGGCGCCGCCCGCCACACCGGCCGCGGCGGCCCTGGACGCCTCGTCGGGCTTCAGCCAGGTGTACTTGAGAATGTCCGCCTTCGAACCGAGGCGCTGGGAGCAGTAGGAGCAGTCCTCGGGGCACAGGCCGGACTTGAGGTTGACGAGATAGTTGAGTTTCACCCGCCGGCCGAACCAGTGGCGGCGCACCTTGCCGGCCGCGGCCACCACATCGAGCACGTCGTCGTCGGAAGTGGCGAGAACGGCCAGAGCCTCCTCGCGGGTCGGCAGCTCGCGCCGCAACCCCTTGTCCACCAGCGTGTTCAGCAGGTCCATGAGAGCCGATCCTGTCCTACCGGACCGCTCCGGGCCAAGGAGAGTTTGCACAACAGAGACGGTTCGACGTGTGGGTATTGCCACATCCTGGGCGGCTGATCGTCCCGCTAGGGTCTGTGCACTGCCTACAAAACCGCGGAGGAGTCATGGCGTTCGCCTGGATCGACGAGCAGGCACGGGCACGCCGCCGGGCCGGACTGGTCCGCACCCTGCGCCCCCGCGCCGCCGACTCCCCGCTCCTGGACCTCGCGAGCAACGACTACCTGGGTCTCGCCCGCCATCCCGAGGTCGTCGAGGGCGCCGCGGAGGCGGCCCGAAGGTGGGGTGGCGGTTCGACCGGATCCCGGCTCGTCACCGGCACCACCGAACTGCACGGCGAACTGGAGCGCGAACTGGCGGACTTCTGCGGCTTCGAGGCCGCGCTGGTGTTCTCCTCCGGGTACGCGGCCAACCTCGCGGCGGTCACCGCGCTCGCCCCGCACGGCTCCCTGATCGTCTCGGACGCGGGCAACCACGCCTCGCTCATCGACGGCTGCCGGCTGGCGCGCGGCACCACCCAGGTCGTCACGCACGCCGACCCCGAGGCCGTGCGCAAGGCGCTCGGCACCCATGAAGGGCCCGCGATCACGGTCTGTGACACGGTCTTCTCGGTGGACGGCGACGCGGCTCCGCTCGGCGAACTGGCCTCCGCCTGCCGTGCACACGGCGCCGGGCTGGTCGTCGACGACGCGCACGGGCTCGGTGTCCTCGGACCCGGTGGCCGCGGCGCCCCGCACGCGGCCGGGCTCGCGGGAGCGCCGGACGTGGTGACGACGGTGACGCTGTCGAAGTCGCTCGGCAGCCAGGGCGGCGCGGTCCTGGGCCCGGCTCGGGTGATCGACCATCTGGTCAACGCGGCCCGGACGTTCATCTTCGACACCGGCCTCGCCCCGGCCGCGGCGGGCGCGGCACTCGCGGCGCTGCGTCTGCTGCGCCGCGAGCCGGAGCGCGCCGAGCGGGCCCGCACGGTGGCGGCGGCCCTGCACGCCCGTCTGACGGCCGAGGGCCATCGGACGGTACGGCCGGACGCCGCCGTGGTCTCCGTGCGGGCGCCCTCCCCGGAGCAGGCCGTACGGTGGGCGGCCGGCTGCCGGGCGGCCGGGGTCGTCGTCGGCTGCTTCCGCCCGCCGTCCGTGCCGGACGGCATCTCACGACTGCGGCTGACCGCCCGCGCGGATCTCACCGACGGGCAGGTCGAGCACGCCGTACGTGTGATCGGCGAGACGCGACCGTGAGTCGGCGAAACGGCCGTGCATCGCGCGCCACCCGGAAATTGGCTCGAAATCGGCTCACTCACCGCCGATTTCCGCCGGCGAACGTGGTCAGTTCAACCCGTTCAGGAACTCCTTCCACGCCTCGGGGCTGAACGTCAGGGCCGGTCCGGTCACCTTCTTGGAGTCGCGTACGGCCACCAGTCCGGCCCAGGGACCGGTGTTCGGACGGGCGGTCTCGACGCAGTTGTTCATTCCTGTACTACGGCTGCTGCGCACCCAGCGCGCACCAGCGAGACAGGTGCTGGAGGGGACGTGGGGGGCTGACATGGTGCCTCCTTACGCGTCGCCGGCCAACGCGGCGATGTAATCCAACGATTCCTCGGGCGAAAGGGCGTGGATCTGAAGGGACGTGAAGGCCTCGCAGTAGGCCTGGAGGTCTTCTTTCCGCTCGAGATAGAGGCTACTCGTCAAGTGGTCGAGAACGACCACATCCAGATCTGATCTGCTCGGAAATGAGAAGATGACGAAAGGGCCGGTGATGCCGATGTGGGCCCCCGCGGTGAGTGGCAGCACCTGCAGCCGTACTTGGGGCAGTCGCGCCGCTTCCAGCAGGCGCCTGAGCTGCCGAGCCATGACCTCCGGCCCGCCGACCTCCCGCAGCAGCACCGCCTCGTCCAGGACGGCGCCCAGTTCCAACGGCGGATCCGCGCGCAGTACGTCCTGCCGGGCCAGCCGAACCTCCACCAGGGCGTCCAGCTTGGCGTCCTCCAGGGTGCCGACGGCGGCCCGGGTCACCGCCCGGGCGTACTCGGGCGTCTGCAGCAGGCCCGGCACCACGGAGGTCTCCAGGGTGCGCATGCCGCTCGCCTGGGACTCCAGGCTGATGAAATCACGGTAGGCCGGAGGCAGCACCCCGCGGTAGGCGTGCCACCAGTTCTGCCGGCCGCCACCGTCCTCCGAGCCCGCCAGCACCAGCAGCAGTTCCCGCAGCTCCGGGTCCTGAACGCCGTACGCGTCCAGCAGCAGGCGGACGTCCGCCGGCTTGACCCCGCTGGAGCCCGTCTCGATGCGGCTCACCTTCGACTGGTGCCAGCCGACGAGACCGGCCGCCTCCCCGCTCGTGAGGCCCGCCCGGTGGCGCAGGGCGCGCAATTCGGCACCGAGCTTGCGGCGGCGCACCGCTGGTCCGTATTGCATGGCCGACTCCTTCCGCAGGGCGCCCGGTTGCACGGCGAGACGGTAGAGGATGCGCCCGAGGGCACCGCAAACTCGGCCGGTCGTCGCAGAGTTCACCGCTTCGAGCGACAGATATATGCATATCTCGGGGGAACGGGCGCGACAGGGTCCAGGTGGTGGCAGGCTGGCGCGCAGCACCAAGTCCGGGACCCTTACTCGAACCAACCACTCCGTGTCGGACTCCGGTCCCGTGTGGAAAGGGACGACGTCGCCATGGCAGACCACCAGGAAGCATCCGTCACTCTGCCGAGCGATCCCGCCTCGGTCTCCGCCGCCCGAAAATACGTCTCGAGCGTCCTCCTCGAATGGGGGATGCCCGGCGACGCGGAAGTAGCCGACACCGTCCGCCTGATCGTCTCCGAACTCGCCACCAACGCCGTACAGCACACCCTCGGGCAGTCGCCCACCTTCACGGTCGACATCGCGCTCGACCGCGACGAATTACTGCGTATCGGGGTCACCGACAGCCATCCGCGCTTCCCCAAGCGCCTGCCTGCGGCCGTGCAGCAGGACAACGGGCGGGGCATGGTGATCATCCGGTGTCTGACCGCCGAGTGCGGCGGGAAGCTGAGCGTGCGACCCACCCGCGAGGGCGGCAAGACGGTCGCGATCGAGCTGCCGTGGACGAAGCCGATGCAGCCGGTCGCCGCGTCACCGGGGCCGGGGGAGGCGTGAACGCAGATCGCGACGGGCCGCCGCCGTGCGGACCGCTGCCGAAGGCCCGGCGGTCACCGGGACCCCTCGGTCGGCTCCCGGTCGTCCCGCCCGCCGGGGGCCTGCCGCGGTACGACGACCGTGCGCCGCACCACCCAGGGCAGGACGCGCCACAGGCCCAGGCAGACCAGCAGCGTTCCCGCCCCGGCCGCGAGCCCGGCCACCCGGCCGAGGGACACGTCCACCACCAGCAGGACCGATCCGGTGAACGCCAGCATCAGCACCCCCATGCCGACCTTCGCCAGACGGGAGGAGATCCTCACGATGGCGGGCTTGGCGTTCTGCTGGAACAGCGACCGGTGCAGCGCGGCGGGCGCCGTGAACAGGGCTGCGGCCAGCATGGCGAGCAGGAGCGTCGTCACGTAGGTGGTGCGCTGGACCGTGTCCAGAGTGGGGAAGCGCTGGGAGAAGGCCAGCGTCAGCAGGAACGCGAACAGGATCTGCACCCCTGTCTGGGTGACACGCAGCTCCTGCAGCAACTCGGTGAAGTTGCGGTCGGCACGCTCCAGGGGGGTCTCGCGTCGTGCCTGCTCGGGAGGTCGGTCGGCCATGGTCAACGAGTATCCGCTCACCCCTGCCTCACGCCCGCCCCAGCGGGTCGCTTCCGGAGCGATCGAGCCCGGTGGGCCTGCTGCGCAGCCTGAACTGTCGCGTCTCCCCGTCGAGCGGCGTGTCGCGGGGTGACGGCAGGCAACCCCCGTCACCCCGGGCCGCAGGGCCTCAGCGGACGCGGCCGTACCAGACGCTCCTCGTCCAGATCTTCTCCAGCCTGACCACCGACCCCGTCTTCGGGGAGTGCCAGATCTTGCCCTTCCCGGCGTAGATGCCGACGTGGTAGACGTTCCGGCCCGAGTGGAAGAACACCAGGTCCCCGGCCTGCCGCTGGGAGGCGGAGATGTGCCGCGTTTTGTTGTACTGCGCCGCCGCCGTCCGGGGCAGGGTCTTGCCCGCCTTCTTGAACGCGTACAGCGTCAGCCCGGAGCAGTCGAAGCGACGCGGTCCCGCGGCGCCGTACTGGTACGGGGATCCCTTCTTCGACGCCGCGACCTGCAGTGCCCTCGTCGCCGGCGTCGCGGCGGACGCGTCGGGGGCGATACCGGGGACCGCGATGCTGCCGCCGACGGCGGCGATGGTGAGGGCGGAGGCCGTTCCGGCCCGGCCCAGCAGCGACGGGACTCGATTGAGCGCGGTCATGCGCAACCCTTCGTCAGCCGCCTGTGAAGGATGACCTGTCGGATTCGGGCTGGCGAAGTAGCCCGGCCGCTGACGCGGCTTCACCCCAAGGACCGCACGGATCTGTCCGGCGGCCCGCCTTGCTGGGTCCTCCACTCCTGCCGATCCACTCCTGTCGACCGGTCATCCGGGCGGCGGCAGGACTCGGCGTCCGCCCGGACCGCCCCGCCGCGGTGGCGGGGGCTTGTCGTCAGTGAGGGATCTTCACCTAAAGGCGTCGGAAAATCACAACGGAATCGGGGGTTTGTGGCATTACTCACCACTCACCCGTTCGGGTGGACAGCCCTTCGTTCGAAGAGGGTTGAGGAAGAGGACGAGGCCTCGGACCTGCACCGGAGTAGATCATTCCGCCCTGGGGCCAGGCGCGTTGTGCGACGTTGCCCAGCCCCGGGAGGGAGAGGAATCTACTCGGACGGCGGTACCCCGTTCGGCTCGTTTGAGCAACCGCGCGTCGTGGGCTGGTTGCTCACTGCCCGTCAGACCGGGTCGGCGGCACCGTGACGCGGGCCGCGCGGCGTTCGCCGTCGAGGACGCGCAGGGCCCGGGCGAGGGTGGGCCCGTGCATCTCGTTCTCCCCGCGCTGGTGCATCAGTTCCAGCGCCTCACGCAACGCCATCGCCTTGCTCACCAGTGCCTGCGCGGCGCGCAGACCGCGGTAGGTGTCCCCGGAGTGCGCCGGGTTGATGCGGCCGAGCAGGTCGACCACGTCGAGGTAACGGTCGATCAACTCCGCCTCGGCACGGGTCAGCGCGGGCAGTGGGGGCAGTTCCGGTGGCAGCATCGGCGGCTCACCTCGTGCCGGGGGTGGGGCGCGGGACCCTGCGGCTGGGAATGACGCGGTCGATCAGGCCGTACTCCACCGCCGCCGGCGCGTCGAAGATCGTGTCACGCTCGATGTCGGCGGCGATCCGCTCCGGGCTCTGCCCGGTGTGCCGGACGAGCATCTCCTCCAGTCGGCCGCGAACCCGCATCAGCTCTTCGGCCTGGATGAACAGGTCACTGGCCTGCCCCTGAACGGGCTCCGGCAGGGATGGCTGGCGGATGACCACGCGGGCGCCGGGCAGTGCGAACCGCTTGCCCGGTGTGCCCCCGGCGAGCAGCACGGCCGCGGCCGACGCCGCCTGCCCGAGGCAGATCGTCTCCACGTCGCAGCCGACGTACTGCATCGTGTCGTAGACGGCGGCCATCGCGCTGAACGAGCCGCCGGGGGAGTTGATGTACAGCGAGATGTCCCGGTCCGGATCCAGGTACTCGAGGTGCATGAACTGCGCCATCACGTCGTTGGCCGAGATCTCGTCGACCGGCGTGCCGAGGAAGACGATCCGCTCCTCGAGGAGCTTCGCGTAGGGATCGAGCGTCCGGCTTCCGTAGCCGGTGCGTTCCGTGAACTCGGGCAGGACATGGCGGGCGGACGGTCGGTTCATGGCATGCGCCTCCTCGGGCTGACTCCTGTAAAAAATGTACAGGACGTACGTTCCTGGTGGTGGGAAGCATGCTGTCAGCGAAAGCGGCTGCGCGCGCGGTTCCGAGCCTGCTCGGGGCTCCGTGCGATCCCGGGAGGCCCGCCGGGGCCTCCGTCTAAGCTGGACGTCATGGCCTACGAGATTCCGGTGACGCAAGCCAGGGCTGAGCTCGCCGATCTGATCAACCGCGTGGTGTACGGCGGCGAGCGGGTCGTCGTGACGCGGCACGGAAAGCCTCTCGTCGCCCTGGTCTCCGCCGCCGACCTCGAGCGGCTCGCCGCTCTGGACGCGGAGGAGGAGCAGGTGATCAGCTCGGTCTCCAGCGTCCGCGAGGCCGCCTCGGCTCCCCGCGAACGCCACCGCTTCGGCATCGCCGCGGAACACCGGCGGCCGGGCGCCTCCTGACGGCGGGCGAAGGCCCCGCCGGACGATCGGCGGGCGCCGGCCGGTGCGCCGCCGGACCCGGGCCCGGCGGCACGGCACGGCAGGACTCGTCCTCGGCGCAGCGGCCGCGGCCGCGGTTAACGTGCTCGAAACCCGGTGCAATTAGCCTGCCCCTCCACGCCACCAGGCACTTTGCCCCGTGGCTGCGGCAACCGGGCCCCGCACGGTCCGGAGCGAGGACTGTGAGGTGGGACGTGCAACTGACCCCGCACGAGCAAGAGAGGCTGCTGATCCATGTGGCGGCCGACGTCGCCGAGAAGCGCCGGGCCCGCGGGCTGAAGCTCAACCACCCCGAGGCGGTCGCACTCATCACGTCGCACGTCCTCGAAGGCGCGCGGGACGGCCGCAGCGTCGCCGAGCTCATGGCCTCCGGACGCAAGCTGCTGACCCGGGACGACGTCATGGAGGGCGTCCCGGAGATGATCCACGACGTCCAGGTGGAGGCGACCTTCCCGGACGGCACCAAGCTCGTCACCGTTCACGACCCGATCGTCTGAGGGCGGAGGCCGCCATGATTCCCGGAGAGATCCTCTTCGCCGAGGCCCCGATCGTCTACAACGAGGGCCGCGCGGTCACCCGGCTCACCGTCCTCAACGCCGCCGACCGGCCCGTGCAGGTCGGCTCCCACTACCACTTCGCCGAGGCCAACCCCGGCCTTGAATTCGACCGGGCCGCCGCGCGCGGCAAGCGGCTGAACATCGCCGCCGGGACCGCCGTGCGCTTCGAGCCCGGCATCCCCGTGGACGTCGAACTCGTCCCGCTCACCGGCGCCCGCATCGTGCCCGGACTGCGCGGGGAGACCGGAGGTGCCCTCGATGCCTGAGATCTCGCGCGCCGCGTACGCGGACCTGTTCGGGCCGACCACGGGGGACCGGATCCGGCTCGCCGACACCGACCTCCTGATCGAAATCGAGGAGGATCGTTCCGGCGGTCCCGGGCTCGCCGGTGACGAGGCGGTGTTCGGCGGTGGCAAGGTCATCCGCGAATCCATGGGCCAGTCCCGTGCCACCCGCGCCGACGGCACCCCCGACACCGTCATCACCGGTGTCGTCGTCGTCGACCACTGGGGGATCGTCAAGGCCGACGTCGGCATCCGCGACGGCCGGATCACCGCCATCGGCAAGGCGGGCAACCCCGACACCATGGACGGCGTCCACCCGGACCTGGTCCTCGGCCCCGAGACGGAGATCATCGCGGGCAACGGGCGGATCCTCACCGCCGGTGCCATCGACGCGCACGTCCACTTCATCTGCCCGCAGATCGCCGACGAGGCGCTCGCCGCCGGTATCACCACGCTGGTCGGCGGTGGCACCGGACCCGCCGAGGGCTCGAAGGCGACCACCGTCACGCCCGGCCCCTGGCACCTCGCCCGGATGCTGGAGGCGATGGAGGCACACCCGCTCAACATCGGCCTGCTCGGCAAGGGGAACACCGTCTCGCACGACGCGATGCTCTCCCAGATCCGCGGCGGCGCCCTCGGCCTGAAGCTGCACGAGGACTGGGGCTCCACGCCCGCCGTCATCGACGCCGCCCTGACCGTCGCCGACCGCACCGGCATCCAGGTCGCCATCCACACGGACACCCTCAACGAGGCAGGGTTCGTCGGCGACACGCTCGCCGCGATCAACGGACGCGGCATCCACGCCTACCACACCGAGGGCGCGGGCGGCGGCCACGCGCCGGACATCATGACCGTGGTGTCCGAGCCGCACGTGCTGCCCAGCTCCACCAACCCGACCCGGCCGTTCACCGTCAACACCACCGAGGAACACCTCGACATGCTGATGGTGTGCCACCACCTGAACCCCGCGGTGCCGGAGGACCTGGCCTTCGCGGAGTCACGGATCCGGCCGTCCACCATCGGGGCGGAGGACATCCTCCACGACCTGGGCGCGATCTCCATCATCTCGTCGGACTCCCAGGCCATGGGGCGCGTCGGCGAGGTCGTCCTGCGCACCTGGCAGACCGCCCATGTGATGAAGCGGAGGCGCGGCACGCTGCCGGGCGACGGCCGCGCGGACAACCACCGTGTACGTCGCTACGTCGCCAAGTACACGATCAACCCGGCGCTCGCGCAGGGCCTCGCCCAGGAGGTCGGCTCGGTCGAGGCCGGCAAGCTCGCCGACCTGGTGCTGTGGGAGCCCGCGTTCTTCGGGGTCAAGCCGCAGCTCGTCATCAAGGGCGGTCAGATCGCCTACGCGCAGATGGGCGACGCCAACGCGTCCATCCCGACGCCGCAGCCGATCCTGCCGCGGCCGATGTACGGGGCGATCGGACGGGCGCCCGCGTCGAACTCCTTCAACTTCGTGGCGCCGCTCGCGATCGAGGACGGGCTGCCGGAGCGGCTGGCGCTGGGCAAGAGGTTCACGGCCATCGGGTCGACGCGCGGTGTCACCAAGGCGGACATGCGCGAGAACGACGCCCGGCCGCGGGTCGAGGTCGATCCGGACAGCTTCGCCGTCCACATCGACGGCGAGCTGGTCGAGGCGACGCCGGCCGCCGAACTGCCCATGGCCCAGCGCTACTTCCTCTTCTGATGTCCCGGGCAGCGCTTCTCGTCCTGGCCGACGGCCGTTTCCCCGCCGGAGGGCACGCGCATTCCGGAGGGGCCGAGGCTGCCGTCCGCGCGGGACGGATCACCGGGGCCGCGAGCCTGGAGGACTTCTGCCGCGGGCGGCTGCACACGACCGGGTTGGTGTCCGCGTCACTGGCCGCGGCGGCCGCGCTCGGTGCCGACCCGGCCACACTGGACGCCGCGGCGGACGCCCGCACGCCGTCGGCCGCGCTGCGCGCCGCCGCGCGCAGGCTGGGGCGACAGCTGATGCGGGCCGCTCGGGCCGCGTGGCCCTCCGGCGAACTGGACGAGGTGGCACGGGAGTTCCCCAAGGGGGCGCACCAGCCGGTCGTGCTGGGGCTGGTGGCGCGGGCCGCCGGACTGGGAGCCGAGGATGCCGCCTACTGCTCCGCGTACGAGAGCGTCAGCGGGCCGGCCACGGCTGTGGTGCGGTTGCTGAGCCTGGATCCCTTCGACGCGACCGCCGCCCTGGCCCGGCTCACCCCGGAGCTGGACCGTGTCGCGCGCCAGGCGGACGATGCGGCCCGACGCGCCCTGCACGAAGGGGTCGACGCGCTTCCCGCGGCGTCCGCTCCACTGCTGGAGATCGGCGCGGAGGCGCATGCCGCCTGGCCTGTCCGTCTGTTCGCGTCGTAGGGGGTCGCTCCCCTCACCCTTGCCGTCCCTGGGGGCTCCGCCCCCGGGCCCCCGTCCGGCCTGAACGGCCTCGTCCTCACCCGCCGGACGGGCTGATCGATGGAGTCGCTTCCATGCACCTCGACCACACCCACCACACCGACCACAGCCCCTCCGCCCTCAGTGCCGACGCCGAACGCCCCGACGGCTCCCGCCGGGCCCTGCGCATCGGGCTCGGCGGGCCCGTCGGGTCAGGCAAGACCGCCACCGTCGCGGCGCTCTGCCGAGCCCTGCGCGACGAGTTGTCCCTCGCCGTCGTGACCAACGACATCTACACCCGGGAGGACGCCGAGTTCCTGCTGCGGGAGGCGGTGCTGCCGCCCGAGCGGATCACCGCCGTCGAGACCGGCGCCTGTCCGCACACCGCCATCCGGGACGACATCTCCGCCAATCTGGAGGCCGTCGAGGACCTGGAGGACACGGTGGGCCCGCTCGATCTCGTCCTCGTCGAGTCCGGCGGCGACAACCTCACCGCCACCTTCTCCAAGGGGCTCGTCGACGCGCAGATCTTCGTCATCGACGTCGCGGGCGGGGACGACATCCCGCGCAAGGGCGGCCCCGGTGTCACCACCGCCGATCTGCTCGTCGTCAACAAGACCGACCTCGCGGTGTACGTGGGGTCCGACCTCGCCCGGATGGCAGCCGACGCGAAGGCCCAGCGCGGCGACCTGCCCGTGGTCTTCCAGTCGTTGCGCGGCGAGGCCGGTGTCGGCGCGGTCGCCGACTGGGTGCGGCAGCGGCTCGCCGCATGGACGGCGTGAGCACGGGAGTACGGGCCACCGCGCGGATCGTGGCCCGGGACGACGGCCGAGGCGGTACGTCGCTTCCGGTGCTTGCGGGCGAGGGGCCTCTCGCCCTGCGCCGGACGCGGGCGCGCGGCGTCGAGGCGCGGGTGATGCTCGTCGGCGCGATGAGCGGGCCGCTCGGCGGGGACCACCTCACCGTCGAGGCCGAGGTGGGAACCGGTGCCCTGCTGCACGTCGGATCGGCCGCCGCGACCATCGCGCTGCCCGGTCAGACCAAGGGCGACGCCCGCTACGACCTCCGGCTCGACGTGGCCGCCGACGGAGAACTGCGCTGGCTGCCCGAGCAGTTGATCTCGGCCAACGGAAGCGAGCTGTACGTCTCCTCGCGCATCGACCTCGCGCAGGGCGCCCGGCTCGTCTTCCGCGAGGAGCAGGTCCTCGGGCGTGCCGGTGAGGAGTCCGGGCGGCTCACCAGCCGTCTCACCGTGCGGCTGGAGGGGCGGCCGCTGCTCGACCAGGAAGTGGCCTGCGGACCGGGTGCCCCCGGCGGCTGGGACGGGCCCGCCGTACTGGCGGGACATCGGGCGCTCGGACAACTGCTCGTCGTACGCCCCGAGTTCCAACGGGCGCCGGCGACGGCGCGGCCGCTCGGGGAGTGCGCCGCGCTCACGCCGCTCGTCGGGCCGGGCGTGCTCGTCACCGCGGTCGCCCCCGACGCGCTGCGGCTGCGGCGGACGCTGGACGAGGCGTTGCACATCCTTGGCTGAAACTCGGCTCTCCGCTCAACGGACCGCGCTGTACCGGTTATCGGATCGGTAAAGAGAGCCAAATACCCTCTGTTCTCGGGCACGTCACAGCCGAAAGGATCCCCCGTACCCATCGCAACGATGTACGGGGAGGTCCCACTTGAGGGGAAACAGACCGACGAGGCGAGCGACCGCGCTCGGCTCAGCGGGGGCGCTCGTCACGGCGGCGCTGATAGCCGGCGCCGTGGCGGCACCGTCGGCCACCGCCGACTCGCGCCACGGTCAGGACCGGGAGGCCCGCGGCGCCGCGATCGCCGCAGCGCGGGCCGCCAAGGACGGAATCGACTGGCAGAACTGCCCGGCTGACTGGGGACTCGAGAAGCCCATCCAGTGCGGCTGGGTGACCGTCCCGCTCGACTACGCCCACCCGGACGGCAAGCAGATCAGGCTCGCCGTCGACCGCATCGGGAACACCGGCACCAAGCAGGAGCGCCAGGGCGCCCTCGTCTACAACCCGGGCGGCCCCGGCGGTTCCGGACTCCGTTTCCCGCGGCGGGTCACCACCAAGAACGCCATCTGGGCCAAGGTGGCCAAGGCGTACGACTTCGTGGGCTTCGATCCGCGCGGCGTCGGTCACTCGGCGCCCATCTCCTGCGAGGACCCGCAGGAGTTCGTGAAGGCGCCCAAGGCGGACCCTGTACCCGACACCGAGGCGGACAAGCTCGCCCAGCGCAAGCTGGCGCGTGAGTACGCGGAGGGCTGCCTGGAGCGCACCGGCCGTGCGATGCTCCAGCGGATGACCACGCCCAACACCGCACGGGACCTGGACGTCATCCGTGCGGCGCTCGGCGAGCGGAAGCTCAACTACCTGGGCGTGTCGTACGGCACGTACCTGGGCGCCGTCTACGGCACGCTCTTCCCGGGGCACATCCGGCGCATGATCGTCGACAGCGTGGTCAACCCGTCGCGCGAGAAGATCTGGTACCAGGCCAACCTCGACCAGGACGTCGCTTTCGAGGGCCGCTGGAAGGACTGGGAGGACTGGGTCGCCGCGAACGACGCCTCCTTCCACCTGGGCACGACCCGGGCCGCGGTACAGCAGAAGTGGCTCCGGCTGCGCGCGACGGCGAAGAAGAACCCGATCGGCGGTGTCGTCGGCCCGGCCGAGCTGCTCGCCTTCTTCCAGAGCGCGCCGTACTACGACTCCTCGTGGGTCCCGGTCGCCACCGTCTTCAGCAGGTACGTCGCCGGGGACACCCGGGCCCTCGTCGACGCGGCGGCGCCGAACCCGTCGGACACGGCGGGCAACATCACGTCCGAGAACGGCAACGCGGTCTACACGGCCGTCGAGTGCACCGACGCCAAGTGGCCGAGGAGCTGGCGCAAGTGGGACCGGGACAACACCCGGCTCGACAAGAACCATCCGTTCATGACCTGGGCCAACGCATGGATGAACCTGCCGTGCGCCACCTGGCCGGTCAAGCAGCAGAACCCGGTCGACGTCCGTACCGGCAAGGGCCTGCCGACCGTCCTGATCGTGCAGTCCACCCGTGACGCCGCGACGCCCTTCGACGGCGCGGTCGAACTGCACAAGCGCTTCAAGGGCTCCCGCCTGATCATCGAGAAGGACGCGGGCTCCCACGGCGTGACCGGTCTGGTCAACCCGTGCATCAATAACCGGGTCGACAGCTACCTGCTCACCGGCCGGACGGACAGCGCCGACGTGACCTGTACGCCGCACGCCACGCCGAAGCCGTAGTACGCGCAGCAGGCGGTCCTCGGTGCGCCTGCGCCCGAGGGGGCGGCCGATCCCGGCCGCCCCCTCGTCTGCCCGCCCCCTCAGCTCAGCGGAAGCCGCGGGAGCTTCCGGCCCCGCTCCGCGTCCTTCTCCGCCTGCTCCGCCTTGACGACCGCCGCGTACTGGTCGACGTACTCCTGCTCGGACAGGGAGAGGATGGCGTACATGATCTCGTCGGTGACGGCGCGCAGGACGGCCTTCTCCTTCTCCATGCCGGCGTAGCGGGAGAAGTCGAGTGGCCCGCCGAAGCGGATCACCACGGGGCGGAGGTTCGGGATGACCTGGCCCGGCGGTTGCGCCTCGAACGTGCCGATCATCGCGCAGGGAATGACCGGGACCTGCGCCTTCAGCGCCATCACCGCCACGCCCACCTTGCCCTTGTAGAGGCGGCCGTCGTGGGAGCGGGTGCCCTCGGGGTAGATGCCCAGCAGCTCGCCCTTGCGGAGGACGCCGAGGCCCTCGCGGATGGCGGCCTGCCCGGCCTCCTTGCCGGAGCGGTCCACCGGGATCTGCCCGGCGCTGCGGAAGAACGCGGCGGTGAGCCGTCCCTTGACGCCGGGGCCGGTGAAGTACTCGGCCTTGGCGAGGAACGTGATGCGCCGTTTGAGGATCGCGGGCATCAGGAAGTGGTCGGAGAAGGAGAGATGGTTGCCGGCGATGATGGCCGGCCCCTCAGCCGGAACGTGTTCCAGGCCCTCGATGCGCGGCCGGAAGACCAGTCTCAGCAGCGGTCCCAGAAGGATGTATTTGAGCACGTAGTAGAACACGGCTTACCCCTCACTTCGGCAGGCCCGCTGCTGACCAGGGTTTCCGCAGGTCAACCCGAGAATTGTAGAACCTGACCCGGGTGTGCCCGTAGTCATCTGCAACCAATCTTCGGCAGGAGTCGCGCCGACCCTTCGCCGAGTGCGCCGATGGGCCGTCAGTCGCCGGTTTGCCCGGTCGGCGGTTGGGCTGGTGGCCTGGGGTTGTCCCGGGCCGAGGTGGTGCACGGCGGTCTGGTCGTGTACGCCACCGAAGGTCGGTTGAGCGATACGGCGCCGCCAACGCCTCAAGCCGAGAGCGCCGGTTCCCGGCCGTCCGGGTCCTCCGTGCACGCGGCCGCCAGATCGTCCAGAGACACATGCAGCGCGGCGGCCAGCGCCGCGATGGTGAAGAAGGCGGGGGTCGGGGCCCGGCCGGTTTCGATCTTGCGCAGGGTCTCCGCGGAGACCCCCGCCACGGCCGCCACCTCCGCCATGCTGCGGCTGCCGCGCGCTCGACGCAGCAGCGCGCCGAACCGTTCGCCGCGTTCCCGTTCCCACGGTGTCAAAGGAGTCCTCACCATGCCCGTGATACTAATACCGGTATAAGTATTGGGTCGACCTGTCGTGGGGAGTCAACGCATGGTGGAGATCAAGACCGATGCCGCGTTGGAGGCGATGCGGGAAGCCGGACGTGTGGTGGCCCGGGCCCTGGTCGCAGTCCGAGAAGCGGCCGGTGTGGGGGTGTCCCTGCGGGAACTCGACGAAGCGGCCCGGTCGGTTCTGGCGGAGGCCGGAGCCGGCTCCCCGTTCCTCGGATACCGGCCCTCCTTCGCACCGGTCGCTTTCCCGGCCGTGATCTGCACGTCTGTCAACGACGCCGTCTCGCACGGCATCCCCACCGGCTACCGGCTGCGCGACGGTGACCTGGTGAGCATCGACTGCGGCGCCCGGCTCGACGGCTGGACGGGTGACGCGGCCGTCACCTTCACCGTCGGAACGCCACGCCCCGGCGACCTCGATCTGATCGAAGCCACCCAGCGGGCCCTGGACGCCGGCATCGCCGCAGCCCGGGTGGGCAGTCGCATCGGCGACATCTCCCACGCCATCGACACCGTCGCCCGCAAGGCGGGCTGCGGCATGCCCGCCGACTTCGGCGGCCACGGCATCGGCCGCCGCATGCACGAAGACCCTCATGTCCCCAACCGCGGCCGCCCCGGCCGTGGCTTCCCGCTGCGCCACGGCCTCGTCCTCGCCATCGAACCCATGCTCATGGCCGGCGGGCAGAACACCTACCGCACCGATATCGACGGCTGGACCCTGCGCACCACCGACGGCAGCAGGGCCGCCCACATCGAGCACACCGTCGCCATCACCGACCAGGGTCCCCGCATCCTGACCGTGCCCTGACGTTCTCCCGCACGCTGCCGGACCCGGGGCCGGACCGTTCGGCGGGCAGGTCGGCCGGCTGCGGCCGGCCGTGGCGGACCGGCCCCCGGTCGGTGCGCAGTGCTGCACGCACCGGAGCGCCACGCAGCTCACGCACCGTCAGAACCCTCCTGGCTCCGGCGCGGGCAGCCGGAGGGGGGTCGCGTTCCGGAGGAGGTCGTCACGGATGGTCGTCGTCTCCCCGGTCGAACAGCTCGGGATAGGTGGACTCGTCGTCCGTCCGGCGGCCGCTCTGCTGCCGCTCGAGCCGGTGCTGACGCTCCTGACGCGCCTGTTCCTGGGCGCCGAGGGTTTCCTCGGTCATGTCCTTCAGGTGGCCGGAGCCGTCCGCGTACCGGCCATGCTCCCGGTCGGTCATATCGGCTCACCTCTGTCATATGGGTGAATATCATCTTACGTCTCTTCCTCCCCGCGGATCGACTGCCTCAGCTGCTGCAGGGCGCGGCTGTCCCTGAACCTGTTCATGTCCAGCAGGGCGCCGGCGATCGCGTCTCGAGCTTGCGCTGGGTGGCGTCCTCCGCCCGCATCTCCGAGTTCTTGAGCAGGGCGAGGAGGAGAAGGGTGACCGCTGTCATCGACTCCCCGGCGAGCGGGAGCAGCTCCAGGGGTAGATGCGCGGCGTGCGCGGCGCGGTATTGCGAACTTCAGTTCGCGGAATGCGCGTTCGAAGATTCCTTGAGTGCGGCGACCGCAGCCGTCAGCTCCTGACGCAGCGGGCCTGGTGGCGCGTCGCCGTTGACGGCCGTCACCAGGTCCTCGGCGACGTGGTGCAGTTTTGTGTTGGTCCTCTGGGAGACGGTGACCAGGACGTCCCACGCGTCCTGCGCAGTCAGCCCGAACGACGCCATCAGCACCCCGCGGGCCAGGTCGATCACCGGCCGGGTCTGCATCGCCCGCCGGAGCTGGACCAGCTCGATGTGCAGGTCCCGCTCGGTCGACGGGTCCAGGTCACGGTCGGGGGCCGGGGCCTGCTCCTGGTCGGGGACCGGGACCCGTTCCCGGTCGGGGCCCGGGGGCGTGTGCGGGTCCTGGCCGTCCTGGCCGGCGGTCGTGCCGACGGCGCGGGACAGGTCGAACAGAGGGCGTGTGCCGGTCAGCGACAGCAGCCTGTCCACGGAGGGGCAGGTCGGGCCCAGCACGAGCGTCTTGGTGTCGGCCAGGGCCTGGCGGCGGGCACTCAGCAGCACGTTGAGGCCGGAGCAGTCGCAGAAGTCCACTCCGCCGAGATCCACGTCGACGCCCCTCACGGAGCGCCGTACGGCCTCGCGCAGGGCATCCTGCAGGGCCTGCTCGGTGTCGATGTCGAGCTCCCCGGACACCGCCACGGTCACCCGGTCCCCGTCCGGGTGCGTCTCGATCCTCAGACACGGTGGCAGAAGGTGCTGCGGCGGGCGGGCCCAGGTCACCCGGACGTCACCGTCCGCGCTGTCGGGCTCGGGAAGTACGCGCTCGTCCATGGCAGCCTCCCGAGCCGGCCCGCAACGCGCCCCCGTACCCAGCCAGGCTCTGCCCGGCCCAGGGCACATGTCAAGGGACACACGAACGCGAATTCAGCTTTTTGTATTCGTGAATCGCGGAGCCTACTCTCTATCCATGGGTGAAGTCCGTGAGCCGCATACGGGATGGACGTTCCTCACGAACCACGCACGCGTGCTGGCGGCCATCGCCGACGACCAGAGCGTCCGCATCCGCGACATCGCGGCCCACTGCCGGCTCACGGAGCGCGCCGTTCAGAAGATCATCGCCGACCTCGAGCAGGACGGTTATCTCACGCACACCCGTGAGGGGCGCAGCAACACGTACCGCATCCAGCCCGGCACGCCGCTGCGCCACCCGGCGGAGGCCAGCCTGACCGTCGCCGAGCTCCTCGCCCTGCTGGTACGGCAGGACGCCGCACACGGCAGGCAGCGCCGGCAGCAGTAACGCCCCTCACCGTGGGTACTCGCAGGTACCGGCCACCGGCCACCGGCCACCGGTCACCGAGAGGAGCCCGAAGTGAGCACCGAAACTGGCAGGAAGATCGTGGTCACGGGTGCCACCGGCAATGTGGGCACCAGCCTCGTGCGCCTGCTCGCCGAGGACCCTGCCGTCGCGAGCGTACGTGGCCTGGCGCGCCGGACCCCCGACCTCGGCCCGGAGCGCGTGGAGTGGTCGAAGGTCGACCTCGCGGCGAAGGACGTCGACCTCGTCCGGGAGTTCCGGGGCGCCGACGCGGTGGTGCACCTGGCATGGGCGTTCCAGCCGACGCACGATCCGGTCGCGACCTGGCGGACCAACGTGCTCGGCAGCATCCGGGTCTTCGAGGCCGTCGCCGCCACCGCCACGGTGCCCACGCTGGTGCACACCTCCTCCGTGGGGGCCTACTCCCCGGGTCCCAAGAACCGTGCCGTGGACGAGTCCTGGCCGACGCACGGCTGGCCCGACGCCGCCTACACCCGGGAGAAGGCCTATCTGGAGCGGTATCTCGACACCTTCGAGTTCCGGCACCCCGGGATCCGGGTCGTACGGATGCGTCCCGCGTTCCTGTTCAAGCGGGAATCGGCGAGTGAACAGCGGCGCATCTTCGGCGGCAAGTTCCTGCCCGGACCGCTGGCCCGCCCGGAACTGCTGCCCTTCCTGCCGGACATTCAGGGGCTCCGTGTGCAGGCCCTGCACACCGATGACGCGGCCCGTGCCTACCAGCTCGCCGTCCACAGCGAGGTCCGGGGCGCCTTCAACCTGGCCGCCGATCCGCCCCTGGACGCAGAGGTGCTGGGCGAACTGCTGGGTTCCCGCCCGGTGCGGCTGCCCCGCACGGCCGCACGGTCGGCGATCGCCGCCGCCTGGGGGCTGCGGCTGCTGCCCGCCTCGCCCCACCTCTTCGACGCCGTCCTGAGGCTGCCGCTCATGGACTGCACCCGTGCGCACACCGTGCTCGGCTGGCAGCCGCGGCGGACGGCGACCGAGGTGCTGGAGGAGTTCCTGCACGGGCTGCACGAAGGCGCCGGCGCCCCGACGGCACCGATGCAGGGCCACAAGGTCGGCTGACACGGGCCGCAAGGCCGGCTGACACACCCGGCGGGGCCACCGACGGCCCGAGGCAGCCTGAGCGCGTCCGTTTGAGCCCGACCGAGCGCGAAACTCCCTTGCATAGTCCTACCGTGCAGGAAAGGCGGTCTCGATCCATGGCCCTGACATCCCGCAACGACACGTCCCCGGCTCTCGGCCGGGCGGGAGCCGCGCTCGATGTGGCCGGGCTGGAGGCGGCACTGCGCAGCGCCGTGGACGGCGAGATCCGATTCGACGCGGGCAGCAGGGGCGCGTACTCCACGGACGGCTCCAACTACCGTCAGGTCCCCATCGGCGTCGTCGTACCCCGCGGTGTGGAGGCCGGCGCCCGCGCGGTCGAGGTGTGCGCGCGGTTCGGCGCGCCCGTCCTGTCCCGGGGCGGCGGCACCAGCCTGGCCGGCCAGACAACCAACACGGCCGTCGTCATCGACTGGACCAAGTACTGCGACGCCCTGGTGTCGGTCGATCCCGACGCCCGCACCTGCGTCGTGGAGCCCGGTCTGGTCCTGGACGAGCTCAACCGCAGGCTCGCCGACCACCGCCTCCAGTTCGGCCCCAAGCCGTCCACGCACAGCCACTGCGCGCTCGGCGGCATGATCGGCAACAACTCGTGCGGGGCGTCGGCGCAGGCGTACGGAAAGACCGTGGACAACGTGCGCCGCCTGGAAGTCCTCACCTACGACGGGACCCGCATGTGGGTGGGGCCGACCTCGCGGGCCGAGCGGGCACGGATCGCCGCCGAGGGCGGGCGCCGGGCCGAGATCTACGACGGCCTCGACCGCATCGTCACCGAGTACCTGGCGGACATCCGCCACGGCTACCCCAGGATCCCGCGCCGCGTCTCCGGCTACAACCTGGACTCCCTGCTCCCGGAGAACGGCTTCGACGTCGCCAAGGCCCTGGTCGGCAGTGAGGGAACCCTGGTGACCGTACTGCGCGCCGAGCTCGACCTGGTCCCCGTACCCCGCTACCAGTCGCTGCTCGTCCTCGGCTACGGGGACATCTGCTCCGCCGCCGACGACGTTCCCCGTCTTCTGGAACACTGCTCACCCAGCCAGCTGGAGGCCCTGGACGGGCGGATGGCACAGCTGATGCGCGAGGAGCACGCCTACCTGGAATCCCTCAACTCCCTCCCGGAAGGGGACAGCTGGCTGCTGCTGCAGTTCAGCGGCGACAGCCAGGAGGAGGTCGACGAGAGGGCGCACGCACTGCTGCGCGCTGTCGGCCGGAGCGAGAAGGAGTCCACCGTCGCCTTCTCCGACGACCCCGAGCGCGAGCAGAGGATGCTGAAGGCCCGTGAGGCCGGACTCGGAGTCACCGCGCGGCCGCCGGACGACCGCGAGACCTGGGAGGGCTGGGAGGACTCCGCCGTGTCGCCCGACCGACTCGGCGACTACCTGCGCGACCTCAAAAAGCTGTTCGAGGAGTTCGACTACGACCATCCCTCGCTCTACGGGCACTTCGGCCAGGGCTGTGTGCACACCCGCATCCCGTTCGGGCTGAGGACCGCCGAGGGTGTGGCCGACTTCCGCCGCTTCCTGGAGCGAGCCGCCGACCTCGTGGCCTCATACGGCGGCTCCCTGTCGGGCGAGCACGGGGACGGCCAGTCCCGGGGCGAACTGCTCACCCGCATGTTCGGAGAGCGGCTCGTGGCCGCGTTCGGGGAGCTCAAGGCGCTCTTCGACCCGGACAACCGGATGAACCCGGGCAAGGTGGTCGACCCCCACCCGGTCGACGGACAGCTGCGCCTCGGCTCCGCGTGGCGGCCCGCGACCCCGGACACGCACTTCGGCTACCCGCAGGACGAACACTCCTTCACCCGCGCCGTACTGCGCTGCGTCGGCATCGGCAACTGCCGCAGCCACCACGGCGGGGTGATGTGCCCGTCCTACCGGGCCACCCAGGAGGAGGAGCACTCCACACGCGGCCGGGCACGGCTGCTGTTCGAGATGCTCGACGGCCACGCGGACTCCGCCGTGACCGACGGCTGGCGCTCCACCGAGGTCCGGGACGCCCTGGACCTGTGCCTCGCGTGCAAGGGCTGCAAGTCGGACTGTCCCACCGGCGTCGACATGGCCACCTACAAGGCGGAGTTCCTCGCCCACCACTACGAGGGCAGGCCCCGCCCGGCCGCCCACTACTCCATGGGCTGGCTGCCGCTGTGGGCCCGGCTCTCCCGCCTCGCCCCGCCGGTCGTCAACAGGCTGCTGCACGCGCCCGGACTGGCCGCCGCCGGCAAACGGCTGGCCGGTGTCGACGGCGCGCGCCAGGCTCCCGTGTTCGCGGAGGAGCCGTTCCCGAAGTGGTGGAAGGCGCGTGGCGGCGAAGAACCGGAGCCCGGAGACCCGCGGGCGGTGGTGCTGTGGCCCGACACCTTCACCGCCTACTTCCACCCCGCGATCGCGCGGTCCGCGGTGCGGGTCCTCGAGGACGCCGGCTTCCGGGTCGCCGTACCCACGAGGTCCGTGTGCTGCGGACTGACCTGGATCTCCACCGGGCAGCTGGCGGTGGCGAAGAAGGTCCTGCGGCGCTCGATCGACGTCCTGCGCCCGTGGATCGAGGCGGGTACGCCCGTCATCGGCCTGGAACCGTCCTGTACGGCCGTCTTCCGCGCGGACGCGCCGGAACTGATGCCCGCCGACCAGGACGTGCAGCGCCTGGCCGGGCAGTTCCGCACCTTCGCCGAACACCTCGTCCACCACGCCCCCGAAGACTGGCGGCCGCCGTCCCTGGCGCGGCAGGCGACCGTGCAGACCCACTGCCACCAGCACGCGATCATGAAGTTCGACGCCGACCGGGAGCTGATGCGGCGCGCCCACATCGACGCCGAGGTCCTCGACGAGGGCTGCTGCGGGCTCGCCGGCAACTTCGGGTTCGAACGGGGCCACCACGAGGTGTCCATGGCCGTCGCGGAGCAGGGCGTCCTGCCCTCCGTGCGGGGAGCCGCCCCGTCCGGCCTGGTCCTCGCGGACGGCTTCAGCTGCCGGACCCAGATCGAGCAGGGCGGCACGGGCCGCCGGGCCCTGCACCTGGCCGAGGCGCTGGCCCTGGGCCTGGACGGGCCCCTGCCCGCGGACCTGCCCGAGCGGGTGGCGCAGCGCCCCGAGCCGCCCTCACGCCTCGGCGCCTGGGCGACCACGGCCGCGGCCGCCGCGCTGACGGCGGCTCCCGCGGCGGTCCTCGCCCGCCGCCTGCGAGGCCGTGCCTGACCGCGGCCATGGCGGTACAGGTGGCGGTGTGCGGGCCCGCTCGGTGCCAGGAGAGCGAGCGGGCCCTCGCCCACGAGCTGGGCCGGCTGCTCGCGGAGCGCGGGGCCGTGGTGATCTGCGGCGGGCACGGCGGGGTGATGGCCGCGGTCGCGGCGGGCGCCCGGTCGCGCGACGGCCTGGTCGTCGGGGTGCTGCCGGGGTCGGACCGGACCGGCGCCGGACCTGACCTGAGCGTCGCGATCGCCACCGGGCTCGGGCAGGCACGCAACAGCGTCATCGTGCACAGCGGGGACGCCGTCGTCGTGGTCGGCGGCTCCTGGGGCACGCTCTCGGAACTGGCCCTGGCCATGCGCCGGGGCGGTGTACCCGTGGTCCACCTGGGCGACGGCTGGCGCGTTGTGGACGCCGACGGGCGGGAGGTGCCCGGCGTACGGTACGCGCGGACGCCGGCCGAGGCGCTGGAGCGGACGGAGCTCTGGCTCTGACGGCCATGGCTTCGCCCCGCCCGCCCCTTCCCGCACCTGCCTCCAGGGGCTCCGCCCCTTCGACCCCCGCTCCTCACACGCCGGCGGGCTGATTTCCAGCCTGTCCGGCGTGTGAGGACGAGGCGGTTCAGGCCGAAGCGGGGGTCCGGGGGCGGCAGCCCCCAGGCAGGGGACGGGCTAGGGCGGCGGGGGCGAATCCGCCCCGGTGCGGCACGGCGCTCAAGCCGTCAGCACCTTCTCCAGCGCCCCGAGCGCCGACCGGAGTTCCTCCTCCGTGACGGTCAGCGGCGGTGCCAGGCGGATCGTCGAGCCGTGGGTGTCCTTGACCAGGACCCCCTCCGCCATGAGGCGTTCGCTGATCCCTCGACCGGTGCCGATCGCCGGGTCGACGTCGACACCCGCCCACAGTCCGCGCGAGCGGAAGCCCACGACGCCCTTGCCGAGGAGCGAAGCCAGACCGTCCCGCAGCACCACACCCAGCTCCGCGGCGCGCAACTGGAAGTCACCCGTCTTCAGCAGGTCGACGACCGCCGAACCGACCGCCGCGGCCAGCGGGTTGCCGCCGAACGTCGAACCGTGCTCGCCCGGCCGCAGCACCCCGAGCACGTCCCGGCGCGCCACCACCGCCGACACCGGCACGATGCCGCCGCCGAGCGCCTTGCCGAGCAGCAGGACGTCCGGCACGACTCCCTCGTGCTCCACCGCCAGGGTGCGGCCCGTGCGCCCGAGGCCCGACTGGATCTCGTCCGCGATGAGGAGGCATCCCGCACGGCGGGTGAGATCACGGACCCCGGCCAGGTAGCCCTCGTCGGGGATGATCACACCCGCCTCGCCCTGGATCGGCTCGATCAGCACGGCCGCCGTCGTCTCGTCGACCGCCGCCTCGAGCGCCGCCAGGTCGTTGTACGGGGCGATGCGGAAACCCGGCGTGAAGGGGCCGAAGCCCGCCCGCGCCGTCTCGTCCGTGGAGAAGCTCACGATCGTCGTCGTCCGGCCGTGGAAGTTCCCGGCCGCCACCACGATCGTCGCCCGGTCGGCCGGCACGCCCTTGACCTCGTACGCCCACTTCCGGGCCACCTTGACGGCGCTCTCCACCGCCTCCGCGCCCGTGTTCATCGGCAGCACCATGTCCAGGCCCGTCAGCTCGGCCAGCGACTCGGCGAACTCGGCCAGCCGGTCGTTGTGGAAGGCCCGCGAGGTGAGCGTCAACCGGTCCAGCTGGCGGTGCGCCGCCTCGATCAGCACCGGGTTGCGGTGGCCGAAGTTGAGGGCCGAGTACCCGGCCAGCATGTCGAGGTAGCGGCGGCCCTCCACGTCCTCCACCCAGGTGCCCTCGGCACGGGCGACGACCACAGGCAGCGGGTGGTAGTTGTGCGCGAGGACCGGCTCCTCGGCCCGGATCAGCTCGGCGGACGTACGCGTACGGACGGGTGCGGTCATGAACGGGTCTCCCGGATCTCCTGGGTGCAGCACTTGATGCCTCCGCCGGCCTTGTGGAACTCGGACAGCTCGACGGGGACGGGGTCGTACCCCCGGTCGGCGAGGCGTGAGGCGAGGGCCTCGGCCTTCGGCGCGACGAAGACGTGGCGTCCGTCGGAGACGGAGTTCAGGCCGAACGCCATCGCGTCCTCGTGCGTCGCGAGCACCGCGTCGGGGAAGAGCCGAGCCAGCACCTCCCGGCTGCCCGGCGAGAAGGCCTCCGGGTAGTACACGACGTTGTCGTCGTCGAGGACGAACAGCGCCGTGTCCAGGTGGTAGAAGTACGGGTTCACGAGCGTCAGGCTGATCACCGGATGGCCGAAGAACTCCTGCGCCTCGCGGTGCGCCTCCCGGGTCGTGCGGAACCCGGTGCCGGCCAGCAGGTACCGGCCCGTCCACACCAGGTCGCCCTCGCCCTCGCAGACGGACTCGGGGCGGTGGACGTCGTAGCCGGCGGCCTTGAACCACGTCTCGTAGTGGACGGACTCCGGGCGCCGCTCGGGCGCGTGGAAGAGCGAGCCGAAGACCCGGCCGTCGACGACGACCGCCGAGTTGGCGGCGAACACCATGTCCGGCAGGCCGGGGACCGGGTCCACGGCGTCGACGGTGTGGCCGTGCGCGCGGTAGGCGCGGATCAGCCCCTGCCACTGCTCATGGGCCAGGTCCACGTCGACCGTGGTGTCGGGATGCATCCAGGGGTTGATCGCGTACTGCACGGCGAAGTGTCTGGGTTCGCAGACGAGGAAGCGCCGCCGGCGCGGCACACGGTTGTCGGTCACAGAGGGGTTCCTCCGCTTCCTGCGGTGTCGACTGAGGGTTGACACCACGGTAGGAAGCGGCGGATACGGACGACAAGGAATGACAGCTGCGTGTTCACGCAGGAACGCTGCGTCTTGAGGCCCCTCAACGCACGTCCGCTGCGCCCTCCGCGCCACCGTGCGGTGCGGCCTGGGTCGCGCCCGCCTCCGGGCTCTCCGGAAGCAGGTGGGACAGCACCATCACGCTGATCGTCTTCCGGATGAAAGGCTCCGTGCGGATGCGCTCCAGCACCTCCTCGAAGTGCTCCACGTCCCTCGCCCGCACGTGCAGCAGCGCGTCAGCACCGCCGGTCACCGTCATCGCCGCCGTGATCTCCGGATGGTTGCGCACCACCTCCGCCAGGCGCCGGGGCGGCGCCGCGCCCTCGCAGTACACCTCGACGTACGCCTCCGTGCGCCAGCCCAGCGCCGACGGCTTCACGGTGGCCGTGAACCCGGTGATCACACCCGTCTCACGCAGCCGGTCCACCCGGCGCTTGACCGCCGTGGACGACAGGCCGACGGCCGCGCCGATCTCGGCGAAACTGGTCCTGGCATTCGCCATCAGCGCGGTGATGATCTTCCGGTCGAGTGTGTCGAACGGTACCGGCCTGCTGTTCATGGGGGCACTGTAATCAGACCGGCACCGGCACCGTGACCGCCGCCGCGCCATGTGAGCGTCAGGGTGTGCGGGTGGTGAGCACCATGCCCAGGGTGACGAGGCCGAGGACGACCCAGCCGAACCAGAGCCAGCCGCTGCTGCCGAGCGCCACCGTGTAGGCCGTCACCGCGACGAGCGCACCGACGGTGAGCACCCCCATCGCCTTCGTGGAACCGGGCATGGCAACACCCTCCTCATGGTTCGTCACCCCTCATGGTGCCCCCGTTCTGCTTGCGCACGGTGCAGACGACCAGATGGGTTCCGGACAACCAGGCGCTCCTGCCCGTCCAGGACGCGGCTTCGTAGCGGGACGGGTCGAAGCCGTAGCCCTTCGGTGGCACGTCCCGCGTACACGCCGCGTCGGACAGGCTCCTGGCCTCGGTCAGAGTGGTGCCGGGGCCGAGCCGGGTGAAGCCGAGCACCTGCTGGTCGTGTGTCCCCGAACAGGGGACCAGGCGGGCGGCCCGCACGGAGGGCGCGTCCAGGCAGTCCCGCTTCTGCATGTCGGCCGTGTCCACGAACGGCATCCCCGGCCTGCGTCGGTCCCCGAGCGGACCGTACACCGGCCCGTGCGCGCCCAGCACCAGGCAGGCGGTGCGCCGCCCGGCCGCCTCGAACCCCGCCCGGGTCGGGACGACGGCGTAGGCGCGCACGTCGGCGAGCTTCTCGCGAACCGCCTGCGTGCGCTGCTCGCACTCCTCGGATCCGTGCCGACGCGCCTGGTCCGGGGACGCGCTGGTGACGAGCCCCATCACCTGCCCGTCCGGGGTCCCCGCCGAGCAGGTCGGGTCCACGGTCAGCCGTGGCGGGCCGCCCTGGAAGCGGGTCCCCGGCCAGTCGGCGACGACACAGTCACCGTCCTTCAGCGGCCCGGTGAGGCCGACGGCGTCCCCGTACGGCTTCGCCGCCCCGCCGCCCGGCGGGTGCACCACCGCGTACCGGACCCCGCCCAGGGCGAGCGCCGACCCCAGGGCGCACGCCAGGAGGGCGCGCAGGAGGTGCGTGTGGGCCGGGTGGTGCGTTCGCGGGTCCGCCGCGGCGTGCACGGCCGGGGACGTGGGCGGGGCGCCCGGCGCCGGGCTGGGCGAGGTCTCGGTCGGTGGGTGCGGACGCGCGCACGGTGTCCGCGGGCCCGGGACCGGACGGCTCGTCGTCGCGATCGCCGACAGCGCGGCCGCCGTGTCCACCGCCGTGATCCGCGTGGCGGGGTCCTTGACCAGTACGGCGGCCAGCAGGGGCCCCAGCGTCCCGGCCCGCACCGGAGGCCGGGGCTCTTCGAGGACCACCGCGGTGATCTCGGCGAGCTGGGTGTCCCGTTCGAAGGGCCCGCATCCCTCGACCGCGAAGTACAGGGTGCAGCCCAGCGAGAACAGGTCGGCCGCGGCGGTGGGCGGCCCGCCGGTCGCGCGCTCGGGCGCCAGATAGCCGGGCGTGCCGACCAGTGCGGACGTCAGTGTGTACCGGGGCTCGTCCGCGTCCGGCTGCACCGAGATGCCGTAGTCGGTGAGCAGGACCCGGGAGTACGGTGCCCCGCCGCGGTCCGGCGCCAGCAGGATGTTCGCCGGTTTCACGTCGCGGTGCATGACGCCCCGCTCGTGCCCGGCGGTCAGGGCGTCCAGCACCGCGAGCCCGAGGCGGGCGCACTCGGCGGGGGACAGCGGGCCGCGTCGGTGGACCAGTGCGCGCAGGTCGAGCGCGCCCGCGACGTACTCCATGACGATCCAGGGCAGGCCGTCGTGTTCCAGTACGTCGTGCACGGTCACCACGTGGGGATGCCCGCGCAGCCCGGCCGCGTGCCGGGCCTCGGCCCGGGCCCGGGCGACCCGGGCGGCCCGCTCCTCGGTCGCCTCCACCGGGTCGCGGAACACGACCTCCTTGAGGGCGACCTCGCAGTCGAGGCGATGGTCATGGGCGCGCCAGACATGGCCCATGCCGCCGCTGCCCAGCCGGTTCAGCAGGAGATAGCGGTCCGCGACGACCCGGCCCACTCCCGACTGCGGTGATCCTGAAGGCATCGCGTCGCTCCCCGGTCCGATGCGGCGGTCTGGTGCGGGACGTCCGTGGGCGAGCCGGTCACGGGGTTGTGCGTGACCGGTGCGGCGCCGGTGGCCGTGCGCCGGTGGGTGGATTGCTCGTGCCCGTTCTCCCGGCCGTCGGCGCGCCGGTCGACGGCCTGCCGGTCCCGGGCGCCGAGGTGACGGGCTGCGACGGGCCGGGGGCCGATGTCGCGGGCGCGCTGCCCGAGCCCGGTTTGCCCGTGGTCGGGGAACCGGTCACCCCGGGCGCCGTACCGGACGGACCCGCGAGGTGCGACGCGGACGGGCGGGTGGACCTGGAGGGTGAGGAGCCGCCCGAGGCGCCGGTGCCGCTCGCGGCCGGCGCCGAGGAACCGCCCGACGCCGGAGGGGAGGACGAGCCGCCCGACACCGGTGGGGAGGAGGCCTTCCCGGCGGCCGGCGCGGAGGCCGACGTGCTGCCGTCCTTCCCCGGTGTGTTCGTCCCGCCCGACGACGGGGGAGTGGACGTTCCCCACGTGCCGTGGCCCGCTCCGTCCGTCGTACCGGCGGTGCCCACCGACAGAGTGACGTACTGCCCGAAACCCAGCTCGGTGCCGGGTGCGGGACGGGAGCCCGTGACCACGGCCTCGTCGGGCGGCGCCCCCTTCCTGCCGTACGCGACCGCGAGCCCCAGATCCGTCAGCCGCCGACCGGCCTCGGCGAACTGGAGCCCCGTCACCCGGGGCACCCGGCGCCGCGCCCGGGCGTCGAAGGGGGAGTCGTGTGCACCGGCCGTGCCGACGGGGCGGCTGATCCCGCGGCCGGGGTCGTCGACGTCCACGAGCACGAGCCGCGTCAGCGGCTGCGCGGCGGGCCTGACCGCCACCACCGAGGAACGGTCGTATCCGGCCCATTTCCTGGTGCCGTCCTCGAACCGGACCGAAATCCGTGTGGTGTCGCCCTGGAAGGGGCGCAGCGGGTTTCCACAGGAACATTTCACCGTGGGCTGCCCCTGGTCGTCCACCAATACCGCGATTCCGGCCTGGAGCAGCGAGTTGAAAGAGGTGGCCCTTCCTTTCCTGTAGTCGTGGTTCTGGACGAGAGTGTCGTGACGCAGCAGGACCGGTGTGAGCCGGTCGAGATAGTGGGGGATCTGTGGCCGGGTAATTCCGAGGACCTGCGCCCAGACGTTCGCCTTGCTGTCGTTCGCGGGATCGGTGAGGAATTCCGTCAGCCGCCTCACGTCACAGATCGTGGGCTGCCGGGAACCGCCGTAGAGCCCGGGTGTGTTCCCGGCCTGCAGTCCTCCGGGCACCTCCCGGATCCGGACCGTGGTGTCGTGCCCGAGGCCGCTGTGCTCGTCGAAGAAGGGATTCAGTGACGGAACCCCGACGGCGACGGCCTTCACCACGAACGTCTGTGCGCTTTTTCCGCATCCGACGAGGACCAGTACCGCGACCAGCGGAACGCCGATCCTGCGGGCCAGGGATTTCCCCGCGCCGTGCAGAGACATGCGCATTGCCATCACCGCTCCCCCCTGCGGTCCCCCACGCCCTGCAGAGCGGCGGCAGGACGTCACCGCACCAGGCTACCGAATGGAGGGCTGCTTCAGGCAGCCTGAAAAGAAAGGGAATTCAGCGGTGTGACGGAACTCAGCGGCCGCGTGCGCTGAGTGAGGCGAGATAGGCGTTGTACGCCGCGAGTTCCCTGTCGCCGTCGCGGTCCGCGGCCCGGTCCTGCCGCTTGGCCTGCCGCTGCTCGGACCGGTACCACTGGAACAGCAGCGCGAGCAGCACGAGCACGGACGGGACCTCGCTGAACGCCCAGGCGATGCCACCGGCCGACGTCTGGTCCGCCAGGGCGTCGATGCCGAGCGAGGCGGGCGGATGCCGGTAGGCCTCGATCATCGGTGTGGACGCCATCATCAGCGCGATGCCGAAGAACGCGTGGAACGGCATGCCCGCGAACAGCTCCAGCATCCGCATCAGGTGCCCCGGCCGGTGCGGGCCCGGGTCGATGCCCATGATGGGCCAGAAGAACACCAGCCCGACGGCGAGGAAGTGCACCATCATCGCGATGTGCCCGGCCTTGGACGCCATCAGGAAGTCGAAGAGCGGGGTGAAGTACAGCCCGTACAGGCTCGCGATGAACAGGGGGATCGTGAACGCGGGGTGCGTGATGACCCGCAGGTAGCGGCTGTGCAGCAGCATCAGCAGCAGCTCGCGCGGCCCCTTGCGGTCGCGGCCCGCGGTCGGCAGGGCGCGCAGCGCCAGGGTGATCGGCGCGCCGAGCAGGATCGGGATCGGCGCGAGCATGCTGATCAGCATGTGCTGCACCATGTGCACGCTGAACATGACCATGCCGTAGTCGTTCAGCCTGGTGCACATCGTGAGCAGCACGAACAGCACACCGACGACGTACGCGACGGTCCGGCCGACCGGCCACTTGTCCCCGCGCCGTACGAGCCGGACGACGCCCCACCCGTACAGCCCGAGCCCGATCAGACATGCGACGAGGAAGAACGGGTCCGTCGACCATGCGAGCCCCCGCCCCAGCGTGAACGGCGGCAGATCCATGGTCATGCCGTGCCCGCTGTGATCCATCCGCCGGCTCCTGTTTCGTGGGGGTTGTGCGCTGTCTGTCCACAGCTGTCTGTCCGCACCCAGACTAGAACCGCCCCCGGCCGCGACCGCGACCGGGGGCGGCTGAAGTCTGCCGATGCGTTACAGAACACACTCCGCCTCGGCGTAGCGCTCCATCGGGACCGTCTTCAGCGTCTGCACGGCCTCCGCCAGCGACACCGTCACGATCTTCGTGCCGTGCAGGGCGGTCATCATGCCGAACTCGCCCCGGTGCACGGCCTCGACCGCATGCCACCCGAACCGTGTCGCCAGGACCCGGTCGTACGCCGTGGGAGTACCGCCCCGCTGCACATGGCCGAGGATCACCGGACGGGCCTCCTTGCCGAGCCGCTGCTCCAGCTCCAGCGACAGTTGCCGGGCGATCCCGGCGAACCGCTCGTGCCCGTAGATGTCCTTGCCGCCCTCGTCGAACTCCATCGTGCCGGGCCTCGGCTTGGCCCCCTCCGCCGCGACGACGATCGCGAACCGCTTGCCCGCGGCGAACCGTTCGCCGACCCGGGCGGTCAGCTCCTCGATGTCGAAGGGACGTTCCGGGACCACGATCGCGTGGGCGCCGGCCGCCATGCCGGAGTGCAGCGCGATCCAGCCGGTGTGCCGGCCCATGACCTCCACGATCAGCACCCGCTGGTGGGACTCGGCGGTGGTCTTCAGCCGGTCCAGCGCCTCGGTCGCCACGCCCACGGCCGTGTCGAAGCCGAAGGTGACGTCCGTGACGGCGATGTCGTTGTCGATGGTCTTCGGTACGCCGACGATCGGCAGTCCGTTGTCGGACAGCAGCCGGGCCGCCTTGAGCGTGCCCTCACCGCCGATCGGGATGATCGCGTCGAGACCGAGCTCCTCGACGTGGCCCTTGGCCCGCTCCACACCGTCCCGCAGATGCTCGGGACGGACCCGGGAGGAGCCGAGTATGGTGCCGCCGCGGGCCAGGATGCCGCCGACCGCGTCGAGGTCGAGCTTGAGGTAGTCGCACTCCAGGAGACCCTTCCAGCCGTCCCGGAAGCCGATGACCTCGTCGCCGTGGTCGGCGACGGCGCGGTGCACGACGGACCGGATGACGGCGTTCAGACCGGGGCAGTCACCGCCGGACGTGAGGACACCAATGCGCATAGCCCGAACAACCTTCTCAACGTGGGCACGGGACCGGACCACGCTGTCCGGCTCGAATCCCCGCCACCCTACCGGCGGAAGGGGGCGGGGCAGCACCGTGCGTCCGCCTGCTGGACGCGCCCGCTCAGCTGTGCGGACGCACTGTCAGACGGGCTGATGACCGCTGACTGGACGGTCGGTGTACGGGCCGCCCGGCAGCTCCTGCGGAACCGTTTCAGGCGGGCTGCCGCGCGGCTGTGTTCACGCGGGCTGCTGCGCAGCAGCGATGCGCTCGTTGCGCAGCGCCTCGTACCAGCGGTCGTCGACCGGCGGGAGCGCGTTGACGTCGAGTGCCAGCTTCAGCAGCAGGTCCGCGATCTGCGGGTTGCGCGCGAGGACGGGACCGTGCATGTACGTACCGAAGACCGTGTCGTTGTACGCGCCCTCCGTGCCGTCGCCCGTGCCGTTACCCCGGCCGAGCTTGACCTGCGCGAACGGGCGGGCCGTCGGGCCGAGGCGGGTGACGCCCTGGTGGTTCTCGAAGCCGGTGAGCGGGGGCAGGCCGAGACGCGGGTCGACGTCCGCGAGGACGTCACCGACGCAGCGCTCGCCGTCGCCGCGCACCGAGACCACGTCGAGCAGGCCGAGACCCGGCTCCCGCTGCCCGAGGTCGTTGATGAACTCGTGGCCCAGGATCTGGTAGCCGGCGCAGACGGAGAAGACGATCGCGCCGTTCTCCACGGCCCGGTACAGGTGGCCGTCCCGGCGCAGCCGCTCGGCCGCGAGCCGCTGCGGACGGTCCTCGCCGCCGCCGATCAGGTAGATGTCGCCGGAGGTCGGGATCGGCTGGTCGCTGCGCACGTCGAGGCGGGCCACGTCGAGGCCGCGCTGCCGGGCCCGGCGCTCCAGGACGAGTGCGTTGCCCTGGTCGCCGTAGGTGCTCAGCAGGTCCGGGTAGATCCACACCAGACGAAGCTGGTTGTCACTCATCGATGATCGTCCTTCGTGGTCAGTTGCCGACGCGGCGGCGCAGGTCCTGGAACGCGGTGTAGTTGGCGATGACCTCGATCCGGCCCGGCGGGGCGAGCTGGACGGCCTGCTCGAGGTTCTCGCAGACCTGGAAGGACTGGTTCGCGACCTCCAGGCGTACGGCGAGGTCCAGCTTGCGGTCGCCGATGACGAAGATCGGGTGGCCGGTCAGCCGCGTGTAGTCGACGTCCCAGAGCCAGGAGGTGTCGGTGCCGTCGGCCGAGCGCGCGTTCACGGAGAGGATCACCGGGGTCGGCGGCGGGTCGATCAGGGAGAACGTCTCCAGCCAGCCGGCCGGGTTCTTCGCCAGCAGCAGCCGCAGGTCGCGGTTCTGGAACTGGACGACGTCGTAGCGCCCCGCGACCGCCTGCACCTGGTACATGCGCTCCAGCGCGACCTGCGGGGGGACGCCGAAGACGGCGGCGACGGCGGCCGAGGTGGTGGCGTTGGCCTTGTTGGCGCGGCCCGGCAGCTGCAGGTGGATCGGCCAGGCGGAGCCGTGCGGGTCGAGGACGTGGTCCCCGGACAGCGCCCAGCTCGGGGTCGGCCGGCGGAAGCCGCACTCGCCGCAGTACCAGTCGTCGCCGGGGCGCTGCATCACACCGCCGCAGGAGGGGCAGGACCAGGCGTCGTCCTTCCACATCTGGCCGGCGGCGACCCAGATCACATTGGGAGAGGAGGAGGCGGCCCACACGACCAGCGGGTCGTCGGCGTTCGCGACGACGACGGCCTTGGACCCGGCCAGGCCCTCGCGCCAGTTCTCGGCGAGCATCCGGGTCTCGGCGGCGCGGTCGAGCTGGTCGCGGGAGAGGTTCAGCAGCGCGATGCACTTCGGTTCGGTGTCCCGGGCGACCCCGGCGAGGTACTTCTCGTCGACCTCGACGACCCCGAACTTGGAGTCCGAACCGCCTGCCAGCGCCGAGGTGATGCCGGCGGGCATGTTGGCGCCGAGCGCGTTGGACACGACCGGCCCCGCCGCGCGCAGCGCCTCCGCGATCAGCCGCGTCGTCGTGGTCTTGCCGTTGGTCGCGGAGACCAGGATGACGTCCAGGTTCTGGGCGAGTTTGCCGAGGAGGTCGGGGTCGAGTTTGAGCGCCACTCGGCCGCCGATCACCGAACCGCTGCCGCGCCCCGCGGCGCGCGATGCCGCAGCGACCGCCTTGCCCGCGGTCACGGCCAGCTTCGCCCGCGGCGTCAGCGGGTCCGAGTTGCCTGCCATCAGTTCTCGATCCTCCTTGCGTACAGCGCCGCGCGCCCTGTTCCGGCAACGTGTGGGCCTCAGCCTATCGAGATCCCCGCACGCCCCCGAACCGCGGCACCACCCGGCGCCCGAGCGGCACTGCCGACCGTACCCTTGCCGGCATGCCACATCGCACCATCGCGGGCGCCCGAGGGCGCGTCCGGACCGTCACCGTGCTCGGCGACGCCGTGTTGCGGGAGCCGTGCAAGGACGTCACCGACTTCGGTCCCGAACTCGCCCGGCTGGTCGAGGACATGTTCGCGACGATGTACGCCGCGCAGGGGGTCGGCCTCGCCGCGAATCAGGTCGGCGAGCCGCTGCGGGTGTTCGTGTACGACTGCCCGGACGACGAGGACGTGCGTCACCTGGGCCATGTGGTGAACCCGCGGCTCGTGGAGGCGGACGGTGTGGTGATCCGGGGGCCGGAAGGGTGTTTGTCCCTGCCGGGACTCGAGGCGGGGACGGAGCGGTACGACCGGGCGGTCGTCGAGGGGTTCACGATGACAGGGGAGCCGGTGCGGGTGGAGGGCACCGGGTGGTTCGCCCGGTGCCTGCAGCACGAGTGCGATCACCTGGCCGGTGGGCTGTACGTGGACCACCTCGCGGGGTGGCGCAAGCGGAGGGTGTTGCGGCAGGCCGCGAGAGCGCCGTGGCGGCGATGAGACGCCGGCGGCCGCGGGCCGTCTTCGGCCGGTCGCGCCGCCACGGCGGAGCCGCACATCGACACAGCCCCGCGCCCTGAGGGTGCGCCTCAGAACCCGGGGCCCCCGATGCGGTCCCCGGCCGCAGCCAGCCGACCCCACAGCAGGTCCGCCAGGCTGCGCACCAACTCCGCCCGTGAGCACGGCCGTTCGCCCAGCCACCAGTCCCCGGCGGCGTGCATCATGCCGACGATCCCGTGGCCCCACACGCGCGCGAGCTGGTGGGTGCCCGGGCCGAGGTCCAGGCGTTCCTCGATGACCTGGGCCAGCTCCTCGCCCATGCGGCGCAGTACCGGAATGGAGTGCCGGCCGGTGTCGAAGCCCTGGTCGTTCTGTGAGCCGCCCTCCGCCGGATGCATCAGGAAGCGGTACACCTGGGGTCGCGCCTCGATCGCCGCGAGGTAGGTGTCCAGCGTGGACTCCACCCGCTCGCGCCGGTCCGCCGGGGCGTCCAGCGCGGCCCGCAGCGAGTCGAGGAGTGCGTCGGTGTGGCGTTTGGCGAGCGCCGCGTACAGCCCGCCCTTGTCGCCGAAGTGGCGGTAGAGGATCGGCTTGGTGATGCCGGCCTCGGCGGCGATGGCGTTCATCGAGGCCCCGGGACCGTCGCGCAGCACCACCCGGTCGGCGGCCTCCAGCAACTCTCGCCGTCGGCGGTCGGCGGACCGCCCCTGGTCGGTCCGCTGCGTGGTGTCCATCATCTCTCCCCACCCGTCCTGATTCGGTGACGCCTGCGCAAAGTAACACTGAATGGCGGGCCGGTATCGAACGAGCTGCCGACCTCGCCGGGGAGGCGGCCCGTGCGGGCCGGGAGTTGACTTCTCCTACTGGTGAGTAACAGACTGCTGTTACCGCAAGTAACATGTGAGTGCAGCGCTGGAGGGGACATGGCCGAGTTCACCATGGAGCTCAACGACGAACAGAAGGAGGTCCGGGACTGGCTGCACGGCTTCGCCGCCGACGTCATCCGCCCCGCGGCCGCCGAATGGGACGAGCGTGAGGAGACCCCCTGGCCGGTCATCCAGGAGGCCGCGAAGGTCGGCATCTACTCCCTCGACTTCTACGCCCAGCAGTACTTCGACCCCACCGGCCTCGGCATCCCCATGGCCATGGAGGAGTTGTTCTGGGGCGACGCGGGCATCGCCCTGTCGATCGTCGGCACCGGTCTCGCCGCCGTGGGCGTCCTCGCCAACGGCACCGAGGAGCAGATCGGCACCTGGATCCCCCAGATGTACGGCGACGCCGACGACGTCAAGGTGGCCGCCTTCTGCTCCTCCGAGCCGGACGCCGGCTCCGACGTCGCCTCCATGCGCACACGCGCCGTGTACGACGAGGCCGGGGACGAATGGGTGATCAACGGCACCAAGACCTGGGCGACCAACGGCGGCATCGCCAACGTCCACGTCGTGGTCGCGGCCGTCGACCCCGAACTGGGCTCCAAGGGCCACGCGTCCTTCATCGTCCCGCCGAACACGCCGGGCCTGGCCCAGGGCCAGAAGTTCAAGAAGCACGGCATCCGCGCCTCCCACACCGCCGAAGTGATCCTCGACAACGTCCGTGTCCCCGGTTCCTGCCTGCTCGGCGGCAAGGAGAAGCTGGACGAGCGGCTCGCCCGCGCACGGGAGAAGGCCAGGAAGGGCGGGGAGCGGGTGAAGAACGCGGCCATGGCCACGTTCGAGGCGTCCCGCCCGGCCGTCGGCGCGATGGCCGTGGGTACCGCCCGCGCCGCGTACGAGGTGGCCCTCGACTACGCCAGGACGCGCGAGCAGTTCGGGCGGCCGATCATCGACAACCAGGGCGTCGCCTTCCAGCTCGCGGACATGCGGACGCAGATCGACGCGGCACGGCTGCTGGTGTGGCGGGCGTCGTGGATGGCGGTCAACGGCAAGCCGTTCACCGCCGCCGAGGGGTCGATGTCGAAGCTGTTCGCGAGTGAGACGGCGAAGAAGGTCACGGCGCAGGCGATCCAGATCCTCGGGGGCAACGGGTACACCCGGGAGTACCCGGTGGAGCGGATGCACCGCGATGCGGCCATCTACACCATTTTTGAGGGCACGAGCGAGATCCAGCGCCTGGTGATCGCCCGGACGCTCTCGGGCATGCCCATCCGCTAACGGTGCCTGAGCGGCGTGATCTGCTCGATGTCGTACCGCCTCCGCAGCGCCTCGATCGCCTCCTGGTCCGGTGGGCCCCCGTTGCCCAGGATCTCCAGGAGTTCCTCGAAGTAGCGTTCGTGGTCCGGGGGCGGGGACGCCTGGAAGAACATCTTCGCCGCCGTCTCCGTCGGGTTCGCGAAGGCGTGGGGGCAGCCGGGGGGCACGACGATGACCGTGCCCGGGGTGGCGCGGAGCACCCGCCGGCCCGAGCTCGACTCCCACTCCCGCCAGTTGTCGGGGGTCCGTACGCGCGGCTCGAAGGCGAGCACGTCCAGCTCGCCCTCGAGCACGTAGAACAGCTCCTCGCTGCGCGTGTGCACATGGGCGCCGACGTCGAATCCCGGCGGCACGATCACCTCGAACGTGGAGGCCGTGCGCGAGTGCGAGCCGGTCACCTTGAACGTCACATGCTGGGCCGGTGTGCGGACCACACGTCCGTGACCCGGCGGCACGAACAGGCCTTCGGTCGCCACGGGTCTGTCAGTCGTCGTCATGAGCCGCTCACCAGGTCACGGGAAGGGCGTCGGGCCCGCGGGTCCGCGCGCCCTCACGGAAGGGGACCTCATCGGCCGGCACCGCGAGCCGCAGTCCCGGCACCCGGTCCAGCAGGGCGTCCAGCAGCATTTCGGCCGCCAGCCTGGCCGGCGTGCCGCCCGGGCAGCGGCGCGGGCCGGAGCCGAACGCCAGATGGGGGTTCGGGTAGCGCGCGAAGTCGATCGTCTCCGGGTCCGGGAAGACGCCCGGGTCACGGTTCGCCGCCGCGTACGAGACGTACACCGCGTCGCCCGCCCGGATCCGTACGCCCCCGACCTCCACGTCCTGCGTGGCGACCCGGGGCGGGCCCACGGCGGTGCGGTGCGGGATGTGGCGCAGCAGTTCGTCGACGGCCTGGGGGCGGACCGCCGGTTCCGCCCGCAGGCGTTCGGCCAGGTCCGGGCGGGTCAGCAGGAGGTGGAACATCCGGCCGGTGTGGTCGGTGACCGCCTCCGCGCCGATCTGGAGCAGCACCGCGAGGCCGGCCGCCTCGTCGAGCGTCACCTCACCCAGGCCCACGGCGGCCCCGAGCAGCGAGACGACGTCCTCCCCGGTGCTGCCCTCGCGGGCGCCGACCAGACCGGCGAAGTAGCCGCTCATCTCGTCCCTGGCCCGCTCACCGGCCCTCGTGCCGTGCGCGGCGGAGAGGGCGAGCCGGGTCCAGGTGCGCACGTCGTGCCGGTCGGCGGCCGGGACCCCCATCAGCTCGCAGACCACGGCGGCGGAGAAGGGGTCGAGGACAGTGGCGGTCAGGTCGGCGGGCGGTCCGTCCTGGAGCAGCTCGTCCACCAGGTCGTCCAGCATGCGCCGTGCCGTCTCGCGCACGCGTTCGACGCCGCGCGCCGTGAGGGCCGCGGCGACCGAGCGGCGCGGCCGGGCAGGGTCGGGCGGCTCCGGGAAGCCGACCGCGTCCCGCTGCGGGACGACGTGCGGGGCGAGCCGGACCGGCCGGCCGTCCATGACCGGCTCGAGGTGGAACCGGGGATCGTTCGTGACCGCGCGCACATCGTCGTAGCGGGTCACGAGCCAGGCCCAGCCCTCGCCGCCGGGCCGCCCGACCCGGGTGACCGGGCCCTCGCGCATCAGCTCGGCCAGGCCCGGGTCGAATTCCACGCCGGGCGGGCCGAGGGCGGGCCAGGGGCGGACCGGTGGCAGGTTCCCGTCGCTCGTCCCCTCGGCCGTGGCGCGCCGCCTGTCGTCCGTGTCGGTGGTCATCTCATCTCTTCCCGTTGCCGGAGACGTTCCAGCGGCCCAGGGCGATCTCCGCCGTGATGCCCGGTCCGAAACCGGCCAGCAGCCCACGCGCCGCGTGCTCGGCACCGCCCGACTCGAACAGCCGGCGCAGCGCGTCCAGGACGACGGCGCTCGCGATGTTGCCGTACTCGGTGAGCGTGGCCCGGCTGAACCGGAATGCCTCCGACGGCACCTGAAGGAACTTGCTCAGGTCGTCCAGGATGCGCGGGCCGCCCGCGTGAACGATGTAGAAGTCCAGCTCGGAGGCGTCCCAGCCGTGCTGCCTGGCCAACGCGTCGAGCGCCGGGGCGAGCGGTTCCATGGTGGTGGGCACCCGTTTGTCCAGCAGGAAGTGGAATCCGGTGGCCCGGACGTCGTACGCGATCCACTCCTCGGTCTTCGGGATCAGGTACGAGCCGTTGCGTTCCAGCTTCACGCCGGTGCCGCCCTTGCCGCGCACGACCGCGGCCGCGATGCCGTCGCCGAACAGACCGTTGGAGAGCAGCGAGCCGACGCCCAGGTCGGTGGGCTGGTAGCACAGTGAGCAGAACTCGCAGGCCACGATGAGGGCGTTGGCGTCGGGGTAGGCCGTGCAGAAGTCGTGCGCCCGGTTGATGGCCGCGCCGCCCGCGGCGCAGCCCAGCTGGGCTATGGGTATCTGCCGCGTGTCGGTGCTGAAACCCATCGAGTTGATCAGCCACGCGGTCAGCGAGGGCATCATGAACCCGGTGCACGATACGTAGATGATCACGTCGATGTCGGTGGTGAGCAGTTCGGCGTCGTCCAGTGCCCGCTGCACCACCGCGGGCACGCGGGCCTTCGCCTCGGCCTCGTAGAGCTTGTTGCGCTCCTCGAAGCCCGGGTGTTTCAGGGTTTGCTCGATGGGCTGCACGATGTGCCGGGTCTTGACCCCGGTGTTCGCGATCAGCCGCAGGGCCAGCGGGAGTTGGGGGTGGTCCGGGTGGCGGGAGCGCGCCAGGTCGAGCGTCTCCTCCATCGTGATCACGTGTTCCGGGACGGAAACCGCGGGCCTGCACAGAGTCGCCATGGAGTGCGCCTTCTTTCGCCTTGGCGGAGGACTCTTCGTCCCCCGGCGGAAGGGGGTTCACCCGTACGCGGGTGGTCCACCCACGATCACCCCGCGCGGCGGGGATATCTCGCGGTGCTACTCCGATCCGGTGGTGGACGTACAGTGACGACTGACATGCAGAACGTGACGACCGTTGAGTCCGAGGAGGAGTGCCGATGACACGAACGGCCGGGGAGCTGCTGGAGGCCGTGGTGGGGAGGCTCGCCCCGGACCCCCATGCCAATCGGCTGCTTCCGCTCATCGCCCGTGGTGCGGCCCGCCCCGCCACGCTCGCCGCCCTCGCCGCCGAACAGCGGGACGTGACCGCCTCCGACCGCCGCGCCTTCGAGCACCTCGCCGAGCGCTCCCGGGACCAACCCGCGTGCGCGGACTTCTTCACCGCGCTCGCCGAGGCGGAGGCCGTGGCCCAGGACCGCCTCGGCGCGTACGCCGCCGCCTGCCGGGAGGCGGAGCCGGCCGGGTACCAGCCGATGGCGGACTGCCAGGCATACGCCGCCTACGTGGCCTGGCTGGCCCTGAACGCCGAACCGGCCGACGTCGTCGTGGCCCTGAGCGCCAACTTCGCGACCTGGGGCGACTACTGCGCGCGGATCGCCCAGGCGCTGCGCCACTGCTACGGCTTCACCGACGAGGCCTGCGCGTTCTTCGACTTCTTCGCGGAGCCGTCCACGGACCTGGACCGCAGGGCGAGGGGGGCCGTCCAGGAGGCGCTGGACGCGGACCGCCTGAACGAGGAGCGCGCCCACCACTACGGCCGCCTGCTCCAGAACTACGAGACCGGGTTCTGGCACGCGCTGTGGGAGCTGGACGGCCGGGGGTGACCGGCGGCCTGAGGCGGCAGCCCTATGAACCGCTGCTGTGCGCGATGCACGCGACGTCGATCCGGTCCGCGAGCTTCGCCAGTTCGATGGCCAACGCGGCCACCGTGTCCTCGTCCAACCCGTCCTGCCCGGCCTCCACCAGCCGGACCCACCGTCCGCCCAGCGTGCGCAGCAACTTGCTCACATCGGCGGCGGCCACCTGCAAGGTCCCGCGGTCGTCGACGATCAGAGGCAGGGTCACTTCGCGGTTCACGCAGGCGATCGTAACCGCGGAACGCTCACGCCCCGTGCCACACCGTGGTGATGTTGCAGAACTCGCGGATTCCGTGCTCGGCCAGCTCACGTCCGTACCCGGAGCGCTTGGCCCCGCCGAACGGGAACGCCGGGTGGGACGTCGTCATCCCGTTGACGTACACCCCGCCGGCCTCCAGGTCCTGCACACAGCGGTCCACCTCGGTCCCGTTGCGCGTCCAGACGTTCGAACTCAGCCCGAAGGGGGAGTCGTTCGCGATCGCCACCGCCTCGTCGAGGTCCGCGGCCCGGTACAGCGTGGCGACCGGGCCGAACGCCTCCTCGCGGTGGATGCGCATCTCCGGCGTGATGTCGGCGAGGACGGTCGGCGGGTAGTACCAGCCGGGCCGGTCGGGCCGCTCGCCGCCGCACAGCACCGTCGCTCCTGCCTCCACCGCGTCGTCGACGAGTTCCTCCAGGTCGGTGCGGCCCCGCTCGCTGTACAGCGGCCCGACCTCGGTCTCCTCGTCCATCGGGTCGCCGACCTTCAGCGCCTTCATCCCGGCCGTGAACCGCTCCGCGAACGTGTCGAACACGTCCGCGTGCACGATGAACCGCTTGGCGGCGATGCACGACTGCCCGGTGTTCTGCACCCGGGCCGTCACCGCGACCCGGGCCGCCCGGTCCAGGTCCGCGGACGGCATGACGATGTACGGGTCGCTGCCGCCCAACTCCAGCACAGTCTTCTTGACCTCGTCCCCGGCGACCGAGGCGACGGACCGGCCCGCCGGTTCGCTGCCGGTGAGTGTCGCCGCCTTGACCCGAGGGTCGCGCAGCACCTTCTCGACCTCGCCGGAGCCGATCAGCAGGGTCTGGAAGCAGCCCTGGGGAAAGCCCGCCCGGCGGAACAGGTCCTCCAGGTACAGCGCGGTCTGCGGGACGTTGGAGGCGTGCTTGAGCAGGCCCACGTTGCCCGCCATCAACGCGGGCGCGGCGAACCGGATCACCTGCCACAGCGGGAAGTTCCACGGCATCACGGCGAGCACCGGGCCGAGCGGCCGGTAGCGCACGATCACCCGGGAGGCACCCGAGTCCTTCACGTCGACGTCGGCCGGTTCCTCGTCGGCGAGCAGCTCCTTCGCGCGATCGGCGTACCAGCGCATCGCCTTGGCGCACTTGGCGGCCTCGGCGCGGGCCTGCTTGACCGGCTTGCCCATCTCCGTGGTGATCACCCGGGCGATGTCCTGCTGGTCCTCCTCGAGCAGGTCGGCCGCCTTGCGCATGAGCAGCGCCCGCTCGGCGAACGTGGTGGTGCGATGGGTGCGGAACGCGGCCTCGGCGGCGGCGAGCCTGCGCTCGATCTCCTCCGCGCCCAGGGCGTCGTACGTCGTGAGCGTCTCGCCGGTCGCCGGGTTCACGGTGGCGATGGGCATGGCTGACCTCCTGGAAAGGCTTGCTTCGACCTTCCCGCGCGGCGGTGGCGGCCGCAACGCGGGCGGCGCTGTCCCGGTGTACTCAGACACCGCCCAGCCCCGAGTGCTCCGCGAGCCGGTCGAGAAACGCCCTCTGCGCTCCGACGATCACCTCCCGGGCCCTGTCGAGGGCGAACCACGCGACCCGGTCCACCTCGGGGAACTCCTCCAGGCGTCCCGACCTCGGCGGCCATTCCATGGTGAAGGTGCCCGGCTCGATCGCCGCCGGGTCGAGGTCCGCCTCGACCGCCCAGGCCGTGACGGTCTTTCCGCCGCTCTGCCGCACCTCGCCGAGGGGGACGGCCTCCCCGTCGGGCGGCGGCAGCCCGAGCTCCTCCCGGAACTCGCGGCGGGCGGCGTCCCAGGCCGGCTCGTCGGGGTCGTACTCGCCCTTCGGCACGGTCCACGCCCCGGCCTCGCGGCGGGCGAAGAACGGGCCGCCCATGTGGGCCAGCAGGACCTGGGGACCGCGGTCGGTGCGCCGGAACAGCAGCAGACCCGCGCTGCGCCGGCTCCGCCCGGTCATGGCGCCACCTCGGGGTGGGCGGCCAGCAGCGTCTCCACGGTGTCGGCCTCCTCGGGCCGCTTGTCCTCGCGGTAGCGCACCACCCGGGCGAAGCGCAGGGTGACGCCGGCCGGGTAGCGGGTGGAGCGCTGCAGTCCGTCGTAGGCGATCTCGACCACCAGTTCGGGGCGCACCGTGACGCCCCAGCCGTTGTCCTCGACGGTCAGTTCCTTCAGCCGCTCGGTCTGCCAGGCGAGCATCGCGTCCGTCATGCCCTTGAACGTCTTGCCGAGCATCGCGAAGGTGCCGTCGGGGTTGCGGGCGCCGAGGTGCAGGTTGGACAGCCTGCCGGTGCGCCGGCCGTGGCCCCACTCGGCGGCCAGCACCACCAGGTCGAGGGTGTGCACCGGTTTCACCTTGAGCCAGGACGCACCGCGCCGGCCCGCGCTGTAGGGGGCGTCGAGGGCCTTGATCACCACGCCCTCGTGACCGCGCTCCAGTGTCTCGGTGAGGAAGGCCTGCGCCGCGGCGACGTCCTCCGGGTTCCCCGGGTCGCGCACGAGCGTGCGCCGCACCCGCATGGGTCCGGGGACGAGCCGGGCCAGTTCCGCGTGCCGCTCCGTGAACGGCAGGTCCAGCAGGTCGCAGCCGTCCACGGACAGCGCGTCGAAGAAGACGGGGGAGACGGGGACGGACGCTGCGGCCGTCGCCACGTCCACCCGGGAGCCGACCCGCCCCGAGGTCTCCTGGAAGGAGCGGGGCCTGCCGTCCTCGTCCAGGGCGATGACCTCGCCGTCCAGAATGAACCGCTCGCCCGCCAGCTCCAGCGCGGCGGAGGTGATCTCCGGCAGCCGGTCGGTGATGTCGTCCAGGGTCCGGGTGTGGATGCGCACGTCGTCGCCGTCCCGATGGACCTGGACGCGGATGCCGTCGAGTTTCTCCTCGACGGCGCACGCCCCCAGCTTCCCGACCGCCTCCGCGACCGAGGACGCGGTCTGCGCCAGCATCGGCAGCACCGGGCGGCCGACCGTGAGCCGGAACGCCGCCAGGGCCGCCGGGCCGTCGGCCAGCAGGGCTCGCGCCACCGTCTGCAGCGACCCGGCGAGCATCACGGCCCGCCGTACGTCCGCCGCATCGGCGCCCGTCGCCCCGGCCAGCCCCTCCACGGCGTGGGCGTCCAGCGCTCCCTGCCGCACCTCCCCGGTGAGCAGCCCGAACAGGAACCGCTGCTCCTCGGCGGTGGCCGCCGCCAGCAACGCGCCGACCAGCCTCCTGCGTTCCGCCTGCGAGCCGGTGCCGGTGACCGAGCCGATCCGGGTCAGCCGGGCGTCCACGTCCCGCACGGTGAGCGTGGGCTCCCCGGCCGGCGGAACGCGCTGGTTCAGCAGCTTCCAGCCGATGCCCAGCCGCCCCTGGGGCAGGCGTCCCGCCAGATACGGGATGACGATCGGCACGTCGTCCGCGTCGGCGACCCGGAACAGCTCGGCGAGCAGCGCGATCTTGCGGGACCGCGCCGAGGTGGCGGCGACCTCCTGGGACACACGGGCGAGCCGGCTCAGCAGCATGCAGTCATGGTGCACCCGAGGAGGCCCGCCCACACCTTCGTCTTCCCGGCCCGTGGGGAAGCCGCCCCGAGGCTGCCGCATTGACAAACACGTTTGCCGGAACTGCAATTCGGTCATGGCGACGGACGACGTTCTGGCGGGCGTGGGCCCGAGACTGCGACGGATCCGCAAGGAGCGGGAGGTGACGCTCGCGGCGCTGTCGGAGGCCACCGGCATCTCCGTCAGCACCCTCTCCCGCCTGGAGTCGGGCCTGCGCAGGCCCAGCCTGGAACTGCTGCTGCCGATCGCGCGGGCCCACCGGGTGCCGCTGGACGAACTGGTGGGTGCGCCGCCGGTCGGGGACCCGCGCGTGCGCGCCAGGCCGATCGTCCGGGGTGGCCGCACCCACTGGCCGCTGACCCGGCAGCCCGGCGGCCTCCAGGCCTTCAAGGTCCTCGAACCACGGCGCGGGCTCGAACCGGATCCGCGGACGCACGAGGGCTACGAATGGCTGTACGTGCTGTCCGGAAGGCTGCGGCTGGTCCTGGGCGAGCACGACGTGGTGCTGACAGCGGGGGAGGCGGCGGAGTTCGACACCCGGGTTCCGCACTGGTTCGGTTCGACGGGGGAGGGGGCGGTGGAGTTCCTCAGCCTCTTCGGGCCGCAGGGGGAGCGGATGCACGTACGCGCGCGACCCGCCCGTACGTGACGCGTCCGACTGTTCCCTGATCGGCAAGCGACCGCTTAGTATGCGACGAGCCCGGTCGGACGAGCAGTCGGTGGAGGCCCCGCATGCAGGCATGGCAAGTGCACGAGAACGGCGAGCCGAGCGAGGTGATGCGGCTCGCGGACGTCGAGCCGCCCGCGCCCCGTGGCGGCCAGGTCCTGCTGAGGGTGCGGGCCGCCAACGTCAACTTCCCGGACGCGCTGCTGTGCCGCGGCCAGTACCAGGTCCGGCCGCCGCTGCCGTTCACGCCGGGCGTGGAGATCTGCGGCGAGACCGAGGACGGCCGCCGCGTGATCGCCAACCCGGCCCTGCCGCACGGCGGTTTCGCCGAGTACGCGCTCGCGGACGCCGCGGCCCTGCTGCCCGCCCCCGACTCCCTCGACGACGCCGAGGCCGCCGCCCTGCACATCGGCTACCAGACCGGCTGGTTCGGTCTGCACCGCCGGGCCGGTCTCCAGGCCGGTGAGACGCTGCTCGTCCACGCTGCCGCAGGAGGGGTCGGCAGCGCGGCCGTGCAGCTCGGCAAGGCGGCCGGTGCCACGGTCATCGGCGTCGTCGGGGGTCCGGGCAAGGCCGCTGTGGCCCGGCAACTGGGCTGCGACGTCGTGATCGACCGGCGCGCCGAGGACGTCGTCGCCGCGGTGAAGGAGGCCACCGGCGGCCGGGGCGCCGACGTGATCTACGACCCGGTGGGCGGGGAGGCCTACGCCCAGTCCGCGAAGGTGGTCGCCTTCGAGGGCCGGATCGTCGTCGTGGGCTTCGCCGGCGGGTCCATCCCCAGCCCGGCGCTCAACCACGCACTGGTGAAGAACTACGCGATCCTCGGCCTGCACTGGGGCCTGTACAACACCAAGAACCCGAAGCTGGTCCAGCACTGCCACGAACAGCTCACCGAGCTGGCCGCCCGGGGCGCCATCAGGCCGCTGGTCAGCGAGCGCGTGCCGCTCGACGGGGCCGCGGCCGCCGTGCAGCGCGTCGCCGACGGCGTGACGACCGGCCGTGTCGCCGTCGTCCTGGAGAACGGAGCCGCCGCATGACCGACGCAGCCGAACTGCGCCGCCGCACGCAGGAGTTGCTGGCCGCGTACCCTCCGGCCACCACCGACCGCCTCGACTTCCTCAGGGCCCGCTTCGACGCCGGACTCGCCTGGGTGCACTACCCGCAGGGCCTCGGCGGTCTCGGGGCGCCCCGCTCCCTCCAGGCCGTCGTGGACGCCGAACTGGAGGCGGCGGGCGCCCCCGACAACGACCCGCGCCGCATCGGCATCGGCCTCGGCATGGCCGCGCCGACGATCCTGCGCTACGGCACCGAGGAGCAGAAGCGGCGCTACCTCAGGCCGCTCTGGACGGGCGAGGAGGTGTGGTGCCAGCTGTTCAGTGAGCCCGGCGCCGGATCCGACCTCGCCGCGCTCGGCACCCGTGCCGTGCGGGACGGCGAGGACTGGGTGGTGAGCGGGCAGAAGGTGTGGACCTCCAGCGCCCACGTCGCCCGCTGGGCCATCCTGATCGCCCGCACCGACCCGGACGTGCCCAAGCACCAGGGCATCACCTACTTCCTCTGCGACATGACCGACCCGGGCGTCGAGGTCCGGCCGCTGCGGCAGATCACCGGAGAGGCCGAGTTCAACGAGGTCTTCCTCACCGACGTCCGTATCCCCGACGCCCGCCGTCTCGGCGAGGTCGGCGACGGCTGGCGGGTCGCCCAGACCACGCTGAACAACGAACGCGTCGCCATCGGCGGCATGCGCCTGCCCCGCGAGGGCGGCATGATCGGCCCGGTGTCGAGAACCTGGCGGGAACGCCCGGAGCTGCGCACCCACGACCTGCACCAGCGCCTGCTGAAGCTGTGGGTCGACGCCGAGGTCTCCCGCCTCACCGCCGAACGCCTGCGCCAGCAGCTCGTCGCCGGCCAGCCCGGCCCGGAGGGCGCCGGCATGAAGCTCGCCTTCGCCCGGCTCAACCAGGAGATCAGCGGGCTGGAGGTGGAACTCCGTGGTGAGGAGGGGCTTCTGTACGACGACTGGACGATGAGGCGCCCCGAACTGGTGGACTTCACGGGCCGTGACGCCGGCTACCGCTACCTCCGCTCCAAGGGCAACAGCATCGAGGGCGGGACCAGCGAGGTCCTGCTGAACATCGTCGCCGAGCGCGTCCTGGGCCTGCCCGCCGAGCCGCGCACCGACAAGGACGTCGCCTGGAAGGACCTGGCCCGATGACCGACCTGCTGTACTCGGAGGAGGAAGAGGCGCTGCGCGCCGCCGTACGGGATCTGCTCGCCGACCACTGCGACGCGCCCGGCGTCATCGCGCGTACGGAGTCCGACGCCCCGCACGACCTCGCCGCCTGGAAGGCGCTGGCCGACGGCATGGGCCTCGCGGGCCTGCTGGTGCCCGAGGCGCAGGGCGGCCATGGCGCCTCGCATCGCGAAGCCGCCGTGGTGCTGGAGGAGTTGGGGCGCGCCGTCGCGCCGGTGCCGTACCTCACCAGCGCCGTGGTCGCCACCGAGGCCCTGCTGGAGTGCGGGGACGAGGAGCTGCTCGGGGGGCTGGCCTCCGGGCGGGTCATCGGCGTGCTCGCCGTCGGGCTGCACCGCGCCCCCGGCGCCGCCTTTCCCGCCGTACGACGCGAGAACGGCACCCTGCACGGCGAGTTGACCGGCATCGCGGACGCCGCCGTCGCCGATGTGCTGCTGGTTCCGGCGGAAGACGGAGGCCTGTACGCCGTGGACGCGGCCGCCGTCACCGTCACCCCCCAGGTGGCCCTCGACCTCACCCGCCCGCTCGCCACCGTCACCCTCGACGGAGCGCCCGGACGTCTGCTCACCGAGGACGCCGCACCGGCCGTGCAACGGGCGCTGCGGGCCGGCGCGGGACTGCTCGCCTCCGAGCAACTCGGTCTCGCCGACCGGTGCCTGACCGAGACCGTGCGTTATCTGAAGGAACGCAAGCAGTTCAACCGGCCCGTCGGCGGGTTCCAGGCGCTCAAGCACCGGCTCGCACAGTTGTGGCTGGACGTCGCGGGCCTGCGGGCCGCTGCCCGCCACGCGGCCGACGCGCTCGCCACGGGGAGCGAGGACACGGACATCGCGGTGGCCGTCGCCGAGGCGTACGCGGCACCCGTCGCCGTCCGTGCCGCCGAGGAGGCCCTGCAACTGCACGGCGGGATCGGTATGACCTGGGAGCACCCGACCCATCTGTATCTGAAGCGGGCCAAGGCGGACTCGATCGCCTACGGAACGGCGGGCGCCCACCGCGAGGCGCTGGCCGAGCTGGTGGACCTGCGGGCCCCCTGACGCGCACGGGCGGTCGCAGAACCACACGTTCGGCGGACACGTCAGCCGCCCGGACGAACCCTCCGCTACGCCACACTTGCGGCCGAAAGCTGCGAAGTGGGCGTGGCGGAGGAGGGTGATGATGGCCGTTTCCATCTCGGTGGTGCTGCTGCTCCTGATCATTTCGGTGATCTTCCTGCGCAGCGGCGCCCTGAAGATCTCGCACGCTCTGGTCTGCATCCTGCTGGGGTTCTTCCTGGCCAGTACGAGCATGGCGCCGACCATCCATCAGGGGCTCGCAGGGACCGCGCAGATCGTCAGCAGCCTGCACCCCTGATGCTCAGGAGTCGCTGAACACCCCGATCCCGTCCGGTACGGGGCGTTCGGCTCCTCCGCTGGGGTGGTTGCGGACACTCACCGTGCCGCTGCCCGCCGACCGGGTGACGAGGGTCGTGGAGCCGCCGCCGTCGAGGTTGAAGCCCTCCGTGGCGCCCAGCCGCCGCAGGGTCCGGGCGACTTCCGAGACAGTGAGGCCGCTGCGATACGCGGCCGAGCCGTCCAGGGCGAGAAGCAGCAGGCGGCGACCGCCGTCCTCGATGCCCACCGCGGTGCGCACGGCGGATGTCGTGGCGTCGAGGCCGGGCAGCGGCGTGCCGTGCCGCAGCACCGGGAAGCCGCCGATGGCGAAGCGGTACAAAACCCCGGACGCCGCCACCAGCCCGTGCCGCACCTCCACCCGCTCGCCCTTGACGAGCTTGCGAAGCTGCTGCGCTCCCGCTTCGCGCCCCACCAGGACCGTGGTGCCGGCCGCGATGGGACCGCTGCCCGGATGGTCGGCCGTGGCGGCGACCCGGCCGCCCCGGACGGTCACCTCGTACGTGTCCGTGCTGCAGGGCCCGCCCCGGTCGGTGTCGGTGCCGCAGACGGCGCGCAGCCGCGAGACGCTGCCCCAGTCCGAGGTGTACGCCCCGATCGACCCCTGGGGCAGCGCGTACTGGTTCAGCCCGCGCAGCGGCAGCCGCTCGCCCGGTGTGGTCACGGCGCCGTCGAGGCTCAGCCGGTCGAGGCGCGCGGTGCGGTCGGCGCCCACGCCGAACACGTCCTCGGTGCTCGTACCGGGTGGCAGGGCGGGCCCGAAGCGCTGTCCGCGCGGCACGGCGGCCTTGAGCGTGTGCCCGCTCGCGACGGCCGGGCCGACCGCCGAGCCCGTCGCCGGGACCCATGGGTGCTGTGTCTCGGTGATGTTGAAGAAGTCGCCGTTGACCCCCGCCACCGCCCCCTGCGCGTCGGCGAGCCGGGAGACGGTGGCGCGCGCGGCCACGGTACGCGGATGCAGCAGGTCGACCCGGACGTGCGGATCGCGCAGGTCGACGGTGACGAGGTGCGCGCGTGTCACCCCGTGGGCCGCGGGGATGTCGAACTCGCTGTACTGGACACCCGGCGCGACCCTCCGGGTGACCGGCGCGGCACCGGCCGGTGCGGCCCCCGCGAGGGCGGCACCGGCCAGTGCGCTCCATGCCAGCAAAGCCGTCAGTGCGACTCTGAACCGTCCGTCGCGACGTGCCACAGCTCCCCCTGGTCTTCCGTCAACTTCCGCAGGACTCGGGGAGAGTGCACCAGACGGTGGTGTCCCGTGCGGCGCTCAGGCGTCGACGACGCGGGAACGGATGAGAAAACGCACTCCTTCGGGTGCTTCCAGGGAGAAGCCGCTGCCGCGGCCCGGTACCACGTCCACGATCAGCCGGGTGTGGCTCCACGCCTCGTACTGGCTCCTGGACATCCAGAAACCGACCGGTTCGCCGACCCCGTCGACTTCCAGCTCCGCGAGCAGCACGTCCGAGCCGCCGGTACGGAACTCGCCCTCCGGGTAGCACATGGGCGCGCTGCCGTCGCAGCAGCCGCCGGACTGGTGGAACATCAACGGCCCGTGGACCTCGCGCAGCCGCCGCACCAGCTCGGCGGCCGCGGGGGTCAGCTCCACGCGCGGGATCATGTCCATGGTCACGGCAGCCATGCCAGCACGGTCCACGTTGCAACGACGTTGCGGTCGGCCCCGGTGACCGTGCAGCTTGCGGCGGAGCGGTACGAGCCCCGCCGACACGCCCCGCGCACACGTCGACCAGCGCTACGGCTCGGACGTGATCGTCCCGGACGGCACCCCCGGCCCGGGCTTCACCCGCGACCCCGGCCTGTACCCCCGGCCCTCCCCCCGGCCCCGCACCAGGCTCCCGCACGCCTGGATCACCTCCGGCGCGGTCGGCGAGGGCCGCTTCACCCTGCTCACCGGCATCGGTGGCGCATGCCGGGCGCGGGTGGCGAAGGCGCGGCGGGTCGAGACCGCCACCGTGGTGATCGGCCCGGGGCGGGAGTACGAGGCACCCGTCCCCCGCCCCGGACGCACGGGAACTGCTGTCCGAGGCGTCGCGGCGCATCCTCGGACACGTCTGAACGCGGGATCATGGGGGAAGCGACAGGTACGTGGTGGACGACGAGGAGCACGGCATGACCATCGACAGCACCGCCGGCCCGGCCGCGGTCACCGAGGAGGCCCTCGCCAGTCTCGGCGCGACCGCCGATCCCCGGCTGCGTGAGCTGCTCACGGGCCTGATCCGCCATCTGCACGCCTTCGTGCGCGAGACACGGCTCACCCGGCAGGAGTGGGAGAAGGCCGTCGGATTCCTGACGGCTGCCGGGCAGACCTGCACGGACACCCGGCAGGAGTTCATCCTGCTGTCGGACGTCCTCGGCGTCTCCATGCTGGTCGAGACCCTCAACGGCCACCGCGCACCGGGAGCCACCGAGTCGACCGTCCTCGGACCCTTCCACATGACCGCTTCACCGGTGCGGCAACTGGGCGACGACATAGACCTGGTGGGCGGCGGCGAGCCGTGCGTGGTCAGCGGCCGGGTGCTCTCCGAGGACGGCACACCCCTGCCGGGCGCCGTCCTCGACGTGTGGCAGGCCGACGCCGAGGGTCACTACGACGTGCAGCAGCCGGACCTCCAGCCCCCGGGCAACGGACGCGGGCTGTTCACCGCCGACACCGAGGGCCGCTTCTGGTTCCGCACCTGCGTACCGGCCCCGTATCCCATCCCCACGGACGGCCCGGTCGGCGCACTGCTGCGGGCCACCGGCCGGCACCCCTACCGCCCGGCGCACATCCACTTCATCGCCACCGCCGGCGGACACACCCCCGTCACCACGCACATCTTCATCGCGGGCAGCGACTACCTGGACTCCGATGCCGTCTTCGCCGTGAAGAAGAGCCTGGTGCACGACTTCGCGGTCACCGACGACCCGCCCCGGGCACGGGAGTTCGGGGTGCCCAACCCGTTCCGGCAGGCCCGCTTCGACCTCGTCCTGGAGCGTGCGACATGACCTTCAGCACCGACTTCACCTACGAGACGCGGCCCGTCCGGGTCGTCTTCCGGCCCGGCGCCGCCGTCACCGCGACCCCGGACGAGGCCGTGCGCCTGGGCCTGCGGCGGCTGCTGGTGATCTGCGGCAGCCGCGGCGAGCCCACCGCGCGTGCGGTCGCGAACGCCCTCGGCGACGCCTGTGCCGGGCTGCACGCCGAGGCCCGTATGCACGTGCCCGCCGACGTCGCCGACCGGGGCGTCGAGGCGGCGCGGGCAGCCGGAGCCGACGGGTGCGTCGCGGTCGGCGGCGGCTCCGCGATCGGCCTCGGCAAGGCGATCGCGCTGCGCACCGGGCTGCCGCTGATCGCCGTGCCCTCGACCTACTCCGGTTCCGAGATGACCCCCGTGTGGGGGCTGACCGAACACGGGGTCAAGCGCACCGGCCGTGACCCGCGGATCCAGCCCCGCAGCGTCGTCTACGACCCCGAACTGACCCTCTCCCTGCCCGTATCGCTCACCGTGACCAGTGGCTTCAACGCGCTCGCGCACGCCGTCGAGGCGCTGTATGCCCCCGACACCTCGCCGCTGGTCCAGCTGATGGCCGAGGACGGTGCCCGGGCGATGGCCGAGGCGCTGCCGCTGCTCCTCGCCGACCCGGGCGACCTGGAGGCGCGCAGCCGCGCTCTGTACGGGGCGTGGCTGTGCGGGGCGTGCCTCGGCTCGACCACGACGGGGCTGCACCACAAGCTGTGCCATGTGCTGGGCGGCACCTTCGGGCTGCCGCACGCGGAGACGCACACGGTGGTGCTGCCGTACGTCCTCGCCTACAACGCGCCGGCGGCACCCGAGGCGGTGACCGCGCTGCGCCGGGCGCTCGGTGCCGAGGACGTCGCGCACGCCCTATGGGAGCTCGGCGGACGCCTCGGCGCGCCGCGCTCCCTCGCCGAACTCGGGCTGACGGAGAGCGACGTCACCACGGCCGCCGCGCAGGTGACGGCCCAGCCCTACGTCAACCCGCGCCCGGTGACCGCGGACGGCGTGCGGGGCGTGCTGAGGGCGGCGTACGAGGGAGGGGCACCGGAGACCACCGCGGCATAGGGCCCTGAGGGAAGGTGGACGTCATGCTGCGCTCCGCCGACGCGAGCGCCCTGCCCGAGCAGGGCGCCGCGGGCGACCGGGTGAGGGGTCCTCAGACCGGTGCGGTAGGGTTTACCTGCGGTCCCGCGGAACACACGGGAACGCGACGGGACGTGGCGCAGCTTGGTAGCGCACTTGACTGGGGGTCAAGGGGTCGCAGGTTCAAATCCTGTCGTCCCGACTGGAGTCTTCTCCGTCGTTGCAGGTCAGGGCCTTGTTTCACAGGATGTGAGACGAGGCCCTCGATCGTATCCGGGATCTCGTCTCATAATTCTTCACCAATGCGGATGATCTTCCCTAACCGAGCAGCTCGCTCAGCTTCTCCGAGCCTGCCTTGAGGCTTTGGGGGTCGGGGTGGACATAGACCCGCTTGGTGAAGGACAGGTCGCTGTGCCCGGCCCAGGCCGAGACCACCGTGTCGGGCACGCCGTTGTTGGCCATCCAGGACAAACGGGCGTGGCGGGCGTCGTAGAGGCGGACGCGCCGGACGCCGGCCTCCTCCATCAGCTTCTGGGCCTCGCGCCGCAGCTTGTCCGTCTTGAAGGGGCGGCCCGGCTCATCGGCCACCACGTAGCCTGAGTCCTCGTATGCCTCGCCCGCTTCGGCCTTCTCCTGCATTCGTCGGGCACGAAGCGCAACCAGCGCGGTGTGCACGGGCTTGAGCAGCGGAAGCACCCGCTTGCCGTTTTGGGTCTTGGGCTGCTTCTCAACGACCTTGTTTCGAAGGCCCTGCTCCTGGGCTCGGTCATGGACGATGGTTCGGGTGTTGCCAACGGCAATCGTGCCCTCTCCGTCAAGGTCAACGTCCTCCCGCCACCTGGCACCGCACACTTCTGCTGGGCGCTCGGCGATAAGGGTGAGAAGCATGGGAACGGATGCTCAGTCAGGCCGAAATATTTGACAATTGCGTTAATGTCCATATTGTGCAACTAACGCCAAATATGGCGAATTTGGTGCAATTTGTCAATAGGGGAAGAAAGTTGGCGGAAATCAGGAGAGCCCCGGCAGACACATAAAGACCGGGGCTCCCTGCTCGTATTCACAGCGCGCAAGGCAGTGGGCAGACAAGATCCGGATGGTGGATGTTCGGGCAGCACACAACACTGAGAGAAACAATGTTCCCCGACTTCGTGTAGTACACCCAACTCACGTCCACACCTCCCGGCAGCACCGTGAGCACATACTCACGCTTGCCGGTGAGGTCACCGTAGGTTGGCTTCCCATCCTCACTCCGCAACGGCGGGTTGTCCTCGTAGTGCTTGGTCATCCAGTCCACGGCGAGTGACGCGTCAGTCCATGTTCGCTCGACGGAGGCTTGGTTGCGTTTGAGGAGCCAGTGGCCCGACATCATGGGCGGCAAACCAGAGGTGGTGAACGTGGCCACGACTTCGCGGTAGCGCTGGAGTCGCTTCACCGCCTCCTTGTCCTCGTCGTCTCTGGGAGGTGGGGGAGGGTCAGGGTGAGGTGGCCGGCGGTCGCCTTCGCTGTGGTAGACGTCCGGTGGTCCTACCCATGGGCCGAACCCATGGAAGTGACCTGACCAGCGTTTCATTGGCACCTTTCCGTGAGACGGGGCAGACCGCCCCCGGATAGGCTGGGGACGGTCCGCAGTCGGTGTACCTGGACGTGTAGCAGGGTCAGACGGTCAGACCCCGCTTCTTCACCCACCCGAGGGCGAAGTCGTCCAGCTCCGCCTCGGTGAAGCGCAGCTCGCGCCCCGCGCCCTCCGGCTTGGAGTCCTGGACGACGAAGGCCGACTCGACACCGGGGATCGCACCGACCTCGACGCAGCCCTCGGTGCAGGGGCCGCCACAGAAGTTCTCGGTCGAGAGGCCCTCGGCGGGCATCGTGTAGATGTTGACGTCCATGGGATAGTCCTCCCTGGTGCATCTGGTTACGGGGATGCGGTCCCCGTGCCGCTGGTGCACTTGCTGACCCGCCCTCTGGTCCGACTTGTGACGTCCCAGGCCAGGGGGCGGGCACTTGGCCCCGCCCATCCGCCACGGGGGAAGGCAGACGGGCGAGGAGCTAAGAGGCGGGACGTGCGTCCCACTGGGCGATGTAGTCGCGTATGTACTGGCGCAGGTAGTCGCAGCAGGCTTCGCAGGCGTAGACCGGAGCCGTCATGCCTGCGGTCTCGACCGGGCCGATGAATTGCACCAGGTCGTGGTGCCGGCCGATGAGGCAGAAGCCCTGGATGAAGCGGCTCACGGCTTCTCGTGCGCATTCCCGTAGGCCGACAGCAAGGCCTTGGCGAAGACGGCGGTGTCGCGCATGAAGTTGTACGCCTCGTAGGCCGGCGTGCGCCTGGTCGGCCGGTCGCTCGGGTTGAGGTGCCGCTCCACGATGCGCAGGAGTCGCAAGACGTCCGGGTCCCGCTCCTCGTCGAGGGGCTGACCACGCAACACGTTGATGTGCCCGATGAGTTCCTGGGTCCTCGTGTCGATGTCCTGGCGCGTCGACGTGTTCAGGCTCATGCTCCAGGCGAGGTCGATCGTCTCCGCGATCAGCTTCACGTCGATGGGCAAGCTGCCAACGGCCGTCTCTTCACGTTCTCCGGTCACGCTCGCCACCACGCTTCTCCCCTCGGTGCTTCCGTCTGAGCAGCTTTGGGCCCGACGACGAACGTAGGGCGGCTGGCTCACAACCACCAAGCAGATTGCGCGAGTTTGCAGCAAGCCGGTTGACGGGCTCGAACGCCCTCACGACCATCGTGTTGTCGCGCAATCCGGCGCAAGGCAGCGGACAGGAGAACGACCTTGAAGCTACGGTTCCTTGGTAAGAACTCCAACGTCGGAGACTGCCCGACCCTGTACGCAACCGATCGAGGCACGTACCTCGTACAGGGCTGGAAAATCTTCGCGAACGACCTACTCGTGCAGCTGCAACTGGGCGAGGGGGAGACAGCAGTAGAGGTGCCGACAGAACTGTTCGAGCACCTGACGAAGGACGGGATGGCGACCGGTGAGATCCGGCGTGTCGAGGACCCCATCACGATCCTCACGCCGGGAGGTACGTTCGTCGTCCAGGGCCAAGAGGTGACAGACCCCGAGGCCCTGGCCCAGATGGAGATTCCGGACTACGAGACCGTGGTCGAAGTGCCCAAGGCCGCGATCACCGCCCTACTGGAGGAACCGCGTGGAGTTGATCTCCAGCGCCGAGCGCAACCAGCTCTTTGAGCAGTTCGCGCAGGATGCTTTCCACTTGGAGCTGCGGGACGACTACTCCGTCCCTGACGAAGACGGCCCGTACGCGAGCTGGCTCCGCGGGGAACCCGTCGACAACTCGTACATGGAGCCGTGGCTTCGAATGGTCAGGCGGGTCACGGGCGAGGGCAAGACCGTGCGGCGGGTACGTGTGGTGACCGAGCCGCACACGCGCTACATCCAGTGGGAGCACGCCACCACCCCGATCAACGAGGAGGCCGGCGAGGCAATCCGCTGGCTTCCGCGGCACGATTTGCCTGGTGACCTCAGCCTCCCCGTGGACGGGAACGACTGGTGGTCGTTCGACGGCCGGCTCTTGGCCGTAGGCCACTTCGACGAGCACGGCCGTGTTCTGGGGTCAGAGTTGATCGACGCCCCCGACGTGGTGTCCGAGTGTGCTCGGGTCCGCGACCTGTTGTGGGGCCTCGCGATTCCGCACAACGAGTACAAGCCCTGAACCAACGGTGAGCAAGCAAGCCGAAGAGGTACGTCAAGCCCTGGGTGCCCGGCTGCGCGAATTCCGGAAAGACGCCGGTTTCGTAAGCGGCCGGGCCCTCGCTCGTACCCTCAACTGGCAGGAGTCGAAAGTCTCCCGCCTCGAGAACGGGAAGCAGAACGCGAGCGAGGCCGACATCAGGGCCTGGTGTCAGGTCACCGGCAGAGAAGAGCACATCAACGATCTCATCGCAACCGTTCGCCACATCGATGAGCTGTGGGTGGAGTGGCGCCGGCAGATCCAGACCGGGGCTGAGCAGCGGCAGAAGAAGGCCCTCCCCGTCTACGCGAGGACCAAGGTCTTCCGCATCTGGCAGCCAAGCATGATCTGGGGGACATTCCAGACCCCGGACTATGCCGCTGAGGTCTTCCGACAGGCCGTCGAGTACTACGAGATCCCAAACGACACCGAAGCCGCGGTGGCCAAGAGGCTGGAGCGGCAGCGGTACCTCTACGAGGGGACCCGGATCTACAACGTGCTCCTTGGAGAGCAGGCCCTCTACTCCAACGTCGGCGGTCCAGACGTGATGAAGTCCCAGCTTGATCGCCTCATGGCGGTCATGGCGCTCTCGCGAGTCAGCCTGGGCATCATCCCTCGCTCCGCACCCACGGGCCTGTGGCTTGGCCACTCCTTCTCGATGTTCGACAACACCCTTGTACTCGTGGAGACCTTCTCAGCGGAGATGTCAGTGACGCAGCCTCGCGAGATCGAGCTGTACGCCAAGGCCTTCTCCCTTTTGCAGCAATCAGCGGTCTACGGGGCCGCGGCGAGAGACCTCATCGTCGAGGCCGTCCACCACTTCGACACCATGGCAACCAACTAG
>NZ_JCAJZO010000016.1:0-160262 GCF_059510295.1 Streptomyces sp. PTL18 | reverse complement strand
GTGAGCGGCTGACAGTGCCGACCGCTGCTCGCCGAGACCGTCCCCGATCGGCCGCCTCAGCGCCCGGCGGTGGTGTTCCAGTCGACCAACTGGACGATCACACCGTTGGGGTCCCGCACCTGGAAGGCACGCTCACCCCACTCCTCCTCGGTCAGCGGCATGGTGGACCGTGACACCCTCGGCACGCAGACGCGCCAGCTCGCCTTCGAGGTCGTCGACGACGAAGGCGAGGACGAGTCCGGCGGCGTGCTCGTCGCGCTGGTCCGCCGGGAATATCGGAAGGCCCCGGGCAACGCCTCCACCTCGACGTGAGGCGATGTCCGGGCCGTTGACCAAAGGTGTCGATGGTCGGCGTGCGCCTACAGGTCGAACTCCCCTCCCCCTCCGTGCTCCTCACCCGGGCTGCCGTCCAGCGCAGCCGCACAGTGGTCCATCGCCTCTACCAGGTCGGCTGCTCCACCTGCCCGGCAACTGGCCTGCTCACGTGCCCGACAACTACTGCCGCAACGGGCAACGTTCGCCCCGTCGCGGCGTCCGGCACGCTCCCCCCAAGCTCTTCGAGCAGGGGGTGCCCCCAGAGCACGCACCGGACGACCGCCCGCGGCCTTCTGCACGTAGGCGCTCGACAGCAGGGCGCTGTTGGCGCGGACGGGCAAGTTGGACGGCATCGCGATGCCCTGACCACCGGCCCCGGGCTGCGGCACGCCGACCGCGGCAGCCCGCGTGGTCGACACGCTCGGGCTCCTCGCCGCCCGCTGACCGCACCCCACCGCCGAACCGAGGTCTCCGGGCGCCGGCGCTCCAACCGGGCCGATGACGTACAGGAGATGCCCGCCGGTCAGGTGCGCCCGTACGGGTGCGCGGCGACGGTGTGACCGCCGCCAAAGGTGTGGCGGTCACACCGTCGTGGAGTGCCGTGCGTGTCAACTGGTGGTGAGCATGCCTTCGCGCAACCGGGCGAGCGTGCGGGACAGCAGGCGGGAGACGTGCATCTGGGAAACACCGAGGCGTTCGCCGATCTGCGCCTGGGTGAGTTCTTCGACGAACCGCATGTGAATGATCTGCCGGTCCCGCTCACCGAGTTCGGCGATCATGGGGGCCAGGGCGTGGAAGTCCTCCACCAGTTCCAGTGCCTGGTCGTCGGTGCCGATGAAGTCGGCCAGCGCGGTCTCACCGTCGTCACCGTTGTTGATGGCGGCGTCCAGGGAGGAGGAGTTGTAGCCGTTTGCCGCCAGGCGGGCCTCGATGACCTCCTCCTCGGTCAGGCACATCAGCTCCGACAGCTCCTTGACCGTCGGTGCGCGGCCGAGGCGGCTGCGCAGTTCCTCAGTGGCTCGCGCGAGCTGGACCCGGGCCTCCTGCAGGCGCCGCGGCACGTGCACCGCCCAGGAGGTGTCACGGAAGAACCGCTTGATCTCACCCACGATGTACGGAATGGCGAAGGAGGTGAACTCCACCTCCCGCGAGAGTTCGAACCGGTCGATCGCCTTGATGAGGCCGATCATGCCGACCTGGACGATGTCCTCCATCTCCTCCGGCCCGCGGCTGCGGAACCGGGCCGCCGCGTAGCGGACGAGGGACATGTTCATCTCGATCAGGGTGTTACGCGCGTACTGGTACTCGGGTGTGCCCTCTTCCAGCACCGCCAACTGGTCGAAGAACACCTTCGACAACGCACGAGCGTCCTTGGGTGTGACCCCGGACGGGTCGGCGAGTTGCGGCAGTCCGGCTATGTGCGCGTCGGTCGTCGCCGTGGTCGCTGCCGTCACGTGTTTCCCTCCCGGATCCAAGCAGGTCCCCCTGCCTGCACAAGCTGACGAGCCGTCGTGTACCCGGGCATCCGCCGAGCATGCCTGCCAGACGCGCGGCTTGTCAGCACCGGGTCACCGGCGCCGGTGACGACCACAACGCACACGGCCAGGGGACCGCAACGGTGCAGCGGCCCCCTGGCAGGCTCGCCTGTCCCGGGGATGGCCGGAGGCATCGCCCACACGGCGCGCCCTCCCGCACCGCTCGGGCTACCCGGAGCGGCGGCGGGTTCCCGCGCGCCGCTTCAGCACCCGGCGCTCGGTCTCGCTGGTACCGCCCCACACCCCGATGGCCTGGTTGGTGTCGAGCGCCCACTGCAGACACTCCTCCTGCACGGGGCAGTGGCGGCAGACCGCCTTCGCCTGCTGTGTCTGGAGCAGCGCCGGACCCGTGGTGCCGATCGGGAAGAAGAGATCGGGATCCTCGTGTCGGCACGCGGCGTGGTCTCGCCAGTTGTCCATGAAAGTCACCTGCGATCGAAAGTCGTCCGTGCCCTTGCGAAACGTGTACGCGCTTCGGGTCACCTGCCGACCAGCGGATGAAACTGGGCAGAAAGCCACGCATGGGCAAGCTTCGCGGAATCCTCACAAGTACACGTTCGGCGCAGGCGGACACGAGTGCGCTGTCGGCGTGCGTACTGCAACCGTTGCCTGGTGAGCCACTGCATCGGAGCCGGGCCGGTCTCCTGCCGGAACCTCCGGGCCCGGCCCCCGGCCGGGCAGTGGGTGGTTCAGTCGGCGGACGCCGGGAAGCGCACGGCGAGCAGGGCCCGGTCGTCGGGCATCTCCGTGTCGGGCTGCTGGTGGAGCAGCAGCGAACAGACGCCCCGGGCGTCGAGGCCCGCGGTCGAGCGCGCTGCCTGAAGGAGCTGCTCCAGGCCGACGTCGAGGCTCTGGCCACGTCGCTCGATCAGACCGTCGGTGTAGAACACGAGCGTGGCGCCTTCCGGGACGGTCGTCTCCACCTGCGGGTAGTCGGTGAACGGGACGGGGCCGAGGGGTGGGGCGAGCGCGCCCTCGAGGTACCGGCTGGAACCGTCGGCGTCGATCAGCAGGGGCGGAGGGTGGCCGGCCCTGGAGTAACGCAGGGTACGGGTGCGGCGTTCGTAGGCGGCGTAGCAGGCCGTGGCCATCAGGCCGTGGTGGTAGGTGCCGAGGAAGTCGTTGAGCTCCGCCAGGACCGCGGGTGGGCGGGTGCCGCTGCGCCGGGCGATGCTGCGCAACACGGTGGTGGTCTGGGCCATGGCGGTGGCCTCGGCGATGCCGTGGCCGGCGATGTCGCCGATGGTGAGACCCACGGTGTCGTCGTCGAGAACGTGGACGTCGTACCAGTCGCCGCCGACGTCGACCAGTTGGGTGCCGGGGGCGTATCCGCCGGCGATGTCCAGCCCGTCGACGGGCGGCAGGTTGGGCAGCAGGCTGCGCTGGAGGCGTTCGGCGAGCCGGTGTTCGTGTTCGAAGAGGCCCGCCCTGCGCACCGCCTGGGCGATCTGCTGGCTGATGGCGACGGTGTGCTCGGCGTCCTGCTCGGCTCCCGGAGCGTGGTGGATGACCAGGGTGCCGAGGGTGACGCCCTCGGACTGAAGCGGCAGGCGCTGCTCGGCGTCGCGCGTCAGCCCGGCGGCCGGTGCGGTGTACGGCCGGTCGAGATCCACCCAGGGAGCCGTCGTCACGGGCAGCGTGTCGGCCGGGCCGAGGGACGGGACGATGCGCCGCGGGTGCAACTCGAGCGTCACGTCCGCGGCGTCGAGGGCCTGGGGTGCGCACTTGTACACGGCGTCGCAGACGTCCGTGAGGGTGGCGGCGGCCGCCAGGGCGGCCGTGAGCCGGTACAGGCGCTGCATACGAGCGCGGGCCCGCTGCTCGGTGCGCAGCACGCGGTCCCGCTGCTTGGCGATCGCGTGCCGGTAGGCCATCTGCTGGTTCAGCAGGCTGACGCGTTGGCTGAGCGCCACGAAGCGGTCGCTGACGTCGAGCCGGGACAGGTGCAACTGGACGGCCGGCTCGGGGCCTTCCCACCAGGTGGCCCGGCCGCCGTGACACCGCAGGCGGACGGGGTCGCCGGCGCTGTCGAGCACGGTCATGACGCCGGGCAGCGGGGATCCGCTGCGCGACCACTGCGCCATCCGCTGGACCAGGTCCGCGGGGTCCAGCACCAGGTCCGCGAGTTCCACTCCGGTGCCCAGCGTGTCCACCGTACGGCTCGTGGCGGGATTGGCGGCCACCACCCGGCCCGAGAACGTGCAGACCAGGAGGGCGTGGGGCAGAGGCCTGGCAACGGCCTGGAACTTCGCCAGGTCCATCTCAGCCACCCGCTCCGGGCACCGTGTCGACCGCTTCGTCCTCGAGCGCCGGAGCGTCGCCGAAGTACTCGCGACCCGGTTCTTCGCCCAGGTCGAGTTCGGGTTCGAGGTACACCACTACGCGGCAGCCGGTCGCGCCGCGGGCGATCGTCTCCTCCAGCTCGACGCGCGCGTATCCGAGGTTCTGCGCGGCGATGGTGCCGAAGACGTTCGACGTCATCATGCACATCGACTCCCGCCCGAGCACCTTCTCCGCGAACGGGCAGCTGCGGCTGCCCAGGACGATGGTGTGCTCGTCCTCGGAGATGAGGTAGAAGTCGCCCTTGATGCGCTGTTTGAGATCGACCAGCACGTCGGCGACCTGTTCACGGGTGAGTTGCTGCAGGCCCATGGCCCTGGTGTAGGCCTCGTTGATCTGCAGCCCCACCGACTGGCCGACCAGGCTGATGTAGCCGGAGGCCTCCTCGAGTCCCACCACGGACTCCAGGGACGTCGCCAGCTCGCGGACCAGACCACGCATGAACACGTCCCGGTCCAGATCCACGTGCGCGTCCTTGGCCAGGTTCACGACGGTCCCTCCCTGCCGCGGAGTACCGTGCGCACGGTCTGCGCGAATGTCGACTGACAGGTCCACCTGCCATCACACGGTCCGCTCGCGAGCATAGCGCCCCGCCCACCGCCGCACGAACCCCCGGTTCCGGATCCCCTCGAGGCGTACGCGCGTGCTGTCGTACAGGCGTTCACGGGGTGTGCTCCCGATCAGGCACCCGGTCGCCCGCCCCTCCCCGCACCGCCCGCGCGCCGTGGGCCGCGGTGCGTCCGCGAACACCGGGGCGCTCCCGCTTCCCGGGGCGAGCACTCCCACCGACGGGTGTCCCGTCCACCGTGCGGGAGCGGACTTCACGGACGACCGGCTCCGCTTCGCCCGTCGGGTGCAGCCGCTGCCGGCGTCCGTCGAGCAGCAGCGGCAACTCCTGGAGCGCCGGCGGCGCCTCGTCCCTCCGAGCGCGGGGCACGACGTGGCCGCGTCCGAGAACCTGGTCACCCCGGTACCGCCGTCGGCAGCAGTCGGGCGATGGCCGGTTCCAGTCGTGGCAACGCCCGTTGGCCCATCAGCGCCAGGGTGATCGCCGCCGCGACACCGGCCCAGCCGAACGGTCCCAGCGGTGTGCAGCCGAACAGGTGGCTGACACCGGGCGTCTGGACGAGCGCGACGAGTGCGACGGCGGAGCCGAGGGCGGTCACGCGGACCAGCGGACTGTCGCGGCGGTCGGCCAGGGTCTGGGCGAGCTGGGTGCCGACCACCCCGCACAGGGCCATCGTGCCGTCGCGGCGGACGCTGCCCGGTGTGAAGCGGCCGATCAGCCAGGCCGCCACCGCACCCAGGCACGTGGTCAGCGCGCGGTGGCGGATCTGCCGGATCAGGGGTGCCCCCAGGACCTGGGGCACTCCGTCCACGGACACCGTGCCCTCCTCGTCGTCCCGCTCCCCCGCCGTGGGCTCCTGCCGCCGCGGCGTCACCGCCACCGCCATGGCCGGAAACAGGTCCGTGAACAGATTGACGAGGAGCATCTGACGCGTGCTCAGCGGGGCGGTCCCGGACAGCAGGGTGCCGATGGCGCCGAAGCCGATCTCGCCGGCGTTCCCGCCGATCAGGATCGCCACGGCGTCGGCGACGCTGCGCCACAGAGCGCGGCCCTCGCGGACCGCCTCGACCAGGACGGTCAGGTCGTCGTCGGTGAGCACCAGGTCGGCGGCGTTGCGCGCGGCGGCGGATCCCCGGGCACTGATGCCCACGCCGACGTCCGCGGCGCGGATCGCCGCGGCGTCGTTCGCGCCGTCGCCCACCATCCCGACCACCCGGCCCGCGTCCCGCAGGGCCTCGACGACCTGGAGCTTCTGCTCCGGCGCGACACGGGCCACGACGCCAGCGCCGGCCAGCATGCGGACCCTCACCGACCGGTCAGCGGCGGCCAGTTCCTCCCCCGTGACCACGACGGTGTCCTCCGGCCAGCCCAGTTCGGTCGCGATCGCCCGGGCGGTCTGCGGATGGTCACCGGTCAGCATGACGGGCCGAACGCCGGCCTTCCGCAGACCGCTCACCAGGGCCGGGGACGTCTCGCGCGGCGCGTCGGAGAGCGCCAGCAGTCCGGCGAACTCCAGCCGCTGCAGCGGACGTCGGATGGCGTCGGAGTCCTTCTCGTGCTCGCCCAGGGCGCGCCGGGCCACCGCCAGGACCCGCAGGCCCTCCCCGGCGAGCGTCCGGGCCGTGGCAGAGGCGTGGTCCGGCAGCCCGGAGCAGGCGGGCAGGACGGTCTCCGGGGCGCCCTTGACCACGAGCGTGCGCGGGCCGTCCGCGGCGCGGCCCACCGCGGCGGCATACCCGCGCGCCGCCTCGAACGGCAGGCCCTCGGCCTGCTCCCAGTGCGGATCGGCACCGGCCGCGTCCACGACGGCCGCGTCGGTGGCGTGCACCGGCCGCTCGGAGCCGCCGTTCAGCCGGGGGCAGGCGCGCGCCGCGTCCCGTACGATGCCCGCGACCGCCGCCTGAGTCACCGCGTGGACCGTGCCGTCGGCGTCGGCGACACGGGTCAGGCGCAGCCGGTTCTTCGTGAGGGTGCCGGTCTTGTCGAAGCAGACGGTGTCCATGCGGCCCAGTGCCTCCAGGGTGCGCGGGGTGCGCACCAGGACGCCGCGGTGGCCGAGCCGCCGGGCGGCCGCGAGCTGCGCGACCGTGGCCACCAGCGGCAGCCCCTCCGGGACTGCGGCCACGGCGACGGCCACACCGCCGCTGACCGCCTCCCGGACGGGCGTTCCGCGCAGCAGCGCCAGTGCCGTCACCGCTGCTCCGCCGCCCAGCGTGAGCGGCAGTGCCTTGCGGGTGAGTTCCTGCAGCCTGGCCTGCACTCCGGCGGAGGGCGGGGTGCGCGCGGCGAGCGTCACGGCACGGGCGGCCTCGGTGCTTTCACCGGTCTGCACCACAACGCCCCGGGCCTGTCCGGCCACCACGGTGGTGCCCTCGAAGACCATGCACCTGCGGTCGGCGACAGGGGCGCCGGGGGTCGGGTCGACCTGCTTGGCGACCGGCAGGGACTCCCCGGTCAGCGCCGACTCGTCGATCTCCAGGCCGTCCTCCCGGAGCAGGCGCGCGTCGGCGGGCACGACGTCGTCCGACTTCAGCTCGATCACGTCGCCGGGCCTGAGCCGGGCCGCGTCCACCGTCCGCGGGGCCTCCGCCGCGTCCTCGTGCGCGGAGGCGACGCGCGCCTTCTGCTTCTGCTCGGCCAGCAGACCGGACAGCGCCCGTTCCGCGCGCAGCCGTTGCATGCCGCCCACGAGCGCGTTGAGGTCGAGCGCGCCGACGACGAGCGCCGCGTCGACGACGGAGCCGAGGATGGCGGAGGCGGCGGAGCCGACCGCCAGGACCGGGGTGAGCGGGTCGTCGAGTTCACCGCGCACCGCCCGGGTGAGCTGGAAGGTCCAGCGCGCCGGGGCCAGGGCGGGCAGCCGCCCGGCGGTGCGCGTCGCCTTGCGCAGCCGGGCCGTGACGAGGTCGAACGGGTCCGGTTCGCGGGCCTGTTCGGTCGCCAGCCGGGCCCGGGTCTCCTCGGGCGGCAGTTCGTGCCAGGGCACGCGCGGACGGGGGTGCGGGGCGCGGGCCGCCGCCACGCCCAGCGCGGCGCGCGCCCCGGACACCAGGGCCGTCGCCGCGCTGACGTCGACGGGGACGTGCCGCAGGCCGGGCAGCAGGCCGCGCCGCCCCCGGCCGGCCTTGGACTCGCCGACGGCCACGAGCAGGCCGGAGAGCGCGGCGCCGGAGCGGGCCAGGGTCTGCGCCCGGCGGCCGACGGCGCGGGCCGCGGGGACCGCGGCCAGCAGCCGCCACACGTCGCGCAGCCCGTGCAGGGCCAGGACGTCCGCTCCCCATACGACGGCGGCGTCCCGGTCCGTGAGGGCGACGGCGACGTCGCCGGCGAGCAGCCCGGCCAGGACGGTGCGATCGTCGGCCGAGGCGGGCCGGGCGACCGTGACGACGCCGCCGGAGTCGCCGCGCAGTTCGTGCACCACGTCGTCCCATGGACGCCGCGCGTCCACGACCTGGTCGGCGAGGCCGGTGAACTCCCGCAACGCGGGGTCGTCCACGACCACGACGCGCAGCCCGGCCCGGCGTGCCGCGTCCAGCACCGCCTCGGCCCACGGGTCCGCCCCGTCGCCCTCGGTGCGCAGCGCGCTCGGGTGCAGCACGACCGTGCCGGCCGTCTCCAGCTGCCCCAGCCGCCGCGGGTCGCGTACCAGCACGCCGTCCCGGGACAGCGCGCCGCTCAACACGGCGCGGAAGGCGGCGGGTCCGTAGCGCGCGGCCTTCGGGGATCCCGCCAGCACCGCTTCGGCGGCGTCGTGGAGGTCGCGCTTGACCAGCAGCGTCACTGCGGCTCCGACCAGGCTGCCGGTGGCGGCGCGGGAGGCGTACTCCTGGGCCGGTGCGGGGCGCAGCGGCGGACGCGGAACCTCGCCCGCGGGCACGCCGGACCGCTCCGGGCTGCACACCTCGTCGTGGACCGCGTCGAAGGCGGCCGCGCGAGCCACCGTCTCCGCCAACTGGCAGAACCGCAGTGCTCCGTCGAGCACCAGCGACGTGGGCGACTGCCCGGCACCGTGCGCGGCCGCGTTCGCCCAGGCCAGCGCGAGGTCCATGCCGGTGCGGCCGAGTCGGGCGCGCAGCAGCCCGCGAAAGCGCGGGTTCTCGCGCAGCAGTGTCACGGCCGCGGTCACCAGGCGCGGCGACGCCGGCAGGCCAAGGGCCGACCCGCTCACCGCGGCCGCCGTGCCGGCCATGTCGGCCGCCAGCGCGGTCGCGGCGGCCCGTACCCCGGCGGGCTCCGCCGGATGCGGGAACTCCTCCGGCAGGTCGTCCGCCCGGACCAGCCCATGGCGTTCCGCGAGACCGGTGGCGTGCTCGAGCACCCGGTCGGTGGCCGTTTCCTCGGTCGCGGCCACCACCAGACGGGCCAGCCCGCCGTCCCAGTACGCGAAGGCCACGTCCGGGTGGTCCACCAGTGCCGCGGCCACCCGACGCGCCCTCGTGGCGACTCCCTCCGCCCGCCGCTCCTCCCCGGGATCCGCCCGCCGCAGCGCGAGATGCGCCCGGGTGCCGGACCGCCACGGGCGGGGGCGGCCCGGCAGCGCGTGCCGGGCGACGCGGGCGACACGGACCGCGGCGTCCGCGCTCCGCACCCCCGCCCGCTCCGCCTGGGCCGCGGCTCCCGCGGCCGCGCCCACGGCGGTCGGGGCCGACCGCTCCAGCAGGTGGGCCGCCGCCGGCACGACACGTGCGGCGGCGGTCGAAGGACTCGTCAGCAGTGCGAGGACCATGACGCGCCCTCAGCGGGTGGTACGGGCACGGCGTGTGCCGGAACCCTCGCGTCCGGGGGACGCCGAGGGCTTCCTCGGGGAGGCGGCCTTCGGTGCGGAGGGTGCGGACTTCTTCGCCCGGGACGCCCTTGCCCGCGTTGTGTCGGAGGTGCTCCCCCCGCCCCCGGCTGTCTGGGCCGGGGCCTGTCCGGATGTCTGCGGCCGGGGCTGCGTGAGCCAGGCCACGGCCGCGCCGGCCAGGGCGACGGGCCATTCGACGACACCCACGGCGCCGAGCACTCCGGCCCCGGCGTAGACCGCCGGCCGCCGCCCCCGGGGCGACGCGGCGCCGACCTTCTCCAGCGTTCCCTCGGCCGCCCTGCCCACGATCCCGGCGCCGGGAAGCCGGCCCAGGACCGAGGCCGCCTCGCGCACCGGCCGCGCGACGGCCCTCGGCGACACCGGCCGGGACGACGACTCCTGCTCTGCCATGACTCACCTCATCCGTGGTGACATCGCCTTCTTGCGGGGCCCGGGTTCCCGCGTCGACGCCGACCATCCCCAGGTCTTGGTCACGTTGCGGCCATGGCTGCCGGGTGATGGGCCCCAGAGCGCGGCGCCGGGCCGGCGACGGGCCGGGCGATGGGCCGCAGCAACGCGGCGACGGGCAGCGACGGCTGGGCGATGGGCCGCAGCAACGCGGCGACGGGCAGCGACGGCTGGGCGATGGGCCGCAGCAACGCGACGACGGGCAGGGACGGCTGGGCGATGGGCCGCAGCAACGCGACGACGGGCAGCGACGGCTGGGCGATGGGCCGCAGCAACGCGACGACGGCGGGAGGGACGTTCACCCTCAGCCGGCCAACGCTCAGTGAGCCTCGTGGGCGAACTTCTGCGTGCCGAGATAGATACGGGTGGTCGTACCGGCCGGGCCGGTGTGCAGGCGGACCAGGTCGGCGAGGACGTTCACCAGCAGCAGGCCCCGGCCGCCGGGCCGGACCTTGGGCGGAGGGATGCGTCCGGCCAGCGGATCGGTGTGCACCCCGGCGTCATCGACCTGGCACACCAGTTGCCGGGCCTCCGCCCACAGACGCAGGGTGCCACGGCCCCCGCCGTGCACCACGCTGTTCGTGGTCAGCTCGGCCACCGCCAGCTCGAAGTCCGCCGTCCGGCCCGTCGCCAGGCCCAGCAGGGCCGCCTGCTCGGTGGCGAAACGGCGGGCGGCGGGCAGCGCGGCGGCGTCGAAGGCGAACTCGGCGGCACCCAACGGGGCGGGAGGCAGGGGCTGGTTGTACCGGCTGACGACCTGCTCGGGCGCGTAGGCGCCGCTGTTCCGCTCCTCGCCGCGCTCGATGACCGTCGGATGGGTGGCGTGCGCGTCGGCGAGCACGACGGAATCCAGGCGGGAGGTGTCGTACGGGCACAGGATGCTCACCGCCCGCCCCTCGAAGGCCGCATTGATCAGGGCCTCGTGCTGGACGCACGCGGGGTACTCGGTCGCGGTGCGGCCGGCCCAGATGGGCTCCCCGATGATCCGTACCCGGCCCGTGGGGTGGGCGTCCGCGAAGGCGTGCAGCACCCGGGGGATGATCCGGCCCGGATTGCGGCCGGCTTCGGTGATGTCCAGGAACTCCACGGCGGCGCTCTGTTCGCCGAGGGCTTCTCGCAGCAGACGCAGGTTGTCACCCGGCACGGCCACTGCCACGGGCTCCCCGGCGGCCAGCCCGTCCCGCACGAACGACACGGTGCCGGCCAGGTAGTCGTCCCGGCCGGAGTAGAACAGGGCGGGGTGCCGGAACCGGTCGCCCACCGTCGTGTCACTCATGACTGCGCCACCTCGATCATCGACAGCTCGGGCCAGAACAACTCCAGCGTCCGCCGCAGACTCGCCGGGGACCGCCACAGCACGATGCGTCGTCCGTTCCCCAGAGCCTGGGCGGCCGCCACCAGTGACGCGGCGCCGCGGACGTCGATGAAGGTCACCGCGGACAGCTCCAGGTGGCGCACCGGCTCGTCTCCGCCCACGAGTTCCCCCAGCAGACGCTCCCACGTCGGCTGCGTCGCCAGGCTGATCTCGCCCATCGCCCGCACTCCGGCCCGGTCCGGTAGGGGGCAGCCCTCCAACGCGGCCGCCGGCAGGGGCTGGGAGGCCGCCTGCCGCGTGCCGTGCGGTGTCTCCATCTCTTCACCTCGCGGCTGCTCCGGAACCCAGCCAGTATGGCCCACGGTCCGGCGAGGCCACGCGGCGGCATCCCGCGGCGAACACACGCACGGCGCCGGTCAGCCGAGGGCCCGGTACGCGGAAGCGGTGGTCAGGGTGCACGCCGGGCGAGACAGGGCGTCGCACGTCCGGACGTGACGCGTTCGGCCCGCACGACGAGCACTGTCCTGTGGTGCGAGCGGGGTGAGTGATGGCGACAGCTCTTCGGGTTTCCCGCGCGCGGCGCACAAACGTCGCCAGTGGAGTGACGGCTGATCGGGTGCCGTTCGTGGCTGGAGAGCCGCGCGCCACCGCGGGCTTCGGCGTCGGTACCGGGCCCCTGGCGTGCGACCGCGGGACGCGAGCACGGGTGCGGGCGCCTCTCAGCGTGGGTGAAGGTCGCCGTCGGCTCGGCGGCAGGGCCCGGTGCACGGTGGTAAGCGGGATGCATGAGACCCTCGCGTATCGCCGCCTGCCTGTGCTCACTTCTCACCGCCGTCTGCACTCTCACCGCGACCCCGACGGCACACGCCGCTCCTCGCGGGTACGCCACCGGGTATGTCGCTCTCGGCGACTCCTACTCCGCCGGTGTCGGTGCCGGCAGCTATGTCGCCTCCAGCACCGACTGTCTGCGCAGCAGCCACTCCTTCCCGGCGTTGTGGGCCGCGGCCCACGCGCCGTCCAGCTTCGACTTCCCCGCCTGCAACGGCGCCAGTGCCCGGGACGTGCTGAACAGCCAGCTCGGCCCGCTCGACGCCCGCACCGGGCTGGTCACCCTCACGGTCGGCGGCAGTGACGCCGGGTTCTCCCATGTGATGACGACCTGTGTGCTGCACAGTTCGGCAACGTGCCTGGACGCCATCGAGGAAGCGCTCCACCGCATCGACGGCGTCCTCCCCGACGACCTGGACCGCCTCTACGCCGCCATCAGGGCCAAAGCCCCCCAGGCCCATGTCGTGATCCTCGGCTACCCGCATCTGTACCGGCTCAACGGCAGCTGCAAGGCGGGACTGCCGGACACCACGCGTTCCGCCCTCAACGGCGCCGTCGACCGCCTCGACAAGGTCATCGACGAACGGGCCACGCACCACGGGTTCACCTACGTCGACGTCACCGGCGTCTTCACCGGCCACGAGATCTGCTCCACCGCCCCGTGGCTCCACAGCGTCAGCTGGCTTGCCCCGACCGAGTCGTACCACCCCACCGAACAGGGCCAGTCCCGGGCCTACCTGCCCGCCCTCACCCGCGCCGCCTGAAGGCGCCCACCAGCACGGCGAGGTATCTCCACCGCGGCCGCCTGCGGCGCACCACCGCAGGCGGCCGCACCCGTCGACGTGCTCACCGACGGCGGGACCGACACCGTCGAAGCCGCCCAGGTGCTGCGCGACCACGTCTTCGTCACCCAGGGCAGCGGCCCGGAGCGCCGCCCCGCGGACGGTCGAGTACGGAGACAGCGCGACCAAGAATGGCGCAAAACCGGGTAAATCCACCTGAATGGGGGAACCGTCACTATAAGGAAAAAATCAATCCTCGTGGAGAGGCACAGCGATGTCGTATCCGCAGCAGTCCAGTGGAATGGGCACGCATCCCGAGCTAGCGGAGATGCGGGAGCGGCTCGAGCGCACGGCGGCCAGCGGCGGAGCCATCGCCCTGGAGGGGGCGATCGTTCTGGCGGGTGTCTATGCCGCCATATCACCTTGGGTCGTGCACTTTTCCGGTCAGCCCTTCATCGCCGTCAACAACCTGATCGTCGGCCTCACCGTCGCACTGATCGGGCTCGGTCTGACCCTGGTGCCCGAGCGCATGTTCCGCCTGGCGTGGGTGGTCGCGCCTCTCGGTATATGGCTCATCATCTCGCCCTGGGTGGTCACCGCCACCCACGGCGCGCGGGCCGGCATCGTCGCGAACAACTGCGCGGTCGGTGCGGTGACGGCTGGGCTGGGCCTGGCGGCCATGGGCCTGACCATCGGCGTCGCCCGTCGCGCCCCACAGTGAGACGGCGGCACGGCACAGGCCACGGGGAAGCGTGCCGGCAGCACGTGAGCCGCGCGCCGGCACGCTCCCGGAAGTCTCGGCGGCAGACGGCCCGATCGGGCCGTCTGCCGGGGCGCGGCTCAGCCGGGTGAGGCGGAGTCGAGGAGTTCCGTCACCCGCGTCAGCACGTCCGCGCGGAACAACGTGCGGGCGTGGGCGATGCGGCGCTCCCGGTCGGGGCCGGGGACGGTGAGGCGGTTCAGCGCGTCGAGCAGCTCGTACTCCGTCTCGGCCACCTCCGTCAGCCCGAGGGCGGCCATGCGGCGGACACCTTCCTCGCCATGGCCGGGCAGGGGACGGAACCCGACCACCGGCAGGCCCGCGGCGAGGGCCTGTACGGCGGTCTGGCCTGCGGCGTTGTCCACCAGGGCGCCGGCCGCGCCCATCAGGCCGGGCATGTCGGCGACCCAGCCCAGTGCGAGAACGCCTGGGATCCCGGCGAGGCGCCTGCGGAGCCGGTCGTTACGACCGCACAGCACGACCGGGAGGAAACCGTGCCCGGCCAGCAGCCCGGCGGTGGCGGACAGACCTGGGCCCGCTCCCCAGGCGCCCGCGGAGAGGATCACCGGGGCCCGGCCGGGAGCGAACCGCGTGAAGCGCCCGGACCACTGCGCGGCGGCGGGGCTCGGGGCGAGGAACTCGGGGGCCACGGCAGGCCCGGTCACCTCGGCCGGAGCGGCGATGTCCTCACGTACGGCGCGGGCGGCCTCGTCGGTGACGCAGAAGTAGTGGTCGTTCCCCGGGTGGAGCCACTGCCGGTGGACCGCGAAGTCGATCAGGAAGACGGCGCTCGGCACGTCCAGCCTGCCCTGGGACCTGAGATGGCCGGTCAGTTGGGCCGCCAGGTGGAAAACGGGGACGACGGCATCCGCGCCCGTACGGTTCACGAGGTCCGACAGGCGGCTGCCCGCGAGGCGGGCCAGGGGGACGCCACTGGGGCGGCGGCCGGGGCCGCGACGCAGGAACGCGCGGTAGAGGACGGCGTACGCCCACGGGAAGTGCCGCACCGAGGACTGGTAGAAGCGGCGCAGACCCGCACCCAGGCCGTAGGGCAGGAGGGTGAGCACGTCGACGACGTCCGCCTGCCGGCCCTGCTCGCGTGCGCGTCGCGCGAGCTCCACGGCGACCGTGTCGTGCCCGGCGCCCATGCTCGCGCTCACGATCAGGATCCGGCGCGAGCCGTCCGGGGAGGCCGGCGGGCCGGCCGGGCCGGTGGCCCCTCCCGCCGAACGTGCCGCTCCGGTCGCCCGGCGGCGGGCAGGGGTCGTGGCGGTTCGCGTCGCTCGTCGTCGAGACACGGGGGAAAATACACGCACTGGTACTGATTGTCCCGAGTCGAATGTTCCAAACACGCCCCGTGTCGCGAGTTTCGGGGCGTGATGAGCGGGATACTCACCGTCCGCTTCGTCCGCTGCCAATCCTCTCAGCCCAAGGGTGCTCGAAGACAGGAGCACTCGACCAGCAGCCGTCACAACCCGTCCGTCCGGTGTTCGCCGTCGCAGCCGAGCCGAGGTCAGCCACCATGTCACAAGCTCCCTCCCCTCCCCGATCCGTCCCCGCCCTCTCCGCGGCGGCCCCGGCCGTCGGCGCCACCCCCCGGCACGCCGGTGCCCGGGCGGCCCGCCCGGGCACGGCGCTGGTGACCGGCGCCTCCTCCGGCATCGGGGCCGCCGTCGCCCGCCGGCTGGCCACCGAGGGGGGCTGGCGTCTGGTGCTGAACGGGCGGGACGCGACGCGTCTGGCGCAGGTCGCCGAACAGACCTCGGCCACCGGCTATCCGGCGGATCTCACCCGTCCGGGAGCCGGCCGGCAGCTCGCCGAGTTCGCCCTGGAGCGGCTGGGCCGTGTGGACCTGCTCGTGGCGTGCGCCGGGATCGGCTGGGCCGGCGAGTTCAGCAGCATGCCCTCACGCGCCATCGACGAGGTGATCGACGTCGATCTGAGCGCCACGCTGCACCTGGTGCGGCAGCTCGTCCCCCGGATGGTCCAGGCGGGCTCCGGACGTGTGGTGATCGTAGGGTCGCTGGCGGGCGCGGTGGGCGTGCGCGGTGAGGCCGTCTACTCCGCGGCCAAGGCGGCGCTCGCGGCGTTCGCCGACGCCCTGCGCTACGAACTGCGCGGCAGCGGTGTGCGGGTCAGTCTCGTGGTCCCCGGTGTGGTGGACACTCCCTTCTTCGAGCGCCGGGGCGCGCCCTATCGCAGGTCCAGGCCCAGGCCGGTGCCGCCCGAGCGGGTGGCGGAGGCCGTGTGGTGCGCGGTGAGCCGGAACCGTGACGAGGTGTACGTTCCCCGCTGGCTGCGGCTGCCCGCCCGGATCCGTGGTGCGGCGCCCGGCCTGTACCGGCGGCTCGCCGCCACGTTCGGATGAGTGGCGGGTGAGCGCTCTCACCGTCGTGCTCGCACTGCTCACGGCGCTGTCCAACGCCTCGGCCTCGGTGCTGCAACGGCGGGCGGCGACGGACGAACCCGCGAACGGCCGGGGAGTGCGTCAGGCGGTGCGGTGGCTCGCCCATGTGCTGCGGCGGCCGTACTGGCTGGCGGGTGCCGGGCTGCTCGCCCTGTCCACCGTGTTCCAGGCGGGCGCGCTGGCCGTGGGCAGCCTGGCCGTCGTACAGCCACTGCTGGCCACCGAGTTGCTGTTCACCCTGGCCGTGGGCAGCGTCGTCTTCCGCAGCCGCCCGAGCCGGCGCACCTGGCTGGCGTTCACCGCCCTCGCCGCCGGCCTGGCGCTGTTCCTGGGGACGGCCGCGCCCTCCCCCGGGCGGACCACGGCTCTGCCGGGGCGCTGGCTTCCGGCGGGGGTGGCCGTGGTGTGCGCCGTGGCGGCCGGCGTGGTCTCGGCCCGTGCGGTGCGGGGCGCGCCGCGTGCCGCGCTCTTCGGGTTGACGAGCGCGGTGTCGTTCGCCGCCACGGCAGCGCTGCTGAAGGAGGTCATGGGGCGGCTTCCGCAGGGCGTGGGGGCCGTGCTGACGCAGTGGCCGCCGTATGTCACGGCGCTGGTCGGTGTCGTCAGCTTCCTGTTGTTGCAGAGCACGTTCCGGGCCGGGTCGCTGACCGCGTCCCAGCCGGCGCTGACCCTCGGGGACGCGATCGTCGGGGTGGCGCTGGGATCGGCGCTGTTCGACGAGCAGATCGCGCTCGGCGTGCGGGTGCTGCCCGAGGTGCTCGGCTTCGCGCTCATCGGTGCGGGCAGTATCGGACTGGCGGGCGCCCCGTGGGCCGGCGGCGCCTGGGACTCGGCACCGAACGGGGGCTCCCGCCCCGACGACGCCCCGGTCCACCACCGCCCGGAGCCCGGCGAGGCCCCGGATGCCTGACGACAAGGAGGCAGTTGCCCGATGACTCGTCCTCACGGCCCCCGGGCCGCCGGTCGCGCGGTGGCCCTCCTGGCGCCGGTCGCGGCGGCGGTGGCGGCCGGGCACATCGGCCCGGCCGCCACCTGGCTGCCCGGCCTGCGCCGCCGTTTCCTCCCCGGGCTCGCCGGGATGGGCCGCCCCGAGCACATCGCTCTCACGTTCGATGACGGACCCGATCCCGGCTCCACGCCGTACTTCCTCGACGCGCTGGACGACCTCGGCGTCCGGGCGACGTTCTTCGTGCTGGGCGAGAGTGTGGTGCGCTGTCCGGCACTGACCCGCCGGATCGCGGAGCGGGGGCACGAGCTCGCCGTGCACGGCTGGAACCACGGCCGGCCATGGCTGCCGTCTCCCGCACGCGACATGGCGGACCTGGCTCGAACGGTGGACGTGGTCCACGAAGCGGCAGGCGCTCGCCCCTGGTGGTACCGGCCGCCGTACGGCATCCTCACGTCGGGACGCTGGGCGGCGGCCCGGCGGACCGGCCTGCGGCCGGTGCTGTGGACGGCGTGGGGCAGGGACTGGACGGCCGACGCCACGCCCGCGTCCGTGCGTGCCACCGCGGGTGCGGAGTTGCGGGGCGGCGGCACCCTTCTTCTGCACGACTCGGACCACGCCGCGGCGGTCGGCTGCTGGCGCGCCACGCTCGGGGCGCTGCCCGGCATCGTGGACGGCTGCCGTGAGGCGGGGCTGTCGGTGGGGCCGCTCGGCGAGCACGGCGTGGAAGCCGCAGCGGAGGACCTCGCCGCGCGGAAGGCGGCAGCGGGGAGCGTCCGCGGCGCCCGACACCCGTGGCCGGAGGGATCCGCGGCGCGGGCGCGGTCGGGCAGTCGCCGGTCCCCATGACACCGGTCGGCGGTACCTGCACCGTACGTCACGTCATCCGTACGTTGTCCGTACGTCAGCCGTGCCTAGTCCGTGCCTCGTCTGTACGTCGCCCGTACGTCGCCCGTACGTCGACCGCCGGGCGGCCGGCGGCGGGCAGGTCCGCCGGACGACGCCCTGGAGGCACGGCCCGGCTGCTGACGGTCCCCGATGGCCGGGACGCGGCGTCAGGTGAGCAGGCAGCCCCCTGGCGGCACGCTGCACGAAGGCGTCGGTGCCGCCCGTGTCAGGGGCCGCCGGGATGGCCGGCTCGCGGGTCGATCCGCTCGCGGTGCGCCGAGTCCGGCTGCTGCGGGCTTCCGGGGGCATGCTGGAGAGGTGATCCTGCTCGCCGCGCTGTTCGCCGTCATGGGTGCCGCCAGCAATGCGGTCGGTACCGCGTTCCAGCGCAAGGCGGCGTCCACGGTCGCGCAGGGTGGCGGCCTGCGACTGCTGATCGAGCTGGCCCACCGGCCGGCCTGGGCGATCGGCATCGGCGGCGTCGTCGGCGCCGCACTGTTCCAGGCGCTCGCCCTGGTGAACGGCCCGATGGCACTGGTGCAGCCACTCTTCGTACTCGAACTGCCGTTCGCACTACTGGTCGCCGCTCCCCTGATGCATCGGCGGCTGCCGGGCGCGGCCTGGTGGGCGATCACCGGGGTCGTCACGGGGCTCGCCCTGGTCCTCGGCTCCGCCGCTCCCGCCGGGGTGACGGACCAGGCCTCCATGGTCCGCTGGATCCCGGCCCTCGCGGGCTGTCTGGGCGCCATGGCCGTCGCGGTCGCCGTGGCCCGCCCGGGGCGCCCGCCGCTGTTCCGTGCCGCCGTGCTGGCCGCGGCCTCCGCCGTCGGCAACGCCCTGACCGCGGCCCTGCTGAAGTCCGCCACGGGCAGGTTCGCGGACGGCGGCCTCGTGGCGTTCCTGCAGTCCTGGCAGACGTACGGCTTCGCGCTCACCGGTGTCAGCGCGATCCTGCTGCTGGAGAACGCGCTCCAGGCGGGCTGGCTGACCGCGTCGCAGCCGGCGCTCACCATCGGCGACGCCTCCGTGAGCCTGGTGCTCGGCATCACCCTGTTCGACGAGCGGATCCGGACCGGCTGGTGGCTGCTGCCCGAGGCCGCCGGCGTCGCCCTGATCGTGTGGGGGGTGCTGAGACTGAGCCGGGTGGTGTCGAGGGTCCAAGCGGCCGAGGCGCGCACCCCTCAGGCGTTTGCGGCCGCGGGCCACGGGGACTCGGGGCCGCAGGAACACGAGGGGTGGGACGCCCGCGGTCCGCGTAGCCGAAGGGACGGGGCCCGGAGGGAGAGCAGCCGGAAGGCGGGGGCTGAGCGTGGCGAGCCCCGAGGGAGGCATGCGGATGACGGTTGAGGCCACACGCTACGACCAGGGCGGCGACACGCCGCTCGTGGGCTACGCGCTCCTCGCGACGACGTTCACGGCGGGTGCCGCGCTGTTCGCCGCGGTGGCGCGCCGCCGGGGCGTGCGGTTGCCGCAGCAGGTGCCCCCGTGGGACGTGGCCCTGCTGGGAACGGCGACGTTCAAGGCGTCCCGGCTGCTCACCAAGGACAGGGTGACCAGCTTTCTGCGGGCGCCGTTCACCCGGCGGGAGTCGGAGAGCACCGCCGGCGAAGTGATGGACCAGCCGCGCGGCAGCGGCGTGCGACGCGCCGTGGGCGATCTGCTGTCCTGCCCGTTCTGCACGTCCGCGTGGGTGGCCGGGGCGCTGGTGTGCTCCTACGCCACCGCGCCGCGGGCCACGCGGCTGGTGTGCGCGGGGCTCACGGCTGTCACGCTGTCCGACCTGCTGCAGTACGGGTGGAGCGCGACAGCCGAGGCGGCCGAGGGCTGACGTCGGGCGCCTGTCCGGACGTCAGGCGGGCCCTTCGGGGTCCCCGGCCAGGCGTGCGGCGGTCTCCAGCAGCAGGGCGTGGACGAAGGCCTGCGGGAGGTTGCCGCGCAGCTGCCGCTGGGCGATGTCGAACTCCTCCGCGTACAGACCGGACGCCCCGCAGGCGGCACGGTTGCGTTCGAACCAGCGGTGGGCGTCGATCAGCCGGCCCTGCTGGTGCTCGGCCAGTGCCATGACGAACCCGCACAGCAGGAACGCCCCCTCGGCCTCCCCGAGGGGGCGTTCGTCGTGCCGGAAGCGGTAGACGTAGTGGTCCTGGGCCAGTCGGCGGCGGCAGTCGGCCAAAGTGGCACGGGTGCGGTCGTCGTCGGCGGGCAGGGCACCGCGTACGGCCGGCAGCAGCAGGGCGGCGTCGGCCCTCGCGTCGTCGGGGGTCCGCTGCCAATGGCCCTCGGGGTGCAGGCAGCGTCGCGTGGTGGTGTCGAGCAGGGCGTCGGCGAGCCGGTCGCAGCGGTCGGCGAGGGGACGGCGGGGGACCGCGGCGGCCAGGGCGCGCAGCCCGGCGACGCAGCTCAGCCGACTGTGGGTCCACCACTGGGAGTCCAGTTCCCAGATTCCGGCGTCCGGTTCCTGCCAGCGCTCGGCGATGGCGCGCACCGCGATCTCGGCGGCCTTCCACCCGTCGGCGTCCAGTCGCTGCCGGCGTTCGGCCGCCGCGAACAGCAGAAGCGCCTCGCCGAAGCAGTCCAGCTGGAACTGCTCCCTGACCCGGTTGCCGACACGGCTGAAGCCGCCGGGGTAGCCGGGCAGGTCGAGTTCTCTCTGGTCGGGGACGGCGGTTCCGTGCACGGTGTAGGCGGGGGCCAGGCGCGGGCCGTCCTCCCGCAGCCGCTCGCCGACGAAGCGCACGGCATCGTCGAGGAGTTCGGTGGCACCGGTGACGGCCGCGGCCTGCCCGGCGTAGCTCTGGTCGCGGATCCACACGTACCGGTAGTCGTAGTTGCGTCCCGCCTCGGCGCGTTCCGGCAGGCTGGTGGTGGCGGCCGCGACCATGCCGCCGCCGTGGGTGGTCAGCCCGCGCAGGACGGAATAGGCGCGGCGGGCGTCACGCGGGGCGATCGTGTGGTCGAGCGCGGGCACGGCCTCACGCCAGGCGTGTTCCGTCGCGGCCCAGGCCTCGGCGGCCCTCGGCACGGTGCGGGGCAGGGGCGAGGCGGAGCATTCCAGCACCAGGTCGTGGCGCTCGCCGGGCTGGAGCACGATCTCGGCCGTCAGGCCCCGGCCGCGGGCGACCGCGAACGGGGCGCCCTGCCAGCGCATCCGGTGGGGGCCCGAGGTCAGGTACCACACGCCGTCGTCGGTGCGATGTGTGGCGTCCAGCAAGGAGCGGCCGTAGCCGGCGTGCGGCTCGAGCAGGACCTGTACGTGGGCCACGGTGTCGACGGCGTGCAGTTGCCGCAGCAGCACCAGCCGGCCGGGCTCACCGGGGAAGGCGAGGGCCTCGCGGCACTCGATGAGGCCGTCGGTGGTGACCCAGCGACTGCGCCAGATGAGAGTGCCCTCCTCGTAGTGGCCGCCGAAGACGTGGCGGGCCCTCGGTGTGATGGCGTAGACACCGCCGCCGCCGATGAGGGAGGCGAAGACGGCGTCGTTGTGCCAGCCGGGTGAGCACAGCCAGCCGATGTCGCCGCACGGCCCGATCAGCGCGCCGCGTTCCCCGTCGGCCAGCAACGCGTAGTCGTGCAGCGCGTGCGGCGGGAACGGCGTGTTCATGGGTACTGCCTCCTGACCTGGCCGACTGGGGTGGGGCGCGCGGCGTTTCGCGCCACAGGGACCTCAAGCCGTACGGCTACCCCGTTTGAGCTGGGGCATTGGTGCCGACGTGGGTGAGAACCGTCCCGGCGCGACGGGAGAGATCCGGTGATTGGGCTGCGACCGGTGGGGAAACCGGTGCCGCATGTCAACGACCCGGCGACGCCCGCCGTCCCGTCCGGTGCCCCCGCCGCGTCCCGCCGCACCGCCGCGGGCGCGCCCGGGAGCCGCCTCCCTGCCCGTCGGGTCGCGGGCGCGCCGTGGGTGTTCACCCTGTGTCACTCACCCGGATGACCTACACCACCGAGCCGCCGTCGCCGCGCCGACGGACGCTGATCGGGGTACTCGACGGTCTTCCGCGACGTCAGCGGCCCGGCGCCCGCATCAGGGGGCCGAGAGGCCGTCCGCGTAGGGAGGAGTTCTTCATGGCCAGCCCTTTGTCACGGAACTGGGAGCACGCCGTCGTCACCGGCGGTGCGGGGTTCGTCGGTTCCCACCTGTGCGCCGCCCTGCTGGACGCGGGCGCCGCGGTCACCTGCGTGGACGACTTCAGCACGAGTCGGCCGGAGAACGTGGCCGCGTTGCTCGACCGCCCCGGGTTCACGCTGGTGCGGGCCAACGTGGCGCAGGGGCTGACCGTCGACCGGAAGCCGGATCTCATACTCCACTTCGCCTCCCCGGCGTCGCCCGCCGACTACCTGCGTCTGCCCCTGCACACGATGGACACCGGCAGTCTGGGCACGCGCAACGCCCTGGACCTCGCCCACCGCTCGGGCGCGCGCTTCCTGCTCGCCTCGACCTCCGAGGTCTACGGGGACCCGCAGCAGAACCCGCAGGACGAGCGGTACTGGGGGCATGTGAACCCGGTCGGTCCGCGCAGCGTGTACGACGAGGCCAAGCGGTTCGGTGAGGCCCTCACCACCGCGCACGCCGAGGCGAAGGGCACCGACACCGGCATCGTGCGGCTGTTCAACACCTACGGTCCGCGGATGCGCGGCCACGACGGCCGGGCGGTTCCGACGTTCGTGCGGCAGGCACTGGCCGGGGAGCCGCTGACCGTCACCGGTGACGGACGCCAGACACGGGCCCTGTGCTACGTCGACGACACCGTCCGCGGCATTCTCGCGGCGGCGGCGCACGGTATGCGCGGCCCGGTGAACATCGGCAATCCCTCCGAGATCACCATGCTGGATCTGGCCCGTCTGGTGATCCGTATCACCGGGTCGGCGTCGGAGATCCGGTTCATCGAGCGGCCGACGGACGACCCGGCGGTGCGCTGCCCGGACATCACGCTGGCCCGCGACAAGCTGGGCTGGGAGCCGGAGGTGGACGCCGAGGAGGGCCTGCGCCGCACCATCGACTGGTTCCGCGCCACCGCCGGCGGCTGACCCGCGCACCCGGCTCCCGGGGCAGCGGTGTCGCCCCTCGCGGTCCGGGCCCGGTCACCGCCGTCCGCCGTCCCCCTCGCATCCGGCCCTCTCCCCCGCTCCCGTCCGGCTCAGGTATCGCCGAAAGGCATCGGAACCCCATGCGCATCCTCGGAATCAACGCTCTGTTCCACGACCCCGCCGCCGCCCTCGTGATCGACGGCCGGACCGTCGCCGCCGCCGAGGAGGAGCGGTTCTCCCGGCGCAAGCACGGCAAGCGGCCGGTGCCGTTCTCCGCCTGGGAACTGCCGGAGAAGGCCGCCGCGTGGTGCCTCGGGCGCGCCGGACTGCGCCCCCAGGACCTCGATGCCGTCGTCTACTCCTACGATCCGGACCTGGCCCGGCCCGCCGAGGCCATGGGGCTCGACGACCCCTGGGACCATCTGCGGCAGACCTACGCCCGCGAGGTCCCCGGCTTCCTGAAGACGGCGCTGCCGGGCCTGGATCCCGGCATCGTCCGTTTCGTGCCGCACCACATGGCGCACGCCGCGTCCGGCGCCTTCGCCGCGCCCGGCGCCGAGGACTCCTCCGCGCTGGTCCTGGACGGCCGTGGCGAGCGCGCCTCACACCTGGCCGCGCGCCGGGTCGGGAGCCGTCTCGAGCCCCTGTACGCGCAGGAACTGCCGCACTCCCTGGGCCTGGTCTACGAGGAGCTGACCGAGCACCTGGGGTTCCTCAGGTCCTCCGACGAGTTCAAGGTGATGGCGCTCGCCTCGCACGGCCGCCCGCGCATGCTGGCCGAGCTGCGCCGCCATGTGTATCCCACGGGCGACGGCGGCTTCCACGCCTCCGGGGTGCCCTGGCACGAGCTGTGCGCGCCGCGCGGCCCGGACGAGCCGTGGACGCAGGACCACGCGGACGTGGCCGCCGGCGCCCAGACCGTGCTGGAGGAGACGCTGCTCGACCTGGTGCGCTGGCTGCACGGAAGGACGCACCACAGCGTGCTCACGCTCGCCGGGGGCGTCGCGCTGAACTGCGTCGCGAACTCACGGATAGCCCGGGAGGGGCCCTTCTCCCGGGTGTGGGTGCAACCCGCGGCCGGTGACGCGGGCACGGCGCTGGGCGGGGCCCTGCTGCTGGCCGCCGGGCAGGGCGACGAGCCGGAACCGATGCCGGGCGCCGATCTGGGCCGGGACTGGTCGGACGCGGAACTGGGGGCGTGGCTGAAGACGGCGGCGGTGCCCTTCGAGCGGCCCGCCGACATCGCCCGGACCGTCGCCGAGGCCCTCGCGGACAACGGGATCGTCGCCTGGTTCCAGGGCCGTTCCGAGTACGGTCCCCGGGCGCTCGGGCACCGCTCGCTGCTGGCCCACCCCGGACACGCGGGCAACCTGGAGCGGCTCAACGACGTCAAGGGCCGCGAGCAGTTCCGGCCGGTGGCGCCGATGGTGCTCGCCGACCGTGCCGCCGAGATCTTCGACGGTCCGCTGCCCAGCCCGTACATGCTGTTCGTGCACGACGTGGCCGAGCCCTGGCGGGACCGCATCCCCGCGGTCGTGCACGTCGACGGCACGGCCCGCATCCAGACGGTCGACCCGGCCAAGGAACCGCTGGTCGCCCGCATGCTCGGTGAGTTCGAACGGCTCACGGGACTGCCCGTGGTGGTCAACACCAGTCTGAACACGGCCGGCCGGCCCATGGTGGACGATCCGCGTGACGCGCTGGAGTGTTTCGGCTCCTCACCCGTCGACCTCCTCGCCATCGGCCCGTACGCGGTGCGGCGCGGGGACTTCTTCCGTGGCGCCGACGCGAGGGGGACGTGATGGCGGAGCGCGGAGACGACGCGGCGGTCACCGTGTACGCCGACGACGCGTACGCGGTGGTGATACCGACGCTGGGACGGCCGAGCCTGAGCGCGTGCCTGCGGGCGCTGTCCGAGGCGTCCGGGCCCCGGCCGGTGCGGGTGGTCCTCGTCGACGACCGCCCCGCAGACGAGGGCGAGGCGCTCACGGTCGACATCCCGGGGCCGCTGCGCCCGGTCACCACGGTGGTGCGCGGCCGTGCCCGGGGTCCGGCCGCGGCCCGCAACGACGGATGGCGGGCGGCCGGGCGGGTGCCGTGGATCGTGTTCCTCGACGACGATGTGGTGCCCGGCCGTACCTGGGGCGACGATCTCGCCCTGGACCTGGCGGAGGCGACGGAACGGACGGGCGCGATCACCGCCCGGATCGACGTCCCGCTGCCGGTCGACCGCCGGCCCACCGACTGGGAGCGCAACACCGCCGGGCTCGCCACCGCACGGTGGATCACCGCCGACATGGCGTACAGGCGCAGGGCTCTGCAGGCCGTCGGCGGCTTCGACGAACGGTTCCGTCGGGCCTTCAGGGAGGACGCGGACCTCGCGCTGCGGGTACAGGACGCCGGATGGACGGTGACCGACGGGTCCCGCACCACCACGCATCCGGTACGCCCGGCCGACCGCTGGATCTCGGTGCGCCTGCAGGCGGGGAACGCGGACGACGTGCTGATGACCCGGTTGCACGGACCCGGCTGGTGGGGCAGGGCGGGGGCGCCACGGGGACGGCTGCCCGGTCATCTGGCGGTGACAGGAGCGGCGGTGGCGGCCCTCGCCTGCGCGGCCCTGCGCAGGCCCCGGGCCGCGGCGGTCTGTGCCGCCGGCTGGCTGTCCGGTACCGCCGAGTTCGCCCTGGCGCGCATCGGTCCGGGGCCGCGGACCCCGGACGAGGTGACCACCATGGCACTGACCAGCGTGCTCGTTCCGCCCGCCGCCACCTGGCACTGGCTGCGCGGTCACCTCGTCCACCGGGACGTGCCGCCGCGCGGCCCGTACGCGGCCGGGGCGCAGCCGCAGGTGAAGCGCCGGGCGCTCGAGGAACGGGTGCACCCATGAGCGGACGTCACCTGCTGCCCCGTCACCCCGAGGCCGCCGTACGCTCGGCGACCGGCCCCTGGCTGTTCGACGGACCGCGGGGCGGCCCACACCGCGCGCGGGGCGCCCTGCCGGCCGTGGTGCTGTTCGACCGCGACGGCACGCTCGTGTCGGACGTGCCCTACAACGGTGACCCGGCGCGCGTCGAGCCGATGCGGGCCGCGCGCGAGGCCGTCGACGCCGTCCGTGCGCGGGGCATTCCCGTGGGGGTGGTCAGCAACCAGTCCGGCGTGGCCCGCGGACTGCTGACGCGCGCTCAGGTGGAGGCGGTGCGGCGGCGGGTGGAGGAGCTGCTCGGCCCGTTCGACGTGTGGGCGGTGTGCCCGCACGGCCCGGGCGACGGCTGCGGCTGCCGAAAGCCCGCACCGGGCCTGGTGGTGTCCGCGTGCGCCCGGCTGGGCGTCCCGGCGGAGCGCGCCGTCGTCATCGGGGACATCGGCGCCGACATGGGAGCCGCCCGCGCGGCAGGTGCCCGCGGCGTGCTGGTGCCGACCCCCGTGACCCTCCCGGAGGAGATCGAGGCGGCCGAGACCACGGCCGGCGACCTGCTCGCGGCGGTGCGCCTGGTGCTGGACCCCGAGGACGGCTCCGGTCCCGGCCCGCACGCCGCCTCACCCGCGGGGGAGGCGCGATGACGGACACGCGCCCCCTTCCCCGCACCCTGGTCGTGCGCCTCGACAGCGCCGGTGACGTGCTGCTGGCAGGCCCCGCCGTGCGTGCCGTGGCGGCCGGTTCCTCGCACACGGCGATGCTGTGCGGGCCGCGCGGGGTGCAGGCGGCGAGGCTGCTGCCCGGCGTGGACGAGGTGCTGGAGTACGACGCCCCATGGGTGGGTCTGGAACCGGCGCCGGTCTCCCGCGCGGCGACGCGGCAGCTCCTGCAGACCCTGACCGCGGGCTGCTTCGACCGGGCCCTGGTGCTCGTCTCGTACCACCAGAGCCCGCTGCCGGTCGCGCTGCTGCTGAAGCTGGCCGGGGTCGGCTGGACGGCCGCCGACAGCGAGGACTACCCGGGTGCCCTGCTCGACCTGCGGCACCGCCGGCTGCCGCACCGGCACGAGGCCCTGGCCGCGCTGGACCTTGCTCGGGACGCCGGTTTCGCGCTGCCGCCGGACGACGACGGGGCGCTGCGGGTCACCCCTCCCCCGGACGCCACCCACCTCACCGGGTCGGAGCCGTATGTGGTGCTGCATCCCGGTGCCGCGGTGCCGGCCCGGGCGTGGAGCCCCGAGCGGGCGGCGCGGGCCGCGGCCGCCCTGGCCGCCGAGGGCTACCGGGTGGTGGTCACCGGAGGCCGTGGGGAGCGGGAGCTGACCGCGAAGGTGGCCGGACCGCACGGGCTGGACCTCGGCGGACTCACCGATCTGCGGCAGCTGGCGGGGGTGCTGGCCGGGGCGCGGGTGGCCGTGGTCGGCAACACCGGGCCGGCGCATCTGGCGGCCGCGGTGGGCACTCCGATCGCCTCCCTGTTCGCGCCGGTCGTACCCGCCGAGCGCTGGTCCCCGTACGGCGTCCCCCACGTGCTGCTCGGGGACCAGAGGGCGGCGTGCGCCGAGACCCGGGCCCGGCACTGCCCGGTACGGGGACACCCGTGCCTCGACGGTGTGAGCGATGCCGAGGTGCTGGCCGCCGTGGCGGCGCTCGGTGAGACAAGGCCCGCGGCGGTGCACGGCGCGGATCGGGCGCGAAGGACGGACCGGGCGGATCACCGCACGGACGCGTCGCCCCGACCGGGTGACGCGTGCGGCCCGAAGGACGTGTCCCAGGACGCCTCCGGACCCAAGGACGTGTCCGGGCCGGGCCGCGGTCCCGAGACGGAACGAGGAGCGACCGTATGAACATCCTGTTGTGGCATGTGCACGGCTCCTGGACGACGGCGTTCGTGCAGGGCCCCCACACCTACCTCGTTCCGGTGACACCCGGTCGCGACCCCGACGGACTCGGGCGGGCCCGCACGTTCTCCTGGCCGTCCTCGGTGCGCGAGGCGACCCCCGAGCAGCTGCGCGACGCGGACGTGGACCTGGTCGTCCTGCAACGGCCGCACGAGCTGGAGCTGGCCGAACGCTGGCTCGGCGGCCGCCGCCCCGGCCGTGACATCCCCGCGGTCTACCTGGAGCACAACGCACCGGGCGGCGACGTGCCGAACACCCGGCACCCGTTCGCCGACCGCAGGGACCTCACGCTGGTGCACGTCACCCACTTCAACCGGCTGTTCTGGGACTGCGGCAGCACCCGCACCGAGGTCGTGGAGCACGGCATCGTCGACCCGGGACACCAGTACACGGGCCGGCTCGCCCGCGGGGCCGTCGTCGTCAACGAACCGGTGCGACGCGGCCGTTGCACCGGTACGGATCTGCTGCCCGCGCTGGCGGAGGCGGCGCCGCTGGACGTGTTCGGGATGCGCACCGAGGGGTTGGCCGGCCATCTGGGGCTGCCCGAGGAGCGGTGCCGCAGCGCGGACCTGCCGCAGGCCGGGCTGCACCGGGAGATGGCCGAGCGCCGGTTCTATCTGCATCCGGTGCGCTGGACCTCCCTCGGCCTGTCCCTGCTGGAGGCCATGCACCTGGGCATGCCCGTCGTGGCGCTCGCCACCACGGAGGTGGTCGAGGCGGTCCCGCAGGGCGCGGGCGTGCTGTCCACCCGGCCCGATGTCCTGGCCCGGGCAGCCCGGCACTATCTGCACGAACCCGAAGCCGCGGCCGAGGCCGGCGCCCGTGCCCGCCAGGCGGCCCTCGGCCGGTACGGGCTCAAGCGCTTCCTGGACGACTGGGAGCGCGTGATGACGGAGGCTCGCTCATGACCTCATCCCTGCACCCCGTCCAGCCCGGCACCGTCGACGCCGACGGCCCCGGTTCCCTGTCGATCGCACTGGTCTCGGAACACGCGAGCCCCCTCGCCACCCTGGGCGAGGTGGACGCAGGCGGGCAGAACGTCCACGTCGCCTCTCTGGCCGGGGCGCTCGCCGACCGGGGACACCGGGTGACCGTGTACACCCGCCGCGACGACACGGACCTGCCGGACCGGGTGCCGCTGCGCGAAGGGGTCGAGGTGCGCCATGTGCCCGCGGGTCCCCCGGAGCCGCTGCCCAAGGACGAACTGCTGCCGTACATGGCCGAGTTCGGGCGCTGTCTGGCCGGGGTCTGGCGGGTGCGGGCGCCGGACGTGGTGCACTCGCACTTCTGGATGTCGGGGCTGGCATCGCTGCGGGCCGTGCGCGAGCTGGGGCTGCCGCTGCTGCACACGTACCACGCGCTCGGCACCGTGAAGCGACGGCACCAGCAGCTGGCCGACACCAGTCCGCCGCGGCGGATCGCCTACGAGACGGAGGTGGGCCTCGGCTGCGACCGGGTGATCGCCACCTGCCGGGACGAGGTCGTCGAGCTGGGCAGGATGGGCATACCCGCCGGGAAGGTCAGCATCGTGCCGTGCGGGGTGGACGCCGAGCTGTTCACGCCGAAGGGTCCGGTCGCGGAACGCGGCACCCGCCGGCACCGGCTGCTCCAGCTGGGCCGTCTGGTGCCGCGCAAGGGCGCGGCGGTGTCCGTCGCCGCGCTCGCCCTGCTGCCGGAGACGGAACTCGTCGTCGTCGGCGGCCCGTCGGCGGACCGGCTGGACGACGACCCTGAGGTGCGCCGGCTGCGTCGCATCGCCGAGGAGTACGGCGTCGCGGACCGGGTGATCTTCATGGGCGGAGTGGCGCCGCGCGACGTTCCGCCGCTGGTGCGCGCGGCCGACGTGGTGGTGTGCCCCGCGGACTACGAGCCGTTCGGCATCGTTCCGCTGGAGGCCATGGCCTGCGGCAGGCCGGTCGTGGCCAGCGCGGTGGGCGGCCAGCTGGACACCGTGGCGGACCCGACCACCGGGCGCCTGGTGCCGCCCCGGGATCCCGAGGCCCTCGCCCGGGCCGTCGGCGAACTGCTCGCCGACCCCGAGCTGCGGAAGGCGTGCGGCGCGGCGGGCCGTCGTCGGGTGCTGCGCAGGTACGGCTGGGGGCGGGTCGCCGCGGCCACCGAGGCGACGTACTGCTCCGTCCTGGACGCCCAGGCCGCCGCCACGGGGGTGATGTGAGCACGTACCGTCCGCCCGGCCCTCGACAGCGTTCCCGACCCACCGCGGAGCTCCGACGTCCGAAGGAGGTGCGGGTCCGGCCGACGTCCCCGTGACGCGGTACGCCCGATCAGCATGACCGATTCCTCTGCACTTGCACTCGATGCCGCGCACCTGCACTGCCGTTCACTGGAGCAGGCTCTCGTCCGCCTGCGCCGGGACGGTCTGCACCGGATCGCGGAGTGGGGCGGCCGGCTCGCGATCGTCCTTCCCGCAGGCGGCCGGCTGCTGGCCGCGGGCAACGGCGGCAGCGCCGCGCAGGCCCAGCATCTGACCGCCGAACTGGTGGGCCGTTACCGGCAGGAACGGCCGGCCTACTCGGCGATCTCGCTGCACGCGGAGACCTCCAGCGTGACCGCGATCGGCAACGACTACGGCTTCGACCAGGTCTACGCCCGGCAGGTGGCCGCCCACGGCCGTCCGGGGGACGTGCTCGTGCTGCTGTCCACCTCCGGCCGAAGCGCCAACCTGATCAGCGCCGCCGTGACGGGCCGCGCGGCGGGGCTGCGCGTGTGGGCGCTCACCGGGCCGGGCCCCAATCCGCTGGCCGAGGCGGCCGACGAGGCGCTGCGCATCGACGTCGGCACCACGGCGACCGTCCAGGAGGCCCATCTGGTGGCCGTGCACCTGCTCTGCGAGAGTTTCGACGCGGCGCTCGGCGCCACCACCGCGCACACCGCCGCCTCGCGTACGGTCGCCGCGCACGGGAGGGCGTCGTGACGGGACGGGGTCCGCTCGTGGTCGTCGGGGACGTGCTGCTCGACGAGGACATCGAAGGGGTCGCCACCCGGCTGTCGCCGGACGCTCCCGCCCCGGTCGTCGACGTCACCGAGGACCGGCGTCATCCCGGCGGGGCGGGGCTCGCCGCCGCGCTGGCGGCCCGCGGGGGGCGCGAGGTGGTGCTGGTGACCGCGCTCGGCGACGACTCGGCCAGCGAGGCCGTACGCCGTGCTCTGCGCGGCCGGGTGCACCTGGTGGAGATCCCGCTGATGGGCAGCCTGCCGGTGAAGACGCGGGTGCTGGCGAGCGGTCGGCCCCTGGTGCGGATCGACCGGGGCGGCGGCACGCCCGGCGAGCCGGACGCCGCGGTGCGGGAGGCGCTGGCGCAGGCGCACGCCGTCCTCGTCGCCGACTACGGGCGGCACACGGCCGGTGCCGTGCGGGAGCATCTGGCGGCCGTCGTGCCGCGTACACCGCTGGTGTGGGACCCCCACCCCCGGGGTGACACTCCCGTACCGGGGGCCCGGCTCGTCACCCCGAACGCGGCGGAGGCGTCCGCCCTGTGCCCCGGCGACGGGGACTCGCTGCGCGCGTACGCCGACCGGGCCGCCCGGCTCGCCGAGCGCTGGCAGGCGGCCGGTGTCGCGGTGACCCTCGGGGACCGCGGGGCCCTGCTGGCCCGGCCGGGCGACGGCACGCCGATGCTGGTGCCGCCCCCGTACCGGGCCAGTGGGGATCCGTGCGGTGCGGGCGACTGTTTCGCGGCGACCACGGCGGCGGCGCTGGCCGACGGCGCGCTGCCGGAGGAGGCCCTGCAGCGGGGCGTCGCGGAGGCCGCCGCGTTCGTGTCGGCGGGCGGGGCCGGGAACCCGGCGCTGTGGCGGGCCTCGCCCCCTCCTGCGGCGCAGGCTCCACGCACCGACGCCGTCGCGATCGCCGAGCACGTCCGTGCGCGGGGCGGCACGGTGGTGGCCACCGGCGGTTGCTTCGACCTGCTGCACGCGGGGCACGTGGGCCTGCTGGAGAGTGCGCGGCGGATCGGCGACTGCCTCATCGTCTGCCTGAACTCCGACTCCTCGGTGGCCCGGCTGAAGGGGCCGGGGCGCCCGCTGAACACGGTGGCGGACCGGGTGCGGGTGCTCGAGGCGCTCGGCAGCGTGGACGCCGTCGCGGTGTTCGACGAGGACACCCCGGAGACGCTGCTGAAGCGGCTGCGGCCGGATGTGTGGGTCAAGGGCGGCGACTACTCCGTCCAGGACCTGCCGGAGGCGGAGGCGCTGCGGGCCTGGGGCGGGCAGGCGGTCGTCCTGCCCTATCTCGACGGCCGCTCCACGACACTGCTGGCCCGCCGCGCGGCGCGGGCCGCCGTGCCCCCGGTACCTCCGTCGTGACGGCGGCCGAGGCGCACCCCCCGCGGGTGCTGGTGCTGCGGGCGCTGGGGCTCGGCGATCTGCTGACGGCGGTGCCCGCGCTACGGGCGCTGCGGCGGCAGCTGCCCGGCCACCAGATCGTGCTGGCCGCGCCCGGGCGGCTGACGCAGGCGGCCCGTGCGACCGGCCTGGTGGACCGGCTGCTGCCCGCCTCGGCCCCCGGCCGGGCGGTGCCGGCCGAGCTGGCCTGGACCGGGCCCGCCCCCGAGCTGGCGGTCGATCTGCACGGCAACGGCCCGCCGAGCCATCTGCTGCTGCAGCGGCTCGGGCCGCGGCGGCTGTTCGCCTACGCGCACCCGGACACCCCCGGCATCCCGGGTCCGGTGTGGCGGGAGGACGAACACGAGCGGGAACGGTGGTGCCGCCTGCTGGCCTGGTACGGGGTCCGGGCCGACCCGGAGGATTTGTCGGTCCCGGCGCCCGCGCCCCCCTCCCCCGCACCCGGCGCCGTCGTGGTGCACCCCGGGGCCGACGCGGCCGCGCGGTGCTGGCCGCCGGAGCGGTTCGCGGCCGTGGCGCGGGAGGTGCGCCGCTCGGGGTACGACGTCGTGGTGACCGCGGGCGCCGGGGAGGGCGTGTTGGCGCGGAACGTGGTGGCGCGGGCGGGGCTGCCGCCGGACGCGGTCGTGGGCGGCGACGGGGACGTGCCGTTCGACCGGTTGGCCGCTCTGGTGGCCGGGGCCCGCTGCGTGGTGGTCGGCGACACCGGGCTCGCGCATCTGGCCACGGCGCTGGGCACGCCCTCGGTGGTCCTGTTCGGCCCGGTCGCTCCTCGGCTGTGGGGGCCACCGGCCGACGCACGGCACCGGGTGCTGTGGCACCCGGGGGACGACGACGCTCCGCGGCCGGGGGACGCGCACGGAAGGGTGCCGGACGAGCGGCTGCTGAGAATCACCGTCGCCGAGGTCACCGAGGCGGTGCACGGTCTGCTGGAGCCGGGGCCGGGCCGTGAGGTGCGGGGTGAGGGATCCGGAGCACTGACGACGGGTCCGCGGGGCCCGCGGCTGACGGCACGCGGCTGACGGGGACGCGGCGGTGGCCCCGGGGAAGGGGAAGGCCGCCGGTCCCCGGTTCCGGCCCCGGCCGCCGCCCCGTCCGCTCCCGGCGGCAGCCTGAGCGACGCGCCGGACGGGCCTCATGTCCGTCCGGGCATCAGGCCCGGGCGGCGGCGGTGCCAGGGCGGTCCTCGGAGCGGACGGGGCGGCGGCGCAGCCCCCGGAACGGCCCCAGCAGCGGCGGTGCCGGAGCAGCCCCCGGAACGGACGGCGGCTGCGATGTCGGCCCGGCGGTCTCCCACCCCGCCCGGACGGCTCAGGCCGCGGTGCCCAGGTTCGGTATTCCGCGGTCCTCCCTGCGGAGGACCACCGCCGGCGCGGTGCCGCGGCGGCGCAGGGCGAAGCCCGCTCCGATCGTGCCCGCGACGATCACACCGCCGCCGATCAGGGCGCCGCGGGCCCCTGCCGTCTGCATGAGGAGGCCGAGCGCCGGCGGGCCGCCGAGGCTCCAGGCCGTGCTGATGGTCCTCCACACGCCGAGCACACGGCCGCGCAGATGGGCGGGAGGATCGGTCTGCAAGACGGTCGTGCCGGCCGTGTCGGAGACGGACTCCACCACGGCCATGGGCAGGACGAGCACCAGCAGCACCACGAGCGTGGGCGAGAGCCCCGCCAGGACCTGCAGGAGACCGCCCACGGCGGCCAGGGTGCCGACGTGCCGCACGGAGGGCCGGCGCAGCCGGGCGCCGAGCACGGCGCCGATGATGCCGCCGACGGCCAGGACGGTGGACACCGTGCCGAACGCCCCGGCGCCGCCCGCGAGCGGGCCGGTGACCAGGACGGCCAGGGTGAGGCCGTAGTTGCGCCCGAAGACCGAGCTGATGCCGGTGATGCCCGCGAGGGCGACCAGCCGCGGACGGCGCGCGAAGAACGCCAGACCCTGTCGGACGGTCATGTCCGGGGCGGCGGGCCGGCCGCCGCGCCGAGCGGGGGCGGCGGGCCCGGCGTCCGTGGGGGCCCGTACGGCGCCGGGTGCGGGGCGCAGGAACGGGATGACCGAGGCGACGAACAGGAAGGAGACCCCGTTGGCGGCGTAGGCGGCTCCCGTGCCGAAGAACCCGACCGCGACACCGGCGAGCGCGGTACCGGCGAGCCGGCCCGAGCTGTGCACCAGCGAGCCGACGCCGATGGCGGAGGGGACGTCCTCCGGCCGGACGAGGTCGTTGCCCAGCAGGGCGCACGCGGGTCCGTCGACAGTGGCGATCAGGCCGGTGACGGCGGCCAGCGCCATCAGCACGGGCACCTCGAGCCGGCCCAGTGCGACCAGCACGGCCGTCACGAAGGCGACCGCTCCGAGGAGCGCCTGGCTGACCGTGGCGGTCAGCTTCCGCGGCAGGCGGTCGACGGCGGCACCGCCCGCCAGGCTCACGAGCAGGGCGGGGGCGGCCTGGACGGAGATCGACAGACCGGTGGCGGCGGCCGACCCGGTGATCTTCAGGACCAGCAGGTTCTGCACCGTGAGCTGCATCCAGGTGCCGGCGTTGGAGACGAAGTTCGCCAGAGACCACCAGCGCATGCTGCGGTACTTCAGGGATCTCCAGGGCGAGGACGACCCGGCCGCCGGAGCGGCGGAGGCGGCGTCCGGCGCGGGAGCAGCCGGCACGGGGGCAGGAGAGGGCGCGGAAGCGACAGGGGAAGAAGGCACGGTGATCTTCGGGGAGGGGTCCCTGGGGACTCACGGCGAACATCGGCGGGAGCTCGGTACACCGGCTGCGCTGCGCGGTCGCTCCACCGGATCTGGCGGGTGCCGTACCACCGGTGAGCCGCGGCGCGGGCCCGGATGAACGACGTCGACCATCGTGGCAGACAGGACCCCCGAGTCATCGCCTCGGGCCCGGAAGGGGGTGCCGCGCAGACGCCAAGTCCCCGACCTCGTCGGGGACTTGGCGCTCCTGTGCACTTGCTCACAGCATCCGTGGCCGACGCCGTGAGGTTCAGTCCTCCCCGGCGAGTACCCGAAGACCAGGCGGTGAACACCCGACCACCCTTTCGACCCTTCTGCGTGTCGCACGGCACATACGCCGGACCGTGCCGCGAAGCTGATCCGTGCGGAGGCACGGTCCCGGTCCGAGAGAGGAAGTGTTCGATGCAACCGGTCGTCTCGGGGCCGCGAGCACTGGCCGCCATGGTGGTCGACCAAGGGGACCTCGACGCGGCCCGCGCCCAGATGGGTTTCTCCCTCGCCTGGCACATCGTGCTGGCCTGCCTCGGCGTGGGCCTGCCACTGCTGACCTTGGTCGTGGAGTGGCGCGGCGTGCGGACCGGGGACCCCTCGTACCGTCTGCTCGCCCGCCGCTGGGCCCGCGCCATGGGAGTGCTCTTCGCCGTCGGCGCGGTGTCCGGCACGATTCTCAGCTTCGAGCTGGGCCTGCTGTGGCCGGGTCTGATGGGAACCTACGGCCAGGTCATCGGCCTGCCCTTCGCCATGGAGGGGATCGCCTTCTTCATCGAGGCGATCTTCCTGGGCATCTACCTGTACGCGTGGGACCGGCTGTCGCCCCGCACCCATCTGCTGACCGGTGTGCCGATCGTGGTCGCGGGTGTGGCGTCGGCGTTCTTCGTGGTGTGCGCCAACGCCTGGATGAACCAGCCCCGTGGCTTCACGCTGCGTGACGGCAAGGTGGTGCACGTGGACCCGTGGGCCGCGATGTTCAACCCGGCGGCTCCGCCGCAGACCACGCACATGATCCTCGCGGCCCTGATGGTCGCGGCCTTCCTCACCTCCAGCGTGTACGCGGTGGCGCTGTTGCGGGGCCGCCGGGACCGCTACCACCGGCTGGGCTTCACCCTTCCGCTGATCCTGGGTGCGATCGTCACTCCGGTGCAGCTGTTCGTCGGGGACTGGGCGGCGCGATTCGTCGCCCACTACCAGCCGGTCAAGCTCGCCGCGATGGAGGGCGTCTACCGCACCGGCGACCACGTGCCGCTGACCATCGCCGGTGTCGCGGGCCCGCGCGGCCTGCGGTACGGGCTTCGGATCCCCGACGGGCTGTCGCTGCTGGTCGGCTACAGCCCGAACACGGTGATCAGGGGCCTGGAGCAGGTGCCGCCCGATCTGCGTCCCCCGGTCACCGGTGTGCACCTGGCCTTCGACCTGATGGTCGCCTGCGGCCTATTCCTCCTCGCGGTGAGCGTGTGGCTGCTCGTGCTGGGGCTGCGCCGCAGGCGCCGAGGCGCACCCTGGCTGGAGGGCGAGAGCCGCCCGCTGCGCGCCTTCCTCGCGCTCGGCGTCCTCACCGGGCCGGCGGCGGTGGTCGCCCTCGAGTGCGGCTGGACCGTGACCGAGGAGGGGCGCCAGCCGTGGATCGTGTGGGGGCTGCTGCGGGTCCACGACGCCGTGAACGTGGCCCCGGGGCTGATGGCCGGGCTGTGGCTGGTGGTCGTCGTCTACGTCCTGATGACGGTGGCCACGGTCTACGTGCTGCGCCGTCTGACCCGCGACCGGCCCGTTCCGCTCGCTCCCCAGGAGCACGACGTGCGGGGGTACCCCGTTGTGTGACCGTTCGCCCTTGCCGTGTGTCCGCCCCACCCCGACGGCTCGGCCCACCGTGACGGGGGGAGGCTGATGCTCGCCAACACGGCCCTGGCCGTCATGTGGGTCGGCCTGACGTGCTACGCCCTCTTCGGCGGAGCCGACTTCGGGGCGGGCCTGTGGGACCTGCTCGCCGGGGGCAGCGAGCGCGGCAGGGCACCGCGGCGGCTCATCGAGCACAGCATCGGCCCGGTGTGGGAGACCAACCACGTGTGGCTGATCTTCGTGGTCGTCATGCTGTGGACGGGGTTCTCGCCGGTGTTCGCCGCGGTGATGTCCACGCTCTACATCCCGCTGACCCTGACGGCTCTCGGGATCATCGCCCGGGGTGCCGCCTTCGCGTTCCGCAAGGTGAGCACGGAGGTGTGGCAGCAGCGTCTGTTCGGCGGCTTCTTCGCGCTGTCGTCGGTGGTGACGCCCTACTTCCTCGGCTCGGTCGCGGGAGCCGTGGCCTCGGGGCGCGTTCCGCCCGGCCTCGCGAAGGGGGACCTGGTCACCAGCTGGCTCAATCCCACCTCCGCGCTGGGCGGCGTACTGGCCGTGCTCACCTGCGCGTTTCTGGCCGCCGTGTATCTGAGCGGGGATGCCGCACGGACCGGGGAGGAGGACCTGGCGGTCTACTTCCGGCGCCGGGCCCTGGCCACCGGGGTGGTGACCGGTGCGGTGGCGCTGGCCGGGATCGCCGTACTGCACGCGGACGCGCCGCAGCTCTTCCACGGCCTGACGCACCGGGCGCTGCCCCTGCTGGTGGCCTCGGCCGCGCTCGGCCTGGTGAGCCTGGCCCTGCTGGTCCGGGCGAGGCTGACGTCGGTGCGGGTCACGGCGGCCACGGCGGTCGCCGCGATCCTGTGGAGCTGGGGCGTCGCCCAGTACCCCGCCATGCTGCCCCCATCGGTGACCGTCCGTGACAGTGCCTCGCAGTCGTCCGTCCTCGGGGCGAGCCTCGCGGCGCTGGCGGCCGGTGCGCTGCTCCTCGTCCCGTCGCTGCTGTGGCTGTACTCGCTGTTCCAGCGCCGCCCCGCGTCCGCGGAAGGACACGGTGAGCGCGGCACCTGAGTGCCGCTCCCCGCCGTGGCGGTACGGGGATCGTGCGACCGGGCTGCGCATGGCCTCGCCGGGCCCCGGGTACTCGGGGGTCCGGCGCTTTTGGCGGCGCCGTGTCCACCGCAACGTCTCACCGCCTGGAGGAGCCATGGCCGGTGTCAGCCCCACAGATCTGCAGAAAGCACTGTCCGGCGCGGAGTACCCGGCGGACACCGAGCAGCTCAAGAAGGTCGCCCGGGACAACCGTGCCTCCAAGGAGATCACCGAGCGCATCGATCACCTCGGGAAGAAGAAGTTCCAGACCCCGGCCGAGGTGAGCAAGGCGGTGTTCGAGAACGAGTGATCCTGCGTCCGAGGTGCTGCGGCCGGGGCCGAGAGGTCCCGGCCGCGGTGCGTGCGGCCGCGGTCAGCCGACGTACCTGCGTGCCGGGGAGGTCCGCCTCGCCTCCTCCAGGGCCACCAGCCGGGCCTCCAGGTCGGCGGGCACCGGATCACGCTGTCTGAGGACCCAGGGGAGCCCCGCCGCCGCCCGCGTGAACGCCCGCACGGACGCGTGGTCCCGGGGAACGGTGCGCATGAGGTACCAGGTGCGGCGCAGCGCGGACGGCCAGGGGCGTCGCAGCCAGGTGAACCAGAGGGTGTTGCGCAGCCCGAGGACGCGCCGTTCGGTGCTGTCCCGCGCCGGGGACGCGGCGTGATGGATGGTCAGTTCCGGTGCGTGGCAGAGCCAGTGATCCTGACGGAGCAGGTCCGTGGCGAGGAGTTCCTCCTCACCGCCCAGCCACAGTCCGGGGTGGAAGCCGCCCGTGGACCTGAAGGCGCTGACGCGCATGACGGTCGCGGCGGCGAGGAACGACCCCAATGCGGGGCCGGGCAGCCAGTCGGGGCCCGAGAGGGGCGAGTCGCGCAGTTCGGCGACGACGGGGTCCTCCTCCCCCGACGGCTCGACCACGATACGGGCCGTCACGGCCGCGAGCCGGGGGTGGGCGTCCAGGAGGTCAGCGGCCCGCCGCAGGGATCCCGGCTCCCACCAGGTGTCGTCGTCGCAGAAGGCCACATAGGGGGTCCGTACGTGGCGCACGGCCAGGTTGCGGCCGACGGCTCCCAGGTTGCGGCCGGGGCACAGCAGCCGGACCTCGGGGAAGTGCCGGGTGACGGCGTCCGCGGTGCCGTCGGTGGATCCGTTGTCGGTGACGACGACCTGGGGCCGCTCGGGGAGGTCCCGCAGGATCCGCAGGGTGCGCAGCAGTTCCGGGCGCCGGTCGCGGGTGATCACGACGACCGTGGTCCGGGGATCGGGGTGGAGGTCGTCGCCGTGTGGCGCGCCGCTGCCGGTCCGGGGTGTGGTGGCGCTCACGTCGGAGGGGTCGTGGGGCATGTCCGCTCCTCCTCGGTCGTCGGTGCTCATGGGGTGGCCCGCTCCAGCAGGCGGACGGCGTGCTCGACCCGTGCGGGCAGCGGTTCTCGGTCCCGGAGGGCCGCGGGGAGCCGGGCGATCGCGCCGCGCAGCGCCGCCGCGGCGTCGCGCTCGCCGCGGGCCGCCGCGGCGGCCAGGCGGGCGGTGTGGCCGAGGGCCACCGTGACGGGTCGGCGGAGCCACGCGGTGAGCAGGGCGTTGCGCCGCTGGACCGCCGAGCGGCCGGGGCGTCCGCCGGATTCCGGGTGGTGATGGGCCGTCACCGACGGCACGTAGTTGACGCCCCAGCCGCGGGCGGCGAGGTCGTAGGCGAGCAGGGTCTCCTCGCCGCCGAAGAAGAGCACCCGGTGGTAGCCGCCGGCGTCGAGGAAGGCCCGGCGGCGGACCACCGCCGCGCAGGCGAGGAAGCCGAGCACCGGGCGGCCCGGCAGACCGGGGTCGGGCGGTAGCGGCGAGTGCGCGAGGACGGAGTTCAGCGGGTCCTCGGCGGCGTCCGGGCCGACCAGGGTGCGGGCGGCCAGCAGGCCGAGCCGCGGGTGGGCGTCCAGGACGTCCGCGGCGGTGTCCAGGGCGCCCGGCGCCCACCAGGAGTCGTCGTCGCTGAAGGCGACGTAGGGCGTGGTGGCGTGCCGCACCGCGAGATTGCGGCCCAGCGCGCCGGTGTTGCGTCCGGCGGCCAGGACCCGGGCGTCCAGCGGGTGGTCGCGTACGGCGGCCACGGTTCCGTCGGTGGAGCCGTTGTCCACGACGATGACGGGGGGCCGCTCGGGCAGGTCGGCCAGCCGGTCCAGAGTGCGCAGCGCGCTGTCGCGGCGGTCGCGGGTGATCACGACGACGGTGACACGGGAGGCGTGCCGCTCGGGTGGCGTGTCGATGTCCTTCACGCGCACGCGCCATCCCGGAGGACCTTGTGCACGCCGCGCAGCACGGCGTGGGCCGTGATCCCGTACGGCTCCGGGCGGGCGCCCGTGTCCGCGCGGGGACCGTGCTCGCCGCCGGGGAGGACCGCGGGCCCCGGGCAGGGAGCCGGCGCCCTCACCACGCCCCTCCCCCGTCCGCCGCCGCGTGCGCCACTGCCTCCGGGGTCCCGTCCGTAAGGCGGCGATGGCACACCTGGGAGCCGAGGAACCCGGCGCCTCCGGTCACCGCGGCACGGCCCCGGAAGGGCCGGGCCGTCGGCAGCGGGGAGAACGTCGGCGTCGGCGTCATCAGCACGTTCTTCCTTCCGCCGATGGCGATGCACGTGTGCGTGCGGCGGCCGGGCGAGTGCCCCGGCGAGTCGTTTTCATGCTCCGGCCTGCGGTGGGCGCGTGCCACAGGGGTGCCGGGCCGTACCGCCGACCGCGTGCGGCAACGGCGGCGCGCCCGGCTCGCACGAGCCGAGCCGCGCGGCCGGAGGAGCCGCCCGGCATCTCCTTGGCCGAACGGGGTATTTCGCCGCCATGCGGGTGAGCGTGATTGACGTGGGTTCGAACACGATCCGTCTGATGGTCGCGGACGCGGAGCGCGGAGTGCCTCTTCCGGTGCACACCGCGAAGTGGAAGCAGCGGCTGTCCGACCAGACGGACGCGGACGGGCGGATGGCGGACGCGGCCGTGGAGCAACTGGCCCAGTCGGTCGCCGAGGCGGTCGTGACGGCCGAGCGGTGGGGCTCCGGTCCGCCCCTGGCGTTCGCGACCGCGGTGGTGCGCGCCGCACCCAACCGCCGGGAGGTCCTGGAGGCGGTGCGCAGCCAGACGGGTGTGGCCCTGTGCACGCTGCCCGGCGAGACGGAGGCGGAGCTGACGTTCCTCGCGGCTCGGCGCTGGATGGGCTGGCGGTCGGGGCCGCTCGCGTTGCTCGACATCGGCGGCGGTTCCCTGGAGGTCGCGCTGGGCCGGGGCAGCCTGCCGGACTTCGCCGCGTCGCTGCCGCTCGGGGCGAACCGGCTGACCCGTGAGTTCTTCGCCGAGAACGATCCGCCCACCCCGGCGGACATCAAGGCGCTGCGCCGCACGGTGCGTCACCGGTTGCGGGACGTGGTCACGCGCGCCCGGTGGGAGAGCCCGTGCACGGCGGTGGCGACCTCGCGCACGTTTCAGCAGCTGGCACGGTTGTGCGGGGCCCCGCCCGGACGGCACGGCCCGTTCGTGCACCGCGAGTTGCGCCGGGGTGATCTGCGACGGGCCATCGACGACCTGGCCTCGCGCCGCGCCGGGGAACGGGCCGACCTGCCGGGCATCTCCGCGCCACGGGCCCGTCAGAGCCTGGCCGGTGCCTTGGTCGGGCACACCGTCATGAAGCTGGGGAACTTCAGCACGGTGGCCATCTGTCCCTGGGCGGTCAGGGAGGGAGTGCTGCTGCGGTCCATCGAGGACGGCCTCGAGTGGTGGGCGAAGGTCGCCCTGGACGGTGGCGGGGAGACGTCGTCCGGTGCCGCCGTTCCGCTGCGGGTGGCCGAACCGACGGCCTGACCGGGACACGGGCAGGTGCCCTCGCGGTGTGCGGTCAGCCCGGGCGCCGGGGGGCCTCGCCGGCCCGGTCCGTCAGGGCTGCCACGAGTGCCGGGGCGTTGTCGTCGTCCGGGTCCTCCAGGAACTCACGGCGCACCTGCCGGGCCGCGACCCGACCGGAGGTCAGGCACCACTGCCACCAGTGGTCCAGCCGCCGGGTGGTGAGTCGGTCGACGGGGACCAGCGCGGGCCAGCCACAGGCCTCGGCCTGGGCGGTCAGCTTGGCGCCTCCCTCGACGGGGTCCACCGCCAGGACCGGCACTCCGCCGCGCAGCGCGAGCACCAGCCCGTGCAGCCGGTCGGTGACCACCAGGTCCATCCGGGACAGCACGGACTCGAACTGTCCGGGCGTGGCGCACAGCCGCCAGTCGTGGGTGTCGAGCCGGGTCTCCAGCTCCACGCGCGCGCAGTCCTTGCCGGCCAGCCACCGGGTGACCGTCTCGGCGGCCTCGTCGTGCCGGCGCCTCTCCCCGTACTCCTGCTGCCCGTGGGTGAGGATCACCCCGACGACGGGCGTGGTCGTCTCGCTGGGGGCGTGGGTGGACAGGTCGGGCACCGGCCCCATCGCGGGCGCGTCCCGCGGCAGGACCCGGTGGAATCCGGTGACGGCCGGGTCGTCGGCGTCCAGAACCGAGGTCCCGACCGCGATCCGCACACAGTGCGCGAACCGCCGGTGCAGTTCCTCGATCCCCGGCCCGTGCAGCGGCCCGCAGATGAAGATCAGATGCGAATAGGCGGCGGGACGTACGTCGTCCAGGTGCAGCGCCGACGGCCGGAAGCCGGGACTCCAGGCCACGTCGTAGGGTATCCCCTGGTGATGCAGCACATCCTCGACCCGACGCAGGGCCAGCACGTCTCCCGCGGTGGCCTCGCCGTCCAGGAAGCTGAACCATCCGGTCAGCAACGTCCTCAGATTCCTCGCACACACAACGCCTCACGAGTGCCCCCCTGTCACGCGCTCACTCATCCCGTCGGGGGTTCACGGCCACCGAGCCGGCGGGCCCCGCGGCTGCGTCATCGTCCGGGCCCTCGGAGCCCGCAGGGCGCGGGCCGGGGAGTTCCCGGAGGCCCGCCGACGAGGTGCCCGTCATGACCGAAGCCGATCAGGGACCGGCGGCCGCGGCGGCCCGGTTCACCGGGCGTCCGGTGACCGGTGTGCGCCGGGCGTCCGGTGCGCTCACGGAGGCCGTCCTCGACGGTGGCCGGGAGGTGATGGTCAAGCGCGGCGGCGATCCCGGCTCCCTGCGGGCCGAGGCGGCCGGACTGCGCTGGCTCGCGGAGGCCGGTGCGGTGCGTGTCCCCGCCGTGCACGGTCACGACGACCACTGGCTGGTGACCGACCGGGTGCCGCCCGGGCGGCCGAGTGCCGGGGCAGCGGTGCGCTTCGGACGCGACCTGGCGGCCCTGCACGCATCCGGTGCTCCCGCGTTCGGTGCCCCGCCGCCCGGCGGTCCCGAGGACGCGTACATCGGCCTGGCGCCCCTGCGCAACGTCCCCGGTGCGGACTGGCCGAGCTGGTACGCCGAGCACCGGGTGCTGCCCTATGTGCGCCGAGCGGTCGACGACGGCACGGTGCGGTCCGCCGAGTCGGCCGTGTTCGAACGCGTCTGCGCGCGACTGCCGGAACTGGCCGGTCCTGCGGAGCCGCCCGCCCGGCTGCACGGCGACCTGTGGAACGGCAACGTGCTGTGGGGCGCCGACGGCCACGCCTGGCTGATCGATCCGGCCGCGCACGGGGGGCACCGGGAGACCGACCTCGCCATGCTGCACCTGTTCGGCTGCCCGCACCTGGACCGGGTGCTGGCCGGCTACCGGGAGGCGGCTCCGCTCGCGGACGGCTGGAAGGACCGGGTCGCGCTGCACCAGCTCTTCCCGCTGCTGGTCCACACGGTGCTGTTCGGCGGCGGCTACGCGGGACAGGCGCTGGCGGCGGCCCGCGCGGCCCTGGCGGCCTGACCCACCGCGCCCCTGTGCCCCGGTCGGGTACGGTCGCCTGGTCACCGCAACCCCGGGAGCCGCCGTGTCCCGCGCCACCGACGCCTCGTTCGACCTGTTGCCCGGCGCCGACGACTCGCCGGTGATCCTCCATGTCCCGCACGGCGCCCGGGAGATTCCGGCCGACGTGCGTGAGGGCATCCTGCTCGACGACACGGCCCTGACCCGGGAACTGGATCACATCACGGACGCGCACACCGGCGAACTGGCCGCTCTCGCGGCGAAGGCGGCCGCCGTCGCCCCCTGGCGGTTCGTCAACCGGCTGTCCCGGCTGGTGGTCGACCCCGAGCGGTTCCCCGACGAGCGGGAGGAGATGCTCGCCGTGGGGATGGGCGCCGTCTACACCCGCACCACGCACCGTGAGGCTCTGCGCGCGGCCGGCACCGACCCCGGACCGCTGCTGCGGCGGTACTTCCACCCGTACACGCGGGCGATGGCGACGGCGGTCGCGGACCGGCTGGCCGCCACCGGGCGGGCCGTCGTCCTCGACATCCACTCGTATCCGACCGCCCGTCTCCCCTACGAGTTGCACGGCGACGGCCCCCGGCCGCCGGTCTGCCTGGGCACGGACTCCTTCCACACGCCCCCGGACCTGCTCGCCCTGGCGCGCGAGGCGTTCGCGGGGTTCGGCGGAACGGGGGTCGACAGCCCGTTCTCCGGGAGCTACGTCCCGCTGGAGTTCCACGGGAGGCTGCCCCGGGTCACCGCCCTGATGGTGGAGATCCGCCGGGACACCTACATGACCGAGCCGGGCGGTGGCGCGGGCCCCGGTCTTCCCCGCCTCGCCTCCGCGCTGGCGGCCCTGGTGGACGCGGTGTCCTGACGGCCGCCTCACCGCTGGTCGCGGCAGCAGCGGGAGCCTGCCCACGATCCACTTCAGCCGGCGGCGCGGGTCGAGACGGTGGGATCCACCGGTGCGCGCCGGCTCCGCCGTGGCCGCGCCACTTTCTGTTATCGCCCGCGCCCGGAGCCGTCTCCTGTGCGCAGTCGTCCGCATCGGACATCCCTGACGAAAACCGAGGACCCACGCACGTGAGAGCACAGATCAGCCGCCGGAGCATGCTGAAGATCGCCGGTGCGGCCGCGGGCGCGGCCGGCGTCACCGCCGCCGTGCCCGCCACCGGGGCGTCGGCGGCGGGCACCGGCTTCGCGCACCCCGGGCTGCTGCACACCCGGGCCGACCTCGACCGCATGGCGGCCAAGGTGAAGGCGGGCGCAGCTCCCTACACGGCGGGTTTCGCCAGGCTCACCGCCAACCGGCACGCGCAGAGCACCTGGACGGCCCGCCCGGCGGCGACCGTCTACCGGGGATCGGGCACCCCGGAGAACTACTCGGTGCTGTACAACGACGTCCACGCCGCCTACCAGAACGCCCTGCGCCGGCACGTCGGCGGCGACGCCGCGCACGGGGACACCGCCGTGGCCATCCTCAACGCCTGGTCCGCCACCCTGACCGAGCTGGACGGCACGGCGGACCGGTTCCTCGCGGCCGGCCTGTACGGCTACCAGTTCGCCAACGCCGCCGAACTCGTGCGCGACCACGACGGGTTCGACCTGGCCCGCTTCCAGAAGATGATGCGGTCCGTCTTCCTTCCGCTCAGCTCCGACTTCCTCACCCACCACAACGGCGCCTACGCCGGCAACTACTGGACCAACTGGGACCTGGCCGCGATGGCCTGCGTCCTCGCCGTCGGCATCCTCTGCGACGACCGCACCGCGGTCGACCAGGCGGTCTCCTACTTCCGCCACGGCGAGGGCATGGGCGCGGTCGCGAACGCCATCCCCGTGGTGTATTCCGACGGCCTCGCCGAATGGGCGGAGGCGGGCCGCAACCAGGGGCATGCCCTGCTCGGCGTCGGCCTGATGGGCACGGTGTGCGAGATGGCCTGGAACCAGGGCATCGACCTGTACGGGTACGACGACAGCCGCTTCCTCAAGGGCGCCGAGTACGTGGCCAAGTGGAGCATGGGCGGATCCGTGCCCTACGCGCCGCTGACCCGGAGGAAGGGCGCACCGGGGGTGTGGTCCGGCAGCGAGACGACCGACAGGGCGGCCGCCGTGAACCCGGCCATGACGCGCCCGATCTGGGCCATGATCGCCAACCACTACACCGAGCGCCGCGGGCTGGACGCGCCCCACGTCACACGCATCGCGGCCAGGACGGCGCCGGAGGGCGGCGGCGGGGACTACGGGCCCAACAGCGGCGGATACGACCAGCTGGGCTTCGGCACGCTGACGTTCACCCGCGACCGGGCGTCCGCGGCCGAGGCGACGAGGTCCCCGACGCCCGCCTCCGGGACCGGTGCCGGTGCCGCAACCGGGTCCTCCGGGACCGGTACCGCAGCCGGGTCCTCCGGGCCGTCGTCCACGTCCCGTCCGAAGCCCGGCCGGGACAGGGACCTGGCGAACAGCGGCTCCTCGGACGTGCCCGCCTGGACCGCCGCGTCGGGCGTCACCGCCATCGCCGGCGGACTGCTCCTGCTGCGCCGCCGCGGACGCGCCGGACGAGACAGCGCCTGAGCCCAAGGGCCGGCGGTCGCACGCCGCAGGACCGCCGGAGTCCTCCGCGCGGACACGTGGAGCGCCGGCCGGCAACGCTCCGTACCCGCGTGCCGATCCCGGTCCCCTTCGGGATGCGCGCTGCGCCGTCTGGGGGAAAGGTGAGGGGAGGATCGACTCGCAGAGGAGACAGAATGTCGACGTCACAGCCCGATGCGTCGCGTCGTCCGGCCGATGACCGTGCCACGCCGGACGAACTGCTGCACGCGTGCCCGCTCGAGGCCTCGGCGGAGGACCTGGTCCTCGCCTCGGGGCGGGACATCACCCCCAGGACCCTCGCCTGGGCGGAGCGGAAGCTCGCCTCCGAGGGGCACGCCGCGCTGGACAAGCTACTGCCCTAGCGACTCCCGGTCCGGAATCACCGCGCCGGGGCCGGGGACGGGCCCCGGGACCGTGATTCCGGACCGGAGCGGCTGCTGGGGGGCGTGCCTCGGGACGTCATCGACGAGCAGCGCGTCGGCGGCTGCGACGGCGTCGCGCACGTCCCGGGTCCCCGTCGTGACGCACAGCGTGTAGCTGACATCCGCCAGCGCTCGTGCCGCTTCGGCTGTCTCCCGTTCGGCGAGCGCGATCCGCAGGGTCGCGTACCGGGTCAGCAGTCTCCTGACGGCCTTCGGATCCGGAACCAGCACGGTAGGGCCCTTTCTCTGGTTTTTCCGTCCCGGCTCCCCTGTCCCGGGTGAAGCATGCACAACTCATCTCACAGCGGCCGCCTTTTTGGCGTGATCTCGACCCTGTACTCCCCAAAGTCGCCCTTCACCCGGCGGGACCGCGGCGCGACACGCGATCATGACCCACCCTCCCCTGCTGGCTCTTGACGTGCGCGGACCATACTGGGAGGCGCCCCTGTCCCCTTTCCCCAGAGTGATCCATGGCAAAGTCCTCCACCGCCCGTGCCACGGCTCCCGACACCGTGTGGCTGGCCCGCGGGCGACACCCCGGCCCGGGCGCCGAGGACGCCGTCCGCCGCCGCCTGCGCGACCTGAGGAACGACGACCTCATCCAGGACGAGACCGAGTTCGACGGTTCCCGGGACGGCGCACCCGCGCGCGCCTTCGAGGCGCGGTGGCTCGTCGCGGACGATGTCGTCGTACGGGCCAGGCTCGACGTCGGCGCACCCGGCGACGACGGCGCCCAGGACTGGGCTCTGGTGGCCGAGGCGGATCGGGCCTGGGAGCTCCACTGGCCCTCACCGGCCACCGTCTTCTGGCCCGACGACCCGGACGTGCCCTGGGACCACGACGTGGTGTCCGGGCTGCGCTTCAGGGGGATCAACCCGCTTCCTTCGGAGGACCGGGCGCTGCGCCGCCTGCTGAAGGACTGCGCGCGCCACTCGTGGGGCATCCACGTGGTCGTCCACGAGGCGATGACTCCCGACGCGCGCGGGCTGCGCCCCCTCGCGCCGCTGCTGCCGCCGAGCCTCAGGCACCGCGTGGTGGAACACCGGGCCGCGCCCGAGCAGTTCCAGGTGGTCAACTGGGCCCTCTACGACCTCGGGGCCCGGGTGCCCCGAGGCGGGGCCGTGGTGCTGCCCGCGAAGCCGTCCTCCCCGGGCGCCGAGGACAACGGGTTCAGCGTGCGCACGGTCTTCCTCGACGGTTCGCGCCCCACGGAGCTCATCGACGCCGTACGGCGCTGCGCCGAGCAGCCCGCGCCCCTGCCGGAGGGCGCCGAGGAAGCCCTGTCGGCGCTGCGCGAGCAGTGGCATCTGACCACCCTCGAGGAGGAACTGGCCATGGCGCGCCGCCGGCTCGCCGCCTACGCCGAGGCGCTCGAGGCCATGACGAAGTCGCGGGACATGTACAAGGAGGCGGCCGAACTCGCCCACGAGGCGCTGGCGGCCTACCAGGAGTCCGCTCCGCCGCCCGCACCGCGCCGGCCGCGCAGGAGGGGGGGCTTCTCGCTGCGCACGCTGGCCAGGCCCCTGGAGCGCGCGATGGACGGGGTCAGGTCGCTCGGTGTACCGGACCAGCAGGACCGTGGCACCGCCCCGGAGGAGGAGCCCTCCGCGGAAACCTCCCCCGTCCGGCCGTCGGACGCCGGGGACCCGGAGTAGCCGCCCGGCCCGGTGGCCCGACAGCAGAGGGCCCCGCCGCGTGCCGGGGGGAGGGGCATCGGCGGGGCCGACGGCTCGAGGCACCAGGGGGGAGAGCGCCCACGAGCGGTCCGAGGTGCTGCTGCCCGGCTTCCCGGGAAGTATGCGCGGCCGGATTCACGTCCGGGTGTCCGCCATTCGTGATGTCCGGGTGTGGGTGGTGGTTTCCGGGGTACCCGGGGCCGAACTCACTGTCGTGTGCCGCTCGGCAGGGAGATGTTGATCACTTCAGGAGCGCGGGTCGCGGTGCATCGGTTGCCCGACCCGGGGTAGGCGAGCCCCGCCACGCCGTACGGATGGGAGGACCTTGTGTCGGCTGAGCAGACGCCGCTGTCCATCGATGTGACGATGCCCCGGGAGGATGTCGCGCTGGTCACTGTGAAGGGTTTCCTGGATGTCGACACGGCGACGGAGTTGCACCACCACCTGGCGAACCAGATGCACCACGGCCGCCGGCATCTGCTGCTCGACCTGTCGGAGGTGCCCTTCATGGACTCGTCCGGCATCAACATCATTCTCAACGCCTACAAGGAGACCCGTCAGGCCGGCGGCTCGATCGGCCTCATCGACCCGGCCCCGGCCGTGCAGCGGATCCTGGACCTGACCGGGGTGAGCCTGACGGTCCCGTCCTTCACGTCCGTCCAGAACGCGCTGGACGACACGGGCGACGCGTTGAGCCGACCCTGAGGCGCACCATCGCCCACGTGGCACGGCATCGCGGAGCGGTGCCGTGCCACGTGGGCGCCGACGAAACCGGTCACCGCGCGGGGTGACCGGTTCGGTGTGCCGACGGCCGGTCAACTGACGTTGTGGCACGGGAAGTTCGCCCGCCCGTATGGTGTCCCCGTTCGTCGCCGCCCGCCTCGAACGGCCCCGACTCCATGGACACGACGGCAGTGGACGGGGTCCCCCGATCGTTGGACGGTCTCCGGGACTTCCTCGGGTGCCGAGGGGGGATCTCCGATGATTACAGTGGTCGCCCGACACAAGGAACCGCGCTCTCCGGGCAGGCTCCCCGGCCGTCGCGGGAGGGTACGTACGAAGGAGACAGGGACGTGACGGACCAGGAGTCGGCAACGAACCCAGGAGCCTCGACAAGGGCCGTGGGGGACTTCCTGCTGCGACGTCGGGAGCAGATCTCCCAGCGCTGGGCCGACCAGACACTGTTCCGTACGGTGTTCACGGTGTCCCGGGACGAGGCGGTGGAAGCCGCCGGGTCCCTGGTGGAGGCGCTCGCCGCGGTGGCCGCCTCCGGACGGATCGAGGACCTGCGCGCCCCGGGGTTCGCGGGGATGCGCGAGCAACTCACGCGCATGGCGGCCTCGCGGGCCCGTGCGGGCGCGACGCCGTCGCAGATCGCCGACGAGGTGGCGGCCCTGGGCCCCTCGATCAGGGAACTGCTGGGCGCCGAACTGTCCGGGTCGGACGGCGAGGCGAGCGGATCGCACGCCGTCGCGCTCACCGCCCTGATGGGCACGCTGCGGGTGCTGGTCATGGAGACCGCCCTGAGCACCGGCGAGGAGATCATCGAGCGGCAGCGCCTGCAACTGCTCGAAGTGGCCACGCCCGTCATCAAACTGTGGAACGGCATCGTCGCCGTACCGCTCATCGGCACCCTGGACAGCGCCCGCAGCCAGGTGGTGATGGAGAGCCTGCTGGACGCCGTCGTCGCCCAGCAGGCCCGGTTCGCCATCCTGGACATCACCGGAGTACCCACCGTGGACTCCCTGGTGGCGCAGCACCTGATGAAGACGGTCGCGGCGACCCGCCTCATGGGCGCGGAGTGCATCGTCTCCGGTATCCGGCCGGCGATCGCCCAGACCATCGTGCATCTGGGGATCGACCTGGGCACGGTCCTCACCCGGGCGAGCCTGGCCGATGCCCTGGCGTACGCCCTGCACGAGCTGGGCGCCGTGATCGTCGACCGGGCGGGCCAGGGAGGAGGCCGGCGGTGACCGGCGGTTCCGGGAACGCGACGGGTGTCTCCGTCCCCGTGCTCAAGCTCGGTGACGTACTCCTCGTCACCCTCCACGGCGAACTGGAGGACAAGGCCGCCGAACAGCTGCAGCAGGACGTCAGCGAGGCCATCGTGGGCAGTTCCGTCACCGGCGTGGTCATCGACGTGTCCGGGGTCGAGATCGTCGACTCGTTCCTCGGGCGCGTGTTCGCGGAGATCGCGGCGAGCGCCAAACTGCTCGCCGCGGACACCGTCGTGGCGGGCATGCGCCCCGCGGTGGCCATCACGCTGGTGGAGCTCGGCCTCACGCTGCCGGGGCTGCGCACCGCGCTCGACACCGACGCGGCCCTGAGGATGCTGACACAGGCGGCCACGCCCCTGCCCCACGGTCCAGCACGCCAGGAGAACGCGTGACGGAGACATCGGGCCGCGTCACCACATGCCTGCCCATCCGAACGGACATGGATCTGGCCTGGGTGCGGCAGCATGTGCGGCAGGCGGCCGCCGAGATCGGTTTCGGTCTGGTGGATCAGACCAAACTGATCACCGCGGCCAGCGAGCTCGCACGCAACACGCTCGTCCACGGCGGCGGCGGACAGGTGGAGCTCGCCTTCCTCGACAACGGCCGCGCCTCGGGGCTGCGCCTGTCCTTCGTCGACGAGGGGCCGGGGATCCCCGACATCGAGCAGGCCCTCACCGACGGCTACACCTCGGGCGGCGGTCTGGGGCTCGGGCTCGGCGGAGCCCGGCGACTGGTCCACGAGTTCTCGATCGACTCCCGTCCCGGCGACGGCACCCGGGTCACCGTGGTCTGCTGGGCCGCCGGGCCGCCGCGACCCCGCGAGGAGGTCCGATGACCCACGTCCGGGACGTGCCCGTGTACGACTCGACCCGGGTCCGGGATGTCGCGGTGGCGGCGCAGGAAGCCTGCGGCCACGCCGGGTTCGTCGACGCCCGTACGGCCGCGGCCGTGCTCGTCTCCACCGAGCTCGCCACCAACCTGCTCAAGCACGCGGGCGGCGGTCGGATCCTCATCGAAACGGTGGACGCGGACCTCACCGCGGAGGAGGCCGCTCAGGGGCCGGCGCTGCAGATCGTCGCGATCGATCACGGCCCGGGCATCCCCGACCTCGCGGCCGCGTTGGGCGACGGCTTCTCCACCACGGCCTCGCTCGGTGCCGGCCTCGGCACCTGCCGGCGCATAGCGGACGACTTCTCCCTGCACAGCGCACCCGGGCGGGGCACCGTCGCCCTGGCCCGGATAAGGGCGACGTCCGGTCGCCGGCGGCACGGGCACGCCCGGCAGGGGCAGGCACGCCACGACCACACCCCGGTGCGCGCCGGCGGCGTCAACATTCCCCTGGCCGAACCCCATTCGGGGGACGCCTGGGCGTGTGTGAGGTTCGGGGAGCGGGTCACCCTGCTCCTCGCCGACGGCCTGGGCCACGGCCCGGCCGCGGCCCAGGCCTCCGGCGCGGCCGTCCGGCAACTGCGGGACAGCGCACATCTGCCGCCGGCGGAGCTGCTCGGAGTCCTGCACACGGTGCTGCGCGACACCCGCGGCGCCGCCGTCGCGGTCGCCCAGCTCGACCTCGCGCAAGGGAGTCTGGAGTTCTCCGGCATCGGCAACATCGGCGCCCGGTTCCGTTCCGGCGGCGGCTGGCAGCACCTGCTGTCGCATCCGGGCATAGTCGGCGCGCACCGGCCGGCGCGCATCCCCCGCCGGCGGCTGCCCTGGTCGCCCGACTGTCTCCTCGTCCTGCACAGCGACGGACTGCCCAGCCGGTGGTCCCTGCGGGAGGACGTGCTCCCCGCGGAGCTGGACCCGGGGGTGACGGCCGCCGTGATCGTGCGGGACGCCAGCAGTGCCGCCCTGCCCGTCCGCGACGACACCACGGTGACCGTGCTCTCCCCCACACCGCCGAAGCGTGAACCATGACCCACACCTGGCAGATCATCACCGTCGTCGACGCCGCCCGGGCCCGGATCGCCACCGCCCGGCTCGCGGCCGATCTCGGTGTCTCCGTCGTCGAGCGCACCCGCCTGGTCACCGCGCTCACCGAGCAGCTGCGCCAGTGCCTCACCAAGGGCGGTGCCTGGCGGCTGAGCCTTGGGACCACTCCCCCGTCGCAGCACGAGGAGCAGCCACGGCTGTGGGTCGCCGTCCGTCCCGACCCCGACGAGCGCCCCCACGAGGACCCGACGTGGCAGGCGCAGGTTCCGGCGCCGGAGCGGGGCGGCCGGGCCGGCGCGGTGGCGGTGCGCGCCTCCGCGCCGGCCCTGGCCGAGGCGCTGTTCGGCGCCGACGACGACACCGCGCGCGTCCTGGACGCGCTGACCGAGCAGGAGGCGCTGGTCGCCTTCCACCGCGAGGAGCTGCACCAGACCAACCAGGGCGTCCTCGCCCTGCACGCCGACCTGGACGCCGCCGGGCAGGCGCAGCGCGAGCTGTTCGCCGCCGAGCGGGCCGCGCGCACGGAGGCCGAGGAGGCGCGCCGTCGGCTCACCTTCCTCGCCGACGCCAGCGCCGCACTGACGGCATCCCTGAACCACGGCGAGATCGTGCGTCTGCTGCCCGAGCTGCTGACCCCGGCGTACGCGCGGACCGCCGAGGTGTGGCTGCTCGGTGACGAGGAAGCGGAGTCGGGCCACGCGCCCCGCCCGGCCGCCGCCGTGCTCGCGGCCCGTACCGGCCGCCCGCAGTACGCGGCCCCCCATCCGGGGGGTCTGCCCGGCGTGGACGACCGGCCGCCCTCCGCCCTGCACCCCACCCGGCCGCTGCTGTGTCTCCCCCTGTCCGCCCGGCAGGTGCCGCTCGGCGTGATCACCCTCACTGCGCCCGGCGACCGGTGGGACCCCGACGACGCCGTGATGCTGATCGAACTGGCCCGCAGGGCCGCCATCGCGATCGACAACGCCCAGCGCTTCGAGCACAGCCGCGACATCGCCGAGACACTGCAGCGGGCGCTGCTCACCGAGCTGCCCGCCACCCCAGGGCTCCGGCTCGCCGCCCGCTATCTGCCGGCGACCCACGGTCTCAACATCGGCGGCGACTGGTACGACGCCTTCCGGCAGCCCGACGGGAGCCTGATCACAGTGATCGGCGATGTCACCGGGCACGGGCTGCGCGCGGCGGTGATGATGAGCCAGCTGCGGACGGCCCTGCGCGCGTACGCCGTCGACGGGGGCAGCCCGGGCCGGCTCCTGACCCGGCTGCACCTGTTCCTGCACCACCTGCAGCCGGATCTGTACGCCACCGCGGTCATCGCCCGTTTCCGTCCCGGGGAGCCCGTGCTGACCTGGGCCGCGGCCGGCCACCCGCCCCCGGTGCTGCGCACGCCCGACGGCCGGGTGCACACGCTCGACGCCAAGCCGGGCGCCATGCTGGGCGTTCCGGTACATCAGGAGATCGAGGACCACACCGCACCCCTGCCGCCCGGCTCCACGCTCGCCCTGTACACGGACGGCCTGGTGGAGCGGCGGGCGTACGGCATCGACCCGGGCATCGAGCGGCTGGCCGAGGCGATGTCCGCGCTCCCCGTGCCGGACCGGGACGGCGGTCTGGAGGGCGCCGCAGACCGGGTACTCGAGCCGATGCTGCGGGACTCGGAGGGAGAGGACGATGTGTGTCTCCTGTTGTGCCACGTGGACGGCGAGAGCGCCGTGACGGCGGGGAGACCTTCCGTGACGTGATCCTGGATGCGTATCCTCCGGCTTTCTGGCAACCGTCATAAGGGGGCCGGACGACAGCGCGACCAACGACGACAACCGGCCGGAGGGCCGGCCGGTGGGAAGGACGGCATGGCAACCGAGCCGCGTTGGGACAAGGCCTGGCCGTTCGAGACGGTTGAGGCCCTGGTGGCCGATTTCGGCGGTGACCTGCCCGACGTCACCGGGGCACGACTGGCCGCCGAGGAGTTTCTGCGACGGCTGGCCCGGGCTTCCCCTCCGACGAGTCCCGAGTACTGGAACGACATCCTGCTGGTGGTCGACGAGCTGGCGGCGAACGCCGTCCAGTACGCGCCCGGGCCGTTCGGCCTGCGGATGCGTCCCACGTACGACGGCGTCCATGTGACGCTCCACGACACCAGTACGACGCCTCCCGCGCCGCGTCCCTTCAAACCGGGCCAGAGCGGAGGCATCGGATGGCACCTGGTGCACACGCTGTGCCACCAGGTGAGCGTGGTCGTCCAGCCGGACGGCAAGGACGTGCACGTCTTCCTGCCCTGGTAGGGCGCGGGCCCCTTTCGAAACCCCGGTCCGCTCCCCACCGAGCCGGAAGCCGCCCGCGGAAGCGTCGGCCGGGTCGACGCTGAGCGCGGGGCCGTTCGTGGGGTCAGGCCGCCTTCCATCGCGACCTGGAACCCTCCGGGGCGGTACGTGCGGCGACCCGCGTGTCCTCGGCCTTCTGCGCCGTGGTCTGTGCCGCGGGCTTCTGGGGGGCCTGCGACCCGGTGTCGGCGCCGTCCGCGCCCTCCGGGGAGGAGCGGGGCACAGCGCGCAGTCGGCGGTGTGCCGCACCGCGGGCCTTCCTGGTGCCACCCGGGGTGAGCAGGCGCTCCTCGTATCTGCCGAGCGCCAGCACGAGGCACAGCATGGACACCGGCATGAGCAGGGCTACGGCGATCATGTGGGCTCCTTCACAGGCGTCCCGTTCCGCGTTGCCCGGCTTCGCCCTCGGAAACACGGATCAGCCAAGTGGCACGAGCACGCTGACGGTCTTGCCGTCGGCGCGAGGCTCTATGGCGATGTCGCGCGCCAGCTTGATGATCAGCGGCCAGCCGAACCCGCCGCGGTCCTGCCTGTTCGGAAGCTCGCCCGTGCCGAACGCGACGGAGGGGACGTCGGGGCTGCAGTCGTGCACGACGAGCCGGACGCCCTCCCGCGTCGGGACGGCCTCGAAACCCGCGAGCCCGCCCCCGTGGCGGATGGCGTTGGCGACCAGTTCCGAGGTGACCAGCAGCAGGTCGGTGACGGCCTGCTCGGCCGGCCGCACGGGCGCGGAGTCCCAGTGACGGCGGACGACCGCGAGCACGTACGCGCGAGCCGTGGCCGCGCTCGTCACCGGGGCCCCGGGCGGGGTCGGATCGCTTCGGCGCACACCGTCGGGCGTGTGCCCGTGCTGTGGGCGCACGAGGGCGCCGGTCCGGCGCTCGTCGGCGGCTTGCGGGTTCCCGCCCTCCCGCGGGGAAAGGTCCATCGGCTTCATCGCACGGGGAAGGAGTCGGGCAGGCCTGCGGGTCCCGTGCCGTCACGAAGACGGCACCGGGCCTCCATGAGGAGGGACGGCGGGATGTGGTGTGGTTCATTCATCGATCCACGCATACCCGCCCGCGGACGAGCCATGAGTGCGAAAAAATGCCCGGCGCCTGATCTGCCGGCCCCGGCAGATCAGGCGGATGCCTCGGTCGACCGATCCGGGCGCGGCAACGGGCCGGTGCCGAAGGCTCAGGCGGCCGATCCCGAAGGCTCAGGCGGCTGATCCCGAGGGCTCAGCCGGCCAGTGCGGAGGCGAGCTCGCCGGCGGCCTCGACGAGTTCGGCGTCGTGTTCCGCGAGCAGTTGGCGCAGTACGCCCCGGTCGGCACGTACTGCGCGGCGGGCGGCGCGCTCCCACCCCACATAGTCCTGGGGGTAGTTGAGCAGTTTGGGATAGACGATGGCAGTGCTCTCCCACTGGTGTGCGTCGGCGATGCTCCTCAGCAGGCGGAGGATCTCCGCACGGCAGGTCACCTGAGGAAGGCGGGCCAGCTCCCACAGGAACGGGACCGTGGCCGCCGTGGCCTGGTCGACGACGAAGCCGTACTGGCAGATGCGCTCCCGCAGATGGCCGAGTGCCGCCAGGGCGGTGGGTTCGTCGCCCCGGGCGACGTCGTGGAGCAGGACCGGGATGGCCTCGGCGGAGCCGCTGGAGTCCTTGATGGAGTCCCACGGCACGTGCCCCAGGTCCTTCAGTGGTGTGGCCATTTCCACTCCCGCAACAGTGTGGGGCCAAGAACGACACGACATTGCTACGGCACGGCATCGCTCTGATGCGACGTCAGCACGCGGACGTCTGTGAAGCGATGGACGCCGCCGCTATTATCCACGGAGTCAGTACCGTCGTGCAATTGCACGGGAAATTGCACGACGGACAGCGGAAGGAGACTGTGGTGCCTTCAGTGCCGAACGGAGTGCAGGCGGGCTCGCTGGAGGCCCGCTGGATCAAGAGCGGGCACAGCAACGCCGAGGGCAACTGTGTCGAGCTGGCCCGCCTGGCCGACGGGGCCATCGCGGTGCGCAACTCTCGCGATCCGGAAGGGCCCGCGCTCGTGTACACGCCCGCCGAGGTCGCCGCGTTCCTGGCCGGCGCCAAGGAAGGGGAGTTCGATCATCTGGTGTGACGGATCCGTTCGCTTCGGTTCTGCCGTCCACTGCGACGGGGCGTGAGGAAATGCGATAATGCGGGCCTGAAGTCTGTCGGCCTGCTGGGAGTCAGGATGTCCGCCTCGTCGCACCGCGTCTCCCGTCTCGAACCGTATCTCAGCCGGACCGAGCCCGCGCCGACTCTTCTGAAGATGCTGGTCGGCGTACAGTTGGCGGGCATGCGTGAGGACGCCGGCCTCTCCCAGGAACAGGCGGCGCGGGCGCTCGGTTTCAGTCCGGCGAAGCTGTCACGCATCGAGGCCGGCAAGGGCCGCAAGCCGCCCACGGAAGACGACGTACGGGCACTGCTGCGGCTGTACCGGGCGGACGGCCACGAGGCGTCGGTGCTGGTGCAGTTGCTGCGTCGGGCCGGTGAGCCGGGCTGGTGGCAGCGCTACGACAAACGGCTGATGCCCGAGTGGTTCGACCGCCTGGTCGGGCTGCAGGAGGCGGCCACGGCGATCCGTACCTTCGAGATCCAGTACGTACCCGGGCTGTTGCAGACCCCGGCCTACACCCGGGCCGTGGTGGAGCGTGGTCTTCCGACGGCGTCGGCCGCCGAGGTGGAGCGCCGGGTGGAGCTGCGGATGCGGCGGCGGGAGCTGCTGTCGCGTCCGGACGCGCCTCAGCTGTGGGCCGTCGTCGACGAGTCGGTGCTGATGCGGGTGCTGGGCGGCCGCGAGGTGATGCGCGAGCAGCTCGAGCACCTGGTGGAGATGGCGCAGCGTCCGCAGGTGACCCTGCAGGTCGTGCCGTTGGACGTGACGAACGCGTCGGCCCCGGCCATCCCGGTCACCTACCTGCGCTTCGCCGGCGTGGACCTGCCGGACATCGTCTACCTGGAGCACATCAGGAGCGCCAACTTCCTGGAGGACCGGGACGAGACGGAGGAGTACCGCGTGGTCCTGGACCGGCTCGCGGACGAGGCCCTCGACCCGCGCCAGTCGCTGGCCCTGTTGGGCAGGACGCTCAGGGAGCGCTACCCGGCCGGGTGACCCGGGGACGTGGGCTCCGGCGCACGCCCCGGTGCGGGTGGCCGTCAGCGGATCCGGCCCACTCCTCCGAACTCGATCCACTCCTGGGTGAGCTGACGGGGGGCGACCTCGGAGTCCGGCCGCCAGGTGGAGACCTCCACCAGACCGGGTTCGAGCACGTCCATCCCTTCGAACCAGGCCTCCACGTCCTTCTCCTGACGCACGCGACCCCAGTTTCCCTGCGTGACACGGTCCATGAAGTCGGTGACGAAGTCCCGGACCTCGGCGTCCTCGCTGACGAGCTGGCACATCACCGCGAAGCTGCCGGGCACGAGCCGCTCGGCCACCCGGCGGACCAGGGCCGGCGGTCCCTCGGTCTCGCTGTCCGGGATGCAGTGCATCACCGAGTTGAAGAGGACGGCGACCGGCTGCGCGAAGTCGATCAGGCGCCGGGTCTCCGGGTGGGTGAAGATCGTCTCCGTGTCCCGCATGTCGGCCCGGATCACGACCGTGCGCTCGTCCTGCTCCAGCAGGGCCCTGCCGTGCACCAGGACCATCGGGTCGTTGTCGACGTACACCACGCGGGACGCGGGGTCGATGCGCTGGGCGACCTGGTGGACGTTGTCCTGGGTGGGCAGTCCGGATCCGTGGTCGAGGAACTGGCGGATGCCGTACTCCTCAGCCAGCGTCCGCACGACCCGCTGCAGGAACCGTCGGTTGTTCAACGCGAGGGCGCGCGTGCTGGGGACGACCTTGTCGAGCTCTTCACACGCGGCCCGGTCGACCGCGTAGTTGTCCTTGCCGCCCAGGTAGTGGTCGTACATACGGGCGGCCGTCGGCACCGTGGCGTCGATCGACGTGGACAACCGCCTGCCAGACCGCATCGTTCCCCCAGCTCCGGGCCGTGCCGTCGAACCGGCTCGACGGGCAGACCATCCTAGGGAACCCGTGTCCCCCCGTGCCAGTCCCGAACGAAGTACACCGCGCCAACTCCGCTACCCCACCCTGGTGTTGCGGAAGAGAGGCGGCGGGACTGCTGCGGCCAGGGCGTAGTGTCCCTCCGGGTCCAGGTGCAGCCAGTCGCCGACCTGGAGACCGGGCTCGATCCGCCGGGGGTTGCCGGGGTCGCGCACGGCGAGGCCGAAGTCGGCGACCGCGTCGAAGCGTCCGCGGACCCGGCTCCAGGCGTTGACCGCCTGCCGGGTCGCCTCCCTGAGGCCGTACATCGGCAACGACACGGGCGCGGAACCACCCGGGAACGGCAGCGGACCCGACGGCGCCCACCGCGAGTACAGCGCGTCCGACCTCACCTACCGCCGAGTCCCGCCCCCCCGAAGAAGGCCCGCCACCCCTCCCGTTCGGGGCGGCGGGCCGGGCCGGCCCGGTCAGTGGGCGGGCCAGCCGTCCAGGTGGCGGTGGAGGGTGACGGTGGGCCCCTCGTGCCCCTTCGGGGCGTTCGCGACCGCGTCGTGCAACACGGTGTTCACCTCTGCGGCCAGGGCGTCGGCGCGCGCCCTCAGGTCGGTGGCCGGAAGTGTGGAGCGGGTCAGCGCGTCCAGCCGGCGGTGGATGTCGGCGAGCCGCCGCTGGGTCTCCGCGTCAAGCGTGAAGGCCCGGGGCGTGGAGACGACGAACTGGTAGGCCCCGGCGAGGGTCTGGCAGCCGTCGCAGTGCTCGTTGACCGCGTCACCCCGGTTGACCGCGGTCAGATGCGTGTGCTCCCCGGCCATCGTGACGATCTGGAAGGACAGCGCGACCGAACGGCAGTGGTCGTCGACCGAGCAGCCCACCCCGACGGCGTTCGCCTGGTTGCGTACGCTCGCGGCGTCGACCGTGCCGAACTGGCGCACGGTGAAGGAGTCCCTGGTCTGCGTGTGGTGCCGGACGTCGGCGCGGCTGAACGTCTGGTCGGCGGCGACCGCGGTGTGGTGCGGCAGCCCGGTCGCCGCCTGTGCCGGGACGGCCGTCGCGAGTCCGGCCGCCCCCGCGGCGAACAGCCCGACGCGGACGGCGCGCCTGGTGAAGACGGACTGCGGACGGGGTTTGCGATGCTGGTTCATATGGTCTCCCGCTGGAGTGGTGTCGTTGGACCCCGGGCCCTGGCCGGGGCGATCAGGAGTGGGTGGGCGAAGGCGATCCGGCCGGCGGCGTGCTGGAACCGACGGGCACGGACGGGCTGGCGGCCGGGGACGACGACGCGGCCGGCGACCCGGAGGCGGAACCCGCGGGCGAGGAGGCGGGCGGCTGCCCGCTCGCGACCGGACTGCTGGAGGGCCGGCCGACCGTGCCCTGCGGTGACGCGTCGGATTCGCTGGGGTGCGGACTCGCCGGAGCCGAGGGTCCGATCGATGCCGAGGGGTCGGCCGAGGCGCTCGGGTACGCCGTGCCGGACGGCGCGGCGGTGACCTTCGCCGAGGGTGCGGTGGTGTGATGGTCCGGGACCGTGGCGGGGCGGGCGGGCGGAGGCGAGGTGGACACGCCGGGCTGCAGGATCGGGGCGATCGGCGGTTGCTTCGGCAGCGGGCGCGGCGTCAGGCCCGAGACCCAGGCGTAGCTCAGGCCGCCGAGGCCGGCCAGCAGCAGCGCGCACAGCGCCAGACGCAGGCGTGGCCGCCCGGCCGTCGCCCTGACGCCTCCCCGCCACAGGCGTCCGCCGAGCTTCACCGACAGGTAGACCACGCCGGCCATCGGGCACAGCAGCATGACGCAGCCGACCACGCCCATCAGGCCCTCGGCGATCTGCGCGTGCGCGAACGCGCCGCCGGTGCCGAGGAGTTGCTCGGTCAGCGAGCGGATCATCGTGGTGGTGATCCGGGGCAGGTTCCACAGCGCGTAGCCGAGCTCACCGATGATCAGCGGCACCATCGTCAGCACCCAGGCGGCGACGACGGTCCGCGCGGACTTCTTGAGCGCGGCGACCTCGGCGCGCGCCCCGCGCCCAGCGGCCCCCGGGACCAGGCTGAGCAGGATCGGCTTGATCTTGCCGTAGAGGTCGGGGACTCCCGCGAGGTCGCCGAGGATGTAGTAGCCGTCGAGACGTACGGCCGGCATGAGCTGTTCGAGGATCTCGAAGTGGCCGAGATAGACGGCTGCCAGGAAGAAGGCCTGGCCGCTCAGGGCGTAGGCGCCTGCCATGGCCAGCATGAAGACGACGTTGAAGTAGACGCCGCCGAGGTCGGTGCGGAGCCGGCCGACCCTGCCGATGCGGTAGACATCGGTGACGTCCGTGTACATCGAGGGCCAGATGAGGAACAACCCGCAGCCGATGCAGCCGGGCCGGGCCCCGCCGTAGCGGCAGGCGGAGGCGTGGCCGAACTCGTGGAAGACCAGGGACGCCACGGTGAGCACGAACACGACGAGCAGAAGGACCGGCTGGTCCAGCACCTGCAGCACGGGGGTGATCGCGCCGAAGAACGCGAACAGCCACACGTCCAGGACGGCGATGCCGGCGAGTACGGCCGCCACGACCACGGGGCGGTGCAGCCAGGCGAGAGCGCGGGCGATCCTGGCCACCCGCCGCTCGTCGAACAGCACACGGTGGCCCTTGAGCGCGAGGAGCAGGTCCGACCGGGGCGCGGAGACCTGGTCGTCCTCCTGGCCCTCGGGAACCGTCACGCCGAGCGGGTCCAGCTTGTTCTCGATCAGATAGCGGATGTTGTCCGCGCTGACCTCGCGTCCGAACCGGGCGCTGACCCGGTGGGCGATCGTCTCGGTGTCGCGGCTGCCGTCGATCGACGAGGCGACCAGATGGAGCAGCCGCGTGAGCTGCACGACCTGTCCGTCTCCCCGGCGGGCGATGTACCTCGGCTCGGTGAACCCCGACCCCTGGTACTCGCCGTGCAGTCGGAGCCCCGCGCTGAGCCGCGGTACGAGCGGCGCGTCAGGGCCGACGGTGGCGAGGCCGCCGGTGGCGACCTGCTCGTACGTCACCGGGATTCCCCCGGGTCCCGGCACCGGTCCGGTGTCGTACAGTGCCGCGGCGTTGTCCCCCAGCAGCGTCATGTGCGCCTTTCCTCCCCCCCGTGCGGACCGCGCCTGCCCCCGGCGCGGTCCGCTGAACGTGCCCTCGTGGAACGGGGGTTACTGGTGGATCGTGATGGACTGCGTGGCCTGGGACTCGGCGAGCGACCACGCGGAGTGGTCGTTGAGCGCGGCCGACTCGTTGTGCGCGGAGACGTTGGCGATGTGCTTGGTGACGTTCACCGTCTTGCCGAAGCTGAACTTCAGCCGGCCCAGGGCCTCGCGGCCCGGCAGCAGCTCCGCGGACTCGGCGTCCAGCTCGTGGGCGTTCATGCTCATGGCGTGTCCTTTCCGAAAGACAGTCGTTGTACGGCGTGGTGTGGCCGGGCGGACGCGGATCGCCGCCCGGCCGATATGGGGTGACAAGTCGTCAGGTGTTGCCGCCCGGTGGTGGTACCGCCGCGGCGAGCGGAGGTGTGGTGAGGTGTCGCCGCGGCGGTATCGGGTGCCGCACGGTGCCGGGGCGCCGGGCCGTGCGGCACCGGATCACTGGGTGATGTTGATGGCCTGGGCGGCGCCGGAGTCCGCCACCGACCACAGGGAGTGGTCGTTGAGCGCGGCCGACTCGTTGTGCGCGGCGACGTTGGCGACGTGCTTGGTGACGTTCACCGTCTTGCCGAAGCTGAACTTCAGCCGGCCCAGGGCCTCGCGGCCCGGCAGCAGCTCGGCGGACTCGGCGTCCAGCTCACGCGGATCCATCATGGTCGATTCCCCCTCGGGATTCGGAATGCGGTGCCGTCGGACACGGTCAGGTCCCCCCGGATCGTGTCCAACTCCGTCGGACGGGCTGTCCAACGAGATTGGACACTACGGGCCGAGACCGGTGTGACGCAAGCGGTTCGGGAGAACACCTTCCGTCACGCACCCAAGTCGCCCCTAGAATGATCCGACGCGGAAGAGTTCCGCCCGGCGGCGAGCAGGAAGTGACCATCGGTGGCCAACGCACTGCAGCAGATCATCCGCGACCGGCTGGACAGTGAGCGCTGGTCGTACGGCGACGTGGCCCGCCGTGGAGGCATTCCCCGCTCGACGGTGCACCACCTCGCCACGACCGACCACATGGCGCGGATGCCACAGCCGGCCACCCTCGAGGGGCTGGCCCAGGGCCTGGGGCTGCCGTTGGACACGATCCGACGGGCCGCCGCCGAGGCCTGCGGCATCCACCTCTACGCCCCCGCCGCCGAACCTGCGCCCGTCTCCAAGGCCTCCGGCGACCCCGAGGTGGACGTCCTCATCGCCAGTGTGCAGCGCCTGTCCGCCGAGGACCGTCGTCATGTCGCGGCGCTCGTGGAGTCACTGCTCGGCCGGTCCTCGGACGCGCCCTGAGCCCAGCCCCCGGAGGAGCACCGGTACGGCGGGCGGACTCCCGCCCCACCGGTCACTTGCACCAGAAGACGTCACTTCCGCCCGAACACACGTGATCCGCCGCTAGTCTCTCCTCCTGCCTGGGGCCCCGTGAGCCGCACGCCTCAGGTCCTCTGGGGGGAATCTTGCTCTTCGTACACGGCGGCCCCACCACCGCCATCGTCAAGGGACCGACGGGAGAGTCCGTGGTCCTGCTCTCCGGCGAACTGCCGGCCGACCTCACCGACGCCGCCCTCGGTGAACTCCTGGATCTCGCGGCGGCCGTGCTCAGCGAGGAGGAACTGGCCCTCTTCGACCAGTGCCTCGCCCTGCTACGCCGCGGTGAGGGCCCCACGCCGCAGCGCATCGAGATCAACGGGGCCGCGCTCACCGTCTACCGCGAATGAGCCAGGCCGGAACCGCCAAGCACCCGGTCGCACCCGGTTCCCGAACAGGTGTCCTGACGGGCTTCCCTCAGGACGGACTACGTCACCTGCAGGAAGCGGCGGACGGCGCCGCCTGCGGGAAGCGGCGGACGGCGTGCAGTTCCCGCTCGTCGAACTCCTCCTCCGCCGCGACCAGCCGATCGATCAGCGGACCGAAGAAGGACCAGCTCGGTTGCACGTCCACGGCCGCCCTTCGCGGTTCCGCCCGGCACCGCACCCCCACCACTTCCGGAGTCCGACGCAGCCAGGGCGACTGTTCATGGCCTTTCGGAGAAACTGCTCGTCGCGCCAAGGGGACAGCCGCCGGCGATCTCCCGGGGGGCAGCCCCCCCCCCATCCGGCAGCCGTCGGTCCTCGGCAGCAGGGTCAGGGCAGGGCGATGCTGTCCAGCTTCCCCGCCTTGGCGTCGTCGATCAGTGAGGAGAACTGGTCGGCGCTCATCTGAACGCGCTGGCCGAAGTCGTCGGTCAGAACGATCCGTCGGTCGGCCGAGGCATTCGGGTCGACGAACAATTGCGGACAGCCGCAGTTGCAGTTTCCACAGAACGTGGCGACGGGCTCCAGCGCGCTGAGGTCGGTCATGCTTCTCCACCTCCATGAGGGTGCGGCTCACCGGCGTCCGGATCGGTCGCCGCGGGCACTGCCCGGGAGATACCCGGCGCGGTAGGGACGGACGCGAGCTCTGGCTGCGTGCCGGAGGCATGGCGACCGGCACGCGTGCTGTCGTGCTCCGTCGCCTGGTCGTGGGTGTGCTGGGCCTGGCCGCAGCGGCATTCGCCATCCTGCGGGGCCACGCCACCGGGGCTCGGCCCGAGTGATCCACCGGGCCTCGGCCCAGGTAAGGGAAGACGCGTCCCGTTCCGTCGACGGCTTTTTTCGTCGACGGGACGCACGCCTTTCAGTGCCCTGCGCTCCGGGCCCTTCGGGCTGCGGTGAACAGGACGACGCGGTGACCGCGACCAACATCGGCTCCAGGTGTACCTGTACGCGGGAGCCGTCGTCCACCAGCCCGCAACGGCACCAGCCAACCGGCGGTGACCGGTTCGACGCAATGACTTCTGCCCGGCCGGGGCACGGGGCGATCCGTCCTCGGCCACGATCACGACCTTCTCCGGGGCGGCGTTGCCCTCCGCGACTGCTGTCACCCGCGGTTCGCGGCGCGACGGTACACCGCCGAGTCACGGATGATCCGCCGCGCCATGGTGAGCGACAACTGTGATCGGCTCAGACGGCGGTTGTCGCCCCCGCCGCGAAGTCCGTGCCACCGGCCGTTGGATCGCACCCGTCGCGAAGGACCCGGGCATCCACAAGGAGGCCCTGCGCGGGTGGGTGCGCCAGGCTGAGGCGGACGCCGGCGAGCGTGACGACCGGCTGACCACCGCCGAGCAGGGAGAAGTCGGTGGCGTGCAGGCCGTTCTTCGCGGCGAACCCGGCGCCGAGCAGATCGGGGGCGGCGCCGCTGTCCCGGAAACCGGGCGAGCGGGGGACACGCGGGTTTCCGGAGCGGGGGACGGGTGGGACGACGCTGGACGAGGGGTGGCTGGAACCTACCGCTCGCGGACCGGCCGGGTACGTCCCGAAGACCGTCGGTTCTCGCCCGCCCGGCCCGGAGCCTCTGCGCCGTGCGCGGTGTCCCTGCTGGTGGTTCCGGCGGCCCGCAGCGGCGCGCACGACGCCAGGACGATCGGTGAGCGCCTACGGAAGCGAGCGCCCGCACGCGCGGATCCGCATGCTGCCGACGGCGACCCACCACACGCTGCCGCTCGCCCATGCGCGGAAGATCGAACCACTCGTCCTCGGCTTCCTCCGCTGAGCGCCGTCCGCCGCCGCCACCCGCCGGCGTGACGGGCCGTGAGCCATGCACATCGGCCGGTGGCCGGTCGTCCCGCCGCCCGGGGACGAGACCTACAAGGAGCTGATCCCGCGCACCTCGCTCACACCGTGGCTGGTCCGCGCCTCGCGGAGGTGGGAGCGTCGGGCCTCAGTGCTGGCCGCGCTCGGCCTGCTCGCGCAGGAACGTGCTGATCTGGCCGGCCAGGGTCTCGGAGACGCCGTCGGCTCGGGCAGCCGTGCCCGGCAGGCCGTCCGGGACGGTCAGGTCGCCGGACCACAGATACCGGTCGATCCATTCGTCGTCCGCCTTCAGCTGCACCTGAATGTCCACAAGGCTCAGAGCGGACTCCGGGGCGGCGGCGTACAGGACGGCGGTCGCACGGCGCAGCGGATAGACGTCGAAGCCCTCGATGAAGTGCGAGTTGCGCCAGTCGAGAAATGCGCTCTCCCCGTCGGGGCCGGTCCTGACGTCGAGTTGACCGTCTTCCAGATGAATGCCGACCGGTTGTGCCGCCCGGTTTTCCACGGTCACACGGAAGCGGAAATAGATGAGGCCCTCGGCCGCCTCGTCACGTCCGCGCGGCGGCTCCGCCTTTTCCAGCCCGTGGACGCGGAGGCGCAGACCGGCATGCTCGTCCGCGCATTCCTGCCAGTCGCCGATCACATGGGGCTCGTGCACGGTCCACCTCTCCACTTCCGGCCATGTTCCTATCCGCGCCCGCAACAAAGTGTCAAATGCAAGCAAGATCCGGCGGCCGATGGATTTGCCCGGCTAGATCACCGATCAAGCCGTGCCCAGCATGAATCGCTTCAGGGCCGTGGGAAAGGCGATCGCGTACGTGTCGCACATCACGTGCGCGTCAGGCCGGGCGCGGGTCCCCCGGGCCGCTGGCAGACTGCACGTCATGGCCCCGATCACGCCCGCCCGCGCCCTTCTTCTCCTCGTCACCGGGCTGGTCTGCCTGACCACCGCGAGCGGTGCCCTCGTCGGCTCCCTCTTCGGCGGCGCGTGGGTCGCCCTGGTGGCCGCGGTGTGCGCGGGCACCGCGGGCGCACTCGGCGCGCTTTTCTTCCGCCGGCGCGCGCTGGCGCACTTCGCCGCGGCACGGCGGCAGGCGGGGATACGCGGCTACGCGGAGGGGATGGCACACGGGGTGCTGGTGCACGTCGCCGCGTACGAGGCCGCGGTCTTCCCCCGTACGGGCCCCCTCGGGGTCACCCGGAAGGAGCTTGTCGCACGGCGCGCCCTCGCCTATCGGATGGCCGCCCTGGACGAGGTGCCCCAGCCGGTCCGGGAAGCTGCGGCGGACGCGCTGGCGGTGCTCGACGCGGCCGACCGCGTCCGCGCCGAGGAAGCCCTCGCCCGACTCGCCTTCGCGGTTCGGGAACAGTACGCCCGCCCCTGACCCCGCGATCACGACCCGCCTGCGATTGAACAAGGTCACGCCGTCCCGACGTAGCAGAGGTCATGGCAGCATGCAGGGGCACGGACGGCTCGGACGCGACATACGACCCGGGGGCGCGGACGATGACGTACGACCAGCAGTCGCCCGTCACATCCGGCGACGACGGGCCCCCGGGGCCGGCCGGCACGCCCTCCCGGGCGGACTTCGACGGCCCGGACAGCTGGGCGGGACTGCGGCGGCACCGGCGGCCGCTGCTCGTGCTCGCGGTGTGCGCGCTGCTGGTCCAGATGGCGTTCGCCATGGCCACCACCGCGGTACGGCAGACCCCGACCATCGACGAACCGGTGTACGTCGGCACGGCCGTCGTGTACGTGCGGGAGCACAGTCTGCGCTTCAATCCCGAGCATCCACCGCTGGGCAAACTGATCATCGCGACCGGCACGGTCTTCGCACGCCCCCATCTCAAGCCTGGTTTCCAGGGTGATCAGGGCCGGTTGGGACGGCGGCTGCTGTACGAGTCGGGCAACGATCCATGGCGGGTGATGTTCTGGGCCCGGCTGCCGGTGATGGTGGTGACGCTGCTGTTCGGGCTGGTGGTGTTCGGCTTCGCTCGCGAACTGACCGGTCCTGTCGGCGGGTTGGCGGCGCTGGCCCTGTACACGTTCTCGCCCGACCTGATCACGAACGGCTCCTTGGCCACCCTGGATGTGCCCGCGGCGGGGTTCGTGGTGACGGCGGCCTGGATGGTGTGGCGGGCGCGGCGGCGGCCGCTGCCGTATCTGCCGCTCGCCGGGGTGGCGTCGGGGGCGGCCGTGGCCACGAAGATGAGCACGCTGCCGGCGGTGCCGGTCCTGCTGGTGCTCGCCGGCTGGTCGTACTGGCAGGCGCGGGGCGCCGGCGCGCCCCGGCTGCGGCGTGCGGCGTGTGCCGCGGCGGCGGCGGTGGGGGTCGCGCTGGTCCTCGTCGGAGTGGTGTGGGCCGTCTATGTCGCGGTCGATCCCCGGCTGCGGTGGACGGCACCCGCGCACACGCCCGCGGTGCGCGGTCTGCGGGCCCTGCTCATCGAGGTGTTGCCGTTCCCCGAGCCCTACCGCGACGGTATGCGGATCCAGTTCGGGTTCGAGGGCGCGCAGTGGCAGGGCTATCTGTTCGGCCGGGTCTACACCGGCAACCGGTGGCACTACCTGCCGGCGGCGCTGCTGGTGAAGACGCCGCTCGGCATGCTCGCGCTGTGGCTCGGCGGTGCGGTGGCCATGGCGGCGGTGCCCCGGCTGCGCCCGGCCGCCCCGTATGTGCTGCTGGTGCCGGGGGTACTGCTGGCCGCGGCCATGCAGGGCTCACGTGACCTCGGCGTGCGTTATGCGATCTTCGTTCCGGTGTTCCTGTCCGTCGCGGCGCCCTGTGTGCTCGCGCTGCGGCGACGGTGGGTGTACGCGGCGACGACGGTCCTGGTCGCGTTCGTGGCGGTCAGCTCGCTGCGGACGTATCCGTACTATCTGCCGTACTCCAACGAGGCGTTCGGCGGACCCGCGAAGACGCACCTCATGCTGCACGACTCGAACGTCGACTGGGGTCAGGACCTCGGACGGCTGGCGGACCGGCTGCGCGAGCGGTACCCGGGCGAGAAGAGCGTCTGGCTCGTCTACAAGGGCAGCGGAGTGCCCTCCTGGTACGGCATCGACGGGCGCGACCCGCTGAAGGTGCCCCCGGGCCGCGTGCACGGGCTGCTCGTCGTGTCGGACACGTCGGTCGCCAAGGCCGGTGACCGGCTGAAGCGGCTGATCCGCGGCAGCAGGGCGATCGACGACGTCGGTCACTCCGTCACGATCTTCCGGCGGCCCTAGTTCCCCGGAGGGTCGGGGGCCAGGACCGGATCTGATCCGGACAGCGAGGCCCCGTTCGGGGGAAAACGGCCCGCCGAGACGCGTGAGGGGGTGCGGTGGTGTCACAACTCACCCGTGAGACTACCGCTGATCGCCCCCATGCTCGCCTGTCCCGGAACACTGCCCCCCGCCGGGCAGGACGCGCAGTGGGCGTACGAGACCAAGCAGGACGGCCAGCGGGTGGTGGTCTATCTTCCCGGTGACGGCGGCGTGGAGCTACGGGCCCGCTCGGGCGAGGTCATCACCGGCGCGTACCCCGAACTGCGCCCGCTGGGCGGCGTGCTGGGCGCCGCGGCCGCGGTGCTCGACGGGGAGGTGGTGGCGCCCGACGAGCGGGGGCGAGGTGATTTCCAGCGGCTGCAGTCCCGGATGGGCCTTGCCCACTCCCCCGCGCTGGCGGCGCGCCGCGCCGCGCAGATCCCGGTGCATCTGGTGCTGTTCGACGTGATGTTCCTGCGCGGTGAGCGCCTCCTCGCCCTCCCCTACGCCCGACGGCGGCAGCTGCTGGAGGGGCTGGCGCTGGCCGGGGCCAGCTGGTCGACGCCGGGCGCGATCGTCGGCCACGGGGCGCGGGCGCTGGAGGCGACCCGGGAGGCGGGTCTGGAGGGGCTGGTGTGCAAGCGGCTCGACTCGGTCTACGAGCCGGGGGTGCGGTCCCGTTCCTGGATCAAGATCCGCAATGTGCGGGCCGTCGATGTGATCGTCGCCGGCTGGCTGCCCGGACGTGGACGGCTACGGGGACTGCCGGGGGCCTTGCTGCTGGGGCAGCGGGACGAGGCAGGGCGGCTGCGTTATGTCGGGCGGGTGGGCACCGGCTGGAGCGAGGGCGAGCGGGCCGAACTCGCCCGGCTGCTGGATGCGGTGAAGAGCACACGGTGCCCGTTCGAGCGCGATCCACGGGTGGCAGGGGCCCGCTGGGTGCTGCCGAGACTGGTCGGTGAGGTCCGCTACAGCACGCGTACCCGGTCGGGGCTGCTCAGACAACCCTCGTGGCTGCGGCTGCGCCCGGACCTGGCGTCGGAGGACTCGGCGGCCGACCTGCCCTGACAGGACCTGCCGCGAGCCGGGAGGCTCACACGTGGCCGGGGCCGCCGCTGCCGAAGCCGCCGCTGGAACCCGGCAGCCAGCGCCTGCGGTGCTGGTCGTCGCACCGCCTGCTCGGGGCGTGATGGAGCTGGTACGGCATGAGCCGCTCGCTCTCCTGTCCCGCGTGCGGCACCTCCTCGGGCTCCCGGACCTCCCGCTCCTCCAGGACGGGTCCGCCGTCGGGCATGTGCGGGTGCTCGTCCGCGCGGGGCGGTGCGGGCTCCCGGTCGCGGACGGACATGCCGAGCCGAACCGCCCATACCAGTGCTCCGGCGACGATCACGCCCACAAGGATGAAGAACACGCTGAGCGTCCACTGGGAACCAACGCGATCGACGCGAGCAGCAGCCTGTACTGCAAAGCTCACCGTATTCATATGTTGACAATACCCCGGAGTCAGGGAAATCGCGCCTGAAGTGTTTCCTGATCAATTCAAGAATGACCGAATCATCGAATCGCTCCATCGCTGAATCCCTGCCCCATTCCGGGGCGCGTGGTTTTGGGGCGGATGGCGTTTCAGATCCGGTAGGTGCGCAGTGCGGGCGTCGCCAGTGTCAGGACCAGGGTCGCCGCGATGACCAGCAGGCCGCCGCCCGCGATGGCGGTGCGAGCGCCGAGGACCGAGCCGGCCGTGCCGTGCAGGGCGTCGGCGAGGCGCGGTCCGCCCGCCACGACGACCGTGAACACGCCCTGCATCCGGCCGCGCATCTCGTCGGTGGCGGCCGACAGCAGGATCGCGCCGCGGAAGACCATCGAGACCATGTCGGCCACGCCGGCGAGCGCCAGGAACGCCACGGCCGCCCAGAGGTCGGTGGCCAGGCCGAGGCCGGTGATGGCCGCGCCCCAGCCGATCACCGCGGCGATCACCATGAGGCCGTGGCGGCGGGCGCGGGAGAACGTCCCGGACAGCAGGCCGCCGAGCACCGCTCCGACGGGAATGGCCGCGAACAGCAGGCCGAGCGCGAGCCCCTCCCCATAGGAGGCGAACGTCTGCGCGGCGAGCTGCGGGAACAGGGCGCGGGGCAGGCCGAGCACCATGGCGATGATGTCGGCGAGGAAGGAGAGCAGCAGTACCTTGTGGAGCGAGAGGTAGCGGAAGCCCTCGGCGATCGCCTGCCGGCCCGCCCGGCTGCCGGCCGCCGCGGCCCGGGGCGGCAGGGCGGGGAGCCGGACCACCGCCCACACCGTGACGCACAGGGCCAGGGCGTCGATCAGGTACAGCTCGGACAGGCCGACGACGGGGATCAGGGCGCCCGCGAGGAGGGGTCCGGTCACCAGGCCGATCTGCATGACGGTGGACCCGAGGGCGTTGGCCGCAGGAAGTTCCTCCTCCGGGACCAGGCGGGCGACGGAGGCGCTGCGGGCCGGGGAGTTGAGGCCGAAGAAAGCCTGCTGAAGGGCGAGAAGCGCCATCAGGACGACGACCGAGTCCAGACCGGCGGCGGCCTGGACCCAGAAGAGCACGGAGGTGACGGCGAGGCCCGAGTTGGTGATCAGCAGCAGCCTGCGGCGGTCCGTGCTGTCGGCGATCGCGCCGCCCCACAGCGCGAACAGCACGAGCGGCAGCAGACCGGCGAGGCTCGCGTACCCCACCCACGCCGAGGAGCCGGTGATGTCGTAGATCTGCTTGGGCACGGCGACCGCGGTGAGCTGGCTGCCGACCGCCGTGACGATCGTCGAGGACCACAGACGGCGGTAGGCGGGGCGGCGCAGCGGGCGGGTGTCCATCGCCCAGCGCCGCCACCCGCGGGGCCCGGTCCCGGCCGGTTGCGGGCCCTCTTCCGGGGCCGCTGCGTCGTCGGTCGTGCTCTCACTCGCGTCCACGGTCTTCCTTGGCCAGTACACCCGTCAATTCCGGGTTTACTATCGCCGATCCGCCCGAGGGACCGGCACCCGGGCCGCTCCCTGCGCGTAGGCGGACGGAGAGCGCCCGGTCTCAGGCTCCGGCGAGGAGCATGCCGCCGGTCGTGATCATCGTCGCCGCCACCAGGCCGTCCAGGACGCGCCAGGAGGACGGGCGGGACAGGAGGCGGGCCAGCAGCCGGGCACCGAACCCGAGCGAGGCGAACCAGCACAGGCTGGCCAGGGCCGCGCCGAGGCCGAAGGTCCAGCGCAGGGTGCCGTGCCCGACGGCGATCGAGCCGAGCAGGAAGACGGTGTCGAGGTAGACGTGCGGATTGAGCCAGGTCATCGCCAGGCAGGTGAGGACGGCGCGCCTCCGGGAGCGCTCGGAGGCGCCCTCCACCCGCATCGCGGAGGGCCGCAGGGCCCGGCGGCCGGCCAGAGCGCCGTAGCAGAGGAGGAATGCGCCGCCGATCAGGCCGACCGTGGTCAGCGCGTCGGGCCAGGCCACGACGACCGCGCCGACCCCGCCCACACCCAGCGCGATGAGCACCGCGTCGGACAGCGCACAAATGCCGACCACGGCGAGGACGGCCTCACGGCGGATGCCCTGGCGCAGGACGAAGGCGTTCTGGGCGCCGATCACGACGATGAGGGAGAGGCCGGTGCCGAATCCGGCGGCCACGGCGAGCAGGGCACTTGTCATGGCAGGGACGCTAAGGAGGACAGGCTACCGAAGTACAGCTAAAGATTCTTACGTAGCATGAGCCGACGTGATGAAAGAGCTTCCTCTGGACCAGGTGCGGACCCTGCTGGCCGTGGTGGACGAGGGCACCTTCGACGCTGCCGCCCGTGTCCTGCATGTGACGCCCTCGGCGGTCAGCCAGCGGGTCAAGGCGCTGGAGCAGGGCACCGGGCGGGTGCTGCTGACGAGGACCAAACCGGTGCGGCCCACCGAGTCCGGCGAGATCGTGGTGCGGTTCGCGCGCCAGCTCGCCCGGCTGGAGGAGGACGCCCGCGGTGAGCTGGGCATGACCGGAGCCGGGGAGACGACGCGGCTGTCGATCGCGGTGAACGCGGACTCGCTGGCCACCTGGTTCCTGCCGGCGCTCACCCGCGTGCCCGAGGAGCTGGGCATCGTATTCGAGCTGCGCCGTGAGGACGAGGCCCGTACGGCCGCGCTGCTGCGCGAGGGGCAGGTGATGGCGGCGGTGACCTCGTCGCCGGACCCGGTCGCGGGGTGCGCGGTACGAAGCCTGGGTCGCATGCGGTACGTGGCGGTGGCGAGCCCCGGGTTCGTCGGGCGGTGGCTCGGGGGGCGGCCCGGCGTGCCGCCGCGGGAGGTGCTCGGCCGGGCGCCGGTCGTCGCCTTCGACCGGCACGACGACTTCCAGGACGGGTTCCTGCGAGGGCTGCGGGTGTCCGGTGGCGCGGGCGGGCGGCGGCACCTCATCCCGACGTCGGAGGGTTTCGTGGCCGCCGTCGCAGCCGGAATGGGCTGGGGCATGGTGCCCGTACAGCAGGCCGATCCGCTGCTGCGCGCGGGACGGCTGGTGCACCTGGCCGAGGACCGGCCGGTGGACGCGCCGCTGTACTGGCAGCAGTGGAAGCTGGACTCGCCCGCGCTCGCGGCCGTGGCGGCGGCAGTCGCGGCCGCGGCCGAGGAGGCGCTGGGCGGCGGCTGACGCGCCGGCCGACAGGCCGTCAGTCCTCCGCCCGGCAGCCCGTCAGCCCTCCGCCACGACGAGGACGAGCGGGATGTCGTCGCAGGGGACCAGGCGCAGCCCCTGGTGGCGGCCCGGCCGCGCGCCGGCGAGGACGGCGCCGAAGTCGGGCCCCTTGGTGAGGGAGCCCACCAGGTGGGCCGGGTCGGCCGAGGCCGCCACCCGGCCGCGGGCGTTGACCAGGTGGGCCGGTGCGGGCAGCCGTCGCAGCAGGGGCATCACGGCCGCCTCGAAGTGCCGCAGGTACACGTCGGCGGCGGCGACCCCGGTGAAACGGCCCTGGACGTGGACCGGTGCGGACAGGGTCAGGCTGTACTCGTCCGAGCAGAGGTAGTCGACGTAGGGCCCGGCGACGGCGCGGCGGCCGGTGTCACGGGGCAGGGCGAACCAGTCCCAGTGCGTGTAGTCGGAGTACGCCGACTCCTGCGGGTCGAGATCGAGCAGCAGCGGACGTACCGACCCGTCGGCGCGCGTCTGCCACCACTCCAGCCAGGCCGGAACGTCGGTGAGCAGACCCGGCGCCGCGATGAAGCCGACGCCGGAGACGAGTTCCTGGCGGGCGAGGTGGAGATGGAGGCCCGGGCGCAGCGCCGCGAGGTCGGCGGACGCCGGGCCGTGGCCCCGGGTGCCGATACGTGTCAGCAGTGCCGTGGTGTCGGCCCGTACCTGGGCGACGGTGTCGAAGACGGCCTCCAGGGTGCCGCGCACCCCGGCCGCCACACCCGTGTCCGTGACCGGGTCGAGGGTCGCGGTCGCCGCGCCGGTGCGGCTGCCGCCGACGCTCGCGGCCGTGCTCGGACCCGTCGGGGCGGGGGGCGGTACGGGACAGGGCGGGGAGGCGGGCTGCTTCAGGGAGTCGGACATGACCGCGACGGTATACGCCCGGTTCGCCTCGGGCTGAGCCGGTCTTTCGGGGGTCCGCCGTGCCGCCGGCGCGGCGGACCTCACGCAGGCGGGAGCTTCGCGGTCGCGCGCTGGTGGCGAGCGAGCGCGTGGGTGATGTCACGGGTCGCCGGGTACAGCCGCAGATAGAGGTCGTAGAGGTCGTCGTAGCGGGACCGCAGCCGGGTGTCGGGGGTGATGCGCTCGCGCACCGGGTTCCAGGTGTCGATGTCGGTCTCGCCGATCGCGCTCGCGGCCAGGAACGCGGCGCCGTAGCTGGCGCCGAGCGTGACGGTCCTGATCTCCTGTTCGAGGCCGGTGACGGCGGAGACGATACGGGTCCACAGACCGCCGCGGGTGCCTCCGCCGACGGCGACGACGCGGCGGATGTCGGCACCGGCCTGGCGCATCGCCTCGACGTTGTGCCGTACGCCGAACGCGGTGGCTTCCAGCGCGGCGCGGTACAGGTCGCCGCGGGTGTGCTCCACCGTCAGTCCCGCGATCACTCCGCGGGCGTCCGGGTCGGCGACCGGGGTCCGCTCCCCCGCGAAGTAGGGCAGCATCAGCAGGCCCCTGGCACCGGCTCCCGCCGCGTCGGCCTCGGCGAGCAGCGCATCGGGGTCGCCCTCGCCGAGCAGGTCCCGCAGCCAGTCGGTGATCATCCCGGAGGTGGCCATACCGCCGGCGAGGCTGCGCGTTCCCGGCAACGCGCCGACGGTGCTCCACAGTTGCGGCACGAGCAGCCGCTCCGACACGGTGTGGATCAGGAACATGGTGCTGCCATACATGAGCATCAGGTCACCGGTGTGCTGGGCGCCGACGCTCAGCGCCTCCGACCAGGCGTCGATCGTCCCCGTGACGACGGGGATCCCGGCGGGGAGCCCGGTGGCCGCGGCCGCGTCGGAGGTGACCTGGCCGGCGATGTCACCGGGCCAGCGCAGGGGCGGCAGTTCGAGGTCCGGCGCGATACGGCGTGCCCAGGGCCGGTACCAGTCCTGGGCGGTGGAGTCGTACAGCGGTACGGACTGGCTCGCCGAGTGGTGGTCCAGGACGTACTGGCCGGTGAGCCGGTTCACCAGGTAGGAGTTCGGCATGTACAGCCGTCTGGCGCGGGCGGCCACGTCGGAGCGGTGCTCCGCGAGCCAGGCGATCTTGGGGCCCACCGCCTGGGTGGACAGCAGGGAGCCGCAGCGTCGCAGGACGGCTTCGCGGCCCAACTCGGCGTCCAGTCGGGCGATCTGGTGGGTGGCGCGGGTGTCGACGCCGTAGAGGATCGCCGGGTGCAGCGGGATGTCCGTCTCGTCGGCGAGGGCGACGCAGGGGCCCATGCCGGAGACGCCGACCGCCCGCACGACGGTGCCGGGTGTCACCAGTTCGCGGGCGAGGGAGACGAACTCGTCCCACCAGAGGCGGGCGTCCATCTCCACGTGGCCGGGCGTGGGGCGGCTGACCGTGTGCGGGCGCGTGGCCGTGCGGACAATCGTTCCGTCCGCATCCACCAGCACGCCTTTGCCGCTGGACGTTCCGATGTCGACACCGAGCACCGTCATGCGTTCCCGTCCTCCCGCCTGAAGACTCCCGGGACATCGTTCCCCGCTTCGCCGCCGATCACCGGTCGAATGCCGGAAGCCGCCGCACGCCGGCGGGCGAACGGACAAAGACCGGTGCGGGGTCGCGGACAACGGTGATCTTGGCGGAAGGGAGCCGTCCGGGACAGGATGCCCGCATGAAGGGTGATCTCTTTTCCAGCGAGCACATGGTGCAGCCCGCCACCGCGCCGGGTATGTCCCTGCAGAACGCCAAGTCCGTCCGGTACGTCGTCAGCGGCGAGATGTTCGCGCGGCAGGGCTCGATGGTCGCCTTCCGCGGGGACCTCAGGTTCGAACGCAAGGGCCAGGGGGTGGGCGGAATGCTCAAGCGGGCGGTCACCGGCGAGGGGCTGCCGCTGATGGCCGTGCGCGGGCGGGGCGAGGCGTGGTTCGCGCACGAGGCGCAGAACTGTTTCATCGTGGATGTCGAGCCGGGCGACGAGTTCACCGTCAACGGGCGCAACGTGCTCTGCTTCGACGCGACCCTGTCGTACGAGATCAAGACCGTGAAAGGCGCCGGGATCGCCGGCGGCGGGCTGTTCAACAGCTTGTTCACCGGGCACGGCGGGCTGGGGCTGATCTGTGAGGGAAATCCACTGGTGATACCGGTCTCGCCCGAGCTGCCGGTGTTCGTCGACACCGACGCGGTGGTGGGCTGGACGGCCCGGCTGCACACCTCGCTGCACCGGTCGCAGTCCATCGGCTCGATGCTGCGCGGCGGTTCGGGTGAGGCGGTGCAACTGAAGCTGGAGGGCGAGGGGTACGTCGTCGTACGGCCCAGTGAGCTGACGGTGCAGAAGGAGCACTGACGTGAAGGGACCCCGCTCACCGAGGCGAGCGGGGCCCCTGCCGGTCAGCGTCCGGGCGGGGAGGGGGTGTTGGCGGCCGTGACGTCGACCGCGGCCCACGCCTTGTCGACCGCCTTGTACTCGGTGCTGGTCGTGCCGTACATGTCGGCTGCGGCCTTCAGCGTCGCGGTGCGCGCGCCGTGGAAGTCCGTCGTGGAGACCATGTAGCGGGTCAGCGCCCGGTAGAAGATCGCCAGCGCCTTGGCCCGCCCGACACCGGTCACCCGTGAGCCGTCGTAGGTCGGCGAGTCGTACACCACACCGCCGATGGTCTTCCTGCCGCTGCCCTCGGCGAGCAGGTAGAAGGCGTGTGAGGAGACGCCGGATCCGGCGTGCACCTCGGCGTCGTGCGCGGCGGTGGACCAGTAGTCGACCGTGCCCTCGAGCTTGTCCAGGGACGGGTGGTCGAGGCGGCGCAGGAACCTCTGCCGCAGACCGAGCTTCTCGCCCATCAGGTAGTTCGGCGGGTTCTTCGGGTTGCCGGCGGCGAACTCCACACCACAGCCGAAGATGTCGGCGAGCGACTCGTTGAGTGCGCCCGGCTCGCCGTGCTGGTTGCCGTCCTCGTCCACCCGGGTCGGCTGCAGGCCGGCGGTGGCGTCGACGACGCCGTGGGTCAGCTCGTGACCGGTGACGTCGAGGACGACCAGCGGCTTCTTGAACAGGGCGCCGTCCCCGTCGCCGTACAGCATGCAGCCACAGGCGGAGTCCCAGAAGGCGTTGCCGACCTTGTGGCCGAAGTGCACCATCGCGCGGGCGCCCGCGCTGTTGTTCCCGATGCCCTTGCGGCCGAAGGCCTTCTTGTAGAAGTCGAGGGTCTTGGTGATGCCGTACTGGGCGTCGACCGCGACGGTGGCGCGGTTGGACGTGGCGCCGTTGCCCCACTTGTCCGTGGTGCTGGTGAACGTGGTGCCACGCGCGAACGACTTCAGCTCGCGGCCCTTCGCGTCCCGGGTCTCGGTGCCCCAGCGGGTGGGGTCCTTCAGCAGATAGCCCGTGCGGCCGGTCCGGGTGGTGGTCAGCGGCACCGTCCCGACGAAGAGGGAGGTACCGGTGCCGTTGGCGGTGGACGGGTGCGGGGCGGCCGCCGGTCCCGTCGCCGTGAGGCCCGCAAGGGCGGCGGGTCCATCGGTCCGCGGGGTCGCCGACTCGCCCCGCCTGCGCAGCGTCTGCTTCAGGGAGGGCGAGACGAACTCGTCACTGTCGGGCGTGTCGCTGCGGATCCGGCCGGTCAGCGCGTCCACGACGACCGTGCGGGAGCCACCCGCCTCCGCGGTGTGGCTGTCGGTGACACGCACCCGGTAGGCGAGGGCGGAGCCGCCGTCGCGGGCGTCCACGACGAGTTCGGCGGCGTCCGCGTCGCCCCGCGCGGCGGCTGCGGCCTTCCGCTCGGCCTGGGACGCCGTCAACTTCGCCGCCGCGGTGGGCGGTTCCAGGGTGTGCCCGGCGGCGCGCGTCACGCCGAGATACCCGCCCCGCTCGTCCAGGTGGACGACGAGATCGCCGCCGAGGACGGGCAGGCCCCGGTGGGTGCGGAGGAACCGGACGTGCTGCTTGCCGTCCGGATCGGTCATGACGTCCTTCGCCAGCAGGGTGTCCCCCCGGATGACACCTGTGGCGGAGGCGTGCGCGAACGCGGCGGCCCGGGCCACGTCGACCGGCGAGGAGGCGGGGGCCGCTGCGGCGGCGGGGGCGTCGGCGAGTGCCGGCACGGCCGGGAGCGTGGCCGCCGTGGTCACGGTGACGGCGACGGCCAGCCTGCGTATGTGGGGTCTGCGCACATGGTTCCTTCGTGCGGGGGCGGCCGGATCCCCAACCGCCCTCGGGCACGGCGCTCCTGGGCGCCGTGGGGGCTGGTCGGGCCCCGGTGCGCCACCCTCACGCATCCGCCATGTACATGTAAAGCCGAAAGATCCCGTTCCCGGCTTTCCGGGGGGTGTCTTTGCATACGTTCGCGTTCGGCCGACTCCCGGGTGACCGTGTGCCGCAAGGTGAGATGACGGGCGGACGCGGCACGGTTGCGCACCCGCCGCCCCTCGGGGCGGATGTGACCGACGCCATACCGGGGGTACGACACTGAACATACTTTCGATTCAGCGGAGTACGCTGCCTGTATGGCCACGCACCTGCAGGGGTCACTGTTCGACCAGACCGACGACATCCGACTCGGCCCGCTCGACGGGCTGCGGCGAACCCGGCTGGGCGCCGGGGCCTGGATCGACGTGCTGCCGGGATGGCTCAGCGGGGCCGACGCGCTGTTCGTGCGGCTGGCCGCCGAGGTGCCCTGGCACGCCGAGCGACGGCACATGTACGACCACACGGTGGACGTGCCGCGGCTGCTGGCCTACTACCGTCCCGGGGAGCCGCTTCCGCACCCCGTCCTGGAGGAGGCGCGCGACACCCTGTCCGCGCGCTACGCCCCGGAGCTCGGCGAGCCCTTCGTGACGGCAGGTCTGTGCTACTACCGGGACGGCCGGGACAGTGTCGCCTGGCACGGGGACCGCATCGGCCGGGGCACACGCGAGGACACCATGGTCGCCATCCTGTCCGTGGGCGCGCCCCGCGATCTGGCGCTGCGGCCGCGCGGTGGCGGGCAGGCCGTCCGGCGTCCGCTCGGGCACGGGGACCTGATCGTGATGGGCGGCTCCTGCCAGCGGACGTGGGAGCACTCGATCCCGAAGAGCAGCCGGGCGACCGGGCCCCGGATCAGCATCCAGTTCCGGCCCGCAGGGGTGGGCTGACCGGGTCAGGGGGTCAACTGCGCCTGTACGGCCGGTGCCCAGCGGTCGGCGATGTCGTCGAGGTCCGCCGCGCGCAGGTGGGTGCCGCGTGCGATGCCGAACATCACGCCGAGGCCCAGCAGGGCGCTCACCGCGAGCTCGGCGCGCAGGCCCACGTCGGGACCGCTCAGTCGCGCCGCGAGGCGGTCGCTGACCTGGGTGCGGAAGTTGGCGCGCAGGATGTCGCCCTGCTCACCGTGCAGGGGTGCGAAGACGATGCGCAGGAGAGGGTCGGCGCCCTGCCGCGTCTGGCTGAGCAGCACATGGCGGACCATGTGCCGGCCGAGGTCCGCGAGCGGTGCGTCCAGCAGGGCGGCGGCGTCCGTCTCGAAGGACATCACCTGTGAGAAGAGCGCGTCCTTGGTGCCGAAGTACTTCAGGATCAGCGGCGGGCTGACCCCGGCCCGGTCGGCCACCGCCCTGAGCGTGATGTCCGCGTGGGCGTGCCGGGCCAGCAGATGGCGGGCGGCGCGCAGGATGGCGGCCTTGGTGGTCTCGGCGTCGCGGCGGGCGGGCGCGGTGGCCGGTGACGTGGTCAAGGACCTCAGGCTCCTTCCAGCGCCGTGTCGGGCGACGGCGTCCTGCGCCCGCGGGTACCGCCCGGCGTGCGGTCCCCCGGTATGGCCAGGGCGGTGGCGCACGCCACGAGGGCGACCGCGCCCGCCATCGCGAACGCCAGCAGATAGCCGTGCAGCGTGGGGGCGGGGATGCCGGCCGCCCGGCTGGTGTGGTGGACGAGGACCGCGGCGACACAGGCGCTGCAGGTGGCCTGGCCGATGGTGCGCATCAGTACGTTGACGCCGTTCGCGGAGGCGGTCTGCCCGGCCGGCACGGCGCGCAGGACGAGGGTGGGCAGCGCCGAGTAGGCGAGGGTCGTGCCGGTGGCCACGATGGACGCGCCCAGGATGATCATCCACAGGTCGCGGCTGTCCGCGATGCGTACGGCGTATCCGACGGTGAGCACGGCCGCGCCGACGGCGAGGGTGATCCGGGGTCCGCGGGTCGCCGAGATACGGGCGGACACCGGCGAGAACAGCAGCATGATCACTCCGCTGGGCAGCAGACACAGACCGCCGCCCACGATGGACAGGCCGAGCCCGTAGCCGGTGGCCTTCGGGGCCTGGACGAGCTGCGCCGTCACCAGCGAGTTGGCGTAGAAGCCGAAGCCGACCAGCAGGGCCGTGAGGTGCGGCAGTGCGACCCGCGGGCGGGCGGCCAGACGCAGGTCGACGAGGGGTCGTTCGGCGTGCAGCTGTTGCCGGCACCACAGCGCCAGGATCAGCACGCTGCCCGTGAACAGGCCCAGGATCCGCGCACTCCCCCATCCCCACTGGCCGCCCTGCGACACGGCCAGCAGCAGACAGACCAGTCCGGCGGCGAGGCCCAGTGCGCCCAGGACGTCGAAACGTCCGGGGGCGCGGACGGGCGACTCGCGCACCGCCCACCGGGCGAGGGCGAGGCCGACGGCGCCCAGGACGCTGGTCACCCAGAACATGGCGTGCCAGTTCACGTACTGGATGACGAGCGCGGCCAGCGGCAGCCCGAGGGCCGCGCCGATACCCACGGTGGAACTCATGAGGGCGACCGCGGATCCGGTGCGTTCGGGCGGCAGTTCGTCGCGCAGGATGCTGATCGACAGCGGGACGACCGCGGCGGCCGCGCCCTGCAGAGCCCGTGCCGCGATGAGCACGGCGATGTCGGACGAGAGCGCGCAGAGCACCGAGCCCAACGTCATCAGCGCCAGTGCGGTCACCAGCACCCGCCGTTTGCCGTACATGTCCCCGGCCCGCCCGAGCACCGGGGTGAGCACCGCCCCGGACACCAGCGTGGCGGTGACCGTCCAGGAGACCGTGCCCGCGGAGGCGCCGGTGAGCCGGGGCAGGTCGGGCAGCAGGGGGACGACGACGGTCTGCATGACGGCCATGAGGATGCCGCCGAAGGCCAGCACGGGGACCGCCAGCCGGTCACGCACTCCCGGCCGCCCGGCCGGTCCGGCGGGTATGGGGACCATACGCACTCCAGGGGGTCGATCGACCGGAATTCCGGTGAATGGCCATTCACCATAGCCGGTGAACGGCCATTCACCCCAAGCGGTGAGGTCGGCGGGGCAGCGGGGCTCGCCCCCCAACAGCCCGGTCGGGAGCGGCGGTTCGCGTCAGATGTGAGACGTGAGCCGGGCCACGGAGCGGCGCCCGGTAATGAAAGATCCACTTCCGGACCGCTCGAAGAGGGCGGAATTTCCCGTTCCGGCGCACCGTCGATCAGCCGTCACAGCAAGATCATCTTGGTTCAACTTTGTAGGACATGACAGCACTTGTCCTGATCACACCCAACCACCCTGAGGCGATTTCCGGGACGCGCCCGCCGACGGATAGGCAGGACACGGCACGTCAACCCCCTTTGACCCGGAGGACTCGTATGCCACTTCTCACCCGACGCAGCGCCCTCGCGGCCGGCGCCGCCGTCGCCGCCGTCGCCGGCCTGCCCGCCCCGTCGGCCGCGGCCGAAGGACACAGCCACCACGACCACGGCCACGATGCTCCGGAAGCCTTCGACGAGGTCTATCTGGGCCGCCGGATACAGGGCCGCCCCCTGGCCGGGGGCCACCACCACGGTGCGGGATACGGGGTGTTCATCGACGGGGTCGAGCTGCATGTGATGCGCAACGCGGACGGCAGCTGGATCAGCGTGGTCAGCCACTACGACCCGGTGCCGAGCCCGCGTGCCGCCGCGCGCGCGGCCGTGGTCGAACTGCGGGGAGCCCCGCTCGTCCCCCTCACCTGACCGCCCGCACCCCGGACACCTTTCGGAGCCTTCCGCACATGACCGTACGCAAGAACCAGGCGACCCTCACGGCCGACGAGAAGCGACGGCTGGTCGCCGCGCTCCTGGAACTCAAGCGCAGTGGCCGCTACGACGCCTTCGTCACCACCCACAACGCCTTCATCATGAGCGACACCGACACGGGGGAACGCACGGCGCACCGCTCGCCGTCGTTCCTGCCCTGGCACCGCAGATTCCTGATCGAGTTCGAACAGGCCCTCCAGTCCGTCGACTCCTCCGTCGCACTCCCGTACTGGGACTGGACCGACGACCGCTCGCCGCGCTCCTCGCTGTGGGCGCCGGACTTCCTCGGCGGCACCGGGCGCGCGCTGGACGGACGGGTGATGGACGGGCCGTTCGCATCGGCCGCCGGCCACTGGCCGATCACGGTGCGCGTGGACGGCCGCACGTTTCTGCGGCGCTCGCTCGGCGGCGGCGGACGCGATCTGCCGACCCGGGCCGAGGTCGACTCCGTCCTCGCCATACCCACGTACGACATGGCGCCCTGGAACAGCGCCTCGGACGGCTTCCGCAACCATCTCGAGGGATGGCGGGGCGTCAACCTGCACAACCGCGTCCATGTGTGGGTGGGCGGTCAGATGGCCACCGGGGTCTCCCCCAACGACCCGGTCTTCTGGCTGCACCACGCCTACGTCGACAAGCTCTGGGCGGAGTGGCAGCGCCGCCACCCCGGCTCCGGCTACCTTCCCACGGGCGGCACACCGGACGTCGTCGATCTGGAGGAGCCGATGAAGCCCTGGAACGACACGCGCCCCGCCGACCTGCTGGACCACACGGCGCACTACACCTTCGACACCGACTGAGGGCTCGGGCCCTGGGCTCGCTCAGTGCGAGGACGGCGCCCAGGGCCCGACGCCGCCGATGCGCTCGACCGTGTAGCGCACGATGTAGCCGGGCCCCTTGGGGGCCGGGAACTCGGCGTCCGGGGCCATGTAGACCTTGGCGAGGCGGTTGAGCAGGTCCCAGGCGCCCTCGTCGGGCTCCACCGCGGCCCGCGCCCGCAGCACGGCGTACTCGTTCAGGAAGACTCCGGGTACGCGTGGGGCGTCGAAGGAGAGCACGACCCGCGGATCCCGCTCGATGTTGCGGAGCTTCACGTGTCGCGCCATATGCCCGCTGACGACGTCGTCGCCGTCCAGTCCGATCCAGATGACGGTCACCTGAGGGCTCCCGTCGGGGTTGATGGTGCTCAGGTGCGCCATGGGACCGGACTCGATCAGCTGCCTCAGCTCGCCCGGCAGAACGCTGTTCCCGTTCATGGATCAGGAACGTACCGCTCCGCGCGCCGGGGCGCCCGGAACCCACGGAAAAGCCGTCTCAGGTGTCGCCGGCCGAACGGCAGTCCGGGTGGCCCCAGCCCTGGGCGTTCTTGGCGATGGGCTCGCCCGCCGCGTACGGGCGGCCGCAGACGCAGCGGCCCGGGAACTTCGCCTTGATCGTGCGCGTGGTGGTCCGCTTCCGCGCGGGCGCGCCACGGCGCGACGGAGCGGCGGCGGCCGGCTCGGGCGACGGCGGCGGCTCCGGGGAGCCGTAGGCGCTGCCCGCCGGTTTCTGCACGGTGGCCGCCTGGCTGGCGGCGCGGTCCGCGAAGTCGTTGAGGCGGTCGCCGCCGACCTGGTGGGCGGGCACGTAGCGGAACTCCACCTCGCGGCCCGCGAGCAGCTCGTCGATGCGGACGACCAGTGCCTGGTTGGCGACGGGCTTGCCGGCGGCGGTCTTCCAGCCCTTGCGCTTCCAGCCGGGCAGCCAGGTGGTGACCGCCTTCATCGCGTACTGCGAGTCCATCCGGACCTCCAGCGCGATCCCCGGGTCGACCGCGGTCAGCAGCCGCTCCAGGGCCGTCAGTTCGGCGACGTTGTTGGTCGCGGTGCCCAGCGGGCCGGCCTCCCAGCGGCTCGGGACCTCGTCGTCGTCGGCGACGACCCAGGCCCATCCGGCGGGTCCCGGGTTTCCCTTCGAAGCCCCGTCGCAGGCGGCCACAACACGTTCAGGCATGCCCTGATCATGCCACGCCCCGCCGCCGCCCCGTTCCCGGGCCGGGGGACCCGCGCCGTCCGGAAGGCGCGGCCGGCCGGCACCCCCGCTCCGTCCCGCCGGGGACGTACCGGGCGCAGGCCGTGCCGTGCGCCGGACGGTCGGCGTGACGACACTGGAAGGAGGCAGTCGTGTACGGGACGGGGCACATGATGCGCGCATGGGTGGTGGACCGGCCGGGACCCGTCGAGCGGGAGCCGCTCGCTCTCGTGGAGCGGCCGGTTCCGGTGCCGGGCCCCGGTGAGCTGCTGGTGCACGTGCGGGCCTGCGGTGTCTGCCGTACCGATCTGCACGTGGCCGAGGGCGACCTGCCGGTGCGCCGTCCCGGGGTGACGCCCGGGCACGAGGTGGTGGGCGTGGTGGCCGGGATCGGCGGGGGCGTGAGCGGATGGGCCACCGGCGACCGGGTGGGCGTGGCGTGGCTGCGCCGTACGGACGGCACGTGCCGGTACTGCGTGCGCGGCGCCGAGAACCTCTGCCCGGACTCCCGGTACACCGGCTGGGACGCCGACGGCGGCTACGCCGAGTACACCACCGTGCCCGCCGCCTTCGCCTACCGGCTGCCGGCCGAGGTGGACGATGTGGCGTCGGCGCCGCTGCTGTGCGCGGGCATCATCGGCTACCGGGCGCTGCTGCGGACGTCGCTGCCGGCGGGCGGGCGCCTCGGGCTGTACGGGTTCGGCGGCAGCGCGCACCTGTGTGCGCAGGTCGCGCTGGCGCGGGGCGCCACCGTGCACGTGCTGACCCGGGACGAGGCCGCGCGGCGGCTCGCGCTCGATCTCGGCTGTGCCTCGGCGGGCGGGGCCTACGACCTGCCGCCGGAGCCGCTGGACGGGGCGGTCCTGTTCGCGCCGGTCGGCGATCTCGTCCCGGTGGCGCTGCGGGCGCTGGACCGGGGCGGGGTGCTGGCGGTCGCGGGGATCCATCTGAGCGACGTCCCGGCGCTGCGCTACGAGAGCGAGCTGTTCTACGAGAAGGAGTTGCGCAGCGTCACCTCGAACACGCGCGAGAACGGCCGGGACTTCCTGGACCTCGCCGCCCGGTGCGGCGTACGGGCGACCACACACCCGTACCCGTTGTCCGAGGCACAGCGGGCGCTCGGCGATCTGAAGGCGGGGCGCTTCGACGGGGCGGCCGTGCTGGTGAACGACCTGTGAGGGTCAGCGGGTGGACAGGGGCAGGTGCAGCAGGCGGGTGATGGTGCGCAGCACGCCGTTCTCGGTGTTGGAGGGCGCGAGGTGGCGGGCACGGCGGATCACCTCCGGGTGGGCGTTGGCCATGGCGAAGGACCATTCGGCGACGTCGAGCATCTCCAGGTCGTTGAGGTAGTCGCCGAACACGAGGGTCTGCGCGGGTGTGATCCCGAGGTCGCGCTGGAGCCTGCGCAGGGCGGCGCCCTTGTTGGCGGTGCGGTTCATGATGTCGACCCAGTGCTCGCCCGAGACGACGACCTGGTGGGTGGCCGTGAGCGGCTGAAGGGCGGGGGCGGTGGTGCGCTCGACGGGCCCGAAGTCGAAGAGGGCCACCTTCAGGAACTCGTCCCGCACGGTGGTGAGGTCGTCGACGGGCCGGAGCAGGGCGTAGTACCGGCTCGCCTCGGCCATGAAGGCGTCGTCCGTGCGCTCGACGTAGGCGGACCTCTTTCCGCACAGCACCGCACCGACGTCCACGCCGTCGGCTGCGAGCCGCCGCGTGGTGGCGACGACCCGGGCGGCCACGGCGGACTCGAGGGGGTCGGAGCTGAGCTCCACGCCGTCACGGACGACATAGGTGCCGTTCTCGGCGACGAACACCATGCCGTCGTCCGCGGCGGCGAACTGCCGGGCGAGCGTGGCGTACTGGCGGCCGCTGGCGGGGCTGAACAGCACGCCGCGGCGGCGCAGCTCGGCGAGGAGGGGCCAGAGTCCGTCGGGGACGCGTCCGCTGCCGTCGAGGAGCGTGCCGTCCATGTCGGTGACGACGAGCCGGACGTCGACGGGATGGCTGGGCAGCTCGGGGGCGGTGGGAAGGCACGCGGGCGTGGCGGACATGTCCTGCTTTCTGTGTGAGGCCGAGCACGGGGGTGCGCTCGGCCGGGGTCTGCTGTCCTCGGCTCCGTTGCCTCGTCCGTCACCCGATGGTAGTCGGCGCTCCTCTTCGAGGTGATCGAGGGTGCTCCCGGGGACCGGCAGCCCGAGGCGACCTGGGGCCTGCGGGTCCGGCTCGGCGTCCCGGCCCTGGCACGCGCTCCCCGCTCGACTGGGCCCGAGAGGCCCGTCCTTGCAGCCGGGCTGCTCCGGAGGACAGGCCCTGCCGGGATACCGAACGGGCGCTGCGTAAGCTCGGGCGCGCAGGACGTCCCCCTCATACGGCTTCCCATGGCCGCCGTTCTTCCGGAAGACTTCTGCAAAGTTTCAAGGGTGCGGACCGGAGCAACGGAGGTGGGGCACGTGGCAGCGCACGAGAGCGACGCGGAGGAGGCGCACGAGGAGCGCGGCAAGGTCACGATCACGGAGATCGCCCGGCAGGCGGGGGTCTCGGTGCCCACCGTGTCCCGAGTCGTCAACGGCCGCTCCGACGTGGCCCCGGGGACCCGCGCCCGGGTCGAGGACCTGCTGCGCCGGCACGGCTACCGCAAGCGGGCCTCGGCGGCCGGAGCCCGGGCCGCCCTGCTCGACCTGGTCTTCAACGACCTGGACAGCCCCTGGGCCGTGGAGATCATCCGGGGCGTCGAGGAAGTCGCCCACGCCGCCGGGGCGGGCACGGTGGTGTCGGCGATCCACGGACGCTCCGGCGACGCCCGGGAGTGGATGCAGAACCTGCGGGCCCGGGCCTCCGACGGGGTCATCCTGGTGACCTCGGTGCTGGAGCCGGTGCTGCACGAGGAACTGCGCATCCTCGGCGTGCCGATCGTGGTCGTCGACCCCGCGGGCTCGCCCGCGCTGGACGCGCCCACCATCGGCGCGGCCAACTGGTCGGGCGGCATGGCGGCCACCGAGCACCTGCTGGGCCTCGGGCACCGCCGGATCGGCCTGGTGGCGGGGCCGCCCCGGCTGCTGTGCTCGCGGGCCCGGCTGGACGGCTACCGGGCGGCGCTGGAGGGCGCCGGAATCGCCGTGGACGAGTCCCTCGTCGTGCCCGGCGACTTCTACCACGAGTCCGGCTTCACCGGCTGCAACACCCTGCTGGACCTGCCGGAGCCGCCGACCGCGATCTTCGCCGCGAGCGACCAGATGGCCCTGGGCGTGATCGAGGCGCTGCGGCGGCGCGGGCTGCGGGTGCCGGAGGACATGAGCGTGGTGGGTTTCGACGACCTTCCGGAAGTCCGCTGGTCGGCTCCGCCGCTGACCACCGTGCGCCAGCCGCTGGCGGAGATGGGCAAGCTGGCCGTGCGCACGGTGCTGCGGCTGGCCCGCGACGAACAGCCGGACTCGCCGCGCGTGGAGCTGGGCACGGAGCTGGTGGTGCGGGCGAGTACGGCGCCGCCGCGGAAGGTGGGCTGACACTCGTGGCCCGGCGGTGCGGACACCGCCGGGCCGCGACGCGGGACGCCGCTACTTCTCCCCCAGTGCCTCCCGCAGCGCGAAGTACGCGGGCTTGGGGCGCAGTTGCTCGTCCCATGGCAGGGCGGCGCCCTCGCCCGGGAAGACCGCCGGAATCCACGAGTACTTGTCGGTCCAGTCCCACACCGTGACGCCCACGCAGCGCCGCACCGCCAGGCACGCCTTCGTCAGGTCGCTGTACCAGGTCGCCTGCTCGGTCAGCTTCTCGGCGGTCGCGGGCAGTTGCATGCGCACGTCGACCTCGGTGAGCGCGGTGTCGAGGCCGAGCCGCGAGAAGCGGCGCAGGTTGTCCTCCAGGGTGGCGGGATAGCCGTACTGCAGGGCGAGATGCGTCTGGAAGCCGATGCCGTCCAACGGGACGCCCTGCGCCTTGAGGTCCTGGGCGAGTCGGTGGTAGGCGTCGCTCTTCGGGCCGGTGCCCTCGATGTTGTAGTCGTTCAGGTACAGCTTGGCGTGCGGGTCGGCCTGGTGGGCCCAGCGCAGCGCCTCGGCGATGTAGCCGGGGCCGAGGGTCTTGTACCAGATGGTCTCGCGGTAGGTGCCGTCCTCGTTGAAGGCCTCGTTGACGACGTCCCAGGAGTAGACCTCGCCGCGGTAGTGGCGTACCTCGGTGGTGATGTGCTTCTTCAGCACGGCGCGCAGTTCGCCGGCCGTCCATGTGCGCGAGGTGAGCCAGTCGGGCAGCTGGCTGTGCCAGACCAGGGTGTGGGCGCGGACCCGCTGGTGGTTCTTCCTGGCGAGCCTCACGATCTCGTCGCCCTTCGACCAGTCGAAGACGCCCTGCTGCGGCTCGGTGGCGTACCACTTCATGCCGTTGCCGGGGGTGATCATGTCGAACTCGCTGCCGAGAAGGGCCGTGTAGGGGGCGTCGGTGAGTTCGGGGTCGTCGGTCGCGCTGCCGAAGTAGCGGCCGTGCCGCTGGGCGAGTTCGGCCAGCGTCGGCGGCTTTTCCTTCGCCTGTGCCGCCGGGCCGGCGGCGAGCCCCGCACCCATCAGGAGGGCGGCGAGGGCGCCGGCCAGTCCGAGTCGGGTGCGGGACGGGGTGGCGGTGCGCATGGTGCGACTCCTCACAGTCGGGTGTGTGCTTGAGCCGTACGGCGGCGGGGAGAGCCGGTCATCCCTTGGTGGCGCCCGTGGCGAGGCCGCCGACGAGTTGGCGTTCGGCGACCGCGTAGAAGGCCAGAGCGGGGACCATGGCCAGCACGAGGTAGGCGAAGACGCGCGCCGTGTCCGAGGCGTACTGGCCCTGGAACTGCTGGACGCCGACCGGGATGGTCCACCACGTCGGTTCGTTGAAGACGAGCAGCGGCAGCAGGAAGTTGTTCCAGCTGCCGACGACGGCGAGCACCGAGACCGTGCCGAGGGCGGGCCGCGCCATGGGCAGCAGCACCCGCCAGAAGAAGCCGAACGGGCCGCAGCCGTCGAGGGTGGCCGCCTCCTCCAGTTCGCCGGGGATCTCCCGGAAGAAGCCGCGCAGGATGACGATCGTCACCGGCAGTCCGAAGGCGGCCTGCGGGAGGATCACGCCGAGCGGGTTGTCCAGCAGGTCCATCGAGCGCAGCAGCAGGAAGAGCGGCAGGACCGCCACCGCGAAGGGGAACATCAGCCCCACCGTGAACAGTGTGAACAGCACCTCCCGGCCCCGGAAGGCGAACCGGGCGAAGGAGAAGGCGGCGAGCGCGGAGACCGCGACGACCACGACGGTCGTCGCCACCGCGATGAACGTGCTGCTGCCGACCATCCGCCAGAACGAGCCCGAGGCGAGGATGCCGGTGTAGTTGGATGTCACCCACGGGTGGGGCGGCCCGATCGGGTTGCGGGAGAGCTGATCGGTGGACTTGAAGCCGGACAGCAGGGCGTACACCACGGGCACGGCCATGACCGCGCCGACGACGACCAGCACGGCGTGCACCGGCAGGGTGCGCGTCCGGGTGGCGCCCTCGCGCGGTGGCCGGGTGCCGGAACGGTCGGTCCTGGTGAGCGTCATGCGCCGCCTCCTCGCATCGTGGTGGTGGCTCCTTCCAGGTCGCGGCGCAGGACGAACCGCTGGTAGGCGAGGGCGAAGACCAGGCTGAGGCCGAACATGACCACGCTGACCGCGCTGGCGTAGCCGACCTGGTAGCGCTTGAAGCCGTACTGGAACATGGTCACGGCCATGGTCTCCGAGTGGTGGTCGGGGCCACCCGTGGTGACCACCCACACCAGGTCGAAGAGCTGGATCGAGCCGATGACCGACAGGAAGGCGCTGATGCGCAGGGTGGGGGCGAGCAGCGGCAGGGTGACCCTGCGGAACCGCTGCCAGGGCCCGGCGCCGTCGATCAGTGCCGCCTCGGTCAACTCGGCCGGGACGGCCTGCAGTCCGGCCAGGTACAGCATCATGTGGAACCCGAAGTACTTCCACGTCATGACGAGGAACAGGGTCGCCATGACGGTGGAGGGGTCGGAGAACCACTTCCCGCCGAGACTGCCGAGGCCGATGTCGCTCAGCAGGTGGTCGGCGAGTCCGTCGTCCGGGGCGAACAGCATGCTGAACAGCACACCGGTGATGGCCTCGGACAGCACATAGGGCGCGAAGAACAGCATCCGGTAGACGGCCCGGCCGCGCAGCCGCTGGTTGAGCAGCACGGCCATGGTGAGCGCGAACGGCAGCTGCAGTGCGAGGGAGAGGACGACGAGCACCAGGCAGCGCCACAGGTCGCCGAGGAACACCGGGTCCTGGAAGAGGCGCGTGAAGTTGTCGACACCCGTGTAGTCCGAAGGCGTGCCGAAGCCGCCCCAGCGGAAGAACGCGGCGTACACGGCGAACAGCAGCGGCAGCAGGACCAGCAGGCCGAACAGCGCGAGCGCGGGCAGTTGGAAGGACACCGCGGTGAGCCAGTGCAGCGCGCGCCGCCGGGCCCGCCCGCGGGCCGTGGCGGCAGCCGGGGGCGGGACGACGACGCCGGGGCCGGACCGCTTGTCCGGGAGGAAGGTGGAGGTCATCGCCGGCTACTGCTCTTCCTTCGCCGTCTTGGTGATCGACTGCGTGACCTGCTCCGGTGACGTGGAGCCGGCGATGAGTGCGGCGACGCTGTCGTTGACCTCCTGGCCTACGGCGGGCGCGTACGCCTGGTCGAGGTAGAGCTGGAAGCCGGTGGCGCTCTTCAACTGCTGGTTCACCGCCTTGAGGTTGGGATCGGCCAGGGCGTCCTCGGCCGCGCTGACCACGGGGATGACACCGGTCCTGGTGACCAGGGTGCGGTCGGTGGCGGCGGAGGCGAAGAACTTCAGGAAGTCGATCGCGGCCTGCGGGGCGCCCTTGCGCACCGCGTGGCCGCCGCCTCCGCCGAACACCTCGGTGAGGGAGCCCTTGCCCCCCTCGACCGCGGGGAAGGGGAAGAAGCCGAGATCGCTGCCGATGCCCCTGCCTTCGCTCTTCTCCGTCTGGGGCGCCCACTGGCCCATCAGCTCCATGGCCGCTTTGCCGTTGCCGACGGCCGCCGCCTGGCCGGTGGGGGTGGAGTAGGCGGCGCCGAGGAACCCCTTCTGGAACGGCTGGAGTCGAACGAGGTCCTGCAGGTGCTGCCCGGCCTCCACGAACCCGGCTCCGGTGAAGTCCTTGCTCTCACTGGCCTTCTGGAGTGCGTCGATGCCGGCGGTGCGCATGGCCAGATAGGCCCAGTAGTACATGCCCGGCCACTTCTCCTTGCCCGCCAGGGCGATGGGTGTGACGCCCGCGGACTTCAGCTTGCGCACGGCGTCGAGGAAGGCGCTCCAGGTGGTCGGCGGCGCACTGACGCCGGCCCGCTCGAACAGGGCCTTGTTGTACCAGAAGCCGACCATGCCCATGTCGAACGGGATGCCGTAGGCCTTGTCGTCGACGAGGTACGGCTGCCGCGCGACCGACAGCAGCGAGCCGCTCCACGCCTTGGTGCTGTCGGTGAGGTCCTCGACGAGCCCGGCGTCGACCTGCTGCTCGAGGACGCCGCCGCCCCAGGTGTGAAAGATGTCCGGCAGCTTCCCGGAGGCGGTCAGCGCGGTCATCTTGGACTTGTACGCCTCGTTCTCCAGCGCGACGATCTTGACCTTCACCTTGGGGTTCTGCGCCTCGAACTGCCGGGCGAGGGAGGCCCAGACGCCCTTCGCGGGGTCCGTGGTGGTGATGTTCCACCACTCGATCGTGGTCGTCCCCGACGACCCTCCGTCCGAGCCGCCGCCTCCGCAGGCGCCGAGTGCCGTCATGCCGAGACCGGCGGCTGAGGCGGCCAGGAAGCCGCGGCGGGACAGTGCCGGGTCGCCCATCATGAGCTCCTTGGGGGTCGGGACGGAGCGTCCACATCCGTCCGATGAGGATGAGGTGGCCACAGCAGCCTGAAAAGTTTCCGAAACCATCCGGAAATGGAACTGCTGCCGCACCCTAGAGACAGTGCCCGAAACGAGGCAACCCCCTGTGCACCGCGAATTCTCGGCCGATCGGAAGCGCTTCCAGGGGCGTTGACAGCCTCAGGACCGCCCCGTACCTTCCGAGCACATCCGCCCGAGAATTTTCGGAGGATTCCGGAAGCCCCCTGGGATCAAGGAGTTCCATGGTCCAGCCCTGGCAGGACACGACGCTGCCCGCCCCCGTACGCGCGGCCGATCTGCTGGCCCGGATGACCCTGGAGGAGAGACTCGCCCAGCTGTACGGCGTCTGGCCCGGTTCCCTGGCCGGCGGCGAGGATGTGGCGCCGCTCCAGCACGAGGTGTCCGAGGACGTCGACCTCGACGCCCTGCTCCTCCATGGACTCGGCCAGCTGACCCGCCCGTTCGGCACCGCTCCGGTGGACCCGGCCGAGGGGGCCGCGCGCCTGGCGGACTTCCAGCGCAGGGTCACGGCGGCGAACCGCTTCGGTATCCCCGCCCTGGCACACGAGGAGTGCCTGACCGGGTTCACCGCCTGGCGCGCCACCGTTTTCCCCACGCCGCTGGCATGGGGCGCGTCCTTCGACCCGGCGCTCATAGCGGAGATGGCGGCCGGCATCGGCGACGGCATGCGCGAGGGCGGCATCCACCAGGGGCTCGCGCCCGTGCTCGACGTGGTGCGCGATCCCCGCTGGGGCCGCACCGAGGAGTCGATCGGCGAGGACCCGTACCTGGTGGGAACCATCGGCACGGCCTATGTGCGCGGCCTGCAGTCGGCCGGGGTCATCGCCACGCTGAAGCACTTCGCGGGCTACTCCGCCTCGCGCGGGGCCCGCAACCACGCGCCCGTGTCGATCGGTCCGCGGGAGCTCGCCGACGTGATCCTTCCGCCGTTCGAGATGGCGGTGCGCGACGGCGGGGCACGGTCGGTGATGCCCGCCTACAACGACCTGGACGGACTGCCCGCCCACGCCCACGCCCCGTTGCTGACCGAACTGCTGCGGGAGGCGTGGGGGTTCGAGGGCACGGTCGTCTCCGACTACTTCGCGGTGTCCTTCCTCGAATCCGCCCACCGTGTGGCGGACACCGCGAGCGGGGCCGCCGCGCTGGCCCTGTCCGCGGGCGTCGACGTGGAACTGCCCGCCGTACGCTGCTTCGGCGCCCCTCTGCTCGAGGCGCTCCGGTCCGGCGAGGCGTCCGAACCGGCGGTGGACCGGGCCGTGCTGCGGGTGCTCACCCAGAAGTGCGAACTCGGGCTGCTGGACCCGGACTGGGAGCCGCAGCCGCCACCCGAGCTCGACCTGGACCCGCCGCGGCTGCGGGAGTTGGCGGCGCGGGTCGCCGAGGAGTCGGTGGTGCTGCTCGCGAACGCGGGCGGCGTGCTGCCGCTCACTGACGGGGGACGGATCGCCGTGGTGGGTCCGCTCGCCGACGACCCTGCCGGGATGATGGGCTGCTACGCCTTCCCGCGTCACGTCGGCGTGGACCACCCGGACGTGCCGATGGGGGTGCCGGTGCCGACCGTACGGGAGGCGCTGGCGGCCGAGTTCCCGGGCACCCGGCTCGTCGACGACCCGGCGGGGGCGGATCTGTGCGTCGCGGTGCTCGGGGACCGCTCGGGACTGTTCGGGCGCGGTACCTCCGGTGAGGGCTGCGACGCGCCGGATCTGCAACTGCCGGACGACCAGGCCGCGTTGCTGGACACACTGCTGGCTGCCGGGACTCCGGTGGTCCTGCTCCTGCTGACGGGACGTCCCTATGCGCTGGGCCGCTGGGCCGGCCGGCCGGCCGCCGTGGTGCAGGCGTTCTTCCCCGGCCAGGAGGGCGGCCGGGCCGTCGCGGGGGTACTGTCCGGCCGGGTCAACCCCTCCGGGCGGCTGCCGGTGAGCGTGCCGCGGGACCCTGGCGGGCAGCCGTGGACGTATCTCACCCCGCCGCTGGGACGGGCGAGTGGGGCGAGCTCCATCGACCCGACGCCGTTGTTCCCGTTCGGGCACGGGCTGTCGTACACGCGGTTCGACTGGGAGGCGCCGCAGGTCGACGACCCGGCTCCGGCCACGGACGGCGAGACGTCGCTGCGCCTCACGGTCCGCAACACCGGGGACCGGGCGGGCACGGAGGTCGTGCAGATCTATCTCCGCGCTCCCGTGGCCAGGGTGGCGCGTCCGGTGACACGGCTGATCGGCTACGCGCGGGTGCCGCTGCGGCCGCAGGAGTCCTCGGTGGTCCACATCACGGTCCCGGCCGACGTGGCGGCGTACCCGGGCCCCGACGGCTCCCGGATCCTCGAGCCGGGCCCCCTCTTCGTCGATCTGGCGGCGTCCAGCACGGACATCCGCCACACGGTCGGGTTGACGCTGACGGGCGGGAAGCGGGTGGTGGGGCACGACCGCAGGTTCGGGTGCGAGGTGAGCGTGAAACAGCCGAGCCGTGCCGACCCTTTCAGCCACGACGGTACGAGCCACATCGTCGCCGTGAAAAGGGAGGCTCCCGCGTGAAGTTCGTCCTCGAGGTCGACTTGGGCGTCATCGGCTGGGACGGGAACGCGGCCGAGGAGCTGGGGCGGATCCCGCGGTACCGGGGCGGGCACCTGAAGCACTACGAGATGAAGCCCGGAGACGAGTCGGCCGTATACGACTCCGCCCACCGGAAGGTGGGGCACTGGGCCCTCACGGCCGAGTGATTCCGGGGGCCGGCCGGCAGCCCCACTCTGTCCGGCCGGCCCCCGGCAGGGGATCGCGTGGCATTGCCGCGACAGGGCTCGCACTCCCCAGTCACGAGCCTTGGATCCATGCTCGCGTCAGTCCGCGCGATCCCCGGTCTCAGAAGGCGAACACGGGGTTCCCGTACGTGTCCTTCACGCACTCGTTGGGGAAGGTGCGCTGGTAGTCCACGCGTTTGCCCTGCCACACGCCCTGGACGGTCACGACGACCGGGTTGTACAGCTTGGTGCACATGACGCCCTCCTGGTACGACAGGGCGTCGAAGTCGCCGTCGACGGCGCGGAGTTGCGCGCAGGCGTCGACGGCGTCCGGATGGCTGCCGGAGGCGGTCGGGGCGCAGTTCAGGGTTACGGCGCGCTCGGGGGTCGCGGTGGCGGCCCTCTGGCCGTGGCCCACGGTCAGCACGAGGGCCGACGGGGCGTAGAGGGACGCCGGGGCGGCGGCCGGGGCGGCGAGCGCGGACCCCGTGAGGGGGCCGCAGACGGCGGTGGCCGTGAGGGTGAGAGTCGCTGCCCAGCGCGCGGTGTTCGGCATTGTGTGCATCCTTCCGCTCGGGTCGGGTCGCCGGCACAGCTCCGACGGAGCGTGTGCCGGAGCCGTCCGGTCGGGTGCCGGTTCGGCGTGCGCGAGTCTGCCGAGTCCGGACACGAAACTCACATCGACCCCTCACATTTCAGTAACTTTTAGTATTGAAGCAGTGGCCTGATGTCACGGAAATCGAACACTCGGGACCTGCAACTGAGCGGTTGAGGGTCGCCGGAATCGGTCGGATGGCCGGATTCCCCCGCCTCGGCAATCGGCCTGAAACATTCCGCTTAGCGACTCCAGCAAACGCTGTCTTCCCTCCGTCCGAGGGGAGAGGACGTCGAGTCCGCCCGGGCAGGCCCGTTTCTCCCCCACGCACTCCCGCGTCACCCCGCGGCCGGGCCGCCCCGTTCGGTGCCGGTCCGCTCCCCCGCGGTCGCCCCGTCGGCCCGGGTCGCGCCGGACGGAGGCGGTCCCGTGACCGTCACGCGGGCCGGGCGCAGCAGGCGGTCGCCGACCCGGTATCCGGGGGTCAGGATCTGAGTGCAGACGAGGCGGTCGGTGTGCGGGGCGACCACATGCGTGACCGCCTCGTGCCACTCGGGGTCGAAGGGTTCGCCCTCCTCCCCGAACGCCAGCAGGCCCAGCGAGCCCAACTGGGTCCTGAAGACCTCCGCGACGGCTTGGAGGCCGGGCGTCATCGCCTCCTGTCTGCGGGCGGCCTCGACCGCGTCCAGCACGGGCAGCAGTGCCCGCAGGACGTTCTCGGCGGCGATCTCGCGCACCGCCAGGCGGTCGCGCCGCACCTGCTTGCGGTAGTTGTCGTACTCGGCCTTCACCCGCTGCAGGTCGGCGGTGCGCTCGTCGAGCAGACGTCGCAGCTCCGTGCTCTGCGTGCGGCTCCGGTCCATGGTCAGCCCGCCTGTGACGTGTCGTCGTCATCCACGATCTCGGCGTCCACGACCTCCTCGTCGGCCTTGGCACCACTGCCCGCCGCACCCTGCTCCGAGGTCGCGCCGCCCTCTGCGCGCGCCTTGTCGTACATGGCGCTGCCGATCTTCTGGGCCGCGGCGGCGGCCTTGTCGACGGCCTGCCGGATCGCGGCGGTGTTCTCGCCCTTGAGCTGCTCCTTCAGTTCCGCGAGGGCACTCTCGGTCTCGCTCCTCGCGTCGGCGGGGATCCTGTCCGCGTTGTCGGCGATGAGCTTCTCCGTCTGGTAGACGAGCTGCTCGCCCTGGTTGCGGGTCTCGGCGGCCTCACGCCGCTTGCGGTCCTCCTCGGCGTGCTGCTCGGCCTCGCGGACCATGCGGTCGATGGCGTCCTTCGGCAGGGCGGAGCCGCCGGTCACGGTCATCTTCTGCTCCTTGCCGGTGCCGAGGTCCTTCGCCGTGACGTGCATGATGCCGTTGGCGTCGATGTCGAAGGAGACCTCGATCTGCGGCACCCCGCGCGGCGCCGGCGGCAGACCGGTCAGCTCGAACATGCCGAGCTTCTTGTTGTACGCCGCGATCTCACGCTCGCCCTGGAAGACCTGGATCTGCACGGACGGCTGGTTGTCCTCCGCCGTGGTGAAGATCTCCGAACGCTTCGTCGGGATCGTGGTGTTGCGCTCGATCAGCTTCGTCATGATGCCGCCCTTGGTCTCGATGCCCAGGGACAGCGGGGTGACGTCCAGGAGCAGGACGTCCTTGACCTCGCCCTTCAGCACACCGGCCTGGAGCGAGGCGCCGACGGCCACCACCTCGTCGGGGTTGACGCCCTTGTGCGGCTCCCTGCCGGTCAGCTCCTTCACCAGCTCGGTCACCGCGGGCATCCGGGTGGAACCGCCCACGAGGATCACGTGGTCGATGTCGGACAGCCTGATTCCGGCGTCCTTGATCGCCTGGTGGAACGGCCCCTTGCAGCGCTCCAGGAGATCAGCCGTCAACTGCTGGAGCTGGGCGCGCGTCAGTTTCTCGTCCAGGTGCAGCGGGCCTTCCGAAGAGGCCGTGATGTAGGGCAGGTTGATCGTCGTCTCCGACGAACTCGACAGCTCGATCTTCGCCTTCTCCGCTGCCTCCCGCAGCCGCTGAACCGCCATCTTGTCCTTGGACAGGTCGACGCCGTAGGCGTTCTTGAACTGCTTGGCCAGATGGTCGACGATCCGCTGGTCCCAGTCGTCGCCGCCCAGGTGGGTGTCGCCGTTGGTGGCCTTCACCTCGATCACGCCCTCGCCCATCTCCAGCAGTGACACGTCGAAGGTGCCGCCGCCGAGGTCGAAGACGAGGACCGTCTGGTCGTTCTCCTTGTCGAGTCCGTACGCCAGCGCGGCCGCCGTCGGCTCGTTGATGATCCGCAGGACGTTCAGACCCGCGATCTCCCCGGCCTCCTTGGTGGCCTGCCGCTGGGTGTCGTCGAAGTACGCGGGCACGGTGATCACCGCGTCGGTGACGTCCTCACCGAGGTAGGCCTCCGCGTCCCGCTTCAGCTTCTGCAGCACGCGCGCGGAGATCTCCTGGGCCCGGTACTGCTTGCCGTCGATGGTGCCGCTCTCCGGGAAGCGCCAGCCGGAGTCGCCCATGTGGCGCTTGACGGAGCGCGCGGTGCGCTCGACGTTGGTCACCGCCTGCCGCTTGGCCACCTCGCCGACCAGCACCTCGCCGTTCTTGGCGAAGGCCACGACCGACGGCGTGGTCCGGGCGCCCTCGGTGTTGGTGATGACGGTGGGCTCGCCGCCCTCGAGGACCGAGACCACCGAGTTCGTGGTACCGAGGTCGATACCGACCGGACGTGCCATGGGGCTTCCCTCCTCGTCGTCCGTCTTCCTCCAGCGGGTCAGAGGGTCCGTTCCACCCGGACCGGGCCCGCGCGCAGCAGGGGTGCGCACACCGGGCTCCACACCGTGCCGGTCGTCATGACCGCCTGGTCACGGCGCACCGGGGTGGGCGCGGCGGTGGGGGCCCGCCGCCGGCGGTCGACGGCCGCGCGTGCGGCGGGGTCGCGGAGCGTCTCGTAGGCGGCGAGCACCCGCGCGAGCGCCTCCTCGGCCGCCTCCTCCGACCGGGTGTCGGGGTGCAGCCGGCGCACCAGGCGCCGGTACGCGGAGGTGATCCGCTCGGCCGAGGCCGAGGGGTCCACCTCGAGGACTTCATAGGGGTCCGGCGCGGCACCGGTGGCCCTGCGCATCTCCACCGTCCACCTCCTCGCCGACCGCGAGCGGCCCGGCGGCTGCCCCTCCGGGCTGCGCGTTCGCACCTGCACTTCCTCACTGGTCTGGATAAAACTTGAGTCTACTCTTGTCAAGACTGGCCGGCCGCGGTATGGGAGTGTCCGTAAACACTCCGGGCTCCCGGAGCCCGGACGGGTGGGCCCGCTGCCGGGGCAGGGCTCTTTCATCGTCCGCTTCGAGGTGCCGGGCGTCGATCCGGAGCCCATCGACGTGAACGTGGAGCGCCAGGTCCTGACCGTCCGGACCGGGCGTCCCGCCGCGCCGTCACCGCGTGACGGACACCGGGCGCGGCGGGCGACCGCGGGCACGCGGTGTCCCGCGGCCACCGTCCAGGACGTCCACCCGCTCCCGACCGACCGGGGGTGGTGCGTGTGATCACCGAACTGGCCGTGGAACGTGTCGAGTTCACCCGTGGCTCCTGCTGGCACCGCTGGAGCGTCGACTACGACGTCCAGCGGTCCACGGACGCCAGGGGGACGAGTGGGAGTACTCCTACCGCGACGACACTCCCGTGCCCTCCCCGTACACGCTGGAGGGTGCGCCGCCGTGCCTCCACTGCGGCCGCCGCCGGGTCGGCCCTCCGGTCGCATGCCGCCCGGTACCGCTGCCGGGCGGCTCCGGGGCCCCGCGCAGCCCGGTGCCCGACGACGGCAGCCACCGCCCGGAGCGGCACGACGCGCCGCTGCTGCCGGCCGACGCCCACCCCCAGCCGGAGGCGGCTCCCGGGCACTGGTCGCGTTGACCGCTCCCGGGCGCCGGCTAGTCCCGTTGACCGTCCGCCCCGCTCCGCGCCTCGGGCGGCGTGGTCGCGGCCGCCCGGGCGGCGGCCAGGTCCTCCTCCAGGACCCCCACTCGCTCGCGCAGCATCAGGACGCGCCGTACCCCGGCGAGCGTCACCCCTTCCGCGACCAGGTCCATCACGTCGGCGACCCGGTCGATCTCCCGCCGGGAGTAGCGGCGCCGGCCACCCGCGGAGCGGGCCGGGACCACGATGCCGTGGGCGTCCAGGCGCCGCAGGAAGGCGGGCTGGACGCCCAGCATCTCGGCTACCTGGCCGATGGTGTACAGCGCGGCATCGGCATCGTCGATGGAGAGGGCCATCCTCGACTCCTCGGTCCGACGGACCAGACCTCCGCTTCAGGTTACAGATTTCCTTCCGGCCCCAGAACAGGGTGGAAGGCCACGGACGCGTGGCCCGTGCTCACGCGGGGTGCAGGCGACGCCGGGGAGCACGGTGCCGATCGCGTTCCTCTCCATCGGCCGTTTCGGCTCAACCCGGTGCAGTCGATCTCCACCTTTGCCACGATGATCGCACCTGTCCCACTCCCCGGAGGGTCGTGATGCTGCTCGGCCCGTGCGCCCGGCGCACCTGGTACGACCCGGACGCGGTCGACCGCGCTCCGGCACGCGCGGCCGGGGGCGGCTGATGGAGTCCTGGCTCGACCTGTCGGTGCCCCTGGTCACCGGGATGCCCGTGCATCCCGGTGATCCGCGGGTCGAGGTGGAGCGGGCGCTGCGGGTGGCCACGGACGGGGTCAACGTGCTGGCGCTGCACCTGGGCTCGCAGTCCGGGACGCATGTCGACGCGCCGTACCACGTCGACTCGGCGTGGCCCGCGCTGGACGCGCTGCCGCTGGAGCGGTTCGCGGGACCCGCGGTGGTGGCGGACGTACGGGGCCTGCCGGCCCGGACGCCGATCACCCCCGAACTGCTGGCACCCGCACTGAGCCTGCTGCGGCTGCGGCCGGGCGCGATCCTGCTGGTGGCCACGGGCTGGTCGGTGTACTGGGGCACGGACGCCTACCTGGCCCATCCCTGGCTGACGCCGGAGGCGATGGGGGCGGTGGTGGGTGCGAGGGTCCGCACCGTCGGTGTGGACGCGCTGAGCGTGGACGCCACCGGTGATCCTGACCTGCCCGCGCACCGGGTGCTGTGCGGGGCGGGCGGCGTGATCGCCGAGAACCTGACGGCCCTGGACCGGGTCGCCGCCGCGCAGGCGGCGGGCCGCCCGGTGGACGTGTTCCTGTTCCCGCTGCGCCTGCCGGGCGCGGACGGCGCACCGGTCAGGGCGGTGGCCCGTGTGGGTGCCGCGGCCAGGACGTGACGCCGGTCAGGGCCTGAGCGTGCGGGCGATGTCCAGGGTCAGGCGCTGCCAGGGGTCGCGTGGGTCGCGGGACGTCAGGGCGTGCACCCGGCGCAGGCGGTAGCGCAGGGACTGGGGGTGCAGGTGGAGGGCGCGGGCGGCGGCGGTGGCCGAGCCCGCGTCGATGTACGCCGTCAGGGCCTGGAGCAGGTGGCGCTGTTCCGGATCGGTGAGCGGGCCGAGGACGAGACGGGCGATGTGGTCCGGGGTGGCCGCCGGGTGTCCGGCCAGCAGGGCCAGGACGTGTGCGTCGGCGTCGTCGAGGATGCGGCCCGGCCGGTGGGCGTGGGCGGGGGCCGTGTCGAGGGCGTCGGCCGCCAGCCGGTGGGCGGCGGCGACCCGGTCCGGACCCTCACCCGTGATCGCGCAGCCCCGCCACGCCCGCGCCTCCAGGAGGGCCGGTGCCCGGCCCGTGGCCGTGGCGGGCAACAGCAGGACGGCGCGGGAGCCGCGCACCGTCGACAGCGCCCCGGCGCCGTCACCGAGCGCGTCGAGAAGTCCGGCGGCGGCCTCGTACGACATGTCGGGGCCACCCCCGGTCGCGGGCTCGGCCACCAGCAGGCAGTAGGGGTCGGGGAGTTGGACGCCCAGCCGGGCCGAGCGGTCCGTCAGCGCGCCCACCGAGGCGTGCCGGCCGGCGATCAGGTCGTCGAGCAGCAGGCGCAGCGCGCGGTCCCGGTCCCCGGCCAGGTCCTCGGTGGTCGCCGCGTACGCCGTGGCCATCTCCTCCGAGAGGGTGTCCAGGGCCGTCAGCAGGACCCGGGCCAGTGCGAGACCGTCCGCCGCCGTGAGGGCGCGGGAACGGGCGGCGACCTCGTCGGTGAGGACGGTGGCGGCCACCCGGTAGGCGCGCAGTACGGCCTGCACGGGCCGTCCGTCGGCCGCGCGGGCCGCGGCGATGCCGCGGAAGCGGCGCAGATCGGCCGGGCCCAGGGTGCCGTCGGTGGCCCACAGGTGCAGCAGCCGGTCCACGCCCCAGGCCGCGATGGCCCGCACTTCCGGCAGTCGGCTGTCGTCGAGCGCCGCGTACGCCGGCACCGTCGTGTGGACCGCGGCGACGACCGTCTCCACGACCCGTGGGTCGGCGGTGATCTCGGCCCCGACGCGGACGCGGGCCTCGAGGAGCTCGTTTGTCACAGGGTGATGATCCCAGCCGTGCGATGTGCGCACATCGGTGGACGGGCCTTGTCACGGTCGCCAGGATCGTCGGCGTACGGCGTGGCCGGCAGCGCGGTCTTCAGGGACGAGAGGCGGGACGTGAAGGATGGCGAAGCACTGGGCGGACTTCCAGTACGAGATCTATCTGAACGGCATGACGGGCGCCGTACCTCGGCTGCCCACCGACCTGAGCCGGCTGGAGGAGCTGACCGAGCGGCGGCTCGGTCCCGGCCCGGTCGGTTATGTGGCGGGCAGCGCGGGGACCGGCAGCACCGCCCGGGCGAACCGGGCCGCGCTCGAGCGGCGCCGGATCGTACCGCGCATGCTGCGGGACGTGCACGAACGCGACCTGTCCGTCGAGGTGTTGGGGCGCCCGCTGCCCGCACCGCTGGCCCTGGCACCGATCGGCGTGCTGTCGATCATGCATCCGGACGCCGAGCCGGCGGCCGCGCGGGCCGCGGCGGCGCAGGGCGTGCCGTACATCCTCTCCTCGGCGTCCAGCACGCCGATGGAGCAGGTCGCCGAGGCGTCGGGCGACGGTGAGCGCTGGTTCCAGCTGTACTGGGCCAAGGACCGCGAGGTCACCCGGAGCTTCCTCGGCCGGGCCGAGGCGGCCGGGTTCACGGCGCTGTTCGTCACGCTGGACACGCCGCTGCTGGCCTGGCGGCCCCGCGACCTCGACCAGGCGTATCTGCCGTTCCTGCGCGGGGTGGGGACCGCCAACCACTTCACCGACCCCGCCTTCCAGGCGGGTCTGGCCAAGCCGGTGCACGAGGACCCCCACGCCGCCGTGCTGCACTTCGTGAGCATGTTCGCGGACCCCGGCAAGACCTGGCCGGATCTGGCGTTCCTGCGGGAGAACTGGGGCGGGCCGATCGTCCTGAAGGGCGTCCTGCACCCCGACGACGCCCGCGCGGCCGCCGACGCCGGGATGGACGGGGTCGTGGTCTCCAACCACGGCGGCCGGCAGGTGGCCGGGGCCGTGGCCGCCGCGGACGCGCTGCCACGGGTGGTGGAGGCGGCCGGGGACCGGTTGACCGTGCTGTTCGACAGTGGGATCCGCACCGGCGACGACGTGTTCAAGGCGCTCGCGCTGGGCGCGCGGGCGGTGCTCGTGGGGCGGCCGTACGCCTATGGTCTCGGGCTCGACGGCCAGGCGGGCGTCGAGCACGTGATTCGCTGTCTGCTCGCCGAGTTCGACCTCACCCTCGCCCTGTCCGGGCACTCCCGCCCCGCCACGCTCTCCCCCGCCGACCTGATCGAGGAAACCGCATGACCGACACGACCGACACGACCGGCACCACCGGCACCACCCGGGCCAGGAACGTCCTGGCCGTCGTCTCGCCGCACGTGGGCGGGCGCCGGGCAGGCGCCGCGCTCGCCACCGTCTTCCCCGGCGACGCCCGGGTGAGCGTGGTGGAGGGGACCGACGAGGACCCGGCGGCGCTGCGCGCGGCGCACGTCATCGTCACCGGACTCGGTCCCGTCACCGCCGAACACATCGCCGCCGCACCGGAGTTGAAGCTGATCCAGTGCGCCAGCCACGGCTTCGACTACGTCGACCTGGACGCGGCCCGCGCCCGGAACATCCCGGTATGCACCATCGGTTCCAGTGGCGCCGAGAAGCAGAACGTGGCCGAGCAGACCTTCGCGCTCATGCTCGCCCTGGCCAAGCAGCTGGTGCCCGCGCACACCGCGCTCGTCCACGCCGACTGGGCGCTGCCACGGCTGCAGCAGTCGATCACGGAACTGTCCGGCAAGACCCTCGGCATCATCGGGCTCGGCCACATCGGCCGGGAGGTGGCGCGTCGGGCGACCGCCTTCGACATGAGGATCGTGTACGCGGGCCCGGAGCCGGTGGACGCGGAGACCGAGGCCCGGCTCGGGGCCCGGTACATGGACCTCGACGCGTTGCTGCGCACCTCCGACTACGTGACGCTGCACGCGCCGCTCACCGAGGCGACCCGACAGCTGCTGAACGCCGAGCGCCTCGCACTGCTGAAGCCCACCGCGTTCGTGATCAACACGGCGCGGGGCGCCCTGATCGACCAGGACGCGCTGGCGGAGGCGTTGGAGACCGGTGCGCTGGCCGGGGCGGGTCTCGACGTGTTCGACCCCGAACCCCCCACCCCCGCCCTCCGCCTGCTGAAAGCGCCGAACGTGGTGCTGTCCCCGCATGTCGCCGGTGTGACCCGGGAGACGCTGGTGCGGATCGCGCTGGCGGCGGTCCGCAACGCGGCGGACTTCATGGCCGGCGACGAGCCCCGGGACATCGTCACCTGACAGTCATGGACGCAGCACCTGGTCCCTGCGTGGGGCGTGGAGACCCGTCGGGGCGGTTCCTTCGAAAGTTTTGACGTCATTGCCGAAAGTCGCTGCCCGTCGGGCAGTAGAGGAGGCATGGGGGGCCGCGCCCGACTGGATCGAGGGGGTGCTGCGGCGCCGGCCGCTGGGCGTGGTCCTGGTCTTCTCCGCCCTTCCCGTCAAGGTGAAGAAGCAACTGCGGTCACGGGCCATCCCCTTCGTCATCGTCGACCCCGCCGGTGACCCGGACCCGGACGTGCCGTCCGTCGGCTCCGCCAACTGGGCGGGCGGCCTGGCAGCCACCCGCCACCTCACCGACTTCCGCCACGAACGCATCGCCATCATCACCGGCCCGGAGGACATGATGTGCTCCCTCGCACGGCTCGACGGCTACCGCTCGGCAATGGGGATGGCGGGTCTGGAGGTCGACCCGAGCCTCGTGCGCTTCGGGGACTTCCATGTGCAGGGCGGCTTCGAACACGCCATGGACCTGCTCTCGCGCCCGGACCGGCCGACCGCCGTCTTCGCCGGCAGCGACCTGCAGGCGCTCGGCGTCCTGGAGGCGGCGCGCGTCAAGGGCCTGAGCGTGCCGGAGGACCTGTCGGTCGTCGGTTACGACGACGTCCCACTCGCCCAGTGGTCGAGCCCCGCACTGACCACGGTCCACCAGCCGCTGCGGCAGATGGCCGAGGAAGCGGCCCGGATGCTGCTGCGCCCCCACGACCCCGCCAAGTCCGCCCTGCGCATCGAGCTCGCCACCCACCTGGTCGTACGCCAGAGCACCGCACCCCCGAAGAGACCCTGAGCACTCCCCGCAAGAACGGCCGCGGGTTCTGCGCAGCCACCCGGAAGGGGCCTGGAAGACTTTTGGAGAGAGACACCCCTCCTTCAGGACCCGGCCTGCCCCTGGGTGTGGCGCACGCACTCCAGGACGACGTCGCGCAGGCTTCCGGTCCGCGCCATCAGTTCCCGCTGCACCCGGGCGCCGTTGCCCCGCTCCAGCAGCCCGGTCACGGCCTGGTCCGCCCGGTCGAGGTCTCCGGTGCCCGTCAGCGCGTCACCGACGTGGTCGAGCAGGTCCCGCACCACCGACTCCGCCGGCATGCGCCGCATCGTCCTCGGGTGCAGCAGCTCGCGCGCCAGGCCGGACCGGGCCGCCTGCCAGGAGGCCAGCCGCAGCAGACTCACGCTGTGGTCCACCGGCTCCCGGCCCGCCCGCCACTCGCGCGCCGCGGTCTCCACCAGCCCGCGGGCGAGGGTGGCGACCAACTGCGCGGTGTCCGCGTGCAGACAGACGTCGGTGACCCGGATCTCCACCGTCGGGTACCGCTGGGACAGACGCGCGTCGAAGTAGACCATCGCCTCGTCCAGGATCACTCCGGTGGCGACCATGTCGGCCACCCGCCGGTGGTACCGCTCGGGCGACCCGAAGAGCTCGGTCGGCCCGGCGGAGGGCCAGCGCCCCCACACCCGGCTGCGGTAGCTGTCGTAACCGGAGTCCCTGCCCTGCCAGAACGGGGAGTTGGCGCTCAGGGCCACCAGTACGGGCAGCCAGGGCCGCAGGCGGTCGACCACCGCGACGGCCTCCTCGTCCGAGTCGACCGAGACGTGTACATGGCAGCCGCAGACCAGCTGTTCCCGCGTGGCGATGCCGTACTGCTCGGCCATCCACTGGTAACGGCGGTTCATGCTGAGGGAGGGGCTCACCGGCAGCGGTGAGGTGGCCAACGCGGCCACCGCGCAGCCGATCTCCCCGGCGTGCACGGCCGCCTCCCGGCGGCAGCGGACGATCTCGGCGCCGAGTTCCGCCATGTCCGTCTGCGGATGCGTCGCGAACTCCAGCATCTGGCCGTACAGCTCCTTCTCGAACCGGCCCTCGTCCGCGGCGTCGAGCGCGGCGCGAGCGAGGACCGCGGCCGACAGCGCCTTCGGCTCACCGTTGTCCGGGTCCACCAGGAGGAGTTCCTCTTCCACTCCGACGGTCCGCACGTGATGCCGCCTCTCTGTCCGCCTACCGCGACCACCGCTGATCACGGGTTCGTCCGCCCACCCCGACTACCCTCCCCAAGGGACGGTAGTCGGACATCCGGAGGCGGCCCTCGGCTGCGGTTCCGGCTCGGCGGCGTGAGGCAGGGCGGCGGCTCAGAGGGGTTTCACCGTGTGTGCACCCCAGCCGAGGACCGCGTCGGCCGGCAGGCCGCCGAGGCCGTCCTCGAACCGGCTCAGCACCTCGGCGGCGCAACGGCAGTGGTGGCACCGCAGGACGTGTTGCCGGACCTCGGGCAGCAGATCGCCGCCCCGGCGCAGCGGGATGTCGAGCAAACGGTTGTGGAAACGGCATTCGGCGCTCGGTGCGAGTTCCCGGTGGGCGCGTACACAGCCCGTCCGGAATTGTTCGCGCGCCTGTTCCAGCGCGGCCGCCGCGGTATCGGGATCCATGCCGAGGAGAACGGCCGGGACGGATATGTGTTCGGCTTCGGCCTCGGTATGCCACAGCAGTGACCGCGCGAATGGGGGCAGAGCGCGGAAAGCGTGTTCAGCGAGGACGCCGCTTTTCGGGGTGAGGGACTTCGCGGCGCGCATACCGCGACCCCCGCCGGTTTCCGCAACTGCGGCAGAAAACCGGATATCCGGTCCTCCGCCGCCCATGGCTCGACCGTGTTCCGGACCGCCACCAGAAGCCTCGGGCGCAGCGCCGCCACGGAACGGGAGCGGGCGAGGTCGCCGAGGACCCGGTGGAAGGCGGCGGCGGTGCCGACCCGGCCATGGCCCCTGCGCAGACAGTTCACCTTTGCACAGGTCACTGATGACCAACAAGGCACGTGGACAACATCGGTACCAGGAAAAGGGCTTGGGCATCCTCTGACACCAACTGCCTGTTCAGGTGAACGTTTCCGTTGTCCCACGCGCCCCGTGTGAACCGCGCGCCCGCGCCGGGGCCGCTCGCACGCTCCCGCCGTGGCGGGGTTCCGTAGTGCACTGGACCCGGCCTTCTCTTCGGCCCCGCGCGGCACGGCGGCACTGCCGCGCGCAACGGGCCGCCGACCCCGATCTCCCGCCCTCGGTCGGCGGCCCCGAAGGCGGGCGGGAAGCGGGACGCAGCGACGTCAGATCTGCCAGGACCGCAGCCGGTCCGCGGCGCCGTAGACGTCGGCCTTGCCGGAGATCAGATCACGGGTGAGGTCGACGAGGGCGCCGTAGGGCGGGTCGATGCCGACGCCGCTGACGAACATGTACGCGACGGCGGTGGCGCAGGCGAAGCGGGCGTTCGCCGACGGCAGCGGCTTGAGCAGCGCGAGGGTGTGCAGCAGCGCGGCGGCGCGCCAGGCCGGGTCGGAGTCCACGCCGAGGCGCGGCGGGTCCACACGGTGCCGGGCGACGGCGGCGACCAGCGCGGAGAAGTCGTTGACGACGGGCTGGTCCGGCAGGACCTCTTCGTGGCGCTGGAGCAGCCAGGGCACGTCGATGTGGATGACGGAGGTCATCGGTCAGGCGTCCTGCCCCTCGCCCGTCACGGGTGGCTCGTCGTCGGGGAAGGCCGCCGCGAACTCGTCGGCGTGCGTGGCGAAGAACCGGCGGAAGGCCTCCGCGCCCTCCTGCAGGGCCCGGTGCCGCGCGATGTCGGCCGCGGCGGCCTCACGCACCAGGGCCTTCATCGACGTACCGCGCTCCTTGGCGATCTGCCGCAGGTCCTCTAGCTCCCGATCGCTGAACTCCACGTTGAGGGCTGGCATGCCGGTAACGGTACCGCGCGGGTACTTACTCGTAAATACCCCCAGGTCAGTGAGGTCTGAGCACGGTACCGACGGCAGCGTCGCGCAGCCGCCGGTACCGCGGGTGCCCGGCTCGGCCCGCCGGCACCTCCGGCCGGCTGACGCGGACCGCGCCGTCGGCCGCGCCCGGACGGGCGCCGGTCGCCGTCGGGCGGAGGCGGGAGCCCCGGACCGGGGCGAAGGTGATCGGTCGGTGTCGGAGGCGGTGGCCCTGGTCCACGGCGGCGCCGGTCACCCGCGGAAGGCGTTGACGCCCGTCGACTTCATGAGGGTCATCTGCCGGCGTACGGCGTCGATGCTGATCGCGGCCCCGAGCGCGCGGGGCCATGGCGGGGGTGGACGCCCTTGGTCTCGGAGCCGGCCGACGTGTGCGTGCCCGCGCTCGCCGGCTTCGTCGGCGTCGGCCTGCCGGATCCGCCCGCCGACGGTGCCGAGGACCGTCCGGCCTCGCTCACCGCACCGGGCGCACTGTGCCGGGCCGCCCGCCGGTCAGTGCCGGCCGCCCCCGCCGCCGTAGGATCCCGAGCCGTCGTGGGATCCCCCGCCGCCGTATCCACCGCCTGCGCCCCAACCGCCGTACCCACTCGGGCCGTTCGGGGCGCAGGACGGGGTGGAGCATGCCCCCGGTCCCTGGGAGGGGCGCCGGCTCCGCCCGGAGGTGGGCCGGGTGGGGGCGGGAGCCGGCTTCGGGGCGCCGCGGCTCGTGGGAGCGGCCGTACGGGAGGGTGCGGCGCTCGGGGACGCCGGGACGGCCGTCCCGGCGCCGTTGCCCCAGTTGACCGTCTGCATCCGCACCGCGTTGGGCGTGTCGGTGAGCCAGCGCTGGGTGCCGTCCCCCGTGCGCGGTTTGACCACGAGCCCCGCGCCGGTGGCGGGCGAGGCGGGGGTCAGCGCCAGGTCCTGGTTCCAGCGCGGGACGATCGCGCCCTGCACCGTGAAGTCGTAGCGGACGTTCTCCGTCCCGGGTCGGGACCCTCCCGGGCAGGGGGCGAGCTGCACCGAGTAGCCGAGGTGGGAGTCCAGGCACAGTCCGGGCGCGGCGACGTTGCGCAGCAGTCCGTCCGTCTCGTACGCCCATTGCTGGGTGGCGGACGAGGTGCAGGAGACGAGCACGGCCTCCGCGCCGGCCACCGCCTGCGACCGGTCGAGGCCGATGCACAGCCCGCTGTCCTGGTTGCGCAGCCGGCCGTGGAAGGCCCCGGCGGGCACCGCGGCGGCGGCGCCGACCCACGAGGGCGATCCGGGCGCACTCGCCCGCCCTCCGGCGCTCGGCGCACCGGACGGCGCGGCGGTGCCGGACGGTGCGCCCCCGCCGGAGTGGGTCTCGGACCACACCACCAGCGGCAGCAGCACCAGGGTGCTCACCGTCGCCACGGCGAGGACGAGCTGCCGACGCTGCGCGGAGCGGCGGGGAGCCTTGTGCCCCGCGGCGGAGCGGGGACCGAGCCCGTCGGAGGCGGTCCGGGTGACACGGCCGAGGCCGTTGCCGGGTGCGTCCGTCGCGGTCCGGTCCCCGGCCTCGGCGGGCGGCTCGGGCTCGGCGGTGACCCGGCGGCCCACGCCCCTGCCGACGGGATCGGCCGACGGCTCCCCGGCGACGAACCACCCGTCCGCGTCGACGGGGTCGACCAGCGGCTCGCCCCCTACGGGCGCTGCCAGGACCGGCTCGGCCGCCCGGCTGCGCGCGGCCGCGTCGTCGAGGTAGGCCTGTGCGCCCCAGCCGAGCACGCCCTCGGCGAGCAGGAGCGGAAGCCGGGCCCGAAAGCCCTCCAACTGCTCGGCCGCGTGGTGGCAGTGCGCGCAGCCGTCCATGTGCAGACGCAGGTCGGGGTCGAGGACGGGGCCGTCCCGGCGCAGCGAGACGTCGAGCAGACGGACGTAGCGGCGGCATTCCTCGTCGGGAGCGGACTCGCGGTGGACGTCCAGGCAGGCCTCACGCAGCTGCTCGCGCGCCCGTTCGAGCCGCACCTCGGCGTCGCCCGGGTCGATCCCCAGCAGCCCTGCGGGAACGGCGATGTCCTCACGCTCGACCTCGACGTGCCACAGCAGGCAGCGGACCGGTTCGGCGAGCCTGGGAAAGGCGCGGGAGACCAGCCGCCGGTTCTCGGGCGGCAGCAGCCGTACCGCCGCACGCTCGCCGAGGGCGGGGTCCGAGCGGAGAACGGGATGGAGCAGTTCGCGCCGGTGGTCGGTGTCCCATTCGGCAGCCAGGCGCCGTACGGCGACCAGCAGTTGGGGCCGCCAGGCCGCCGTGGGGCCGCCCTGGCGCGCGGAGCTCTCGAAGAGCCGGGTGAACGCGGCGGTGGTGAGCATTCCCGCGGGATGCGCACCGTCCGTGCACAACCGGGCGTAGGAGAACGCGGCTTCCCAGTGCCGGTCGAGGAGTTCGCCGACCGGATGGTGCACAGGCCTCTTTCCGGCGGACTTCTTCAGCTCGGCGGCGAGTTGTTCGTCGGTGACGCCGTACGACGGAACGGGGTCGGGGGAATGGTGCAGGCCCCCACCTTTCACGTCCACGTTCCTCCAAAAAGCCACGCAGGGGGTTATCGGTATGTACCAGGCGGGGGTCGACGGCGCCTGCGTACGTCGCGGTGAGGGCAATGAACCGCGCGCCGACGAGGGACACCCTCGCACAGATCACCGATCCCGAACAAGAGATTCCGTCATATCTTGTTCACCTCCGACATTCGCGTTGTTGACGAAATGTCAGTCGCCTGCGCACCCGGTGACCGGAATTCCGTCCCGGCGGCCCGTCCGCGGCGCAATTCAGCCCGCGGCGACCCGTTCCCCTCCGGTAGGCGCCCGGCCGTGTTCCGAAAAGACGCGCGAAGCAGGGCGGGGAGAGGAGCACGCGGTGGTCCGGCCGTCAGGTGCGGCTGGGTGCCGGCTCCGGCTCGGGCAGGTGCGCCGGCGTGCGGCGGGGAAGCAGCAGCGGGGTCGCCAGCAGGAGTACGCCGGCCAGGCCGATGGCCGTACGCGGGCCGAGCAGGCCGCCCAGCACGCCCCAGACGGCCGTCAGCAGCGCGGTCGAGGCCTTGGTCGTCACCGTCCAGGCGGACAGCGTGCGGACGACCCGGTCGGTCGCGGTGCGCTCCAGACGGTAGGTGGCGTGGACGGGGTTGAAGACCCCGCAGCAGAAGATGAGCCCGAGTTCGACGCCCATGACCAGCAGCAGCCCTCCGGTGCCCGCGCCCGGAAAGGCCAGGCCGACGGGCCAGAGCGCGCGCAGCGCCCCGACCACGACCAGCACCTGGTGCTGCCCGAACCGGGTGACGAGCGGTCCGGCCAGCCGCGAACCGAGCAGCCCGCCGATCGAGGGCGCGGCGAAGGCGAGGCCGTACTGCCACGGGGAGAACCCGAGCCGGCCGAGCATCAGGACGGCCAGCAGCGGCTGGGTGGCCATCACCAGGCCGTTGAACAAGGCCGTGTTGCAGAACAGCGGACGCAGCGCCGCGTCGGTGAGGATGTACCGCCACCCGTCGAGCAGGTCCCCGGCCCGCAGGCGCGCGGCGTCCCGGCGCTCGGGCCGCGGCTCGTGCCCGGCCGTCGCGCGGATCCCCAGGGCCGAGAGCAGATAGCTGACCGCGTCGGCCACGACCGTCGCCACCGGGCCGAGGAGCCCGATCGCCACACCTCCCAGCGGCGGGCCGATGATCGTGGCCGTCCAGGCCGTGGACTCCAACCGGGCGTTGGCGACGAGCAGGTCCCCGGCCGGCAGCAGCGTCTTCAGGTAGGCGCCGGAGGCGGCGCGGAAGGTGATGTCGGCCGCCGCGACGACGACCGAGACCAGCAGGAGCTGAAGGAAGGTGAGCGCGCCGAGCGCGTACGCGGTGGGGATCGTCAGCAGCGCGGCGAACCGCACCAGGTCCATCGCGACCAGTACGGGCCGCCTGCGGCGGAACTCCACCCACGGGCCGAGCGGCACCGCCACGGCCGCGCCCACCGCAGCCCCCACGGAGGAGAGTGCGGCGACCTCGGCCGGTCCGGCGTGCAGTACCCGGACGGCGATCAGCGGGAACGCGCCGAAGGCGAGCCAGGTGCCGAGCGCGCTGGTCCCGTACGCTGCCCAGAGCCACCCGAACCGGCGCCCCAGCCGGCGCCCCAGCCGGTGTCCGAGCAGATGTCCCAGCCGGTGCCCGCTTCTCATGCCCGACACCCCTCGCCCCTCGCCCGACACAACCGATCCGTGATCGGAAGCATCAAAGCGAGCACCGCACCCTGGGATCAAACAACCGCAGGGCCGTCCGCCACAACCGACGGTTGTGGCCTTAGGGTGCCGGCATGGACCTCGACACCGTCCGGACCTTCGTCGCCGCCGCCGACGCGGGGCGGTTCCAGGAGGCCGCCGCCGAACTGGCGGTCACCCAGCAGGCCGTCTCCAAGCGCATCGCCGCGCTGGAACGCGAACTCGGCGTGCGCCTGTTCACCCGCACCCCGCGCGGCGCCGAGCTCACCATCGACGGGCAGGCGTTCCTGCCCCACGCGCGCGAGCTGCTGCGCGCGGCCGAGCGCGCGGTCGCCTCCGTGCGCACCGGCCGCCGTCCGCTGCGCGTCGACGTGATCGCCTCGCGCGTCGCTCCCTCGGGCCTGATGCGCGGCTTCCACCGTGCGCACCCGGAGATCGAGCTCGACGTGGTGATGCTGTTCGACGTCGAGACGGCCGTCGCCGCCCTGCGGTCCGGTACGATCGACGCGTCCTTCCGCGCCGTCGCCGTGCCCGGCCGACCCCTGCCCGAGGACATCGAGTCGGTCCGGGTGCTCGACGAGCCGCTCCAGCTCCTCACCGGCCCCGCCCACGCGCTGGCGGGCGCCCGATCGGTGACGCCCGCGCAGCTCGTCGGGCACCGGATCTGGATGCCCGGCATCGTCCCCGGCACCGAGTGGGCCGCCTACTACGACGACCTCGTCACCGAGTTCGGCCTCACCATCGAGGCGACCGGCCCCAACTTCGGCTCCGACGCGCTCCTCGACACCGTCGCCGACACCCCGGCCCTGGCCACCTTCATGGGCGAGCGGACACGCCTCGTCTGGCCCGCCGGCCACGGCCTGCGCCGCATCCCGGTCACCGACCCGACGCCCGTCTACCCGCACTCGCTCCTCTGGCACCGCGACAACCCCCACCCGGCGCTGGCGGCCCTCCGCGCCCACCTCGCCACCACGGCCGTCGGTCACGACGCCGCCGGGACCTGGGCGCCGGGCTGGGTGGTGCCGCGCTGAACGCCGCCGCGTCCGCGATCAGCGGCCGGCCCGGCGGACGGCGGCTCGGAGTCAGGAGGTGAAGGCGAGAACGGCGTCCGCGACCGCCCGGGGGTTCTCCAGGTGCATGGCGTGGGTGCCGTCGATCGGGGCGACGGTCACATTGGGCCGCTCCTCGACGAGGGCGGCCAGATCACGGGCGAGCCCCCTGGCGAAGGCGAGCATCATCGGATCGAACCAGTCCAGACCGGGGACGGACGGCACCTGCCGCTCGGCGCGGCCGAGGAGCAGCGGCGCGGTCATCCGGCGGAACAGGGCGAACAGGTCCAGCGAGTCGATGACCTCGAGCATCTGCAGCGCCTGCTCCCGTCCGGGCCGCAGTTCCAGCGCCCCGTCGTCCCGCTGCCGCACGGACCGCCGGACGCCGGCCTCCAGCAGCTCGTAGGGAATGCCGAGGCGCTCGGAGATCGCGCGCTGCTCGGCGAGGAGGTCCTTGAGGCCGTCCGTGGCCAGCTTCCTGCCCCAGCCCGCCACGCTCAACTCCCGTACCCGGGCGAGGTGCTGAGCCACATGGTCCGGGTCCAGGCCGAGGTACTGGTCCGGGCGTCCCCAGCCGAAACCGTCGAGGTTGACGGCTCCCGGGGTGACACCCGGGTGCGCCAGGGCGTACAGGACGGCGAGCATGCCGCCGAAGGAGTGCCCGACGGGGAGAGCGCCCGGCATGCCGTGCGCCGCCAGGACCTCCTCGAGGTCGCCGAGCACCTCGGGCAGGTGCCAAGGCCCGTCGGGCGAGCGTCCGTGGCCGCGCAGGTCGACGGCGAGCACACGGTGCCGGGCCGACAGGAACGGAGCCACGGCGGCCCAGTCGGCGAGCGTCCGTCCGGCGCCGTGCAGGAGCAGCAGGGGCGGCCCGTCGCCCCCGTGGTCTTGGACGGCCAGCGCGACACGGTCTGCTTTCATGGCACGACAGTAGAGCGTCGGGCCGGCGTACGCCCTGGTGGACGGGGGCGCAGTCAGAGGCGCGGCGCGAGGAGGTCCAGGGCCTGCTCCCAGCGGAACCGGGGGCGGGTGCCGTCCTCGGCCACCTCTCCGGCGTACGGGTCGCCGAAGCGCACCCCCATGCCGGTGAGCCGTTCCAGAGCGGCGCGGTAGGCGGGGTGGGCGGCCAGCGCCTCGCTCACGCACGGCAGGACGGCGATCGGGACGCCCAGCCCGCACGCCTCGCACAAGGTGCCGAGCGCGAGGGTGTCGGCCAGGCCGGCGGCCCACTTGTTGATCGTGTTGAAGGTGGCGGGGGCCACGACGACAGCGTCGGGGTCCGGGAACGGCCGGGGGTCTCCCGGGGCACGCCACGCGGACCGGATCGGGCGGCCGGTGCCGGCCTCGACGGCGGCCGTGTCGAAGAACCGGAGGGCGAGCGGCGTGGCGATGACGCCCACCTCCCAGCCCCCTTGCCGAGCGGCCGTGATCAGTCGGGGGACGTCCTGCGCGACGCCGGCGGCGCAGACGACGACGTAGAGGAACGGCTTGTTGTCGTGTGGGATCACGTCCGCACCCTAGTGATCACGGGCGGGCGTGTGGCCGGTTCGGTCGGTTCCCTCGGATCGCCGCGAGCGGGTGTCCGAGCTCGACCGTCACCATCGAGAGGCTCGCGAGCCGGGCCCGGCGCAAGGCGCGCTTGCCCGGTTCGCCCAGGTCGCGCTGGTGAACAGGACCGTGGGGCCGTGGTGACACCGCGCGGCCGGCTGTGTCCGGTGCTGGGGGTGGGGGTCGAGGACGGGAGGATCACCTCTCACGAGGCGATCAGCGATCCCGTGCGGCTGCGCGGGCTCGCCATCGCCGTCCTCGACACGGGAACCACCGTGCGGTGAGGGTCAGTCTCTCCTCTCGGAGAGGGCGATGGCGCCCACCGGGCAGGCGCGGGCGGCCTCCCGCACCAGTGGATCGCCGCCGCCGTCCTCCTTGCCGGGCAGCACCCGGCTGAAGCCGTCGTCGTCCTGGGTGAAGACGCCGGGGGCGGTCAGGGCGCACTGGCCGGCGCCGATGCAGACGTCCGGGTCGATGGAGATGGAGATGTCGGTCATGGCCGCAGCCTCCTACCAGCTCACGGGGAGTTCCAGCATCCCCTGGACCGTGTCGCCCGGTTTGAAGGGAATCTCCTCCGCCGGGGCGGCGAGCCGCAGTCCGGGCAGCCTGTCGAAGAGGCTGCGCAGGGCGATCTCCAACTCGGCCCGCGCCAGGTTCTGGCCGAGGCACTGGTGGATGCCGAACCCGAAGGCGACGTGGTGACGGGCCGGGCGGTGCCAGTCGAGGGTGTCCGGTTCGGGGAAGGCGGCGGCGTCGCGGTTGATGACGGACGTGGAGAACAGGACGCCCTCGTCGGCCCGGATCGTCGTCCCCGCGATGTCGATGTCGTCGGTGGCCACCCGAACCAGCCCGTCGGCGATGGACAGGAAACGCAGCAGCTCCTCCACCGCGGCGGACAGCAGACCCGGATCGGCGCGCAGTTCGGCCAGTTGTCCGGGGTGGCGCAGCAGGGTGAAGGTGCCGAGGGAGATCATGTTGGCGGTGGTCTCGTGACCGGCCACCAGCAGGAGCGTGGCCAGGGAGACCAGCTCCTTCCGGTCCAGCACGCCCGTGCGCAGCTGCTCGTGGATCAGCTCGTCGAGCAGTCCGTCCCCCGGTTGCGCACGCTTGTGGTCGATGAGCTCCTCGAAGTAGGCGTTCAGCCGGTCGCGGGCGTCCACGGTGTCGCGGGACGACGGGCCGCGCAGCAGCCTGCGGGACTGTTCCTCGAAGAAGTCGTGGTCGTCGTAGGGCACGCCGAGCAGCGCGCAGATCACCATCGACGGCAGCGGCAGCGCGAAGGCGCTCACGAGTTCGACCGGCGGACCCGCGGCTTCCATGGCGTCCAGGAGCCGGTCGACGATGGTCTGGATGTGCGGGCGCAGTGCCGCTGCCCGCTTCAGGGTGAAGCTCGGCACCAGCATGCGGCGCTGTGTGCGGTGCTCGGGGTCGTCGACGCCGAGCAGGGCGAGCCTGCGGTCGCGGGCGGCGGCGAAGCGTGCGGTGACGGCGGGGAACGCCGCCCGGGTCCGGTCGGAGGACAGACGCGGGTCGGCGAGCAGCGCGCGGGCGGCGGCGTGCCCGGTGACCACCCACACGTCGCGGCCGTCGTAGAGGGTGACCCGGGTCAGGGGCCGGGCCGAGCGGAGCGGGTCGTAGGCGGCGGGCGGATGGTAGGGGCAGGTCCGGTCCTGGGGGAAGGTGACGGGCTCTGACACGGTCGTACCGGGTTTCGTCATGAATGACCTCGCACGCGGAAGTTCCCTTTGCCGATCATCATTAGATGCCTCGGGCATCTACAGGACCACTCGAAGTTCGGCCAGATACGTCGGCTGCCGCATATGGCCAAAGTAATTCGCTTGCCCGTGCGCCGCCGCTCGTCCAGGCTCTGCGCATGCCGATCGCCGAAGCCCTTCTGCCGCCGTCCTCCACCGCGGTTCGCCGGGGAGGGGCGCGACAGCGACGGTCCGGCCGGCCGGGGAGGTTCGTGCCCTCCCTGCCGTGACCGCCGCACTCGTCGCGGGCCTGGTCGCGGGCTACGGCATCCCGCTGCCCATCGGGGCGGTCGGGACCCACCTGCTCAACCCGACCACCGGCGTCTCCTTCGCCGCGCTGGTGGTCGGCAGCCGCGCCGCGGACACCGTGGGGCTCGGGGACCAGGCCGTGTTCGTGCCGGCGGCGTTCACCGCGTCCGCGAGCCGGCAGCTGTTCCTGGCCGGCGGCGGGGCGCTGCTCGGCCGGGCGCTGACCGGGCGGCGCGGCCGGCTGGTGACGGCGCTGGTCTCCTGCGCCGTCACCGCGGTGCCGGCCGTACGGGCGCCGGCCGGCGCGTGGTGAGGATGAATCCGTGGGCGGCTGGTGTTGAATCGTGTACCGTGCACGGTCCCGCCGCCCGAGGCGTGGGTCCGCGGGACCACGGACGACACAGGTGTCGTACACGACGATGGGACGGAAGCCATGCCTCTTCAGGGCGAGTACGAGCCGAGCCCGGAGCGATGGGTGCGTGAACAGGTCGAGCTGTACGAGAGTTCGGGCGGCACGAAGGGGACGACGCTGCTCGACACAGGACTTCCGGTGGTCGTCCTCACCACTCTCGGCGCCAAGTCCGGCAAGATCCGCAAGACGCCGGTGATGCGTGTGGAACACGAGGGCCGGTACGCGGTCGTGGCGTCGCTCGGCGGCGCGCCCGAACACCCTGTCTGGTACTACAACCTGAAGCGGCATCCCACGGCGGAACTGCAGGACGGGCCCAGGCGGCAGGAGATGACGGCCCGTGAGGTGACGGGCGAGGAGAAGGCGGTGTGGTGGGAGCGGGCGGTCGCCGCGTACCCTCCCTACGCCGACTACCAGAAGAAGACCGACCGCACGATTCCCGTCTTCGTGCTGGAGCCGATCGGGAAGTGACGCCCTCACGCCCGAACCGCACGGCCGCCCGCCGGACGGCTCGGACGTGCTGCGGGCGGCGGCGCGCGGGTCAGTTCGGCAGCGGCTGTTCGGCCCAGATCGTCTTTCCCTCGCTGGTCTGCCGGCTGCCCCAGCGCTGGGTGAGCTGGGCCACCAGGAGCAGGCCGCGGCCGCCCTCGTCGTAGGCGTGCGCACGGCGCAGATGCGGTGAGGTCGAGCTGCCGTCGGAGACCTCGCAGATCAGCGACCGGTCCCGGATCAGCCGCAGCTGGATGGGGGGCCCGCCGTAGCGGATCGCGTTGGTCACCAGTTCGCTGACGACGAGTTCCGTGACGAAACCGGCCTCGTCCAGACCCCACTGGGCGAGCCGTTCGACGGCGTACTGCCGGGCCGTGGCCACGGACGCCGGGTCCGACGGGACGTCCCAGGTGCCCACCCGGTCGGCGCCGAGTGCCCGGGTGCGGGCCAGCAGCAGGGCCACGTCGTCGCCGGGTTCCTCGGACAGCACCGACTTCAGAACCGTGTCGCACAGCGCGTCGAGGGAGCCGCTCGGCGTCGCCAGGGCACGGCACAGCTCGGTGGTGCCGTGGTCCACATCGCGTTCGCGGCCCTCGCCGATCAGCCCGTCCGTGTACAGGGCGATCAGCGAGCCCTCGGGCAGGTCCAGCTCCCTCGCCTCGAAGGGGAGGCCGCCGACCCCGAGCGGCGGCCCTGCGGACATCGTGACGAGCCGGGCGGTGCCGTCGGGCGTGAGCAGGGCCGGCGCGGGGTGTCCCGCGGAGGCCAGGGCCAGGCGGCGGGTGATGGGGTCGTAGACCGCGTACAGACAGGTCGCCCCGAGTTCGCCCACCTCCTCACCGCCCTCGCCCGTGACCAGATGCGTGACCAGGTCGTCCAGGTGGGTGAGGAGTTCGTCGGGCGGCAGGTCCACGTCGGCCAGGGTCCGCACAGCCGTGCGCAGCCGGCCCATGGTGGCCGAGGAGCGGATGCCGTGCCCGACGACGTCACCGACGACGAGAGCGACCCGGCTGCCGGACAACGGGATCACGTCGAACCAGTCCCCGCCGATACCGGCCAGCGATCCGGACGGCAGATAACGGTGGGCCACCTCCACCGCGGCCTGTCCGGGCAGGCCGCGCGGCAGCAGGCTGTGCTGGAGGGCGAGCGCGGTCCCGCGTTCGCGGGCGAAGCGGCGGGCGTTGTCGACGCAGACGGCCGCCCGGCTCGCCAGTTCCTCGGCGAGCACCGCGTCGTCCGCCGCGTAGGGGTCGGGGTTGACGATGCGCACGAACACGGCGACACCCAGGGTGGTTTCGCGGGCCAGCAGCGGCACCGTCACCAGGGAATGGGCGCCCCTGCGGTACGCGGGGTCGCCCACCCCACGGGCGTTGCGCTCCTGCACCCAGCGGTCGAAGTCGGGTTGGCCGGCCCGGCGCAGCACGGCGCGGCCCTCGCGCAGGGCGCGCGCGGGTGGCGAGGAGGCGGCGTAGGTGTCGGCGTCCCCGAGCCGGACGGCCGCCTCGGGCGTGCCCTCGGTGACCGACCGATGGGCGATGCGGCGCAGTTCGATGTCTCCCTCCGCCTCGATGGGCGGTTCCTCGGCGTCGAGAACCCACTCGAGCAGGTCCACACTGGCGAAGTCGGCGAACCCGGGGACGACCACCTCCAGCAGCTCCCCCGCCGTGCGGGGCACGTCCAGCGTGGTGCCGATGGCGGCGGCGGCCTCGTTGAGCAGGACCAGACGCCGACGCGACCAGTACTGCTCACTGTTGTCGACGGCCGAGATGGCGACGGCGGTCACCTCGCCCGGCAGGGCGTACACCGGCCACAGATCGACGGTCCAGGCGTGTTCCCGTCGCTCCGACGGGGCGCGGGTGTAGCTCTCGTAGTGCACGGGGAGCCCGCTCTCGGCGACCCGGCGCAGATGGTGGTGGACGCGCCGGCCCGGCTCGTCGTCGGCCACCGTGTCCGGGAGGTACCGGCCGGACAACGTGTCCGGGTCGACGCTGAGGATCTCGCCGGCCTTGTCGTTGGCGCGGATGTAGCGCTGTCCCAGGTCGAAGACGCACATCCCGACCGGCGCCTGCTGGAAGGCCCGGGCCACCAGCGCCTCGTCCGCCGCGGCCGGCGCGGTGGTGACCACGAACCCCTGCGGGGTGCCGTCCGCGCCCGTCACCGGGTGCACGGTCAGGGACAGGGGAACGGGGTGGCCGTCGCGATGGCGCAGGACGGCGGTGCCGGTCAGGGCGGTCAGCCCCGGCAGCGGCACGTCCTCGGCGAGCAACTCGGTTGCGGCGCGTCCCACGACCTCCTCGGCCGTGTATCCCGTCAGCCGCCGGGCGCCCTCGCTCCATCCCGTCAGGGTGCCCCGGGCATCGACGACCGCCGCAGCGGCGGCTTGCTCCATATCCTCAGAATGATCCCTGGGATGCGTTGCCTCAACCGGGCGCGAGTCGCGGGCCGCGCGCGCACGGTGGGCTCCGGGCCGGGCAGCCGTCCCTCTCCCTCAGGCCCCGCCGTGTTCCCCCGTCGCGGCGGGGCCCTGGCTGTGCGTGTCCGGGTGCCGGGACGCCGCGCGGGTCGGGGCGTCCGTGATGTCGAGGAAGATCTGGTCGGCCTCGGGGACCTCCCGGGTGAGTGAGCGCTTGATGCGCACCGCGACGTCCTCGACCTGCTCGCTGTCCAGTCCGGGGGCGAGGTCGATCCGGGCGGCGACCAGGTTGGACTCCAGGCCCAGCTGCATGGTCAGCAGCGCCTCCACGCTGTCGATCTCGGACTGCGCCTCCAGCAGCTCCCGGATCCGGCGGCTGAGCTCGGGATCGGCGGCCTGGCCGATCAGCTGGTCGCGGGCGTCACGCCCGAGCCGGTAGGCGACGTACACGAGCAGCGCGCCGATCGCCAGCGACGCCGACGCCTCCCACGCGACCTGCCCGGTGACCATGTGCAGCGCCATGCCGACGATCGCGAGGATCACGCCGAGCACCGCCGTGCTGTCCTCGGCGACGACCGTCCGCAGCGCCGGGTCCCGCAGTGCCCGCAGCGACGTGCCGTGCTGCCGGCGCACCTGGTGCAGGGCCCGCAACAGGGAGACGCCCTCCGACAGCAGCGCAGCCCCGAGCACCACCAGCCCGACGACATAGCCGCTGTGCGACTCCTCCGCGCCGCCCTTCAGCGCCTCGAAGCCCTGGAAGAAGGAGAAGCAGCCGCCCATGACGAAGATGCCGACGGCCGCGAGGAGCGACCAGAAGAACCGCTCCTTGCCGTAGCCGAAGGGATGGCGCCGGTCGGGCGGGCGGCGGCTGCGGCGCAGCGAGGCCAGCAGGAAGATCTCGTTCAGGCTGTCCGCGACGGAGTGTGCCGCCTCCGACAGCAGCGCAGGCGAGCCGGCCAGGACTCCCCCGACGGCCTTGGCCGCGGCGATCAGCAGATTGGCACCGAGCGCCACGAGCACCGTGACGCGCGTCCTGCCGTCCGAGGACCCGGCACGCCGGTCGGGCCCGGGGCGCGGCGGCCCGTCGTGCACGGGGCGCGAGGGTGCCCCTGTGGCTGTCGTACTGTCCTGTGCCCTGTCCGACGATGTCCCGCTCACCTCGCCCGACTGCCCCCATCCGCGCCTCTCACACGGTGTCGGGGCGCAAATCGGGGAACCCGACCGGCGTGCGACGGACGCCGGTGTGAGGGAGAGGCGGTATGACCGACGGCAACAGCGCGTACGGGAGGAAGCCGTTCAAGCGGTCCAGGAGCCACTTCGCCGACCGCATCACCGCGGACGGACGGGACGGCTGGCCGGTGGAGGCCGGCCGCTACCGGCTGGTGGCCAGCCGGGCCTGTCCATGGGCGAGCCGGGCCGTGATCTCGCGGCGACTGCTGGGGCTGGAGGAGGCCCTGTCCCTGGCCATCGCCGATCCCATCCAGGACGACCGCAGTTGGCGGTTCACCCTCGACCCCGGCGGCCGCGATCCCGTCCTCGGCATCCGCTACCTCGGCGAGGCCTACGACGCCCGTGAGACCGGGTACCCCGGCGGGGTCAGTGTGCCCGCGATCGTGGACGTGCGCAGTGGCCGACTGGTGACCAACGACTACCAGCAGATCACTCTGGACCTGGCCACCGAGTGGACGCCCCTGCACCGGAGCGGCGCCCCCGACCTCTACCCGGAGCGGTTGCGTGACGAGATCGACGACGTGATGGGGCCGGTGTACAGGGACGTCAACAACGGGGTGTACCGGGCGGGTTTCGCCCACGAGCAGAAGGAGTACGAGGAGGCGTGCACGGACGTGTTCCGCCGGCTGGAGTGGCTGTCGGAGCGCCTGGCGGGGCGGCGCTACCTGGTGGGTGACACGATCACCGAGGCCGACATCCGGCTGTTCACCACGCTGGTCCGTTTCGACGCCGTCTACCACGGTCACTTCAAGTGCAACCGCTGGAAGCTGGCGGAGGACCCGGTGCTGTGGGCGTACGCCCGCGATCTGTTCCAGACGCCGGGCTTCGGCGACACCGTCGACTTCGACCACATCAAGCGGCACTACCACCAGGTGCACACGGGCATCAATCCGACCGGGATCGTCCCGCTGGGACCGGACCTGGCCGGCTGGCTCACGCCGCACGGCCGGGAGGACCTCGGCGGGCGCCCGTTCGGTGACGGGACACCGCCGGGGCCGGTGCCCGCGGCCGAGCGGGTTCCGGTCGAGGGACGGCCCTGAGACACCTGGGACAGGGACGACGGACAGTCGGTCCCTCGGACAATCGGACAGTCAAGGAGAGAAACGTGGGGCACGACAAGAAGAAGCCGCGGCTTCCGCTCGTCTACCGGCCTGTCGGGTTCGCCCTCGGCTGGGCGAGCGGGGCCCTCGCGGGGTACGCCTTCCGGGCGACATGGAAGGCGATACGGCACGAGGACGACGCACCCGACGCGCTCGACCGGGACCGCGGCTGGGGCGAGGTGCTGCTCGCCGCGGCGATCCAGGGCGCCCTCTTCGCGGTCGCCCGCAGCCTGGCGGACCGCACCGGGGCGAAGGCGATCGAGCGGTCGACGGGTGTCTGGCCGGGCGGGGACAACGGCGGTCGGGACTGAGCACCGCGCAGGTGGCGGGGCGTGCGGACCCCGGCGGACGGCCCGCCTCACCCCTGCTTCGGTGCCGTGGCCCTCGTGCGCCGCAGGGTGAAGGAGTGGCCGGCGGGGTCCGCGTAGCAGCGTTCTTCGAAGGGGCCCGGCGCCTCCTTCGCCTCCAGGGGGCGCCCGCCCAGGGCGACCACCCTGCGCTCGGTCTCGTCCAGGTCCGGCGCCAGGAACTCGAGGTGGGCCTGGAGGGAGTTCTCGGGGCGGGGCCAGCTGGGCGGGGTGGCGTTGACGTCCCGGCGGAACGCCATCCGGAACCCGTCGGCGCTGCGGATCTCCACCCGGTTCGCGGTGGCGTCGCTCTCCTCGGCGTGGAGCAGCTCCGTGTAGAAAGCGGCGAGTTTCTCGGGCTCGGCGCAGTCCAGGACCACGACGCCCGCCAGTACCGTGGGCATGCCTTCCTCCGTTCGGTTTCCCGGGCGGGCGCTGTTCCCGCCCGTACGGGTGCCCGGGTATCCGCCGCCCCCGTTTTCAGTCCGTCACGCCCCGCTCACCGCCCGGCGTCGGAACGCGCGATCTCCGCCAGCCTCGCCGCCGCCGCGGACAGCAGCAGGCCGAGCACGGCCGGATAGGAACTGCGCCGCATCTCGGCGACGAGGCGGCGGGCCGTCGCCGCGATGTTCGGATACGTCTCGGCCGGAAGCCGGGCGTACGTGGTGCCCCACACCTCCGTCTCCGCCTCGCGGGCGGCGCGCGGGAGGGAGGCGTTCGCCGCGTCGAGGGCCGCGAAGGCCAGGGCCTGGTCGACGAAGGCGTGGTAGATCCGTACGGCCTCGCGGTCCGGGAAGCCGGCCCCGCGCCGCACGCCGAGGATCGTCTTCGAGTACGTGGTGTTGCTGGGCTTCTGCGGCCACGGCATCGTCACCGGCCCGCACCCGTTCCGCCTGAGCTGGTTCGACCCGTTCGCCATCCCGTCGGCGTCGGCGCTCGCACAGGGGCTGCTGCTGTCGGTGTTCTGCCACTGGGGCTTCGAGGCGGCGTTCAGCGTGAAGGTCGCCTTCACCGGCTCCACCGCCGTCGGCCGGCACGTGGCGACGGCGTTGGCGCGGATCAGTTCTGCCACGCGGTGCAGCACGCGTCCGCGTTCACGGCCGCTCATCCGGGGCCACGGCCCGGTGTCGAAGGCCTCCCGGGCCGCGCGTACGGCGGCGCCCACGTCGGAGGCGGCCGCCTCCGCGACGGTCGTGATCACCTGGCCGGTGGACGGGTCGATGACATCCATGCGGGCGCCGTCCGCGGCCTCGCGCCAGTGGCGGCGGCCCAGCTGGCCCGGGACTCGTTCGTCACCGCGCAGTCCATGGCCGATCTCGTACGGTCATTGGAGAGCCGAAGCCTGGTGCGGCGGGAGCGCAATCCGCGCAACCGCCGGGAACTGCTGATCCTGCTGACCGACGCCGGGCGCGAGCTGCTGGAGAGGGTCGCCGGTCCGGTGCGGGAGCTGGAGGAGCGGATGGTCCGCGACCTCACCGCGCACCAGGCCGACCAGTTCCGTCAGGCGCTGTCGAAGGCCTGGCACGCGTTGTCGTAGGCCCGTCACGCCCCGCACGTACTCGGGCGACTCATCCTCAATTCGAAGACATATGTCAATCGAACATGCTCAAATTCACTCTATCGAGGGTAAGTTGCAGGCCCGGGCGAGGAGTTGACGGGAGGCGTTGTGGACCTGGGGCACGACCCCGCACCGCTCACCCGGCATCTACGCATCCACCGGGAGCGCGGTCACACGGTGCTGGAGTTCCACGGTGAGGTCGACATCCTCGCCGCAGTGGAGATCATCCCGTTCCTGGACGCCGCGACGATCCGGCGCGCCCCGCGCATCGTCATCGACCTGCGTCCGGTGGAGTTCTTCGACTGCTCCGGGCTGCGCCTGCTCTACCGGGCCCGGCGCCGCGTGCTCGCGCGGGGCGGCACGCTGCACCTGGTGTGCACCCATCCGCTGACCCTGCGCGTGCTGCGCCTGACGGGACTGGCCGCCGTGCTGCCGCCCGCCGCGTCGCTGGCGGAGATCCTGGGCGAGTCCGAGGCCGCCGGGTCCTCGTAGCCCGGCCCTGGCGGCCCGCCCTGGAGACCCGTCCGGGAATGCCGCGGAAACGGAGCGCGGCGGGACCTGTCCGGGCAGGTCCCGCCGCTGTGGTCCGTGCGGCACGCGCGCGTTCAGAAGGTCCTGCGCGCGCTCCGGCGCAGCACCACCAGACCCGCGATCAGCAGAACCGCTCCCGCCGCGGCCGGCCACAGATGCGCACCGGTCTCCGCCAGACCGCCGCCCGAGACCGACTGTGGTTCGGTCCCCGGCACGGTGGAGGGAGCCGATGCCTGCGCCGTGGAGGAGGCGGTGGACGGAGCGGCGGGTGTGACGGCGGGCGGAGCGGCGGACGCCGCCTCGCCGATGGCGGGCGAGGTCTCGGCGGGACGCGTGGCCGCGCCGGTGTGGTTCCCTTCCGAGTCGCTCCGCGGCACGGCGACCGCGCCGCCGCCGGCCGCCGACGGTGTCGCCGGGACGCCGGGGGTGGCCCCGCCTCGGACGTCACCCGTGCCCGAGGCCGGCGCCGTGGTGGCCGGTGCGGTCGTGGAGGGCCGCGCCGGCTGCGGGCCGGGCGCGGCAGAGCCGTTTCCGGCGTCACCGGGTGTGGCGGCCGGGGCGGATCCCGTCTCGCCGCCGGGTGCGGTGGTCGAGCCGGATCCGGCGCTGCCGCCGCCGGACGGGGCGTCGGCGGACGGCGACGGCGTGTTCTGCGGCTGGTCGCCGGCGTCGCCACCGCACCGCTTGCCCGTGTTGACGCAGTCGGCCACCTGGCTCATCAGCTCGTCGGTCATGACGTTGACGAAGTCGTCGTGGTCGGTGATCGGCTTGTGCAGCTGCTCGGGGAAACCGTCCACCGCGTAGGCGTTCTTCACCTGGCCGTTCTCGATGACCGGCTGCGGCACGTCGTACACCAGACGCATCGTCAGCTGCGGGATCGCCTTGAAGCCGTTCCCGCAGGCGCCGCTCGCCGGGTCGGCGAAGGCGACGTGTGTGCGGTGGTTGGCGCTGTCGATGTTCTGGCCGTCCCAGCAGCTCTGGAAGGCGAACGACCGCACCACCTCACTCCCCTGCGGACAGATCGGGTACTTGTCCGTCAGCTGCACCTTGTCCTCGAAGCCGGTGCAACTCCAGTGCGCGTTGGCGTTCTTGGGGCCGTTGGTGAAGGACTTGGCGTCACCGGTGATGATCCGCAGGAACCGCGGCATGGCCACGACCTTGCTCACCGGGCTGCCGACGAAGACGATCCGGGCCTGCCTGGCCACCAGGATCCGGCCGACGTTGCCTTCCTTCCCTCCGCCGTCGGCGTTCTGGTCGAAGTCCTGCGTGCCGTCCTGAACCCGCAGCACCGGCCAGTAGTACGACGACTTGTCCTGCTGATTCCGGCAGCTCGTCTGCGCCGCCGCGAAGGTGTCGTTGGTGGCGAAGGCGTTGTTCGACTGGTTGCCGACGTAGTCGTGCAGGTGGTGCGCGCCGTTCTTCACACCGGGCGCCACGATCACGTTGTCGGTGTTGTGGTTCTTGTTCTGGTTGACACCGCACCTGGTCTCGAACGAACCCGTGGAGCCGCCTGCCTGCCGGACGGGCCTGACGACGTTCGGCTGCACGGTCCGGATGTCCACGAAGTCCGAGGCGACGGGTCCGCTCGTGCCCGCCTGACCGCCGTTGCCCTGCTGCCCGGCGTTGCTCCGGCCGTCGCCGTTCTGCTGCCCGCCGCCGTTGCTCTGCTGTCCGCCGTTGCCGCTCTGACCACTGGCGGAGGGCTGCGCCTGGTCGGCCGGCATCCCCGTACAGGCGGCCATGCCGTCGATCGCTCCGGGGGCGGCGCCGCCCGCCCGCCGGTACTCGGTCTTGATCCGGTCGATCACCGTGGCACGCCGGCCCTCGAGCGGACCGAGGATGGAGTTCTGGACGTAGTTCGTGTCGTTCGCCTGCGCCTGACGCGTCGACGCCAGCCGGTCGTAGGCATCGGTGATCTGCTGGTCCAGGGTCGCCAGCTCCGTGTCGACCCGCGGCTTGGCCGCGCCCGGGACGTCGGTGAGCTTCTGGCGGACGTCCGGGCAGTCGATGGTGACGGTGCCGGCGGCGAGGACCCGGTCGCCGCCGCTCGGGTCCGAGCCGCCCCAACCGCCCTCGGTCGCCGAGGCGTAGACGTTCGCCGCTACCAGCCCCCCTCCGCCGAGTATCAGCGCGACCGCTGCGAAGGTGGCGCGTCGTGCGCCCGTCGGACGTCTACGCGAAGTGCGTCTCAAGGCAGTGCTCCTACATGTCTTGACCGGCTCGGCATGGAAAGCCCCCTGCGTGTACGTCGCGGAACCCGGCTGTGTTCAACCGCACCGGGAATTCACCGAGAACTCATGGCCGCGCCCCTCCGCGTCGACAGCCGCCCGGCACCGCGTTCGAGCAAGGCATGGGGCGGGCAACCGGTTCCTCAGAAGGGAGGACTGCCGAGATGACGACGTCCACGAAACAGGCACCCTCATCGGTGGCCGCGAGGCGACGGATGCCCGGCTGGGGCAAGGCCGTCGTCGCGCTCGTCGCCCTGCTCGCGGTGTTCTTCGCCGGGCTGCGGCTGAGCGTGTTCCCGGGGCTGCGTGACCTGTTCGGCACGGACACGCACGACCGGTCCGGACCCGCGCTGCTGAAGTCCATCCAGGACATGAGCCGTTACCAGGCCGCCTCGGGCAACTTCCAGGTGGTCGTGGACCTGGAGAAGGACTCCAGGTTCCTGCCCTCCGCGATCCGCGGCACCCGCACCCTGTACGTGGGCGCGGGAACCGTCGACGCCTACGTCGACCTCGGCAGGGTCGGCGAGCAGGACGTGAAGGTCGACGGCGACCGAACGTCCGCCACCATCCGGCTCCCCCACGCCGCCCTGGGCAAGCCCGCGCTCGACCCCGACCGCTCGTACGCCGTCTCCAAACAGCGCGGCCTGCTCGACCGCATCGGCGACTTCTTCTCGGACAACCCGGGCAGTGAGCAGGCCGTGCAGAAACTGGCCGTCCAGCACATCGCCGAGGCCGCGAAGGAGAGCGAACTGACCGGCCGCGCCGAGACGAACACCACCAGCATGCTCGACGGGCTGCTGAAGTCCCTCGGCTTCAAGGAGGTGAAGGTGTCCTACGGCACCTGAACCGGCCCGAATCCCGCCTCAGCCGGTCAGAACGGCCGGCGGGGCGAGCAGCCCGAGCAGGGCGAGCAGGGCGGTGCCCGCCGGGGCACGCCACGTCGTCCCCGGTGTGCCCCGCCTGCAGTCGGCGCAGCGGCAGCGCCCGTCCCGGGCGGCGAGCAGCGCTGGCGGGTACGGCCGTCATGGTGCCCGGGATGCGGCGCGGCCTGTGCCGGGTCTCGGGTTCCTCTCCGGTGCCCGTGGTCTCGTCGGACGCGTCGAGGCGTGGCCGGGGCCCGAGGCCGTAGGCGGCATGAGGACGGGGGAGGAACCGGCGTGCCCGCGGGGCGGCTCCTCGAGGTAGCACCAGGAGTACCCGAGGGCGGCCGGCGTCAGCACGGAGGTCACAGCGGCCGTACCCGGCCCGGGGCCGTCCACGAACGGCCGGCCACAGTCCGGGCGGGGCCGGGAGGAGCGCTTGGCGGGCGGGGTCGCGGGGGCGACGGCTGCGACCGCCGAGGCGGCGACGGGCAGCAGGGCGACGACCGCCACGATCGCGCTCGGCGCGGGCGTCGGTGCCACCCGGAGTGCCCCGCGCACGGTCGGGAGACCGGCGGCGGCCTGCCTCAGGCTCATCAGTGGCCGAAGTCCGTCACGGCTTGTGCACCGCCGGGCTTCGATGCCGCGCGGACGGGAAACCAGTTTCGTTTGAGGGGAACTTGACAACGGGAGGATGCGATGGCACGTCCGGCGTTGCGCACGTTCACCGCCAGGGCCGGTCTTGTCCGGGCACCGGCGGCTGCTGAACGGGAACGGCGGCCGCTGCCGCTTCCGCTGCGGCTGCTGGCCATGGCCCTGGCCTTCGTGGCGATGGTGGCGTTCGCCGCCGCGCTGGCCCGGCTGACGCTGGAGCCGTCGCCCGCGTCACGGGCGCTGGTCCACAGCAATCTGCATCCGGGGCGTTCGCTGCGCGCCTATCTGGAGCAGCCCGGGGCGCGCGACGCCGTGCGGCAGATCGGCGGGAACGTGCTGCTCGGGGTTCCGTTCGGGATCCTGCTTCCGGTACTGGCGCCCGGGGCGCGGGGCATCCTGCGCGTGGGCTTCGTCACCGCGTGCGTGATGCTGCTGGTCGAACTGGTGCAGGGCGCGGTCGTCACGGGGCGCGCCTTCGACATCGACGACGTCATCCTCAACACCGCGGGCGCGCTGCTCGGCCATCTGCTGGTGGGGCGCCGGCTCGGACGGGCCGTGCATGCGCGCAAGCCGCGCAAGGCCTGAGACGGGGCCCCGCCGAGCGTCGTACGCGGTCGTCGTACCGGCTAGTGCGGCGTCCAGTGGAACTTCCCGCCACCCACCCAGCGGACCAGGTCCGGGTCGTCGCAGTCGTGGACCAGGACACCTGCCTCCGCGGCGAGCGCCAGCACGTCGGTGAGCGAGTACGCCTCGCCGACCACCTCGCCGTCGATCTCCACGATCCGGAACGGCGGGTTGCCCGGCTGGACCCCGAGCACCACGACCCGCGGACGGGAGATGTGGGGACTCGCGATTTCGGTCATGCAATCGAGGGTAGAGCGGTCCGTGCTCCGGGGCCGCCGGACGCGCCCGTCGTGCGTGCCGCACGCCGGTGGGCAACGCTGGGGGAAGGAGGTGCCGATTGGACCCCGTCGCAGCGCTGGACCGGATCGCGTTCCTGCTGGAGCGGGCCCAGGCCCCGACCTATCGCGTACGGGCCTTCCGCACCGCGGCCGCCGTGGTGGCCGCCCTGCCCGAGGGCGAGGTCGCCGAGCGCGCGGCGGCCGGGACGCTGGAGTCGCTCAAGGGGATCGGGCCCACCACCGCCCAGGTGGTGCGGGAGGCGGTGTCCGGGCGGGTTCCCGGCTACCTGGAGAAGCTGGAGCAGGAGGGCGGGGCCGCTCCGGCGCGGGGCGGCGAGCGGCTGCGGGCGCTGTTGCGCGGCGACTGCCATCTGCACTCGGACTGGTCGGACGGCGGCAGCCCGATCGTGGACATGGGCCGGACGGCGGCGCGGCTGGGTCACGAGTGGGCGGTGCTCACCGACCACTCCCCCAGGCTCACCGTCGCCCGCGGGCTGTCCGCGGAGCGGCTGCGCGAGCAGTTGGACGTGGTCGCCGCGCTCAACGAGGAGTGGGCGCCCTTCCGGCTGCTGACCGGCATCGAGTGCGACATCCTCGAGGACGGCTCCCTGGACCAGGCCCCGGACCTCCTCGACCGGCTCGACGTGGTGGTCGTCTCGGTGCACTCCAAACTGCGCATGGAGGCGCGCTCGATGACCCGCCGCATGGTCGCGGCCGTCCGCAGTCCGCTGGCCGACGTGCTCGGCCACTGCACCGGACGGCTGATCACCGGGCGCGGGCGACCGGAGTCCGAGTTCGACGCGGACGCGGTGTTCGCCGCGTGCGCCGAGTCCGGCACGGCCGTGGAGATCAACAGCCGGCCGGAGCGGCTGGACCCGCCGCGGCGACTGCTGCGCCGGGCGGTCGAGGCGGGAGCGCTGTTCGCGATCGACACCGACGCGCACGCGCCCGGCCAACTGGACTGGCAGATCAACGGCTGCGCCCGGGCCGAGGAGTGTCAGGTGCCCGCGGACCGTGTGATCACCACGTGGACCGCCCAGGAGTTGCTGGCCTGGACCCGTGACAGGCGCGTTCCCCGGCGTGTGGCCGACCGGACGCGTGGTACCCGCCCCGGTACGTGAGGAAGGAGAGGACAGGACATGGGACGAGCGGCCGTGTTCGACGTGGACGGCACCCTCGTCGACACGAACCATCTGCATGTCACGACATGGTGGGAGGCGTTCCGGCAGGCGGGTCACCAGGTGCCGATGCACGCCATCCACCGGGCGGTGGGGCTCGGCTCCCAGGATCTGATCGCCCACCTGCTGGGCAGGCGGGGCCGCGACGAGGTGGACATGCTGGTGGCCGCGCACACGGCCCTGTACGGCACGTACTTCGACCGCCTGCCGCCCCTGAAGGACGCGGGGCGGCTGCTGCGCCGACTCGACCACGACGGCTGGAACGTCGTGCTGGCCACCTCGGCGAGCGGGCGTGAACTGTCGGCGTTGAGGCGGGCGATCGGGGCGGACGACGCGATCGCGGCGACGGCGAGCGCGGACGACGTGGAGACGGGGAAGCCTTCGCCGGAGCCCGTGGAACACGCCCTGGAACTGGCCGGTGTGCCGCCCGAGCAGGCGGTGTTCGTGGGTGACACGGTGTGGGACATGCGGGCGGGGACCCGGGCCGGAGTGACCTGTGTCGGCCTGTTGTCCGGGGGCATTCCGAGCACGGATCTGCAGGAGGCGGGCGCGCGCGCGATCTACCGGGACCCGGCGCATCTGCTGGCCATGCTGGACGACAGTCCGCTGGCACCCGACACGTAAGACGTGCGGGGCCGTATGCCGCGCCCTCGCCCAGTGACGTAGATCACTGTCGGCGGCTGGATTTTCCGGAACACCGACCGGTAGTTTCTTGTTGAACAAGCCGTGGGAGCGCACGGGACCGTGTCCCCGGGCCTCGACCTCCGCCCACAGGGACGATCGTTCGGCTGAAGCCCTGTGGAGCCTTTCACCGAGAGTCGACCGCCGTGCGCGCCCCCACAGGCCGCCCCGACCGGTCTTCCCCCGTCCGGTCGGGGCCTTTCCCTGCCCGCGCCTCGGGCGGTCCGCCCGCACCCGGACGGCAGCGGCTTGACTTCGAGAGCACTCCAATTCGTAGCGTCCCCTCATGAGCACTGCACAGCACACAATCGGGTCCGGTTTCGACGCGAAGAGCACCGCTGACGACGTACTTCGGGGTATCGACCTCAGCGGGAGGCTCGCGGTAGTGACGGGAGGCTACTCCGGGATCGGCCTGGAGACGACGCGCGCGCTCGTCAAGGCGGGCGCCCGGGTGCTGGTCCCGGCGCGGCGCCGGGACGTGGCCCAGGAGGCGCTCGCCGGACTCGACCGGGTGGAGACGGACGAGCTCGACCTCGGCGACCTGCAGAGCGTGCGCGGGTTCGCCGAGCGGTTCCTCGCGTCGCGGCGCACCATCGACATCGTGATCAACAATGCCGGGATCATGGCCACCCCGGAGACGCGCGTGGGGCCCGGCTGGGAGGCGCAGTTCGCCACCAACCACCTCGGGCACTACGCGCTCGTGAACCGGCTGTGGCCGGCGATCGCACCGGGCGGGGCGCGCGTGGTGTCCGTGTCGTCGACCGGTCACCACAGGTCCGGGATCCGCTGGGAGGACCTGCACTTCAAGCAGGGGTACGACAAGTGGGAGGCGTACGGCCAGGCGAAGACCGCGAACGTCCTGTTCGCCGTGCATCTCGACCGGCTGGGCCGCAAGGACGGGGTCCGCGCCTTCTCCCTGCACCCCGGCGGGATCATCACCCCGCTCCAGCGTCACCTCGCCAAGGAGGAGATGGTCGAGCGCGGCTGGATCGACGAGACGGGCGCCCCGGTGGACCCGGACGCCTTCAAGACACCCGAGCAGGGTGCGGCCACCCAGGTGTGGGCGGCGACCTCACCTCGGCTGGACGGCATGGGCGGGGTGTACTGCGAGGACTGCGACGTCGCGGAGCCCGCACCGGCGGACGGCGGGCGCAGCGGGGTGAAGGACTGGGCGATCGATCCCGAGCAGGCGGCGCGCCTGTGGCAGGTGTCCGCAGACCTGACGGGCGTCGACGCGTTCGCGTCCGGCTCCTGAGAGTCGCGCCCGGCTCCTGGGAGTGCGGAGCGCCGTCGGCCCGCGGAACCCTCCCGCTCCGGGGGCTCAGGCCCGGCCGGTGCCTCGGGGACGAGGCCGTCAGCCCGGGGGCTCGTCCGGTCCGGGCGTCTCGGGGTCGGCGGAGCCCGTGGGGCGGTCGCCCTGCCCGCCGGTGCCCGCCTCGTCCGTGTCGGGGACGTCCGGGGCATCGGGGCCGCCCTGCGCGGGGCGGGCGTCCCACCGGTCCTCCCCCTCGCGGGCCTGCTGGTCCGGCATGTCCCTCGGAACCGGCTCCACGGTCTCGCCGGGACCCTCGTGCCGGTGCTCGGTCACGGCGATCACTCCATTCCTCTCGTTGCCGGCGCGGCTGGCCCCGCACGCGGCGGGGCCCTTCCGGGCGAGGCGCCGGGTACCGCGGGGAGGGTCCCCGAAACCGGCGGTCGAGGGGTGACCAGGGATGCGGTGCCCTCTCCGGTCGGGGCCGGCACGGCAGCCCCGCGGCAGCCGCTTCGGTGCTGTCATCCGGCCGCGTACACGTCCTCGACATAGCGTCCCGACGCGACCAGCTCGTCCAGCCACCGCCCGGAGTCCCCGCCCGGCACCCGCTCGGAGTACAGCGCACGGAACGCCTCGCGCACACCCGGGGCCATCCGGGAGCCGTCCCCGCAGACGTACACGCGGGCCCCGGCATCGAGCAGCCGCCACACCTCGTCGGCCTCGGCGGCGATGCGGTGCTGTACGAAGGACGCCCCGTCGACGGGCGCCGCGCTGAACGCGGGGCGCAGCGAGACGGCACCGGTGGCCTCGGCCGCCCGCAGCTCCTCGGCGTGCAGGAAGTCCGCGTCCGGCGCGTCACAGCCGACGTAGCAGAGGGCCGGGGCGAGCCGGGCGCCCTCGGCCAGCGCCCGCACCCGGTCCGCGATGGCGCCGCGGAACGGGGCGAGCCCGGTACCGGCCGCGACCATGACGACCGGACCCGAGTGGTCGACGCGGAAGGCCTCACGGCAGGGCTGGACGCGGGCCAGGACGGTGTCGCCGGGCTCGACCGCGACCAGGTGCCCCGAGCCGGCACCCCGGAAGGTGCCGTTCCCCGAACGGGCCGGTGCCTGGAGGAGCGAGACCATGAGGTCGACGTGGCCGGGGTCGGCCGCGGGCGAGGAGGACACCGAGTAGTGCCGCGGGCGCAACGGCGTGAGCACTTCCAGCAGCGTGGCCCAGTCGAGGACGCCGCGCAGGGCGGGGTACGCCTCGATCACCTCGACGAGTGTGCGCGGGTCGTCGGTGAGGGCCGCCAGTGCGGCACGTTCGGGAGGGCACGGGTTGGCGGCGGCGAGCACGGCCAGTTGGTCGGCGCTCGGCCGCTCGTGCAACTCCACGTGGTGGGCGAGGAGCCGGCGTACCGTCAGCGGCCGGTCCACGGCCAGGCCGTCGCGGCGCGGGCGGGCCGTGCGGATGTCCAGGACGGTGTCCGGGTCCACGCCGAGCGCGGTGGCCGCCCGCTCGACCATGGCCTTGTCGTTGACGGGCAGCACGGCCACGTGGTCGCCGGTGCGGTAGGTCGTGCCCTCGGGCAGTGCGAGGCGCACGAACCGCTTGAGCCGGGGATGGCCGGGCGCCGTCAGGTCGTACGCGTCGGTGACCGTCATCGGAACCAGGTCGTGCCGCGCGGCCAGTGCGTCCAGCGGGCCGCCGGTGAGGGTTCGGACCCGGTACGCCCGTGCCGGCTCCGCGACGACGGCGGCGTCCGGGTCGCCGTACCGCTCCAGGAGGGCGGTGCGCAGCCGCGCCGTGAAGGCGCGTACGGTGCCGCCGAGGTCGCCCGAGGCGTCGGCCGCCGCGCGGTCCAGCAGGCGGGTGCCGCCCAGTTCGGCCAGGCGTTCGTCGATACGGGTCGGGACGTGCTGATAGGTGGCGGACCAGGTGCGGTCGCCGATGCCGAGGACGGCGTAGGTGACGTCGGCGGCATCGTCGGCCGGGTTCCCGGACAGCCGGGCGCAGAAGGCGGTGGCGTCGTCCGTGGGCTGCCCGTTGTAGGAGGCGGCGGTGATCACGACGGGGCGGTCGGTGGGCAGGCGGCCGGCGTACGCGTCCAGGGGCGCGACCTCCGTCTCACAGCCCACGGCGGCGGCCTCGTCGGCGAGTCGGCCCGCGACGTCCCGGCAGGTGCCGTAGTTGCTGCCGTGCAGGAAGAGTGCCCGGGTGCCGGGGCGTACACGGGCCGGCAGGGCGGTGCCGTCGGCGACGGGCTCCGTGCGCGGCCGGTCGGCGCCGGGCAGGGGCGGGTGCGTCCGGTCGGCGGCGGTGCGCGGCGACAGGGTGAGGGTGAAGCCCTCGGGCTTGAGGGTGAGGGTCTCCTTGACCGTGAGCCGGTAGTCGGCGTGGTCGTGGAGGCGGTAGCGGTGGACCAGCATCGCCAGCAGCATGGTCGCCTCGTGCAGCGCGAACTGGCGCCCGATACAGGCGCGTTCACCGGTGCCGAACGGCTTGTAGGCGTGTGGTGGGCGGGCGGCCTCGGCCTGAGGCGTGAAGCGGGAGGGGTCGAACAGTTCGGGGTTGTCGCCCCACACCGGCTGCCGGTGCAGCATCGGGGTGAGAACGGTGACGGACTGTCCGGCGCGCAGCGGGACGCGGCCGCCGAGCACGGTGTCCTCGCGGGCCTGCCGGCCGAAGGCGGCGGCGGTCGGCCACAGCCGCAGCGCCTCGTTCAGCACCTGCCGGGTGTAGGTGAGCCTCCCGATCTCGTCGTACGTCGGATCCGGGTCGGCGGCGTCGCCCCACAGGGCGTCGACCTCCCGTTGGACGAGCTGGAGCACCGCCGGGTTCTTGACGAGGTGGTGGAGGGCGAACGACATCGCGCCGGACGTGGTCTCGTGGCCGGCGATCAGGAAGGTGATCACCTGGTTGCGGATGTTGGCGGCGTCCAGGGCGGTGCCGTCGGCGGGGCGCCGCGCGGTGAGCATGAGGCCGAGCAGGTCCTCCGCCTCGCCCTGTTCACCGCCCGACATTCGTGCGGCGATGACGTCGTCGACGACCTGGGCGAGATAGCCGGCGTCGGTGCGGAAGGCCGCGTCCGCCGCCGTGTGGTCCTCGCCGGGCAGCCGGCCGAGCCGGGTCATGCTCCACTCCAGGCAGCGGACCATCGACTCGACGAAGGGGTGCGGCTCCTCGCGCGCGAAGGAGCCGAAGTCGTAGCCGAAGCCGGCGAGCCCGATGGTGTCGAGGGTCATCCGCGTCATGTCGTCGGGGACGTTCACCGGCAGGCCGTCGCGGCCGGCCCGGTCCCAGCACTCGACCAGCCGGCGCGCCACGCGCAGCATCACCGGGTGATAGGCGCGCATCGAGCCGAGGGCGAAGGCGGGCATCAGGACGTCGTGGGCCCTGGCCCAGTTGGGCTCGTCGTTGTACGCGGTGAACAGGCCGTCCCCGGCGAACTCGCGGACGTTCTCCAGGGCGGGGCCGACGGCCTTGGCGAAGCGGGACTCGTCGGCGAGGTCGGTGACCAGGTCCAGGTCTGCCACGAACAGGACGTCGCGCCCGTGCAGCCGGCGCACCAGCAGGGGGCCGTGCCGCCGCATCAGCTCCATGACCTGCTGGATCGGGGTACGGCCGGGGCCCACCTCGGAGATGTCGGCCACGGGGACGCCGTGCGGGTCGTTGATGGTGGTCTGCGGGGGCGCGGTGGGGGGCATGGGGCGACAACTGCCTTTCGCGGTACGGAACTCCTGCCACCAGCTTGGCCGCCGGGCGCCGCGGGCCCGTGCCGTGCGACTACATGAATCCGCAGTGGAAAGAGCCCGCGGGGCCTTGCCAAGCCGGCCTGGGCGCGCAAGGCGGCGCTGTCGGACACCATCTAGGGCCGACCGGTCGATCTCGGTGCTCGTATGCGGGTCGCGGGACCCGGCCCCTGGCGCCCGCGCCTAGGATCCGGGGCCGTGGCGAAGACGTTTGAGGAAATCGTGGAGATGCAGCGCGCGGCGAACGAGGCACAGGTGCGGACCGCCGAACTGCGCCAGAGGTACGGCCCGCCCACCGCCACGCCGTGGACCAAGCAGCAGACCGACACGTACGAGACCGCCTGGCGTGCCTGGCGCGACCTCGACCGGGACCTTCAGGCCGAGCTCACCGAGTACGCGAAGACGCACGGCCGGACGCGCGCCGACGTGGAGGCGGAGGCGCTGGCACAGGCGGAGGAACCGCCGGAGAGTGCCTAGCTCCGGCAGGCAACGTTTGAGGGTTCCTCCGATTTACCCGTACCTGTTCAGGCACCGGCCGGCACGAGTTCGCCGGTACGGGGTGTCAGCCACACCGTGCCGGATCCCCTTCCGGCCCAGACCGACGGGCCCCGACCGGCCGTGGCGGCCCGTCATGTCGTCATCGGCGGGCGAGGTCGATCCACCAGTCGTTCGATCTGGCCCAGTGCCCCTTGGGGTACTCGAAGTCGACCTGTCCGAGCAGTTCGAAGCCGGCCTTGCGGCAGACCGCGTTGGAGGCGGCGTGGTCCACGCTCGGGAACGCGTGCAGATACCGGTGCGCCCCGGTGGCTCGCGCCGCTTCCACGACCGCGCGGGCCGCGCGGGCGGCGAACCCCCGTCCCTGGAACTCGGGCAGCACTCCCCACCCGGTCTCCCAGACCGTCGCGTCACGCCACGGCCGCTCCCAGAAGCCGATGGACCCCACCGTCTCGCCGCTGTCCGCCGACGTGATCCGGTACATCCGGCCCGCTTCGAGGGCGAGATAGCGCCGGTGCCGTGCCACGAGTTGCTCCTCGGTCTCGGGGCCGCCCAAGTGCTCGGTCATCTCCGGGCTGTTGATCCGGCGCAGCAGCCGGAAGTCGCCCTCGGCCCAGGGCTCGAGCCGCACCTGTCGCGCATCCGTGGTGTCCATGGCGCTCATCTTGGGGCCGGGGTCTGACAACGGCCCCGCCCCGAACGGGAGCCGAGCCTCCGGCCTGGGCGTCTATCGTTGATCGCGGAACGTGGTGGGAGGGGTGCGATGGACTCGGAACCTCAGGCCGCGGTCGTATGGCGGAACCGGGCGCTGACCCTCTTCGACCGGATCCCGATGCCGGTCGCGGTGTGCGACGTCCACGGGGCGATCGCGCTGGCCAATCCCGCGATGGCCACCGAGTGGGGTGCCACACCCGGACGTCTGCGCGGGCGGAACGTGCTGGACCGGTTCCGGCCGCAGGAGCCGACACAGCTCGAGCGGATCGCTCAGGCCCTGCGATTGCGGCACCGTTCGCGCTATCCGGTGTCGGTACGCTGGGACGCCGCCGACGGGGCGCGGCGCCATGGTGAGCTGACCGCGGATCCGGTCAGCGACTCGGTCGAGGCGACGCCCGCGCTGCTGGTCCTGGTACGTGTGCTGGGCGAGTGCCCCGTGCCGGACGAGACGACCGCCGGCCCGCCGGCCGGCCCCGCAGAGGCACGCATACTGGCGCTGCTGGCCGGGGGCGCCACCACGGCCCGGGTGGCGCGCGAGACCGGGCTCACGGTCGACGGCGTCACCTACCACCTGCGGCGTCTGTCGCAGCGCTGGGGTGCGGCGAACCGTACGGAGCTGGTGGCGCGCGCCTATGCGCTGGGCGTGCTCACGCCCGGCGTGTGGCCGCCGGAGGCGGCCGGCTGCTGAACCCCGGCGCCGCCCCGACCACCTGGCGGCGGAAGTTCAGCGTGCCGTGCACCGGCCGCTCGGGCGCGGGCCCGGTGTCGTGGCACCGCCGAAGGTCCGGCTCTCCCGGCGCGTGCGGTCTCCGCCGGGGTGGGCGGTGGGTCCGCCCGTTGCTGGTACCGGTGACGCACTGCGAACGGTGGGCGCCGTGCGCGACCGGCGTCCGCGGAATCTGCCGGCCGTCGGGCAGCAGCCGGTCCGGATGGAAGGGGGGTCGGCCGCAGGTCCCCCGGATACCGGGGAACCCGAGGAGAGAGCCGCGCGTGCGGCAGGGCACGTTCGGCCGCCGTGGCGGCACCGGCGCCGCAGCCGCCTCGCTCGTCGCCTCTGAAATCCATTGGCCGCCCCGGCGGAAACCAACTACTTTAGGCGAAAACCTAGGACCCCTAGGTCTGCCCTGGATTCCGTACGAGCGCAAGGACAAGGACCGCTCATGAGACCGCTCACCGAGCAGGACATCCGCAACTCCTTCATCAACTGCTCGAAGGGAGAGGCCAAACGCCTGGCGATACCCCGCGACCTCGGCGAACGCCCCTGGGACGACCTGGACTTCCTGGGCTGGCGGGATCCGGGGGCACCCGATCGCAGCTATCTGGTCGTCGAACGCGCCGACCGGCTCGTCGGCGTCGCGCTGCGCTTCCCCTCCTCACAACGCGGCTTCCTTCACCGCAGCATGTGCTCGCTGTGCCTGACCACCCACCCGGGCAGCGGCGTGTCCCTGATGACGGCGCGCAAGGCCGGCGCGGCCGGCCGCGAGGGCAACTCGGTCGGCGTATACATGTGCACCGACCTCGCGTGTCCCCTGTACGTGCGCGGAAAGAAGGTGCCGGAGGCCGGGGGCCGCTTCCAGGAGAGCCTCACGACCGAGGAGCAGATCGCCCGGATGACGGCCAATCTGTCCGCCTTCCTGGACAACCTGGGCGTCTGAGGCTCCCGGACTCGGTGGCTCCCCCGCCGGGTCCGGTGGCTGCCCCCGGGCGACGGCCGCCGTGCCGTTGTGTACGTTCGATGCCTGGGTGCGAAGGGAAGGGCGTTAGGGATGCGAGATGTCCGTGATGCCTGGGCAGGGGCCGCCGGCCGGATCGCCAGGTGGCGGCAGGAGCCCGAGGTCGTCCAGGCGGTGCGTTCGACGGCGGCCGCGACCGTGGCGTATGTCGTCGCCCTGCGCCTGAGCCCGGAGCCGGCCCCCCTGACCGCGCCCCTGACCGCGCTCCTCGTGGTGCAGGTGACGCTGTACGCGACGCTCACCACCGGGGTTCGCCGGGTGAACTCCGTGGTGGCCGGCGTCGTCATCGCGATCCTGTTCAGCACCCTGGTGGGCCTGACCTGGTGGAGCCTCGCCCTGATCATCCTGGCCTCGCTGGCCGTGGGGCATCTCGTACGGGTCAGGGAGTTCGTACAGGAAGTGGCGATCAGCGGCATGCTGGTCCTCGGGGTGACCCAGGTCGGCAGCACGGCCTGGGCCCGCGTCGTGGAGACGCTCATCGGCGCGGCGGTCGGCCTCGCCACCAATCTGTTCATCGCGCCCCCGGTGTGGCTGGGGGCCGCCGGTGAGTCCATCGAGGGGCTCGCTCGCCGGATCCGCCAGCTGATGCTGCGCGTCGGGGAGGAGGCCGCGGGCCAGACACCCGCCGTGCAGGTGACGGCACGGCTGCACGAGGCCCGCAGGCTGGATCATGACATCGTCCTGGTGGACGCCGCCCTGCGGCAGGCCGAGGACAGCCTGAAGCTCAACCCCAGGGTCCGCGAGGGCCTGCTGCACCGGATCGTGCTGCGCACCGGGCTCGACACGCTGGAGATCGTCACAGTGGTGCTGCGGGTGATCTCCCGCACCCTCGCCGACCTGGCGAAGGAGCGGGAACCGGAGCCTCTGTTCGAGCCGGAGATCGGGGCGACGCTGGACCGGCTGCTGTCGGAGATCGGCGACGCCGTGGTCAGCTTCGCGGTGCTCGTCACCACCGATGTGAGCCGCAGCGCCGAGTCCGCGGAGACCCGGCTCGCCGAGGAGCTGGTCACGGCGGGCGCGACGCGCGACAAACTGGCCCAGCTGCTGCTGGAGGAGGTCCAACGTGACAGCCGTCAGTGGCAGTTCCACGGCGCGGTGCTGACCGAGGTCAACCGCATCCTGGACGAGCTGGACATCGAGCACCGCACACGGCGTCTGCTGGAGGAACTGGACCGCGGCACCGGGGAGCAGCGCGAGCGCAACCCGCGTCTGGCCAGGCTGCTGGACCTGGTGCGCGACCGACGGTCGGCCCGCTCGCGTGATCGCCGCCGGCGCCGGAACCGCACCGGCCCGCCCCGGCGTTCCAGGTGAGGACGGGGGCCACCGACCGGGAAATGGGGCGGGCCGCGTGCCCGCGGTGCGGATCGGCGGAACCGGCGTTCGCCTCACTCGCCGTCCGTGCGCCGCCGCACTGCGCGTGGGCAGCTCGGGGCGGCCTGCGCGAGCAGGGCGTGCATGCGTTCGGCCAGTTGCGCCACCGTGTCCGCGGGCTCGGGGAACGGCAGGCGGATGTCGCCGTGGTCACGGGCACGCTCGATGCGCAGCGTCAGCCCGTGCCGGCCCACTACCTCCTCAGGTAAGCCTTGCCTAACTTATCGGAGATCGGGGTGAGCGCCAACCAGGCCCGGGGTCACCGCGGAGCGGTTCAGTGCTGCGCCGTCCAGTGGGCGGGGCGTGTGACGGACGCCGGAAGCTTGGTGCCCGCGCTCCCCCGCGCCGCGTTGATCTGCGGCTGGGTCAAGAAGAAGGCGCCGGTCAGATCGGCGTCCGTGAGGTCCGCGTCCCGCAGGTCGGCACCGATCAGATCAGTGGTGCGCAGGTCGGCGCCCGTGAGGTCGGCGGCTATCAGGTAGGCGCCGCGCAGACTCGCACCCCGCAGGTCGGCTCCCTTCAGGCGCGCGCCGATGAGATCCGCGCCCCGCCGGTCCTTCGAACGGCGGCCGGTTCCGGACCGGACCAGCTCACTGGTGCGCAGCAGCAGCGCGTTCACCTCCTGCCGGTGCGCGCCCACATCCAACGCGCCGAGCTCCTCCGGGGTGCCCAGAGTCAGCCGCTCGGTCTCCTCCAGCATGCGGCGCAGATCGGCCTGGACCGGTCGGGCCGCGGGGAGGCCGAGCGCCTCGGTCAGGTACCGGAGCAGCTCGTGGAGTTGGCGTACGACGGGGAACACACCGAACATCCGCCGGGCGTGCTCCCGGTCGCCCGACCGCCAGTCCCGCCCGCCGAAGGTGATCTGGGAGACCTTCTGTCCGGCGCCGAAGCAGTCGTAGACCGTGCAGCCGGAAAACCCGCGCTCCCGCAACCCGGAGTGCACACCGCAGCGGAAGTCGCCCTGGAGGTTGCGGCAGGGTGTTCCGGCGTCCTTGTCGACCGCGAAGTCGGCGGAGCGTGCGAAGGGCAGCGCGACACAGCACAGGGCGAAGCAGGAGCCGCAGTCGCCGCGCAGGCCGGAACGGTCGGTGGAGGATGCGTGCATGACATCACCCTAATCGGGGGTCCCCTGCCGGTGCTCGGGGTTGCCGTCGTCGCGGCGGCGGCCGGCTCCCGGGCGGCGCAGGTCCCCGTCCGTCAACGCCTCGATGTAGGTGCGGTGTTCGAGGAGGGACCGTACCGCGCGTTCGAGACCCGCTGTCGCGTCCACGGCGTGCGTCGGCCGGGCGGAACCGGCGACGGCGACCCAGCGGACGCCGTTCCAGGGCTCGAGGCCCCGCTCGGTGAGCTCCGGGAAGATCCACCGGTTGCCGGCGTCCGAGGCCGCGTCCAGGGCGGCGCGTCCCACGGCCACGTGGTCCGGGGTGTTCCAGGCGACGCCGCCCCAGGTGTCGCGGTGGTTGAGGGTGATGACCAGTTCCGGGCGGTGCGCGCGGATCGCCGCCGCGATGTCCCGGCGCAGCGCGACCCCGTATTCGACGACACCGTCCCGGTGGTCGAGGAACTCCACCGTGGACACCCCGACCACCGCGGCGCTCGCCCGCTGCTCCCGCTCCCGCAGCGCTCCGCACACGGAGGGTTCCAGCGAGTCGATCCCGGCCTCGCCTCGGGTGGCGAGGAGGTACGCCACCTCACGGCCGCCGTCGGTCCATCCGGCGATGGCCGCCGCGCAGCCGTACTCCAGGTCGTCGGGGTGGGCGACGACGGCGAGGGCGCGCCTCCAGTCGTCGGGCATGGGCTTGAGCGGCTCGCTCAGTGGCTCGGTCATGGCGGCAGGGTAGCGCCGCACACGCACGGACCGGTCAGTCCAGGGTGGCCCCCGGGCGCCGCCGGGTTCGACGCCTCGCGGCGGGTCTCGGGGTCAGGCCTCGTCCCGTGCCAGCGCCAGCAGGCGGTCCAGGACGCGGGGGCCGCCCGCGCGGACACCGTCGTGTTCGAACTCGTCCGTGACCCAGGTGCGCAGGCCGCGGATGGCGTCGGCCGTCTCCAGGGAGTGCGCGGTGTCGACGTACATGTCGTCGTGGTAGATCGCCGCGGCCACCGGTACCTCGTTGGCGGAGAGGCGGGCGCGGTCGTACAGCGGGGTCCAGTCGGTGCGTTCGGCGAGCAGGTGGGCCGTCTCCCGCAGCGGGCGCAGCGCCGGGTCGGTGTCGAACGTCCACGGGTGCACGGACTCTCCCGTGAACAGCACCGGCCCGTCGCTCATGAGCGCCTTCGCCGCGTCGAACTGCGGGAACTCGGCGCGCACCCGCTCCGCCGACCAGGCGGTGGGGCGTTCGTCCTGGCCGTAGATCGCCTCGTGGACCAGCGCGTACAGGGGGTGGCCCGCATACGACAGCAGGTGGTGCACCTCCTCCTGGAAGGCGTCGGAGAGCGCGAGGCCCCGCGGGGTGCGGACGAAGGCGTCCTCGAGGAGGAAGTGCAGGCGGTGGCTGCCCTCGCCGCGGCCCAGAAGGATGCCGAGTGACTGGAACGCCTCCACGGTGAGCCGGTAGCCGCCGTTCAGGACCGGCTCGTGCCGGAGCAGGTACTCGGCGATGCGGCGGACGCGTTCGACGTCCTGCGGATAGCGGGTGTAGTGGGCGGCGACCTTGCGTTCGATGCGCGGGTAGGCGGCCCGGTAGACGTCGTCGGCGTGGGCGTCGAGGGCGGGCAGGCCGCCGGTGATCAGTGCGGCGCGCAGGCCCTCGGGGGCCGTCGACACATAGGCGACGGCGCAGAAGCCGCCGAAGCTCTGCCCGAGCACCGTCCAGGGGGCGCCGCCGGTGACCTGGGGGCGGACGGCCTCGCAGTCGCGGACGATGGAGTCGGCGCGGAAGTGCGTGAGGTAGTCGGCCTGTTCCCGGGGGCCGCCGCGCAGCGGGAGCGTCTGGCGGTTCGCGGGCGTGGAGGCGCCGGTGCCGCGCTGGTCGAGCAGGAGGACGCGGAACTCCTGGAGGGCGCGACCGAGCCAGGCCTGCCTGCCGACGAAGCGGTTCGCGCCGAAGCCTGGCCCGCCCTGGAGGTAGAGCAGCCAGGGCAGGTCGTCGTCCGCCTTGTCGCTCGCCACCACCTCCCGCGCGTACAGCTCGATCGTCTCACCGTCCGGGTTGCCGTGGTCCAGGGGCACGGTGAAGCGGCGGTCGGTGAGGACGACGCCGGGCTGGCGGTAGCTGACGGTCAACGGGGCTCCCCGGTAGGAACGGAATCCAGGCCGCGTCCCAGTGCAGCACATGGTCCCGGGGTGTCGGCGCCGGGGAGCGGGAAATCCGGACCGACCGTTCGTTCAGCCGCTTCTCCGGGGAGCCGGGTGCCGCTCAGCGCGCGGACGGACTCGAGTTGCGCACCACCAGCTCCGGCTGGAGCACCACCCGCCGGTGTTCGTGCGGGCGGGTGCCCGGTCCGGCCGCCTCGGCCTCGGTCTCCTCCAGGAGGAGTTCGGCGGCGAGACCGCCCATGGTCACGGCGGGCTGCCGTACGGAGGTCAGCGGCACGGCGGCGGCCGCGGCGAACTCGATGTCGTCGTAGCCGACGATGGCGAGGTCGTCGGGGACGCCGACGCCGGCCGCGAACATGGCCTGCAGCACGCCGAGGGCGAGCAGGTCGTTGCCGCAGAACACGGCGGTCGGGCGGTCGGCGAGCCCGAGGAGCCGGGCGCCGGCGTCGCGGCCCGCGGCGACGTCGAGGCGCTCGGTCGGCAGTTCGCGCAGCGCCTCGGGCGTGAGTCCCGCCTCGGCCAGTGCGTTCAGGGCACCGGTGCGGCGGTCCCTGACCTGGTCGAGTCCCGGCGGCCCGCTGACGTACGCGATGGACCGGTGCCCGGCGTCGACGAGGTGCCGGACGGCCAGGGTGCCGCCCGCCACGTCGTCGACCGACACCGAGCACTCGGTGGTGCCCTCGGCGACCCGGTCCACCAGCACGAACGGGATGCCGTGGCGGCGGAAGGTCTCGATGTTGCGCCCGGTGGCGTCGGCGGGGGTGAGCAGCACGCCCCGCACCCGTTGCTCGGCGAAGAGCGCCAGGTACTCGGCCTCCTCGGCGGCGCTCTGCGCGCTGTTGCAGACCATCACGCCGAGCCCGGCGTCCCGGGCGGCCCGCTCGGCGCCGCGGGCCACGTCCACGAAGAACGGGTTGCCCATGTCCAGGACGAGCAGGCCCATGATCCGGCTGCGCCCGGCCCGCAGCTGCCGTGCCGACTCGCTGCGGACGTAGCCGAGCCGGTCGATCGCGGACAGCACACGGGCACGGGTCTCGGAGGCGACGGTCTCCGGCCGGTTGATGACGTTCGAGACCGTGCCGACGGAGACTCCGGCGGCTCGGGCGACGTCCTTGATACCCACCGACTGGGCCATCAGGCGGGGACCTCCGGGGAGACGAGGGGCGGCGGGGTGGGCTTCACACTAGCGTCACCGCTCCGCGCGGCGGATCCGGTCACGAGGGCAGGGAGAAGTCGACGACGTGGAGTGCCGAAGGGGTCGTACCGCCGGCCTTCTCCTGGTACATGAAGGACAGGGTGTTGTCGGCCTTCACCCGCGTCTCGTCGTTCACGACCTCACCGAAGGCGTTGAGGCCACTGCCGTCGTACAGCAGCGTCCAGTCCGTGTGACCGGAGGACTTCGACGCGCCGGCGATGCGCCCGTGGGGGAGGATCGCGTAGGCGTTGTCGTACGCGTCCAGGACCAGCTCGGTGCGCTGGCTGGAGTTCAGCGGGACGGGGATCTCGGTCTTCTGCCAGGCGCCGGAGGCGTTCCTGCGGACGTGGAAGGCGCGGCCGTTCGCGGTGCGGTCGGCGACGTAGTCGGTGGTGCACTGGCCGAAGCGGCCGGGGACGTAGCTGATGACCGCGTGCGGCAGGCCGGCGGAGTCGGTGAACCGGCTCTCCTGGTTCATCGCCGGCCGCTGGTCGCCACCCTGCCGCTCACGCGGTACGAACCGCGGGGCGACACGGCGGTGTGGCGGGCTGCGGAGTCCCGGCTCGCCACGCCCTGAGACGGGGTCTCCCCCAGGCGACGCCCGCCGACTACTCTGCACTCATCCGATGACCGACCCCGAGGAGCCGCGATGCGTGTCGCCCTGTTCCTGACCTGTGTCAACGACACGCTCTATCCGGACACCGGCCGCGCGGTAGTGAAACTGCTGACCAGACTGGGTGTCGAGGTTGATTTCCCGATGGCGCAGACCTGCTGCGGACAGGCCCACTACAACACCGGTTACCGACACGAGGCGGAACCGCTCGCAGTGAAGTTCTCCGATGTATTCCGGGACTACGAGGCGATCGTGACGCCCTCGGGGTCGTGCGGGGCGATGGTGAGGGAGCTGTATCCGCGGATGGGTGAGCGGGCGCGCGCCGAGGGCCGCGGGGACACACTCGCGGCCACCCTGGCACCCGTGGTCCCGAAGACGTACGAGCTGACCGAGTTCCTGGTGGACGTGCTGGGAACCACCGATGTCGGCGCGTACTACCCGCACAGGGTGACCTACCACCCGACCTGCCACGGTCTGCGGGGCCTGGGCCTCGGCGACCGTCCCCGGCGGCTGCTCCAGGCCGTGAAGGGACTGGAGCTGGCGGAGTTGCCGGGGGCGGAGGAGTGCTGCGGCTTCGGCGGCACGTTCGCCCTGAAGAACTCCGATGTCTCGGCGGCGATGGGCGTCGACAAGGTCCGCAACGCCGAGTCGACGGGCGCCGAGGTGCTGTGCGCGGCCGACAACTCCTGTCTGATGCACATCGGGGGAACGATGGCGCGGCTGCGGACCGGGATGCGGCCGGTGCACCTCGCGGAGATCCTGGCGAGCACGGAAGAGGAGCCGCTGGTATGAGCGGAACGTATCTCGGCATGCCCGCCTTCCCGGCGGCGGCGCACGAGGCGGTGCGCGACCGGACCCTGCGCGCCAATCTGCGCCACGCCACCCACACCATCCGCGCCAAGCGCGCCAAGGCGGTCGCCGAGGTGTCCGACTGGGCGGCGCTGCGGGAGGCGGGCCGGCAGATCAAGGATCACACGCTGCGTCACCTCGACCGGTACCTGGTCCAGTTGGAGGAGGCGGTCACGGCGGCGGGCGGCATCGTGCACTGGGCCGCCGACGCGGACGAAGCCAACCGGATCGTGGCCGACCTGGTCAAGGCGACCGGCGAGTCGGAGGTCGTCAAGGTCAAGTCGATGGCCACCCAGGAGATCGGCCTCAACGAGGCCCTGGAGGCGGAGGGCATCCGCGCCTACGAGACCGATCTCGCCGAACTGATCGTCCAGTTGGGCAAGGACCGCCCCTCGCACATCCTCGTCCCGGCGATCCACCGCAACCGCGGCGAGATCCGGGACATCTTCCGCTCCGAGATGGCCGCATGGGGCCGCCCCGCCCCCGAGGGCCTGACCGACACGCCCGCCGAACTCGCCGAGGCGGCCCGGCTGCACCTGCGGGAGAAGTTCCTCCGCGCCAAGGTCGGGGTCTCCGGCGCGAACTTCATGGTCGCCGAGACCGGCACGCTGGTCGTGGTCGAATCCGAGGGCAACGGACGGATGTGCGTCACCCTCCCCGAGACGCTGATCTCGGTCGTCGGCATCGAGAAGATCGTGCCCACCTGGCGGGACCTGGAGGTGTTCCTGCAGACCCTGCCACGCTCCTCCACGGCCGAGCGCATGAACCCGTACACCAGCACGTGGACCGGCACGACCGACGAGGACGGACCGAGGACCTTCCACCTGGTCCTGCTCGACAACGGGCGCACCGACACGCTCGCCGACCGGGTGGGACGCCAGGCGCTGCGCTGCATCCGCTGCTCGGCGTGTCTCAATGTGTGCCCGGTGTACGAGCGGGCGGGCGGACACGCCTACGGCTCGGTGTACCCGGGCCCGATCGGCGCGATCCTCAGCCCGCAACTGCGCGGCACACAGAGCGGGATCGACGCCTCACTGCCGTACGCGTCCTCACTGTGCGGAGCCTGCTACGAGGTCTGCCCGGTCGCCATCGACATCCCCGAGGTGCTGGTGCACCTGCGGGAGCGGGTCGTGCAGGGCGGGCCGGTGACACGGGGCGGCAACAGGGTCGTGCTGAAGCCCGCGAAGGGCCACGCCGGCGAACGGGCGGCGATGCGGGCGGCACGCTGGGCGTTCGGCCACCCCGCGGCGCTGCGGACGGGCCAGCGGCTGGCGTCGCGGTCGCGCCGCTTCCTGCCGCGGACGCTGCCGGGCCCGGGCCGGGCGTGGAGCGCGAGCCGGGACCTCCCCCAGGTGCCGGAGGAGCCGTTCCGCGACTGGTGGCAGCGCACACGTGGAGGGAAGGACGCGAAGTGAACAGCAGAGAGCTGGTCCTTGGCCGGGTACGGCGCGCACTGGCGGACGTACCCGAGGACGACACTCCCCCGGTGCCTGAACGGCCTGGGAGGTACCCGCAGTACGAGCAGGCCGTTTCCCGGGATTATCTGAGGGAGCACGGCGAGCGCACCGTCGAGGAGACGGTGGATCTGCTGGCGGAGAACCTGGCGGACTACCGGGCGATCGTGCACCGGGCCGATGGCGCCGCGTTGCCGTCGGTGCTGGCCGGTCTGCTCGCCGCGCGCGGCGCGCGCACCGTCCTGGTGCCGCCGGGACTGCCGTCGCACTGGCTCACCGGAGTCGAGCAGATCCCCGACCGGGCGGAGAGCACCCCGCACGAGCTGGACGGCGTCGACAGCGTGGTCACCGGCTGCGCCGTCGCCATCGCCGAGACCGGCACCATCGTGCTGGACGGCTCACCCGACCAGGGCCGCCGCCGTATCACCCTGGTCCCCGACCACCACATCTGTGTCGTACGGGTCCCCGACCAGGTGGTCTCCTCCGTCCCCCGGGCCCTGGAACGGCTCGATCCGGCGTGCCCGCTGACCTGGATCTCCGGGCCGTCCGCGACGAGCGACATCGAGCTGGACCGGGTCGAGGGGGTGCACGGTCCGCGCACCCTGGAGGTGGTGCTGGTGAGCGGTGAGTGACCCGCGCGGTTAGCGTGAGGGAATGATCCGGTTCGATCAGGTCACCAAACGGTATCCGGACGGCACGACGGCCGTGCGCGACCTGTCGCTCGATGTCGCCGAGGGTGAACTGGTCACGCTCGTCGGGCCGTCCGGCTGTGGCAAGACGACCACGATGATGCTGGTCAACCGGCTTGTGGAACCGACCTCAGGGCGGGTCCTCGTGGGCGGTGAGGACGTCGCGACCGTCGATCCGGTGCGGCTGCGGCGCCGGATCGGTTACGTCATCCAGCAAGTGGGGCTGTTCCCGCACCGGACCGTCCTCGACAACACGGCGACCGTGCCGCTGCTGCTGGGCTGGAAGAGGGCGAAGGCACGGGCGCGGGCCGCCGAGCTGCTGGAGCTGGTGGGCCTGGACCCGAGGACGTACGGGCCGCGCTACCCCGACCAGTTGTCGGGGGGTCAGCGGCAGCGGGTGGGGGTGGCGCGGGCGCTCGCGGCGGATCCGCCGGTGCTGCTGATGGACGAGCCGTTCGGGGCGGTGGACCCGGTGGTGCGGGAGCAGTTGCAGGACGAGTTCCTGCGGATGCAGGCGGCCGTACGCAAGACGGTGCTGCTGGTCACGCACGACCTCGAGGAGGCGGTGCGGCTCGGCGACCGGATCGCGGTGTACGGGCAGGGGTGCGTCGAGCAGTTCGACACGCCCGGGGCCGTGCTGGGCAGGCCGGCCACCCCGTACGTGGCCGCGTTCGTGGGCGCGGACCGTGGGCTCAAGCGCCTGGCGGTGACGGAGATCCGTCCGGGCGACCTGGAACAGCCGCCGGTCACCCGCCTCGACGAGCCCGCCCGGCGGGCCGAGGCCCGGTTGCGCGCCGAGGGCGCTCCCCGTGCGGTCGTCCTCGACGCGGAGGGCGATCTTCACGGCTGGGCCGGCGTGGAGGAGCTGGCGGGGGGCGGTCTCGTCCGCGACCACGCCCACCGGACGGACTGCTGGGTGCCGGTGGGCGCTTCGCTCAAGCAGGCGTTCGCGGTGATGCTCCAGCACGACGCCGGATGGGTGGCGGTGCTGGACGGATCGCGGTTCCTGGGCGTCCTGACCCCGGCCGGGCTGCACACGGCTCTGCGCCGTTCGGTGGACGCGCTCGCTCCGTGACGAAGCCGGCCGTCAAGGAAACGGCAGCGGATCGCCACGGCTCGGTCCGGCCGCGGTCCGGGCGTCGCGGAATGCGTGCCGGTATGCGCGAGCCGTCGGCGGGTAGCCGGGCGGTGGAGACGTCGAGCCGGGCGGCGGACACCGGGGCGCACGACCCGACAGCCTGAAGGGCGCCCGGTCGGGCACCGTGCCGGCCGGCGGCGTCACCTCAGCAGCCCCTTGTCGCGGAGGTACGCGCGGGCGACGTCCTCCGGCAGCCGCCGCCGGCCGTCCACCCGCCGGTTCAGTGACGCCAGGTCTGCCGTCGTCAGCACGGAGTTGAGGGCGTCCAGGGCCTTGGTGACACGGGAGCCGCCCGCCCGGGCACGGTTGACGACCGGGACGACGTAGTCCGCGTTCTGCAGGTGTCCGTCGTCGGCCAGCAGTACCAGCCCGAACGCGTCCAGCGTGGCGTCCGTCGTGGTGGTCAGCACCATCTGGTCCCGCCCCTCCCTGACGGCCCGCTTGGCCTGGGTGGTGCCGACACCCTTGGGGTCGACGCCGGTGATGTCGATGCCGTACGTCTTCCTCAACCCCGGCGCGCAGTAAGGCCGGCGCACGCATTCGTCCCCGGCGGCGAGGCGCACCTTCAGACCCGAGCGGCCCAGGTCGCTCAGGGTCCTCAGGTGGTGGTCGCGGGCGTAGGCGCGGCTCACGGCGAAGGCGTTCCGGTCGACCGCGCGGCCCGGGTCGAGCACCGTGAGTCCGCGGGCCGCGGCCAGTCTCCGCAGCGCGCTCATGGTGGCGGCGAGGTCCGGGGAACCCACGGTCGCGGCCCCGGCGCCGTGGGTTCTCGCCTGGAGCCAGTCGGCGAAGGTGGCCGCGTACTCCGGAATCACGTCGATCTGCCCCGACTCCAGGGCCGGTTCGTACAGTTCGCGGTTGGCGACGGTGATGAGGGAGGTCGTGTAGCCGGCCCGGTTCAGCAGCAGGGCGTACATGTGGGCGAGCAGGTCGCTCTCGGTGAAGCCGGCCGAGCCGACGGTCAGGTGCCCGGCGGCGCCGGGTGGCGCGGTGACCCGGCCGCGGGTCTCCAGGGAGGGGCCCGTCATACAGCCGGCGACCAGCAGGACGGTCGCGAGCATCACGTACCGTCTCATCGCCCGTCCCTCGTCCGGCGCGGCCCCAGTCGCTCGACGGCCTCGAAGATCCCCTCGACCACCAGCGCGAACCCGGCCACCAGGACCGCCCCGGCGACGACCTGCGGGGTACTGGCCAGATGGAAGCCCGCGGTGATGATGCGGCCGAGTCCGCCGCCGCCGGCCAGCGCGGCGATCGTGGCGGTGGCCACGAGCTGGACGGCGGCGATGCGCACCCCGACCAGCACCATGGGGAGCGACAGGGGAAGTTCGACGTGAAGGAGCAGCTGCCGGCCGGTCATGCCCATCCCCCGCGCCGCTCGCACCACGTCGGGGTCGACCTCCCGCATGCCGAGGTAGGCGTTGGTCAGCAGCGGCGGCACGGCGAACAGCACGAGAGCGACCACGGTCGGGCCGTCGCCCCAGGCGCCGATGGGGGTGAGCAGCAGGAGCACCAGGACGGCGAAGGTGGGGACGGCGCGGCCGGCGTTGGAGAGGTTGACGGCGAGTGCGCCGCCCCTGCCCAGGTGGCCGAGGACGAGGGCGACGGGCAGTGCGATCAGGCAGCTGATGAGGAGACAGACGGAGGTGAGGACGAGGTGCTGTCGCAGCCGGTGCCCGATGCCGTCGTCACCCGCCCAGTGCGCGGGGTCGCTGAGCCAGTTCCAGGTGTCGGCGAGGGTCCTCATCCGCCGCTCGCCCTCGCCCAGGGGGTGGCCAGCCGTTGCACACCGAGCAGCAGCAGGTCGGCGGCCACCGCGATCAGCACGCACAGCACGGACGCGGTCAGCACCTGCGCCTTGAAGTAGGTGTTCATGCCCGCGTAGATGAGGTTGCCGAGACCGCCGAAGCCGACGATCGCCCCGACCGTGACGAGGGACACCGTCGAGACGGTGGCGATGCGCAGGCCGGCCGTGGCCGCGGGCAGGGCGAGCGGCAGTTCGACGGTGAGCAGCAGCCGGATCGGTCCGTAGCCCATCCCGAGGGCGGCCCGCCGGGTCTCCTCGGGGACGGCGCGCAGGCCGGCCAGGATGTTCCGGACGAGCAGGGTGAGCGAGTACAGGGCCAGCCCGGCGACGACCAGGGTCGCGGACAGCCCGTACAGCGGCAGGAGCAGCGAGAACATCGCCAGCGACGGGATCGTGTAGAGGACCGTGGTGACGGCGAGCACGGGCGCGGCGGCCGGGCGCAGGCGGCGCGCCAGCACCGCGAGGGGGACCGCGACGAGCAGGCCGATGACCACGGAGGCCGTGACCAGTTGGACATGCTGGAGCGTTGCGTCGAGGAGGATGTGCCGGCGGGTCCGCAGGTAGGCGCCGCAGATCCAGTCGTTGCGGGCGAGGCAGTCGTCCGGGGGTGTGGTCACACGTCCATGGGACCGGGCGGGCGAGGGGCCGCGCTCGTTGTGGTGACCCGTCGGGGTGTCCCCGAGGACGGCCCCACGACGGGAACCGCGCTCGCTGTGGCTGTCCAGCGAGGCCTCCCCGGGGACGGCCCCACGGCGGGACCCGCCCCTCGGGTGCGTGCGGGTGGCTCAGCGGCTCACGCTGATGGTGTGCAGCCGGGGGTCGGCGGCGTCGGGGAGGTTCATGCCCGACTCCAGGCCCGTCCGCAGGTAACGCAGCACCGGCTCGGTGAGGCGTTCGCCCGGCAGGACGGCCGGAATGCCCGGCGGATAGGGAGTGATCATCTCCGCCGAGATCCGGCCTGCCGCCTGGTCCAGGGGCACGGACTCCTTGGGCCCGAAGTAGGCGTCCCTCGGCAGGCGCACCTGTTCGAGCCGCATACCGTCTCCCGTCGGCACCTCGGCGTGCGGCAGACCGGCCGCGAGTTCGCCCGCGTGCCCGGCGAGGTCGCGCAGGGCCTGCAGCAGGGGCCCGGTCGTGTCGGGCGAGTCGGCGAAGGTGAGCTGCGCGCTGATCCGGCGGTGGTCGGACAGGTGCATGTCGATGTGGTGTTCGCGGCGCAGCCAGTCGGCGGCGCGGTAGCCGCTCGTGCCGAGGCCGCTGACATCGATGGTGACCGGCAGCGGGTCGTAGTCCGTGGACAGGCCGGGGCCCACCAGGTCGTCGCGTCCGAGGACCTTCAGGCCCGGGATCTCCTCGATGGCGGCTCGGACCTGCTCGGCCAGGTGCAGGGCGGCGTCCAGCAGGTCCTTGCCGCGCAGGGCCATCTGGCGGCGCCAGGCGTCGAGTCCCGCGAGGATCAGGACGGAGGGGCTCGTGGTGCCCAGCAGGTCCGCACGCGACTTCAGGGTCGTGGGATCGATCAGGGAGCCCCGCAGATGGAAGACGGAGCCCTGTTCCAGGCCGCTGCCCATCTTGTGGATGCTCGTCACGCAGACGTCCGCGCCGGCGTCCATCGCCCAGGACGGCAGGTCGGGGTGGAAGGGCAGGTGCGCGCCCCAGGCCTCGTCGACGATGAGCGGCAGACCGCGCGTGTGGCAGACGTCGGCGATGGCGGCCAGGTCCGCGCAGCCGCCGTACGGGGTCGGGCTGGTGACCAGGGCGCCGCGCGCCTCGGGATGGCGGTCCAGGGCCTCGGCGAAGGCCTCCGGGGAGGGCGCGTGCGCGAAGCGCTGCCGCTCGTCCCACCGGGGGTCGACCCAGACGGGCTCGATGCCGGCCAGGATCAGTCCGGAGACCACCGACTTGTGGACGTCACGGCCCACGACGAGCTGTTCGTGCGGTCCCGCCACGGCCAGCATCGCGGCCTTCACGGACAGCGAGCTGCCGCAGGTGGTGAAGAAGGTGTGCTCGGCGTGGACGGCGTCCGCCATCAGCTCCTCGGCCCGCACCAGGACCTCACCGGTCATCCGGCGGTCGTCGAGACCGCCGGAGGCGAGCACATCGGAGCGGAAGACGTCGCTCAGCAGCTCTCCGGCCTCCGGGTCGGCGCCGCGGGCCTGTTTGTGCCCCGGTGGGGTGAAGGCGAGTTCCCCGCGCTCGTGGTGGTGGCGCAGGGCTTCGAGAATCGGCACTCGGGTGTGGTCCACGGGTGTTCCCTCCTTCGTCGAGCGGTCGGTCACGGCTCTCGGTCGGAGGGGCGTCCCTCGGCGGTCTTCCGGTTGGCCTGGAGGCTCGGGGTGATCGGGTCACCCGCGCCGCCCCCGGTGCCCCCGCCGGTGTCGGTGTCGTCCTCGTGGCCCTGCTCCTTCACCTCCTCCAGAACCTCTTCGGTGGCGGTACGGGTCGGCTTCTTGCGCCACGGCAGGCGCGACAAGATCGTGTTCATGCCGGCCCGGGTACCCGCGAATCCCCGGATCAGGCGGGCGGAGCCGCCGTTCGCGCCGTTCGGCGCACGCACCGCCGCCCCAGGTCACGCCTGCCCGTCCAGCGCCCGCGCCGCCACCTTCAGGTCGGACACGAGCCCGGCGTAGGCCGCCTCCCGGTCATCGGCACGCAGGATCGCCGAGGGATGCACCGTCGCGACCACGAACTGCTCGTCGTCGGCGCCGGGCAGCGGCAGCAGACTCCCGCGGTCCTTGCTCACCCGGAAGGAGCCCCCCAGCAGTGCCTTGGCGGCGGTCGCACCCAGAGCCACCACGACGTCGGGCCGGATCAGGTCCAGCTCGGCGCGCAGCCAGGGTTTGCAGGCGCTCGTCTCGCGCAGGCTGGGCGCCTTGTGGATGCGCCGCTTGCCGCGTTCGGGGACGACGGTGAACTTGAAGTGCTTGACCGCGTTGGTGACGTATGCGGTGCCGCGGTCGATGCCGGCATCGGTCAGCGCCTTGTCGAGCAGGCGTCCGGCCGGGCCCACGAAGGGTTCGCCCTGCCGGTCCTCCTGGTCGCCCGGCTGCTCGCCGACCAGCACGACCCGCGCCGAGGCCTCCCCCCGGCCGAACACGGTCCGGGTGGCGTTCTCGTACAGAGGGCAGCCGTGGCAGTCGGCGGCGGCACTCCGGTATGCGGCGAGGTCACCGCCGTCCGGCAGGAACGGGGTCGCGTCGTACGCGCTCGCCCGGGCGTCCTCGGAAGGGCTCATGACTGCTTCACCTCCTGGGCCCACAGCCCTGACCCGGTCCCCGCAGTACCCCTTCTCCCGGCTCGCACACCCCTGGCCGGGTGGTGACGATGGAGGAAGTCCGACAGCGTCGAAGACCACTGCACCCCGGAGGGGACGATGACCTCGAAAGCCCGTCCCGGAGAGGACGAGCCGGACACCGGTTCCCCGGAAGCGGAGCGGATCTTCCAGTTGGAGGCCGAGATCTGCCAGCTGAAGGAGGCCGTCACCTCGCACGCGACGGTGGACCAGGCCATCGGCATGCTGGTCGCGCTCGGGCATGTGACGCCGGGCCAGGGATGGGAGGTGCTCCGGGAGGTCTCCCAGCGCGCGAACATCAAACTGCGCAATGTCGCGGAGATGATACTGATCTGGGGCCGCGACGGGGAGCTGCCGGACGACGTGCGGGCGCTCCTGGAGGACACGCTCGACCGCTACGGTCCGACGCAGCTTCCTGAGGGTCCGCCACCGCGCTGACGCCGCGAATACCGGCCCGTGTTTCAAACACCCTCTCGCGGATAGTCCGGAAGGTGTCGGCCCACTGGCCAACCGTTCCCGGGAGGGTTCGGCAGTGAGCCCACCGCAAACGGCCGTCCGGTCGACAAGCGGCTCGGGCGGCCGAATGCGACGCGAACCGGTGCCGTCGCGGACCGGCAGGGCCGGCGGCCGGGCATCAGGCGCTGTCGGACAGGGCCTCCTCACGAACCCGCGCGCAGCATCCGCTGAGCAGACGGGACACATGCATCTGGGAGATGCCCAGCTGGTCCGCGATGCGGCTCTGGGTCATGCCGCGGAAGTAGCGCAGATACAGGATGGTGCGCTCACGCTCGGGCAGGGAGCGCAGGCACGGTTTCACGGCTTCACGGTCGACGATCAGGTCGTAGCCGGCGTCGGAGTCGCCGAGCGCGTCCCCGAGCGCGTAGCCGTCGTCACTACCGGCGACCTCCGCGTCCAGGGACAGGGCGGTGAAGCTGTCCATGGCTTCCAGCCCCACCCGCACATCGTCCTCGCTGAGCTGCGCGTGCTCGGCGATGTCGGCCACGGACGGGCCGTGCCCGGGGGTCTCCTGGCCGATCTCCTTGACGGCCGCCCGTACCCGGTTGCGCAGGTCCTGAACCCGCCGCGGCACATGGAGCACCCACATGTGGTCGCGGAAGTGCCGCTTGATCTCGCCGGTGATCGTGGGAATGGCATAGCTCTCGAACGCGTACCCGCGCGCCGGCTCGTAGCGGTCGACCGCCTTGACCAGCCCGAGGGCCGCCACCTGGCACAGATCCTCGACGGACTCGCCCCGGCCTCTGTAGCGCCGGGCGATGCGCTCGGCCATCGGCAGCCACGACCGCACGATGTCGTCGCGCAGCGCCTGCCGCTCAGGGCCGTCGGGCAGCCCACGCAGCTGTGCGAAGGCGTCGGTGGTGTCGGGGGCGTCGTCGTGCGGGTGTTGCTTGGCCTTGACCGTGATGCGCATGTGCTTTTCAACTCCCTCGAGGGGCTGATTGGACAGTCACCGTGGGAGGGCGCACTCACGGAACACACGGGACACACCCAGGGCTGGTGAGCCAGCTCCCACGGACGTGCCTCCTGTCCGAAGCACTAATCAGCCCATTCCCGACTTTCTGGACCGCAAACAATTTCTCGGACAGCGCAACGCTCGGCACTCACCCGACTGCGGGGAGCAGCCATACGGTCGCCAAGGGCGGAAGGGTCAGCCGGATGGCCTGTTCGGGCCCCGGTTCGACCAAAACGCGGTCGCGGTTGCGGACGTCACCGCCCCCGTACGCCGCCGCGTCGGTGTTGAGCGCCTCGCGCCAGGCGGGGACGTCGCCGGGGACACCCAGCCGGTAGTCGTGGCGGACGACCGGGGAGAAGTTCGAGACGGCCAGCAGAGGTCCGCCGTCCGCGTCGTACCGCAGGAACGCCAGCACGTTGTCATCGGCGGCGTCCGGGACGACCCAGCGGAATCCGGACGGTTCGGTGTCGCGCTGCCACAGGGCCGGGGTGCGGCGGTAGATCGTGTTGAGGTCGCGGACCAGGTCCCGGACGCCCCGGTGGTCCGGCGCCGCCCCGTACTCCGGGTCCAGCAGCCACCAGTCGAGGCCCCGGGCGTGCGACCACTCGCCGCCCTGGGCGAACTCCTGTCCCATGAAGAGCAGTTGCTTGCCCGGGTGGGCCCACATGAAGCCCAGGTAGGCGCGGTGGTTGGCGCGCCGCTGCCACCAGTCGCCGGGCATCTTCGACACCAGGGCCTGCTTCCCGTGCACCACCTCGTCGTGCGAGATCGGCAGGACGTAGTTCTCGCTGTAGGCGTACACCATCGAGAACGTCATCTCGTTGTGGTGGTACCTGCGGTGCACCGGGTCCTTGGACACATAGACGAGCGAGTCGTGCATCCAGCCCATGTTCCACTTCAGTCCGAAGCCGAGGCCGCCCCGGTCGGTGGGTCTGGTCACTCCGTCCCAGGCGGTGGACTCCTCCGCGATCGTCACGACGCCGGGGTTGCGGCGGTAGACGGTGGCGTTCATCTCCTGCAGGAACGCCACCGCGTCCAGGTTCTCCCGGCCGCCGTGCTCGTTCGGGGACCACTGGCCGGGCTCGCGGGAGTAGTCGAGGTAGAGCATGGAGGCGACGGCGTCCACCCGCAGGCCGTCGATGTGGAACTCCTCGCACCAGTACACGGCGTTGGCGACCAGGAAGTTGCGCACCTCGCGCCGCCCGTAGTCGAACTCCAGCGTCCCCCAGTCGGGGTGCGCGGCGCGCAGCGGGTCCTGGTGCTCGTACAGCGGGCGTCCGTCGAACTCGGCCAGCGCCCAGTCGTCGCGCGGGAAGTGGGCCGGAACCCAGTCCATCAGGACGCCGATGCCGGCCTGGTGCAGGGCGTCGACCAGGTACTTGAAGTCGTCGGGGGTGCCCAGGCGGGCGGTGGGCGCGTAGAAGCCGGTGACCTGGTAGCCCCAGGAGCCGCCGAAGGGGTGCTCGGCGATCGGCATGAGCTCCACGTGGGTGAAGCCCATCTCCTCGACGTAGGCGGGGAGCTGCTCGGCGAGCTGCCGGTAGGTCAGCCCGGGCCGCCAGGAGGGCAGGTGCACCTCGTACACCGAGAACGGCGCCTCGTGCACCGGCCGCTCACCCCGCCGGGCCATCCACGCGCCGTCGTGCCACTCGTACGCCGACTCCGTCACGATCGATGCGGTCGCCGGGGGCACTTCCGTGCGACGGCCCATGGGGTCCGCACGTACGGTGCGGGTGCCGTCGGGGCGGGTGATCTCGAACTTGTAGCGCGTTCCCGACCCGAGACCGGGCACGAACAGCTCCCACACGCCCGAGGAACCGAGCGAGCGCATGGGGTACGCGCGGCCGTCCCAGTGGCAGAAGTCCCCGCACAGCCGGACCCCTCGGGCGTTCGGCGCCCACACCGTGAAGCGGGTGCCCCGCACCCCGGCATGGATCGTCACATGGGCGCCGAGCGCCGTCCACAACTTCTCGTGCCGGCCCTCGCCGATCAAATGCAGGTCGAGGTCGCCGAGCGCGGGCAGAAAACGGTACGGGTCGTCGGTCTCCTGGACGGTGTCCTCGTATGCCACGAGCAGCCGGTGGTCCGGTACGTCCCGCAGCGGCAGCAGGGCCGAGAAGAAGCCGTCGCCGTCGTCGTGCAGTTCGGCCCAGGCGTCGCCGATGAGGACGGTGACCGACAGCGCGCACGGGCGCAGGGCGCGGATGACCACCCCGTCCGGAACCGGGTGGGCGCCGAGTACCGCGTGGGGGTCGTGGTGGGTGCCGGCCAGCAGCCGCTCCCGGTCGCCGGCGGGCGCGGGCGCGGGTGCCGGGGTGCCCAGGTGCGGCGAGGCGAGCGGCGATGGGGGCGCGGTGTGCGTGGTCACGGCGTGGGCCTCCTTCCACCGGGGCGTTCGGCAAGGCGCGCGATCGCCGCCATGGGTACCGGCAGCCAGTCGGGGCGGTGACGGGCCTCGTACAGGACCTCGTACACGGCGCGGTCGGTCTCGTGGGCGCGCAGCAGCTCGGGTTCCGCGCGGGGGTCCCAGCCCGCCTCGGCGGCGTAGCCCGCGCAGTACGCCTCGCGGCAGCGCAGCGCCCACTCGGGCTGCCACGGCCGGCGGGCGTGGGCGGCGTAGTCGAAGGAGCGGAGCATGCCCGCGACATCGCGGACGGGGGACTGCGGGCGGCGCCGTTCGGGGAGCGGGCGGGCCGGTTCGCCCTCGAAGTCGATCACGTGCCACCGGTGTTCGGCCCGTAGTACCTGACCGAGGTGGAGATCGCCGTGAATGCGCTGGACGGGCCGGGGCGAGCCGAGCGCGGCCAGTTCGGTGAAGGCGGAGCGCAGCCCGTGGGCGTACGGCAGCAGTTCCGGCACGGCGTGGGTCGCGTCCCGCAGCCGCTCGAGCATGCCGGCGGTGAGCGGTCCGGTGTCGGGGGGCCCCTGGGGTTCGACGGGGAACGCGGCGGCGAGGGCCAGGTGCACCTCGGCGGTGGCCCGCCCCAGTTCGTGGGCCTCCTCGGTGAACTCCCGTCCGGCCGCAAGGGCGGTGAGCGCCTGCGTCCAGCCGTCGGCGGCGCCGTGCAGGAAGGGCTGGAGCACGCCGAGCGTCGCGGCCCAGGGGCTGGAGGTGCGGAACCAGGCCACCGGTGCGGGGACGCAGGTGCAGCCCTGCCGGACCAGAGCCCAGGGCACCTCCAGGTCGGGGTTGACTCCCGGCCGCACCCGGCGGAACACCTTCAGGATGTACGCCTCGCCGTACACCAGGGAGGAGTTGGACTGCTCGGCTTCCAGGCGGCGGGGCGCGAGCCCCGTGGGTATGGTCACCCGCCTGTCGCGCTCGAAGCGGAGTGCACCCGCGGCGCCCGGCGAGCGCAGTCGTTCCAGGAGCAGGGACGCCGAGCGCGGGTCCTGGAGGGCGTCGTACACCAGCAGCCCCGCGAGAGGTCCCTCGCTCGCCCGTCCGAGGACGGCCGGGGAGAGCCGCGGGGAGAGCGACTCCCCGGTGCCGAGGAGCAGTTGGTAGCAGTCGTGGCCCGGGGCGGCGGCCGGCGAGCGTCCGGTGCAGTCGGCGCGGACCAGGACGTGCAGGCAGCCCGGGTGCAGTTCGGTCACCGACAGCAGCGTCAGGTCCGTGACGCGACGTCCCTTGCCGGCGAACCAGCGCTGGCGCGGCAGCCATCCCCGCAGCAGAGCGGAGAGCGAGGGCAGCAGCGAGGAAGGGCCGATGTCGTCCTGGCTCAGCGTCGCGGTCTGGGTCTTCGGCATGGCCTCGCGTCCTTTCCGTGCCGGCCGACGTCAGCGGCCCTGGTTCAACTGGTCACGAACACGTTGACCTTGGTGGCCTGAGGGACGTTCC
>NZ_JCAJZO010000015.1:0-160325 GCF_059510295.1 Streptomyces sp. PTL18 | reverse complement strand
CCATGCCGAAGGACGAGACACCGGCCATGAGGGAGGCGTCGGGTCGGGGCCAGGGGCCGAGAGCGGTCTGGACGCGCAGGCGCAGAGTGTCGAGGGGGATGTCGGGGCTGGGGGTCTCGTGGTTGAGGCTGGGCGGGAGTTCCCGGTGCTGGAGCGCGAGGATCGTCTTGAGCAGGCCGGCGATGCCCGCCGCGCCTTCCACGTGGCCGATGTTGGTCTTCACGGATCCGACGTGCAGTGGCGGTGCGTCCGCGTCTCGTCCGGCGCCGAGGACGGAGCCGAGGGCCGCCGCCTCCACGGGGTCGCCGACCGGGGTTCCGGTGCCGTGGAGTTCGACGTACTGGATGTCGTCGGGGGCGACGCCGGCGTTGCGCAGGGCCCGGCGGACGACGTCTTCCTGAGCGGCGGCGTCGGGGGCGGTGAGGGTGGTGCCGCCGCCGTCGTTGTTGACGGCGCTGCCGCGGATGACGGCGCGAATCGGGTCGCCGTCGGCGAGGGCGCGGTCGAGCGGCTTCAGGACGACGAGTCCGCCGCCCTCGCCGCGGACGTAGCCGTTGGCGCGGGCGTCGAAGGTGTAGCAGCGGCCGTCTGGCGAGAGCGCGCCGAAGCGGTGGGGGAAGAGGCTGCTCTGCGGGGCGAGTTGGAGGTTGACGCCGCCGGCGAGGGCGATCTCGCTGTCGCCGCTGCGCAGGCTCTCGCAGGCGAGGTGGAGGGCGACGAGCGAGGACGACTGGGCGGAGTCGAGCGTGATGCTCGGGCCGCGCAGGCCGAGCAGATAGGAGATCCGGTTCGCGATGAGGGCGCGGTGGGTGCCGGTGAACGACTGGTGGGTGACGCCGTCCGGGTCGAGCCCGTGGGCGAGGGTCGCGTAGTCGTCGTGCGCGGCGCCGACGAAGACGCCGGTACTGGTGGCGCCGAGGCGCGCGGGGACGACGCGGGCGTCCTCCAGGGCCTCCCAGGCGAGTTCGAGCACCAGGCGCTGCTGCGGGTCCATGGTGTCGGCCTCGCGGGGCGAGATGCCGAAGAAGCCGGCGTCGAAGCCGGTGACGTCGTCGAGGTAGCCACCCCAGCGGGGTGCGTCGTCGCCGGGTGTGCCCTCGGCGGGCGTGCCGGCGAGCCGCAGCCGGTCGGCTGGGGTGGGGCGTACGGCACTGTCGCCGGAGCGCAGCAGACGCCACAGGGCGTCGGCGTCCGGGGCGCCGGGCAGACGACAGGCCAGGCCGATGACGGCGATGGCACGCCGGGGCGCGGCGTCGAGCCCGTACCGTGTGCGTTCTGACTCGCTCATTCCACTCCACCAGCTTGTCGGCCCAGCCCTGTGGGCCCGCGGACGTCGGGCAGCGCGTGCTGACGGCATGCGTTCGGCGCACGGCGTGGTCGACGGCCCGCTCCGGCCGGTCGGGGCAGGGCTGGGGTTTCCAGGGCCGTCGGGCTCCCCACGCTAGGCGCGCACCCACTAGGGCGCCCCCTAGATTCCACCGGCGTCGGGCAGGGCAGGAACTCGGCGCTGTGACCGGGGCTTTCGGGAAACGCCCAGACATGGTGAGCCGGGCGGTGGCGGGTGTTGCGCTCACGGGGGCCGGTCCTTCTCAATGAGGCAGTACCGCTCGGCAGGGGCGGTGCTGGTCCGGCGTGCGTGCGGACGCCTGTCCGGCGCCGAAGACGGAGGGAATGCAGATGAGCGCGGAACTGGCGGAGGTGCGCGACGCCCTGGTGAGGTTGCGCGGCAGAGTCGAGTCGCTGCGGTCGGCCGACGGCGATTCCCCTTACGTCCGCAGACTGATGAACGACCTGGACCGCTTCCAGGTGGACATGGAGGACCTGCCGGGCGCGCGGCTGCCGGTGACCGCCGTTCGCGGGGTGAGGGGGGTGGCGCGGAAGATGGTTCCGGTTCCGGTGCACGACGGCCCGCACCCGCACCCTCAGGCACCCTGGCCGGACGCCGACGACGAGGGCATCGGCGGGCACCGCCGTTGACGAGACGTCCGGCGCCGTAGACGTCCGGCGCCGACGGGATGTGTTCGGGGACGGGCGGTACGCCGATGACGTTCGGTGCGTCCCGGGCGTGACGGGCCGTACCTCACTTCCCGGGACGGTGACCTGCCGCGCCCCGCTTACCCGGGCGTGCGGAACGACGAACGCCGGCTTCCCCCGCAGGAGCGGGGAAGCCGGCGTCGGAGGGGTGCGGCGGCAGCGTCACTTCACGAAGTCGGGCACGGCGCGGGGCGGCCAGCTGCCGACCGTGAGAACGCCCATGGAGTAGGCGCGGGAGACGAGTGCGGCACGGTTGGGAGCCTTGAACCGGCGGAGCATCAGGCCGACGTGGTACTCGACGCCCTGCCGGCTGAGGTAGAGACGCGAGGCCAGCTGCACGGTGGAGGCGCCGGTGGCGACGCCCTCCAGGATGCGGGCGTCGAGAGCCGTGAGGATCGGCGTGGGTTTGGCGGGTCGCTCCGCCGCCTCAGCGGAATCCTCGTCCGGGCTCATCAGTACGACGACGCCGGAGAGGTCGTCCCCCTCGCCCTTGACGGCGATACCGGTGATCTCCGCGGAGAAGACCCGGTCGTGACCGCGCATGGCGACCACCCGCTCGACGAAGCGGCTGCCGTGGCCGGTCGACAGGTGGGAGAAGTGCTTGGACAGGACGGTACGGGCGCTGGGGTGCAGGACTTCGTAGATGCTACGACCGCAGACCTCCGTGGACGGCCGTGCGACGTGCCGGAAGAAGTCGGCGTTGGCCGCCTCTATCGTGAGCCCGGGGTCGAGGCTCGCCATGCAGGTGGCATGCTGCGGCGCGGCCGGCCGTCGGTCTCCTCGGCGGGCGCTGCGCGGGAATTCCGGATGACCACTGACCTTTGTCGACCTGTCGGCGTGCGGGAGCATGGAAAGATCCCCTCCTGACGTCACACGTACTCGGAATGCGAAGCAGTGACGGAATGGAGGAGGCCGCCACGGCATTTCCATTCCATTTGTTTATCTGCGTCGATGCCGACGACATTAGGTGGGGCGCATCAGGGGAGTCAACGCAGGTCCGGGCCAACCGGGAAACACTGCGGTGTCCGGGGCGGGCGGGTTCGGTCATCGCGCGTAGCGGGGGTTCGGTGGCGGGGTTCGGTTCGGTCACGCGCGCACCGGCGAGGACCGTACCGCCATATGACGAGCCCGCAACGCGGCCATGACAGTCCTGCATTCCGATCGGGTGTCGGGACCTCAACACGGCCACGACCTGCAGGAAGCAGCAGGGCTCCGCCAAAGCGGATCCCGATCGTCCCCTTATACGACCGAACCGTACGCATCTCGCGCCCGACTCACATCACGATGAGATAACAATGAGGCCCAGTTGATTTGATCCCTTGGATACGGGGTAACCCACACGGCTCCGCCGATCACCCCCACAACCCCGAAAGCCTCCTCCGAGGCACCCGCATGACATTAACTGCCGCAATCGAACCACGTTCGACAACCGCTCGACCCCCACCGGGAGGAGTCGATTAATTCATCGACAAAGGGGTCGGCTGCCACATGAATTCACTTCCCGGATAACTCGGCGACGACCTTTACGAACCCCACCTGGACCAGACACACCACGGCATTCACCGACGCAGCCCCCAGACCGCAGACGCCCGGCACCCGGCACCCGGCACCGTTCAGCGACGAAGACGTTCGTCCTCCCGATGATGCCCCCGGTGAACAGGAGCGGGACCGTGCCGCCTCCCCCTCGCCGCTGACCGGCTCCCACGCGAACCGGATCGACGCCCCGCCGTCGGCCGGACTGATGACACCCGTGAGGGCCGGGCCCAGGCACCGCAGCAGCCGGGCGCGGGGCCCCACTCGCCGGGGATTGGCCGCGACGAGCCCGGGCGGCAGCAACTGCGCCGTGATCGGCGTGCCATTCCCGCCCACAGCGGCGCCCGCGACGGAAACAGGAACACCCGTGCCCCCGCCGTCGACGGTGCACGAGCACACGGTGGCGCAGCACGCCCAGGTGATCGTCGAGCACTTCGTCGCCCACACCCGCGGCCGACTCGGCGGACGGGCCAAGGCCATGGCGGTCACGGCGTCCCGCCACTCCGCCGTGCAGATGGCTGACTGCCATCCCGGACCATCGCCTCCGACGGGGAAGCACCCAGGGCGCACCGACGCTTACACCTGCGTGACGGCATCGAAGAGGCTGCCGGCCACTCCACGGCACTACCGCCCGCGCCGGTCTCCCGGCTCGCCCCGCCAAGAAGGTGCACATGTCCGCATCATCCGAACTCAGGACCTCGCGTCGGCCCGCGACCGCGACGGCCCCGCACGGCGTGCCAGGGTGGCTGGTCGCGCTCCTGGCCGTCGCCTCCGGTATGACGGTCGCCAACCTCTACTACGCCCAGCCCCTGCTGTCCTCGCTGAGCGGTGTCTTCCACATCAGCACGGCCACCGCCGGGTCACTGATCACGCTCACCCAGGTCGGCTACGTGATCGGCATGCTCTTCCTGGTCCCGCTCGGCGACCGGCTGGAGAAGCGCAACCTGGTCACCGTCCTGCTGACGGTCACGACCCTGGCCCTGGTGGCGGCGGGACTCGCCACCGGCTTCGCCATGCTGCTGATCGCCTCGCTGGTCAGCGGCGCCACCTCGGTCGTCGCCCAGATCCTGGTGCCGTTCGCCGCCGGCCTCGCTCCCGACCATGCCCGCGGCCGCATCGTCGGCCGGGTGATGAGCGGCCTCCTCACCGGCATCCTGCTGTCCCGAACGCTGAGCAGTCTGGTCTCGGACCTCGCCGGCTGGCGCGTCGTCTTCCTCGGCTCCGCCGCCCTGATGGCCGTGCTGGCCGTGGCCCTGCGCGCCGCCCTGCCGCAGCACGCGCCGACCACGGCCATCCCGTACCACCACGTATTGCGCTCCACCGTCCGGCTGGTGCGCACGCACCCCGCACTGCTGCGACGCGGTCTCTACCAGGCGGCGATGTTCGGCGCCTTCAGTGCCTTCTGGACCACCGTCTCCTTCGTCCTGACCGGCCCCCGCTTCCACTACTCCCCCGTCGGGGTCGGTGTGTTCGCCCTCGTCGGCGCGGCCGGAGCGGCCATCGCCCCGTTCGCCGGGCACTGGGCCGACCGTGGGCTCGTCCGCCCCATGACCGGCGTCGCCTTCGTGGTCGCCGCCCTGGCCTTCGCGCTCGCCGGGTTCGGCGGACACAGCATCGTGCTGATCGCCCTGGCTGCGATCCTGCTCGACATGGCCGTACAGACGACCCTGATCCTCGGCCAGCACACCGTCTACCAGCTCGACCCCGCCGCCCGCGCCCGCCTCAACAGCGCCTTCATCGCCCTGTTCTTCGTCGGCGGCGCGGTCGGATCGCAGCTCGGATCCGTCGTCTACCACGCCGGAGGCTGGGCCGGTCTCACCGCACTCGGTGCTGCCCTCCCCCTCGTCGCCCTCCTCTACTGGACCACCGAACGTCGGAGAGGGGCGGCAGCGGAGCCGAGCACGGCAAGCCGGTAACCCCGGCCCGCGCAGGTCGGGTTCAGCGGCTTCTCCCTCCGCGGTCCTGCGCCGGCCGCGCGCGCGCGACCTGTGCGGCCCGCCTCGCGGGCCATCCGGACCCGTTCAGGTGGCCCAACGGCCCACTGACGACGCCCCGGCCGTACGACACCGTGGACGAGCGGTCCAGGATCAACGGCGAGAACAGGAGTGGTGTGATGGCGAAGGCGTATGTGGTGGGCAGCGGCATAGCGGCACTCGCCGCGGCCACGTTCCTGATCCGCGACGGCGGATTCGACGGAACGGACATTCACCTCTTCGAACAGCAGCGGACCATCGGCGGCAGCCTGGACGCGGGCGGCACGCCCGAAGCCGGATACAGCATGCGCGGCGGGCGGATGTTCGAGGCCGAGTTCCGCTGCACCTACGACCTTCTGTCGGGCATCCCCTCCCTGGACGACCCCGAGACCTCCGTGACACAGGAAATCCTGGCCGGACACGAGAACTTCGCCTGGCACGACATCGCACGGCTCGTCGACGGCGACGGGAAGATCGTCGACACCTCGTCGATGGGGTTCTCCGAACGCGACCGGCTGGACCTGGTCCGCTGCCTGGCGATCTCCGAAGCCCGCCTCGACGGCAAGCGGATCAACGACTGCTTCGGCGATCATTTCTTCACCACGAACTTCTGGTTCATGTGGTGCACCACGTTCGCCTTCCAGCCCTGGCACAGCGCCATCGAGTTCCGTCGCTATCTGAGACGCTTCATCCATCTCTTCCCCGAGTTCGCGGCCATGTCCGGCATCCACCGGACCCGCTACAACCAGTACGACTCGATCGTCCGGCCCCTGACATCCTGGTTGTGCGAACGCGGCGTCACCGTCCACACCGGGTGCCGCGTCACCGACCTCGGGTTCGCACCGGGGGTCCGGTCGGGCACGGTCACGGCCGTCTGCCTGCGGCGCAATGGGCGAGACGAGCGCATCGACGTGACGCCCGAGGACCTGGTCCTGGTCACCAACGGCTCGATGACCGACGCCTCCAGTACGGGCTCGCACACCGCCGCGCCCCCGCCGGCCCCCGGGCGCTCGGACGCCTGGCTGTTGTGGCACCGGCTGGCCCGAGGGCGCGAGGACTTCGGCAACCCGGACGTCTTCGACGACCAGGTGAAGGATTCCGCGTGGGAGTCGTTCACCGTCACCACCAGGGATCCGGCCTTCCTCCAGGCGCTGGAGGAGTTCTCCGGCCGCCCGGCCGGCAAGGGCGGACTGATGACGTTCACCGACTCCGACTGGCTGCTCACCATCGTCGCCAACCGCCAGCCCGTGTACCGCGACCAGCCCGAGGACGTCGCGGTCTGGTGGGGCTACGGCCTGTACCCGGACCGCACGGGCAACCACACACCCAAGCCGATGACGATGTGCTCCGGCCGGGAGATCCTCCAGGAGGTCCTGCACCACCTGCACTTCGACGAAGAGACAGCGACCCGGGTGCTGGAGACCTCGACCGTCGTGCCCTGCGTGATGCCGTACATCACCAGCCAGTTCCTGGTCCGCCGACGCGAGGACCGGCCGAAGGTCGTGCCCGCAGGATCGGTGAACCTCGCCTTCATCGGCCAGTTCGCCGAGGTGCCCGACGACGTCGTCTTCACCGTCGAGTACTCCGTACGCACCGCCTGGACGGCTGTGGCCCAACTCCTCAAGCTCGACAAGCGCCCGCCGGAGGTCTACAAGGGCCACCACGACCCCCACGTCCTGGCCGCAGCCCTGGAGACCATGCACCGCCGATAGCCCGGCAGGCCCGATCAGACTGTGCCGTGGCCGGGACGACGCCGCACCACGGCCGTCGGCCCCGGCCCCGGCCCCGGCCCAACGCGATGCCACGCTGCCCCACCGGGAAGGAACAGAGGTGCCGCCAAGGCCGATCGGCGCATGGCCCGACAACGCCGGCCCGGCGAAGAGCAGCCCCAGCCCCGCCGTAACGGCGGCCCGCCCTTCTGAGGCGCCGGGGACACGGCGCAGCCATGCACTGAACCGCCCTGCCACCGACCGCCGGGCCCACCGGCGCCGGCCGCCCCGGCAGAACCATCGCTTCACCGGCGGAGCAAGGACGTTTCAGCCGGGGATCGAGTTGCCGGAGGTGGCGGTGAGGTGGAGCACGCGCGTACGGGCCGCACTCATCCGGCGCGCCAGAGCTTCGCCGGCCCACTGGGCGACCGCCCTCCCCATCGCCGGATCGGCCTCGCACCGTCGCCGTATGGTTTCGGCCTCGAACTCGTGGGCGCGTACCGCACCGACGGTCCGCGCGCCGAACGGCCATACAGGGGAAGGGGACGGCAAGGACCAGCCGAGCAGTTCACCGACGCCGAGGGTGTCGATCACCGTCGCGCCGTGCCCGGGCAGCCGCATGTCCAGGGCGACGGTGCCCGATCCGATGATCCAGAAATGGCCGGCCCGGTCCCCTTCACCGAACAGGCGCAGGTTTGGTGGCAGGAGCACGTCATGCGCCATGCTCATCAGCATGCCGCGGTACTCGGCGGGGAGCGACCTGGTCGGGCGGGACGTTGTCATGGTGGTCACGGCTGCGCCTCCTCTTCAGCACCGGCTGACGCGGCTGTCGTCACGTGCGTACGACGCCTGTCTTCAAGATCGGTCACGGCGGCGAGGAGCACATGGGCCGGACGGCCCGGCCGAGGATCCCATTGGGCACTCATCCTCCGCGCCCTCACCGAGACTTGTCGCACCGATCCGGAAGGTCCGGACGCGCCTTCACCCCGCTGAGAACGGCGCCTCGTTCAGCCCGTCCACTCCCGGCTCGGCACCCTGGCGACGCGCCGATCGCACAGCACACGACCGACCACCCGCACCCGGTTCCGACCGGCTCGGCGTGGTGCGGGTTCGGGGACTCGCGAAGGCGGCCGGTGATCGAAGAAACGCGGCCTGGATGTGCATCGGCGTGCACTGTCGTGGCGGAGTGTGTTTGCCGTTGACGCGAACGGCAACGCGAAGTCCATGACTCAATCGAACAGCGGCACGCATCAAGATTCCGCATCCAAGCGAAGTGCATCTGCCAAGGCCCGGCGGGCTACGGCCAAGGCGACCGCTCCCGCGTCGCAGGCGGCGGACAAGGCGGCCGAAAAGTCCGGTGACGTGGGGTCAGCGGCGTTGGACGCGGCCGAGCGTACGACCGGGACGGGCAGGGCGGTCGTGCACAGCGCGGCCGAGCGTGTCCAAACCGGCCGCCAGGCCGTCATCGCCGCCTCGGGACAGGCCGCGGCCTTCGCCAAGACCGCATGGACGTTGATCGCCCATCGAAAGCTCCTCGCCGCCGGTGTCGGTGCGGGCTTGTCGGCGTTGGGTGCCACGTCATACCTGGCGGGTCGCCGTGCGGGGCGCCGCACGCACGGTCCGATCACCCGTCTGACCGGCGGGCGGATCTGAGGCGGGAGGCGAGCGCCGTCAGGCATGGCGGGGCCGCCGAGCGAAGGGCCGGCCAAGCTGCGGGCCGTCCGCTCGTCGCGTGCCACCACCGTGCCGGATGCAGGGGTCAGTCGTCCGCAGGTGCGGCCTGCCGCCGTAGACCTCGTCACCGGCCGCCCAGGATGCGGAGAGACCGCGTCCGGCGCGCGGCCGGCCGGGGGCGGCGGACGCCCGGTGGACAGGGCCGCCTGTCATGGTGCCGATGAGAAGGTGCTCTCGGCCCAGTCCGCGAAGGACGTCCAGTGCAGCTCGGGATGGGCGGCGCGCAGCGCCGGCACGTCGACGCGGTAGCCGTGGCCACGCAGGAACGCCCACATCGCTCGCATGTCGCCGTTGCCGATCTCGTCGAGCCGCACTTCGTTGTGCCGAACGGTCGAACCGAGCGCCCTGCTCAACGTGGCGGCCATGTCAGCGGGCGTGGGGGCGTCCCCGGCGAGTTCGACGCGCAGCCCGATGAACGTGTCAGGTGCTGCGAAGACGGCGGCGGTGAACTCGCCCAGGTCGGGGCGTGCCAGTTGTTGCAGCGGGCGGTCCGGGGGCAGCGGCAGATCGAGCACCCCCTGGAGGATCCGATCCATACCGCCGCGGGCGTTGTCGAAGAAATAGGTGGGACCCAAGATCGTGTAGGGCACCTCGCCTGCGGCCAGTTCCCGTTCGATCACCGCCTTGGTCTCGAAGTGCGGCACACCCGTGTCCTGGTCGGCACCTGCGACGGAACTGAAGACCAAATGCGGCACACGGGCCTCATGGGCGGCGGTGAGAATGGCCCGGCCCTGTGCGATCTCGGCGGCCGGCCCCGACTCGAAGGGCGTGGTCATCGCAAACACGCCGGCTGCTCCCCGCATGGCTGAGGCCAGGGACTCGCGGTCCCCGAGATCTCCGCCAACGACCTCGACGTCTCGGGCGGCCAGGCGCCGGGCCGACGCGGATGGAAGGTTGCGGACCATGCCACGGACGGCCACACCGCGGGACAGCATCGCGCTGACGACGGCACCGCCCTGTCCCCCGGTGGATCCGAGTACCAGCACCGGCTGGTCGACATTCATGATCAAGACTCCTTCCGCATCGGCCCTGCGGTGCCTCGCCGCCTCCGGTGGGACCGGGCCGTTGGATCACTGTCCTGGCGAGGCGGGCACAGCGGCTGCTCGTGGAACATGCCGAGCGTTCCGGTCCTGGCCGGTGAGGCGCCCGGGTTGCCTGATCGTTCGGCTGAGGGCAGCGTGGTCGGTATCGGTGAGTTGTCCGGGGAGGAGCGCGTTGTGGCCATTGTCTCCCACGGGGCGTCGCGGGCGATGTGGCCGCGGCTGCGGGTCGCCGACTGGACCGAGACCCGGGAAACACTGCACATGTGGACCCAGATCGTCGGCAAGATCCGGCTGGCCCACGCGCCCCTGGTCAATCACTGGTGGCAGGTCACCATGTACGTCAGCCCGCGCGGCCTGACCACGTCGCTGATTCCCTACGGCTCAGGGGGCTTCGACATCGAGTTCGACTTCCACGACCATCGGCTGTGTGTCCGCAGAAGCGACGGCGCCCACCGCAGCGTGGTCCTGGAGCCTAGACCGGTGGCTGACTTTTACCACGCGACGATGCACGCCCTGGGTGAGCTGGGCATTGAGACAAAGATCAAGGCGTCTCCGAATGAGGTGGACCCGGCGATTCCCTTCGATGAGGACTACCAGCACGCCTCCTACGACCCGAGCGCCGCACAGCTCTTCTGGCAGCAGTTGCTGCAGGCGAACCGGGTGCTGGGGGAGTTCCGCTCGTACTTCGTCGGCAAGGTCAGCCCCGTGCACTTCTTCTGGGGTGCCATGGACCTGGCCTGCACGAGGTTCTCTGGACGGGCCGCCCCGCCGCATCCCGGCGGCGCCCCGAACTGCGGTGACTGGGTGATGGTGGAAGGCTACTCCCGCGAGTTGAGCAGCTGTGGCTTCTGGCCCGGCGGCGGTGAAGAGGGGGCCTTCTACTCGTACGCCTATCCCGAGCCGGACGGCTTCGCCGCGCAGCCGGTCACCCCCGCCGACGCGTTCTACAGCCCTGACCACGGTCAGTTCCTCCTCCCGTACGAGGCGGTGCGTACTGCAGCCGACCCGGACCGGGTACTGGCTGGTTTCCTCCACACGACCTACGCGGCTGCTGCGGAACGCGGCGACTGGGACCGGGCGGCCCTGGAAGAGGACCCGGACCGGTGGCGACAGCACCGCAGGTCACGGTGAGCGTGCAGGACGATCGGCAATAGCCGACCACGGGCGGCGCCGCCACCGGAAGGGGTGACGGGAACCTGGTCGTTCCGCGCCGGCGGGCGGTCGGCGCGGAACCGCCGGACAGCGGTTTGCGGGTTACGGGCGTGCGGTGCAGGGGCCCCGCGCGCGAGGCGTCGTCGTGGGCGAGGTCTCGGTCGCCCGTCGGGTACGGCACGGCACGGGCGGCGACGTCCGAGTCCGCCTGCGGTCGTCGGGCCCGTGGGTGCCCTGGGCGGTGTGTGCCGCGCCTGTCAGGAGCCGGAGAAGCGGAGCAGGCCGCCGACGCATCCCACGAAGAGCGTGCCGTCGGGCGCGATCGAGACCGGGGCGTAGTGGTTGTTGAACAGCGGCCCCGCGCCGGCCAGTCGGCTCCACACCCGCCTGCCGGTCCGCAGGTCGAGCGCCGTCAGATACCAGGCGTCCGGAGTGCCGGACAACCGCCCACCGGGTTCGAAGGCCACTTCCTTGGCGGACGGATGGGTGTACGTGTACAGCAGTCCGTTGCCCAGAGCCGCCTTGCTGACGACGCTGGGGACGCGTTCGGTGGTGTTGGACCAGGCGAGGGAGCAGGTCCTGTGCGCATAGTCGACGTGCACCCTGACCACCCCTGGGACCGTGTCGGGAACCCGGCCCCCGACGACGCCCTTGAGCACGGCTCCGGGACCCACCCGGTAGCCGTAGTTGTTCTCCGCGACCAGGTCTCCGGCCACGGCCACCAGGCTGTTCTCGTCGGCCCCCTCGTTCGCCGGGAAGACCGGCTGGGTGCAGATCCTGGCCGGTCCGGCCTTGCCCCGCGCCATCACCAGCACGTGCATCCTGGGATCGGAGTTGTCCGTGATCGCCACATAGCCGCCGTCGGGCCCGGACGCCGGACCGATGAGGGTGGGTGTGGTGCCGCTGCCCTGGCTGAGCTGTCCCGGCTTTCGCCGCGTGCCCCGGTCGTACACCGAGCGCCAGGTGGCGTGGGGCGCGCCGCCCGGTCCGGCGTCGAACCGGTACAGCGCATGGTCGCTGACGACGAACACCCCGCCGGACTCGTCCACGGCGATGCTGTTGGCGATCTGTTCTCCGCCGAGCGTCAGTGCCTGCACGGCGCCCGTCACCGGGTCGACGGTGCCGACGATGCCGCTCCTGGTCACGAACCACAGCCGTCCCGACCAGTCCGGCAGCGCCGACACGATCCCCGAGGAACCGATCACCGGCTTCAGGTCGTACGTGTGCAGGGTCCTGAGCGTGTCGCCGCGGATGGCGACGACCACGATGCTGCCGGCTTTGGTCGGCACGATCGCCCGGTCCTGTCGGTCCAGATAGAAGTAACCGCCGCCGGTGATGTCGGTGGCACTGGTCCCGGCGGTGCCCGGAAGGTCGAGGGCGGCGATCCTGCCGAGGCCGTCGGGGTCCAGCAGCATCAGCCGTGGTGGGCGGCGGGGCGAAAGGCACACCGTGACCAGCCGGCCCCTGGAGTCGAAGGTCACCGACCCGCACAGTCCGCCCTGCAACCTGGTCCGCACGGTGAGGTTGCGCCCTGTCGGCCCCCGCTGGGCGTAGGCGTCGCTCTGGTATGCGTCGTCGTGCAGGTTGCTCCTGCCGTTGGGGGCCATGAAGGGATGCTGTGGGACCGCCGGGGCGTCGACCGGGTGCGCTGCCGCCGCCTGCCCGACGAACGGCTCCAGGTGCACCGCCCGGGGGTCTTCGGGAATGGGCAAGGCGGGAACACCCAGGCCGTCTGCCGATGCCGCGCCGGCGAGTGCGGCCCACAGGGCCGCCAGGAGAGCCAGGACTGAGCCTCTTCTGCGCATCATGCCGCCTTTCAGGTGTCGGTCGTGCACGCAGGAGCAGGGAACGAGCCGGTGTCAACGGGCCGTTGCCGGTGGTCGCCCAACGGCCGTCGTCACGCCGTGTCGGTCGGTGCGGGCAGTGCGGCGGCCCTCCGGTGAGCGTGACCTCGAGGCCTGTGTCGGTGACGTCGAGTGCCGTGGCCTCGAGCCCCAGGGGGTAGCGGATGGTGGGGCGCGCGGCCCACTGCTCGCGGATACGGTCGGTGAAAGCCGTGGGGGCGGCCTGCCGAGGATCTCGGCGGCCACGAGCAACAGGGTGGGGTGCCCGCTCTGGAGCCGGGACCGCAGGGTGGCCTGTCCCAGGCCACCCGGACCGTGGTCGACGGTGACGGTACCGGCGTGGTGGTCGAGCCGGACCCGGCGGCTTTCGGCGTCCGCGTCCCGGCCGTACCCACGGACGTGAGGCGAGTCGTGTTCGCTGTGCTCCCTGGAGTCACGGCCACTCCGGTGCTGTCCACGTGGTCCCCCCTCTCCGGTCTCCTCGATCCCCGAGCAGCGTGCCGGAGGTGTGCGAGCGGGACGTTCGGCGAATATTCGGCCTGTGTAAGGATCCGACCGGGCCGCGGCGCACTGCTGCGGGCGGTGGTTAGCATCAAGGGCCACCACCGCAGGCCGGCCCCGCCGTGCGGGGCGCTGGGAGAGGACATGCCGGAGAACAAGGGCCTGGTACTGGTCGCCGAGGACGAGCCGCACATCGCCGACCTCCAGCGGCGCTATCTGAGCCGCGAGGGCTTCGGCGTCCACGTGGTGTCCGACGGCGACGGTGCCCTGGCCGCCGTCCGCGGGCTGCGGCCGGTCGTGGTGGTGCTGGACATCGCCCTGCCCGGCATGGACGGCACGGAGGTCTGCCGACGACTGCGCCGGGACGGCGACTGGACTCCGGTGATCTTCGTGACCGCCCGGGACGAGGTGACCGACCGCATCGTCGGGCTGGAGCTCGGCGCCGACGACTACCTCAGCAAGCCCTTCTCGCCGCAGGAACTCGTCGTCCGCGTCAAGTGCCTGCTGCGTCGCGCCGCGAACCCTCAGCCGGGCACGGTGCGGACGGTGGGCCGTCTCACGCTGGATCCCGGCCGCCGCACGCTGCACACGGACGGCGTCGCGGTGGAGCTGACCACCACCGAGTTCAACCTGCTCGCCTTCCTGATGCGCCATCCAGGGCAGGTGCTCTCCCGTGATCAGCTGCTCTCGCACGTGTGGGGTCAGACCGGCTACCGGGACTCCCGTGTGGTGGATGTGTACGTCTCCCAGCTGCGCGCGAAGCTCGGCGACGCCGGACCCATCCGCACCGTCCGCGGGGTCGGTTACAGCCTCGTCGACGCCGGCGGATGACCCGCGTCCGCCGCCGCGCCTGTCTGGCACAGAACGTCGTCCTGCTGACCACGGCCGTCGCCGCCATCGCCGTGCTCGTGACCGGGGCGTTCGCCTGGCGGGCGATCCGTACCACCGCCGAGGACCACGAGCGCGACCAGCTCACCCGCCAGGCGCAGGTGATGAGCCGCACGCCGGCGCTCGCCTCCCTGCTGCTGGATCGGCAGCAGCGCATCGCCGGCCCCGACGGCACTCGACTCGCCGTCGTTCAGCCCTCCGGCGAGGTCGACGGCCCGGCCGCAACCCTGGTCGACGCCGCTCGGTGCTCGGCCCTGCTCGCCGGACGGCACGTCTCCGCGACCGGTTCACTCGACGGGCGAACGGTGCTCGTGGAGGGGGTGCCGACGCGCACCGGCGGTGGTCTGGTCCTCACCGAGCCGATGGACTCCGTCGACGAGGCGACCGACCGTATGCGCGGTGCGCTGGTCCTGCCGCTGGCCCTCGGGCTGACCGGGTCGGCCCTCGCGGGGCTGCTCCTGGCCCGGCGTCTGGCCCGGCCGCTCGCCTTCGCCGCACGCACCGCACGCCGGCTGTCGGAGGGCGAGCGTGCCGTGCGCGTGTCCGAGGCGGGGCCTGCCGAGGTGGCCGCACTCGCCGCCGCGCTCAACTCCCTGGACGCGGCGCTGGTCCGCAGCGAGAACAGGCAGCGTGACTTCCTGATGTCGGTCTCGCACGAGATCCGCACGCCGCTGACCGCCGCACGGGGTTACGCCGAGGCTCTCGCCGACGGAGTGATCAGCGGCGGGGAGGTACCGGAGGCCGGCCGCATCCTGCAGCACGAAATCGGACGGCTGGAGCGGTTCGTGACGGACCTGCTGGTGCTGGCCCGCCTGGAGGCCGACGACTTCCGGCTGGACCTGGCCGAAGTCGACCTGGACACGCTCGTGGCGCAGGCCGGTGCCGCCTGGTCGGCACACTGCTCCGGGCACGAGGTCGACTTCCGGGTGGAGCGGCCCGGCCGGCCGGTCCCGGTCATCACCGACGGTTTCCGGGTACGCCAACTCCTCGACGGCCTCGCCGAGAACGCATTGCGCGTCACCCCGAGCGGCCGGCCTCTGGTCCTCGCACTGCAACGGGACGGCGCCGGCGCCCTGCTCCAGGTCCGCGACGGCGGTCCGGGGCTCACCGACGAGGACGCGGCAGTCGCCTTCGAACGGGGGACTCTCACCGAACGCTACCGCGGTGTCCGCGCTGTCGGCAGCGGCCTCGGCCTGGCCATCGCCCACCGCCTGACCGGCCTCCTCGCCGCGAGCATCACCGTCCGGGGACGGGGACCGGAGGGCGGCGCCTGCTTCACCGTGCGGCTGCCGCCCCACCCTGGCACGACACCGGCGAAGACCGGCCCGGCGAAGACCGGCTCCGCGCAGACCGGCTCCGCGAAGACCGGCTCCGGAGATCCCCGAACGCCTCCCACCCCGGGATGATCCCACCGCCCGCCCTCGGCGTCCGTGTCACTTCCCGCTCGGCCCGATCGGCCCGCCGATCACCCGTCGACGCCCGCACGTCGCGCCGTACAAGCGTCTCCCCCGCCGCCGAGCTCCGCATCGTGCCTTCCTCGTTGGTGCCGGCCGGGCGGGCGCCGGCCGGGCGGGCGCCGGCCGGGCGGGCGCCGGCCGGCAGGCGGCTCGCCCAGGCCCAGCCCGGGCCTGCCCGGCCTGCAGCCGGGCGGGCCGCCCGCAGGTGTCGGCTGCTCGCGATTCCGACCGAGGCCGAAATTCGTAGCGGAGATCCATAAATTGGGGTTCTGGGATGCTCAACCCTTCCTTATGAAACCGATTTCCGTCTGTGACGGCCATCTCCTTCAAACAAGGGAACCAGCCGACCCCACGACCCGTCCGCCCCGGCGCACCGAAGTACGGTGCGCCCTTTGCAAGTTGACGCAAGAGCGTTTCGAATGGTGAGATACCTTCACGGTTCAGGGGGTCATGAATTCGCCGGGCGCCCCGCTGAGCGACCTCACCAGTGACACGTTCTCCATTGTTTCGGAGCGAACCACTTCCGTAGAACTCACGTCGAAGCGTGTCAGCTTCTACGGTTGCCGACGGGTTCGCCCGAGCATGCTTCGAGCAGGAATTGATGCCCGTTCAACATCTCGCGGAGCTGATACGCTTCGTGCGTCACAACTCCCGCTTCTACCAGGAACTCTACGCTCACCTCCCGGATCACGTGGCGCATCTCACGGACCTACCGGTGGTGCCGCAGACGGATTTCTGGCGAGCCAACTCGCCCCGTGACAACAGGCTGCTGACCGCGCCGCTGGACGAAGCGGTCGTCTTCCGCAGCGGCGGCACGACAGGCTCCCCGAAGTTCTCCTACTACACCCGCACAGAATGGCGGGAATTCACCGCGGCGTTCGGCGCCGGACTCGTCACCGCGGGGCTGCGGCCGGGCCACCGGGTGGCCGACCTGTTCTACGCGGGTGACCTTTACGCCAGTTTCAGCTTCATTCTCGATTCACTGCACCGTTCTCCGGTGACAAATGTACGGCTGCCCATCGGTGGCGCGGCGCCGTGGGAGTCCACCGCGACCATCCTGGAGGAGTTCCGCGCGCAGGTCGTCGCGGGCACGCCGACCACTCTGTGTTCGCTGGCCGAACGGCTTGCCTCTGCCGGTCGCACCCTTCCGGAGGTGGAACTGCTCTTCTTCGGCGGTGAGTGCCTGTTCGGAGACCAACTGCCGCTTCTGAAGGCCGCGTTCCCGCAGGCCGAGGCGCGTTCGCTGGGCTATGCGAGCGTGGACGCCGGACTGCTGGGCGAGGCCCTACCCGGCACCGACCCCAGAGTGCACCGCGCGTTCACCCCGTACACGCTGGTGGAGATCCTCGACGACGCCGACCTGCCGGTCCAGGCCGACGGGGTGCCGGGACGGCTGGTCGTGACCGACCTGCGCAGGCGGCTCATGCCCGTGCTGCGCTACCCGGCCGGTGACCGGGCCGAATGGGTGGACCGGGAGGCGGGAGTGTTCCGCATCCTCGGCCGGGCCGAGGAAGGAGTGCGGGTCGGCCCCGTCTCGCTGTACACCCAGGACGTGCACGACGTCGTCGCGGCGACCGACGTCGCCGGTGAGGTGAGCGGGATGCAGCTCGTGGTACGCCGTCAGGAGGGCCGCGACGGACTGCTGTTGCGGCTGGCCACGAGCGAACCCGCGGCCCGCCACGCGGCGCTGGCACAGTCCATCGTGAAGGCGGTCCTCGAGCAGCGCCCCCTCTATGCGAGTGCGACCGCCGCCGGGCACGTCAATCCGCTCGCCGCCGAGTGGGTACGCCACCGGGACCTGGCGGTCAACGCCCGTTCCGGAAAGCTGATCCGCGTGGTCGACGAACGGCCGCACTCATGAGCGCACCGGTTCCGCGCGCACGGCGGCTGCCCGTCGTGTTGCGCAACCCGTCCTTCGGCAGGGCCTGGATCGGTCAGGTCCTCAGCCAGGCGGCGTGCAGGATGTTCCAGGTGGGCGCGGTCTGGTGGCTCGTCGGCTTCGCGGGCGGCGACCACCGGGGGCTGGACTCCGGGATGTTCCTGATGGTGAGCACCCTCCCGGCGGTCGTCCTGGCCCACGTCGTGGCGCGCATCGTCGAACGCCACGCCCACCGCACGGTGCTGGCCACGGCGACCGCAGCAGCGGGCGCCGCCGCCGCTGCCACGGCTGGGTGGGCGCAGGCGGCCACCCTGCCCATGGCCGCGGTCTACGTGGCCGGGCTGGTGCTGGCGACCTGCCAGGCGGTCTTCGACCCCTGCCTGACGACCTCGGTGCCGGAACTGGTCGAGGACGCCGACATCGAGGCGGCCACCGGATTCGAGCTGTCCACCCAGTCGCTGGCCGGACTCGCCGGAGGGCTGCTGGGCCCGCTGGTGGTCGACGCGGGCGGTCTCGCCGGCGTGGTGGCCGGGTGCGCCGGTGCCTACCTCATGGCGGCCCTGCTCATCGTCTCGGTCCGCTTCCCGCACGCCGCACCGGGCAACGGACCCGGGGGCGAGGACGCGCCCCGACCGCGCTCGCTGCGCCGGATTCTGGCCGACCTGCCGTTCGTCCGCCGCGTCCTGGTCGTCTTCGCCGCAGCCAACGTCTTCACCACCGCCGTCTATGTCGTCATGCCGCTGTACACCCGGGGCGCTCTGCACTCCACCGGCTCGACGGCGGCTCTGCTGGAGGCGGCACTGGGCGCCGGCACGCTCATCGGGTCGTTCACCGGCGGACGCCTTCCAGGCCGTCCGATCACCGTGGGCAGCGCGTGCATGGGAGCCATGGCGGCCGCACTCGCCCTGCCGGGTCTGTTCCTCGGGCACGCCGTGGCGATCGGTTCGCTGGTGGTCGTCGGCTGGTGCGTCGGCGTGATCGGCGTCCGGTTCGTCGCGTTGTTCCAACGGCGCGTGCCCGCCGCGGACAAACCGGGCTTCTTCGCGGTGATGCAAGCGCTGCTCGGCGCCACCTTCCCCGTCTCATCGCTCGTCTTCGGCGCGCTCGGCGACCATCTGACGGCCCGCACGCTGTGCCTTCTGCAGGGGGCGGGTCTGTTCCCGGTCACGGTGGCGCTGTGGTGGCTGGGCGGCCGCGCGGACGACGGCGAACCCGAGCAGCCCACCCGGCCCGCGCATCCCACAGCGCTGACGGGGGACGCGTCATGACCGTCGTCCTCACACCCGCGGCGGTCCAAGACATAGCCGAGCTGCGGCAGTTGTACTTCGATGTGTACGGGAACGGCTATCCGGTACCGCTGGGGAGCGATCCGGCTGTCATGCGCCGGCTGATCACCGATGGCACCGCCCACTGGCTCACCGCCCGTACGGGCCCGGGCCATCTGGTCGGTTCGGCCGTGGTGCAGACGGACCCGGGCAGCCGTATCGGCAAGCTGGTCGGTCTCGCGGTCGACCCGGTTCATCGCGGCGCAGGACTGGCGTCGCGGCTGACGGGCGCGGTGTGCGAGGAGGCGTTCGGCACCGGCCGCCTCGACTCGGTCTACGCCACCGTTCGCGTCGTCACCGAGGGCCCCCAGCACGTCGTCGTACGCAACGGTTTCCGGCCGCTCGGACTGCTGCCCAACGCGGTCGAGGTCGAGGGATGCGAGAGTCTGGCGCTGTTCGCCCGCTACGCGCACGGCGTGCTGGAGCGCCGCGCGGCGGTCGAACGTGTCCCGGAGCGCCTCGCGGCGCTGCTCTCCGCGGCGTCCTCGGGTGTCGGCGTCGACTACGGCGGGACCCGGCGGGTCCCCAGCCGCCCCGCGGCGGGTGCCGTCACCGGTGCCGAGCCGATCGAGCTGATCGCCGCCCCGGCCTTCGTCCGCCGCCGCTTCCTGGACCGGTTCCCCGACGCGGGCGACCGCTTCTTCCCTCTGCACACGCCGAACGCGCTGCTGGTCGCGGCCGACGGCGGCTTCGAGGCGTACGCCGACCTCGACCCGGTGGCGGGCAGCTGCGCCCTGGTCGCCGTCCATCCGCATCCGGCGGCCGTGACCGGCGCGCTGGAGACGCTGATGAGCGCGGTCACCCGGGCCGGCGCGGACTACGCCGAGACGCTCCTGCCGCTGGCCGACACCCAGGCCCTGGAGGTCTTTCTGGCGTCGGGGTTCGTGCCGAGCGCGGTGTACCCGGCGATGCGCCGCATCGGCGACCGCTTCCACGACTACGTGGTGCTGTCCCGCACCAGCCGTCAGATCGACTTCAGGACGACGGCCGTCAGCGCGCTGCTCCAGCCCTACCTGAGGGCTTACGTGTCCGCCTGGACCGCCACCTATCTGCCCCTTCACGAGGTGTCCCGATGAAACCCCATCTCGCTCCCGTCGAGGTCCCCGACCCGGCGGCACTCGGCCGCGTACAGCGGCTGTGTGACATCGCGTCACCGTACGCGTCCGGCGTCGAGGCCGACGAACTGTTCGTCGCCGCGATGGCGGAGGCCAACGCCTGGCACGCGCAACGCTCCCCGTTCTTCGCGTCGCTGCTCCGGGACGCGCCGGAGGAGGCGGCGCCGACCGTCGGCGAGCGGGTGCGCGCCCCGCTGGTGCCCGCCGCGTTCTTCAAGCGCCACGAGGTGCTGTCCATCGCCCGCGACGACGTCTTTCTGCACCTGACGTCCTCGGGCACCACGGGCCAGAAGTCACAGATGTTCTTCGACGAGTGGACCATCCGCTCGGCCCAGCGCATGGTGGCCCGGATCTTCGACCACTACGGCTGGATCACCCCCGGCCAACCGGTCAACTACCTGCTCTACAGCTACGAGCCGGCACCGTCGCTGAAGCTCGGTACCTCGTTCACCGACAACTATCTGTGCGACTTCGCCCCCGCCCGGCACACCACGCACGCGCTGCGGCACACCGGTTCCGGCCACGAGTTCGACGTGCACGGCTGCATCGCGGCGCTCCAGCGGTACGCGGAGGACGACGTACCGGTGCGCATCCTGGGCTTCCCCGCCTTCCTGCACTTCACCCTGGAGCGGATGAGCGCCATGGGCGTGCCGCCCCTGCGGCTGCCGCGGGGCTCGCTGGTGGTCCTGGGCGGCGGCTGGAAGGGCCACGCCGACCGGCAGATCGGCAAGGAGGAGTTCTACGCCGAGGTCACCGAGCTCCTCGGAATCCCCGGCGAGCGCATCCGCGACACGTTCGGCTCCGTCGAGCACTGCGTGCCGTACGTCGAGTGCGCACACCACCGCCTGCACGTGCCGGTGTGGTCGCGGGCCGCCGTCCGCGATACGGCGACGCTGCGCCCGCTGCCGTACGGGCAGCGCGGCTTCCTGCACCTGGTGAGCCCGTACATCACCTCCGTACCGGCGCACAGCGTCGTGATGGGCGACCTGGCGTCGCTGCACCCGGGCGAGGAGTGCGGCTGCCCGCTGTCCACCGACTGGTTCACCGTGCACGGCCGGGCCGGGGTGAGCCGTAATCGCAGTTGTGCGGTCGCCGCCGCCGAACTTCTGAAGGGAATGTCGTGACCACCTCCGCACCCCACCTCTGGCAGGGCGAGTTCATCGACGACACGGAGGCCGGCCTGCGTCTCGAGGAGCTGACCGAGCTGGCGGCGCGCACGGTCGCCCGTCCGCTGCCCACCGAGGTGGTGATCGGTGCCTGTGCCGCGGTGAGCACCGAGCTGAGCGATCCGGACTCGGCGCTGCGCGCCCGGCTGGCCGTGCACCTGCCCGCGGACGAGGCCGACGCCGTCCTCGCCGAACTGGGCGCGGCGCTCACCCGGCAGGCCCTGGAGCGCAAGCTCCGACGGGAGCTGGGGGGCTTGCGACCCGAGCGGCTGAGGCGGCCGGACGCCCGACGGACGGTGTACGAGGCCTGGGCCCCTGTGGGTCTGCTGGTGCACATCGCCCCCGGCAACGCCGCCACGGTGGCTCCGTTGAGCGTCGCCGAGGGCCTGCTGGCGGGCAACCTCAACGTGCTGAAGACCAGCAGCTCGGACTCCGCGCTCGCCGTGGAGCTGCTCGCCGCGCTCGGCGCCGCCGACCCGTCCGGACTGATCGCCGAGCGGGTGGTCGCCCTGCGGTTCCCGTCGTCACGCCGGGAGTGGCTTCAGGCGCTGTGCGGGCAGGCCGACGCCGTTGCCGTGTGGGGTGGCGAGGACGCCGTGCGGTCGGTGAGCGACCTGGCGCCGCCCGGCTGCCGGGTCATCGAGTGGGGGCACCGGATCTCCTTCGCCTACCTGACCCGCGACGCGGCCGACGACGTCGCCGTACTCGACGCGCTCGCCGAGGACGTCTGCCGCTTCGAGCAGCAGGCGTGCTCCAGTCCTCAGGTGGTCTACCTCGACACCGAGGACGGTCAGGAGGTCTTCGCGTTCGCCGAAAGGTTCGCCGAGCGGCTGGCGAAGGTCTCCGACGCGCGGCGGCCGCCGCTGCCGGGCCCGGCCGAGCAGGCGGAGATCACGAACGTCGAGCAGCTGGCCCGGCTCGAACAGCACCTCGGCCTGACCCGGGTGATCGCCGCCGGCGACGGCTCCTGGCGGGTGCTGGCCGACACCCGCCCCGCGCTGACCGCCTCCCCGCTGCACCGCAGCGTCTGGGTGAAGCCCCTTCCCCGGCACGCGGTCACCCTGACGCTACGGCCGATGCGCCGCTACCTGCAGACCGCGGCGATCGGCGGCGGACCGGCGGAAGTGGCCGAGCTGTCGCGATTGGTCTTCGCCGCGGGCGTCACCCGGGTCACTCCGGTCGGATCCATGCTGGAGAGCTACGAGGGTGAACCGCACGACGGTGTCTACCCGTTGCAGCGTTACAGCCGGCGGGTGAGCGTACGCGCGTCCGACGCGGCCTTCCGCACGACGCCCTGCCTGGACGACCTGGTGGCGCCGCCCGTGCTTCCTCCGTCGCCGGACGGTCCGCTGCTGGGCAAGCAGGACGTACAGCAGGCGCTCGCCTCGCTGCCCGACGAGTACGCACACCTGTACTTCCGCAGCGGCGGCTCCACCGGCGCCCCTGCCCTGTCGGTGTTCACCTGCGACGACTACGACAACCAGATGCGGTCCGCCGCCGACGGACTGCTCGCCGCGGGGTTCGACCCGGCCCGCCACCGGGCGGCCAACCTGTTCTACTGCGGCGGGATGTACGGGAGTTTCATCAGCTTCTTCTCCATCCTGGAACGGCTGAACGCCACACAGATCCCGGTGGCCGCCGGACCCGACCACGCCAACGTCGCCGAAGCCCTGGTGGCGCACCGGGTGGACACCGTGTTCGGCATGCCCTCCTATCTGTGGCAGCTCTTCCATGCCGAGGCCGACCGGTTGCGTGCCTACGGCGGGATCCGGACGGTGTTCTACGGCGGCGAACACTTCACGGCGGAGCAACGCCGGGTGCTCCTCGAGGATTTCGGCGTGGAGGTGATCCGTTCGGCCGCGTACGGCAGCACCGACCTGGGGCCGCTGGGCCACCAGTGCGCCGCGTCCCGGGGTTCGGTCCATCATGTGCTGACCGACCTGCACACGCTGGAGATCCTCGACCCGAGGGAGGACCGACCGGTGAAACCGGGCGAGCCGGGCCGGCTGGTGTTCACCTCGCGGGCGCGGGCCGGGCAGCGGCTGGAGCGCTACGAGATCGGTGACCTGGGACGCGCCGTGGACGGTCCGTGTCCCTGCGGCAGTCACGTACCGCGTCTGGAACTGCTCGGCCGCTACGGCGATGTGGTGCGGGTCGGCACGTACTTCTTCAACTACCGGCGCTTCCTGCGGGTGGCGCAGGAGCGGCTGGGCTACCACGGCGAGGTTCAGCTGCTGGTCTCCCCCGGCACCGGCCGCGAGCGGCTGACGGTCCGCCTCGACGAGCAATACGCCTCCGACACCGCTGCCGCGCGTGATGTCTTCGTCACCGAGGTGGCGGAGGTGGCCGAGGCCGATGCCGAGGGACTGCTGGTCTTCACTGTGGAGAGGGCGCCGAGGGCCGCGTTCGAGCGCACCCCGACGAGCGGCAAGCTGCGCACGGTGGTCGACCTGCGCCAGTAGCGCGTCGAGGCCCCGGAGGTCGGTTCCAGATCGAGGTCAGGGGGAGGCGCCCGGCGTCGAAGCCCGGTGCCGAAAGTCCTGTGCCCGGGGGCAGGGCAGCGGTCCGTGGCATCGCGCGAAGCCTGCGGCCTCGCCAGCGGTGGTGGTTGCCGCCGGGGCCGGACTCGGCTCCCCGCGCCCGGAGCGACCGGCGCGCGGGCAGCCGTCCGGAGCCCCCGGTGCGTCGCGCCGGGGGCTCCGGTGGTCACCGCTCGTATGGAGCCGGGCCTGTGGGGTGACCCGTCAGGCCGCGGGGACGAGCGACCAGTGCTGGTTGGAGCTGCCGTTGGTTCCGTTCTGGGTGTACTGGATGACGGGTGTGCCGTTCGCCGGGTTGCCGCCGCTGAGGTCGATGACCTGGCCGTCGTAGACGCTCTTGAGCAGCACCTGGTTCGGGCCGGCGTCGACCAAGGTCCAGCGGGAGTTGCTGTTGCCGTCGTCGTGGAACTGGATCAACTGGGTGCCGGCGGTGGTCGTCGGTCCGGGGATGTTGATCAGCTCGCCGCTGTTGGCGTTGACGATGGCGTAGGCGCCGCCGCTCCGGGCGGCGAAGCTCCACTGCTGGTCGGTCCGGCCGTTGTCCTGCCACTGCACCAGGGTCGCGTTGTCCGCGGTGGAGTCGGCGTCGACGTCGATGCGCCCACCGGTGGCAGCGTTGACGAGCCGGTAGCGCACGCCCGGGTCGGGCACCGGGACGAGGGTCCACTGCTGGTTGTCCCTGCTGTTCGACGGCCACTGGACCACCGGTGCGCCTGCGGTTGTCGACGCCTTCGACACGTCGGCGAGCTTCCCGTCGGAGGTCGCCGACAGCGTGTACCCGCCGCTGCCGTTGGAGGTGACCCTCCACTGCGAGTCGGTCGCGTTGTCGTCGGGGTTCTGCACGAGTTGCACGCCGTTGGTGTCGGAGGCGCCGGGCACGTCCATCAGGTAACCGCTGTGGCGGTTACGCAGTTTGTAGGCGCCGGAGCCGGTGGGCACGAGCTGCCACTGCTGGTCGTCGAGGTTGTCGGCCGCCTGCTGCACGATGCCGGCGCCCGCGGCGGTCGAGCCGCCGGAGACGGCCAGGTTCATGTGGCTGTGGACGTTGACGATGGTGTAGTACATCGCCGTGTACGGTGACCCGGCGGCCGGCGCGACCTTCAGCAGGGCCGAACCGTGGGCCGGAAGCGACGTGCTGTAGCCGCCGGTGAAGGAGCCCAGGTTGGTCCGGGCCCACAGGTCGCGCACCGTCGCCGTGCCGGAGAACCCGACCTGGGGCCAGTCGACGCTCACCGTCGCGGCACTGGCGGAGAGGTTGAACAGCGCGACGGTGTACGTGCCGTCGCCGTTGGGGGCGACCCATGCCTGCTGCTGCGTCGTGCGGTCCACCGGGCGGGCGGGATGACCGGCCCGGTCGACGGCGATGACCTCGGGATTGGTCAGCAGTGCCAGGTCGCCGGAGTCCAGGTCGGTCAGGTCCGTGCCGAGCAGCAGGGAGGAGTTCTCGGCCGCCCACAGAGTGATCTGGGTACGCCGTTCGTCGACGGTCAGGCCGTCGTTGCTGCCGTTGCCGACTTCGATCGAGTCGAGGTCGTTCCAGCCGCCGGGCCCGCCGGCGCCGATGAACGGGAGCACCTCGTCGAAGCGCGAGGAGACGCGGCTCCAACTGGTCAGCGGATAGGAGCTGCTGCTGCAGTAGCACTCGATGTCGCCGTCGATGCGCCAGCTGTTGGCGTACTGCTGCCAGGTGGGGATGCTGCTCGCGGCCAGTGCGTTGGACAGCCCGAAGTGGATGGGCCGACCGGTCTGGTGCAGCGCCTGCGACCAGTGCTGGACGTCGGGGACGTCCCAGGTGCCGACGCCGTCGATCTTGATGTAGTCGACGCCCCACGAGGCGAGCAGGTTCGCCCAGGAGTTGAGGTAGGCCTGGGCGGCGGCGGGATTGGCGTTGTAGTCGATGTAGTACGCCACCCTGTTGCCGAAGTTGTAGTTCACCTCGTACTTCGTGGTGTCCGTGACGATGTCCCGGGCGTGGTAGCTCGTGCCCTCGATCGGCGTGTTCTGGTTGTACGCGGCCACCGGGATGCCGGGGGTGAGGTACATGCCGAACTTCTCACCGAGGCCGTGCACGTAGGAGGCCACGGCGGCCATGCCGTGCGGGAACCTCGTCGAGTCGACGACCCAACGGCCGTAGGAGTCCACCGTCGTCGCGGGGTTGAGGTAGTAGAAGTCGTCGATGTTGACGTACGTGAAGCCCGCGGCGACCAGACCGCTGGTGGACAGGGCCTTGGCCTCGGCCTCGATGTTCGCTTCTGTGGGGTCCTTTCGGAGGTACGACCAGCTGCTCCAGCCCATCGGCGGCGTCGCGGCCACTCCGTTGACCTGACGGCGTCCCGCCGCGTGTTGCAGCGATCGCGGCGAGAGTTCAGGTCGTGGGCCCGATGCAGGCAATCTCCCAGCGGATTGCGGGACACCACCGTTGGTCTCGGCACGGGCCGGGCCGGGATGTGCGACGCCGGCGGCGGTGAAGCCGGAGACCAGCAGCGCGACCACGACTGCCCAGCGCAGATGTCTTCGGAGCGCAAGAGAAGCGTGCATGGATCTCTCCTCGGAATCGGGAGGACACGCGTGTGCCTGCTCAGCCCCCTGAACCGAACACTGTCACACGCAGTAAAACAAAATCGGCCAGATGCGAACGCAGTAGAGCGCGCGCCCAGGCCTCAGTCAATACGGGGTGCACAAGTTACCTACCAGTCACCTCACCGACGTACGCATCACTTCGTCTCCCTGACGGTTGAAAAGCACGCCGGACCACGGCCTGTTGCCTGTGGCGGTGACGCATTGCCTCCTCCGGCCGGCGCCGTGGTGGCGGCGTCGGCCCCGGGGGTTCAGCGGGCCCCGCCGCCGCACCCCGGGGAGCCGGTGTCCGTTCAGCAGGTCCGGCGGGGCTCTCCCGTCGGCTTTCCGCCGTCGCCCCGCCCCGGCCTCGTGTGCCTCAGCCGGTGGGCGCCCTCTAGTCTCGTGGTCATGGGAGGAAGACAGATCCGGACGGAGAGGCGTGGGCCGGGGCGGCCACGTGAGGAGCGCGTCACGAGGGTGGTGCTCGACGCGGTGCTCTCCCTGGTCACGGAGGAGGGTATGGACGCGGTCACGATGGACGCGGTGGCCGCCCGTGCCGAGGTGAGCAAACCGGCCATCTACCGGCGCTGGCCGACCAAGCAGGATCTGATCCTCGCCGCCGCGGAGAGCCGGGTCGGCCCGGTTTCCGTCGCCGACCTCGGGGATTTCCGTGCCGAACTGCACGCGCTGCTCACGGCGCGTCTGGCGGTCTACCTCCTGCCCGGCACGGACCGTCTGCTGGCCGAACTCATGAGTGCGGCGGCCAAGGCGGGTACCGCTCGGAGCGCGTACGCGACGTACAGCGCCCGCGTGACGGCGCAGACGCGCGCGATTCTGCAGCGCGGAATCGCGCGGGGGGACGTGCGGGCCGACGTCGATGTCACGGCCGCGTCGACCCTGGTGGCGGCGCCACTGGTGTTCCGCCTGCTGGGAGAGCAGGAGCCCCTCGACGGACGCTTCGTCGACGAGGTGGTCGACCTGGTGGCACGTGCCGTGGCGGCGCGGCCCTGACGGTGACGGCGGCCCGCCCGGCACAGCCCTGACGGCGACACCGACCCGCCCGTATTCCTGAAATTCGTTGCCCCGAGCCCTTGCGGCCGCATGACCGAATATCGATACTGCCGGTAACGAAATCAGCCGTTCCCACCGTGGAGGACCGCAATGGCCGGCATCGCCGCCTCGACGCCCCACCCCGTTCTCGACAAGCCACTGATCCGGTTCGGCAAGCGCGTCCTGGAGCGCACCGCGTCCGGCATGGCTCCGGGCGAGTACCGAATCCTGGGCATTCACCCGCTCACCCCGCACATCGGCGCCGAGATCACGGGTGTCGACCTCTCCCGGCCGATCGGCGCGGACTTGGCCGACGAGCTCCGCCAGGCGCTGCTGGAGTGGAAGGTGATCTTCTTCCGCGACCAACGGGACTTCGGCCCGGAGGACCACGCCGCACTCGCCGGTCTCTGGGGTGAGCCGGAGGCCAATCCCTTCTTCCCCAAGGGCGACCGGGCCGGCGTCTCCCGGTTGGCCAAGGACGCCACGGCTGTGGGCAACGAGAACATCTGGCACAGCGACCACTCGTTCATGGCGGCCCCGGCGCTTGGCTCGGTACTGCGCGCCGTCGAGATCCCGGCCTCCGGTGGAGACACCATGTGGGCCGACATGGGCGCCGCCTACGACAACCTCCCCGACGCGACGAAGCAGCGGATCGAGGGCCTCAAGGCCGTGCACGACTGGGTGCCCACCTGGGGCGCGACGATGACCCAGGAGCGGATCGCCGCCCTGCGACAGACCCTGCCGGCGGTCGAGCACCCCGTAGTGGTCCGGCATCCGGTGACCGGGCGCCGGCTGCTGTACGTCAACGAACCGTTCACGACACGCATCGTCGGGCTCGGCGAGGAAGAGAGCCGCGAGTTGCTCCACGAGCTCGTGCTGCAGTCCCGGATCCCCGAGTACCAGGTGCGCTTCCGCTGGCAGCCGGACTCCGTCGCGATCTGGGACAACATCGCAGTCCAGCACTACGCGATCAACGACTACTACCCGCAGCGCCGCGTCATGGAACGCATCGCGATCGCCGGGGTCCCGCTCTCCTGAGCAGCGCCCGGACCCGCACCCGGGTCCGGGCCGATCTCCGCCCCTCCCCCCTTTCGCCCGTCTCCCGCGGAGCCCCTGTGACCGACACCGATGTCGTACCCGCTGTGCCCGCTCACCGCCCCAGGGCCGTGCAGGCCCCCCGAAGCCGCGCGTGGACCGTCACCGCACTGCTGGTCGTCTTCATGATGATCAACTTCGCCGACAAGTCCGTGCTCGGCCTCGCCGCCGATCCGATCCGCAAGGACCTCGGCCTGTCCTCGTCCGCCTTCGGACTCGCCAGCAGCGCCTTCTTCCTGCTGTTCTCGGTCTGTGGCGCCGCGGTGGGCCTGCTCGCGGACCGCGTACGGCCCACGTGGGTGTTGCTGGCGATGGCCGCTCTCTGGTCCGCCGCCCAGGCTCCTGTGGCCATGGGTGGAGGGCTCGCGGTGCTCATCACCTCACGTGTCCTGCTCGGTGCCGCCGAGGGGCCCGCCTTCCCCGTCGCCCAGCAGACCACCCTGTCCTGGTTCCCCAACCACCGGCGCAACCTGCCCGGGGCTCTGATCGTGCTGGGAGTCACCCTGGGAGTCCTGGTCGCCGCACCCGTACTGACCTGGGTGATCCACCACCACGGCTGGCGCTCTGCCGTCACCGTGGTGACACTCGCCGGTTCGGTGTGGGCGCTGCTGTGGATCGCCCTCGGCGGAGAGGGACCGTACGCGGCCACGTCGGACAACGGCTCCCCGGCCTCGGCCGGCTCCGGTGAGGGGACAGGGACGGTCGAGGTGGCGGTGGCCGGAAGCAGGACGGGGGCGGCCACGCGCAGGACGCCGTACCGCCGGATCCTCGCGACCCGTACCTGGATCGGTGCAACGACCGCCTACTTCGGCACCTACTGGGTGATCGCCTTCGGGCTGGTCTGGCTCCCCTCCTACCTCCACGACGGACTCGGCTATTCCTCGGCCGCGTCCGCCCGACTGCTGATGCTGGTCTGGGGGCTGAGCGGCGTCGTGGTACTCGGACAGGCAGGCGTGACCGGATGGCTGCTGCGCCGTGGCATCGCGAGCCGGCGGGCCCGTGGCGGGGTCGGCGGCATCCTTCTGCTCGTCGGCGCCGCGGCGTGCCTGGCCCTGCCGTCGGCTCCGGCCGGTGCGGCGACGGCCGCGCTCCTGGTCATCGGTTTCGGGCTCACCGGAGCGATGGGCAGCATCGCCGTCACCACCGTCGCAGAACTGGCCCCGGCCCACCGCCGCGGCGGGGCCCTGGGGCTCATGAACGCCGTGGTGACCACCGCCGGCCTGATCGCCCCGACCCTGATCGGGCGTCTCGTGGACGCCCAGGGAGCAGTGGGCTACCGGAACGCCGTCCTGATCACCGGTGCCCTGCTCGTGATCGGCGGGATCGCCGCCCTCACGATGATCGACCCGGCTCGCGACGCGTGCCTGCCGTCCGACTGAGGATGCGCAACCCGTCGTGCTCCGGGCGAGGTTCGCCACCCCTGCCTCAGTGCACAGAGCCCGGCCCCGCCCCCTCACCCTCCTGCGAGGAATGACGTGAATTCCAGTGCCCTCGACACCTCCTCCCTCGACCGGGCCGTCAAAGAGCTGCGCGAAAACGCCGCGTCCTGGACGGCCACCCCGCTCACCAGACGTATCGCCCTGCTGGAACGGCTGCTGCCCCGCGTGGCGTCCGGCTCCGCCGAACTGGCCGCGGTCGGCGCCCGCGCCAAGGGGTACGCTCCCGACTCCCCGTGGGCCGCCGAGGACTGGAGCGGCGGACCGTGGGCCCTGGCCCAGAACGCCGCAGCCTATCTTCACGTACTGCGACGCATCGCTCGCGGCAAGGACCCCGTCGACCCCGGGGCCGTGCGCGAGGAGGACGGTCTCACCAAGGTCGGCGTCTTCCCCGCCACCGGCTGGGACCGGCTGCTGCTCAACGGCTTCACGGCTCAGGTGTGGATGCGCCCCGGTATCACCGCCGAGCAGGTACGCGACAGCGCCGCGGGCGAGTACCGGGGCCGGCCCGGACGCCCCGCCGTCGCCCTGGTACTCGGCGCCGGGAATGTCGCCGCCATCACCGCGCTCGACGTCCTGCACAAGCTCTATGTCGAGGGCCAGGTCGTCATCGCCAAGCTGAACCCCGTCAACGCCTATCTGCGCCCCCACTTCGAGCGCGTCTTCGCCGACTTCGTCGCACACGGCTGGGTCCGGTTCGTCGACGGCGGCGCGGCCGAAGGCGGTCACCTCGCCCGCCACGAAGGCATCGACGCCATCCATGTCACCGGGAGCGACCGAACGCACGACGCCATCGTCTGGGGCACCGACGACGACGCCGAGCAGCGCCGACGCGACGACCGGCCCCTGATCACCAAGCCTTTCAGCAGTGAACTGGGCGGTGTCAGCCCGTGCATCGTGGCGCCGGGGCCGTGGAGCGACGGCGACTTCCGCTTCCAGGCCGAGCACATCGTCACCAGCAAGATGAACAACTCCGGCCACAACTGCATCGCCAGCCAGGTCCTGGTCGTGCCGCGTGACTGGGACGGCACCGAGCGGCTGCTGGGCGAGATCCGGCGGGTGCTGCGCGAGCTGCCTGAGCGCACCGACTACTACCCGGGCGCCGACCGGCGCCTGGCCGCCGTTCTCGCCGCCCATCCGGAGGCGGAGGCCCACGGCGACGGCTGCCGACTCCTCGTCCCCGACATCACCGACCACGACGACGTCCTGATCACCGAGGAGGTTTTCGGAAGCGCCCTGGGCGTCGTACGACTGCCCGGCGCGACCACGGCCGAATTCCTGCGCCGGGCCGTCGACTTCGCCAACGACACCCTCCCCGGCACCCTCGGCGCAACCTTGATCGTCCACCCCAGGACCGAGAAGACAGAACAGCCGACGGTGGACGCGGCCGTTGCCGAACTGCGCTACGGCACCCTGGGGGTCAACTGCTGGTCCGGGGTGGGCTTCCTGCTCGGCTTCACCCCATGGGGCGCCTTTCCCGGCCATACCCGCCAGGCCATCGGCAGCGGCACCGGCTTCGTGCACAACGCGTTCATGCTCGAGGGCATCGAGAAGACCGTACTGCGCGCCCCTTTCACGCCCGCGCCGCGCGGTCTGGTCACGGGCGATCCGTCGCTGTCCCCGCGTCCGCCGTACTTCGTCACCAACCGCAGCGCGCTGACCACCGTCGAACGCGTCACGCGCTTCACCGCCGCGCCGCGTGTGGGGAAACTGCCCGGCATCCTCGCCTCCGCGCTGCGCGGCTGACCGCGTCCAGCCCTGCCACCGTCCCGCCCCCACCCACCACAAAAACCCCGTGCTGAACCTCGCCGTCATGCTCGAGAGCAGCGCCCGTGCCGTGCCGGACCGCGCCGCCGTCGTCCACGGCGACCAGCGGCTGACCTACGCCGATGGGCGACTGCAAGCACGGCCGGTGCAACAGATCCGACATGACTACACCTTCGAGTCGCCATCAACAAGGCGCGGGTCCGGAGCGAATAACCGGGCCGACGTACTCCGCCGTGTCACGTTTCCGTGGCTCGATCCGACCAAGTGTCTGAGCGTGGCTGTACACGAGGGAGACGAAAAGACAAGGGAGTACGGTCGATGCCTGACATCTCCAAGGGTGACATCGCGAACTGAGCCGACGCCTGGAGGCGCCGCGCCCGCATGGCCGACGAGCGTGCGCGGACCACGGCCCTGCCGCTGCCGGCTCGGGTGCTCCACCGGCGGGTGTGGAACCGAAGGATGCCACCTCGCCGTATCTGACATGACCTCGTCGGCGGGGATGGCGGCGGCCCGGGGCGGCCGAGGCCGGGAGTGGGGAGAGCGGGATGCAGATGGACGACCAGGTCTGGTTCGCCGAGCAGTTCGAGCTGCACCGGCCGCGGTTGCGGGCGGTGGCGTACCGGATGCTCGGCACGCTCACCGACGCCGACGACGCCCTCCAGGAGGCATGGATCCGTACGACCCGCTCCGATGCCGGCACCATCGAGAGCATTGACGGCTGGCTGGTCACGCTGGTCGGCCGGGTGTGCATCGACATGCTGCGTGCCAGGAAGTCGCGACGCGAGCAGCTCACCGGATGGCTTCCCGAGCCGGTCGTCACCACCGACGAGACGGTTGACCCGGAGCAGGCGAGCCTGCTGGCCGACTCGGTCGGACTTGCTCTGCTCGTCGTCCTGGAAAGCCTGGAGCCCGCCGAACGGCTCGCGTTCGTGCTCCACGACATGTTCGGCGTCCCGTTCGACGAGATCGCCCCCATCGTGGACCGTACTCCGGTGGCGGCGCGCCAACTCGCCAGCCGCGCGAGGCGGCGGCTGCGTGGAACCGCGACCGTACCCGACGCCGACCTCCGCACCCAGCGCCGGGTCGTGGACGCGTTCCTCGCCGCGTCCCGGGCGGGCGACTTCGAGGCACTCCTCGCCCTGCTCGACCCCGACGTGGTGTTCCGCGTCGACACCGGATCACGCACCTGGCTCGCACCGGCGCTGCTGACCGGCGCGGCCGACGTCGCGACCCACGCCGCTACGCACGGCCCTCGGTTCGCCATGCTGTGCGAGCCGGCCCTGGTCAACGGCGCCGCCGGAATCATCGCCAGGACCAGGTCGAGCGTGGTCGCGGTGGTGGGGATGACCGTCGTCTCCGACCGCATCGCCGAGATCGACCTGGTCCTGGACGCAGCCAAGCTCTCCACCCTGACGATCCGCTGAGGCGCGACCGCGCGGCGTCGGTCCGCCATCCGCCGGTTCACACCCCCCGCGTGCATCGCCCTCCTCCAGGACCGCACCGGGGCGCCGTACTTCGGCGAGGTGGTCTACGACGGCCGGCTCGTCGTCAACCTTCCCGACTCGGCCCTGCGCGCCCACCGGCCCAGCATGCGACGGCTCGCTCGGCTGGACATGACCGTCTTCCGCCCGGGCCACGGACACAACTCCGGCCCCGAGCGTCTGCGGCAACGGACGCGCGCATGCGACCGGCGCAGCCGGGGCGGCCCCTGCGCCTCAGGCTGGGCGAGCCGGGTGGCCGCAGGCGCCGCGACCGGCACCGTCACATCTACGGCGGCTGATCCGACTTCACCTCGGAAACCATCGCCCAACAGGACAGAGGTACCCGGATGAAGCTCGTCGTCTTCGGTGCGAACGGCAAGACCGGCCGCCTGCTCACCCGCCAGGCTTTGGAGGCCGGACACCGGGTGACGGCGGTCACCCGGCATCCCGACGTCTTCCCGCTCGCCCACGAGCATCTCGACGTGGTCCCGGCCGACGTCTACGTCGAGGACGACGTCGTGAAGGCCGTCCACGGTGCGTACGCAGTGCTCTCGGTGCTCGGCGTGCCCTTCAGCCGCGACCCGATCAGCGTCTACAGCACAGGTGTCGCGAACATCGTCACCGCGATGCGCCTCCACGGTGTCACCCGAATCGTCGCCGTCAGCTCCAGTGCCCTGGACCCACGTCCGCACGCGGACGGCGGCATCGTGCTCAACCGGGTGGTGCAGCCGCTGATCACCCGAACGATCGGCAGGACGACGTACGCCGACATGACCGCGATGGAGACGCTCCTCGCGGACAGCGACCTCGACTGGACTGTCCTGCGTCCCTCCGGACTTTTCGACGCCGAGAAGGTGAGCGACTACCGCCTCCAGGAGGACCACGCGGACGGCGTCTTCACCAGCCGAGCCGACCTCGCCGCCTGCCTCCTCGCGCAGGCCGGGGACCGGCGGTGGAGCGGCCGGCGAGTAGCCGTGACGACCCCCGAGGGTGCCCCGACCCCGTGGCAGCTCATATGGCGCGAGGCCTTCGGCAAGAACCCGGAATGAGTCGTCGACCGTGACGACCGGAAGGAGACCACCATGTTCGACCTCACTGTGGGAATTGCGCAGGGCTTCCTCGCGTTGTTCTTCCTCGCCGCAGGCCTGCCCAAGGTGATCGGCCGCGGCATCGACCGCTGGGTCGGCTTCGACGATCTGCCGCGGGGCCTCACGATTGTCATCGGAGCCGCCGAGGTCGTTGCCGCCGTCGGCCTGGCCGGGCCGCAGATGCTCGGCCACGGTCAGTGGACCACCCCGCTGGCGGGCGTCGGCATCGCCGTGGTTTCGCTGATGGCCGGCGGTTTCCACATACGCGAGGGTGAGTGGCTCGCCGCGCTGGAAACGGCGCTGTGGGTCTCACTGGCAGGCTCTGTCGCCATCTCCCGCTGGGGGCTGCTGAGCACGGGGCCGTCGGTCTCGAGGAACGTCCTCGTCCCCGTCCTGCTTCTCCTCCTGCCCGGCATCGTCGTCAACCTGGTCGTCCTGACGCGGAAGACCGCCCCGTAGCCGGTCCGGGCCGGCGAGGGCACCGTGCGGCGGTAATCCACCGGTTTGGCGAGATCGGGAGGACGAGTGGGACCGCTCAACGCGTCGGCAGGGCGGTCGGCACGTGCCCGGTCGGCCGGGGTGACCCACTGCCGGTCGTGGGCTCCGGCTTGGGAGGCGGCTGCCAGGAGGCGTCCACGTCCTTGTCGTCGAGCAGAGGTCGACCAGGACGGTGCCGCCGTACCAACCCTCTTGCCTGCCGCGCGCCGTCGCGGGGCGGCGGCGCCCAACTCCCCGATGCGCTCGGCGGGTCGGCCATGACGGCGAGGGGCAGTTCGGCCACGTGCCTCCGGGTGCCTCTCCGACCAGGCAGCCATGTGACATGCGACCAGGCCGAGGTGCCATGTGGTTCACTTCCTCCGTGCTGTACGAATCGGTCTTCCGGACGGCCGACCTGCCGGTCGCCGACCGGTTCGACGCGTGGGCGGACCGCCTGGGCCACACCCACGCGCCCATGGCGTTGACCAGCGACGACACTGCGGATTACCACGCCCACCAGCGACTGATCGGGCTGGGAGACGTGTCGGTCTGGCCGGCCACCTTTGACCCCCTGGTATTCCGTCGGACGCCGAAACTGATCCGCCAGTCCGATCCGGAAGTGTTCCACCTCTCCCTCCTCCTCCGGGGGAAGGGAGAGGCCACCTGGGACAGGCAGCAAGTCAGCTACGGAGTCCACGACTTCCACACCAACAGTTCCTCACGGCCGTACGAGATCCACACCGGCCCCGGCCCGGTCACCAGCATCGGCGTCGAAATCCCGCGTGCGCTGGTGGCGCTGCCCGCCCGCACGGCCGACCAGGTCATCGGCCGCCGGACATCGGGCCGTGAGGGGGTCGGCGCGTTGCTGGCGCAGTTCCTGGTCCAGCTGACCTCGGACACCGCCCCGTACCAGCCGTGCGATGCGCCCCGTCTGGGAACAGTCGTCGCCGATCTGGTCACCGCGGTCTTCGCCCACAGCACCGACGCCTGTCACCGCCTGCCGCCGGAGACCCGTAGCCGGACGCTGACCCTGCACATCAAGTCCTTCATCCACCGACATCTGGCCGACGCGGAACTGACGCCCGCACACATCGCTGCCGCCCACCACATCTCGAGCAGCTACCTGCACCGCCTCTTCCGGCCCGAGGGCGTCACCGTGGCCGCCTACATCCGCGCCCAGCGACTGCGAAACGCCCACCGGGACCTCACCGACCCGGCCCTGCGCACGCTGCCCATCCACATCGTCGCCGCCCGCTGGGGTTTCCCCCGCGCGTCCGACTTCACTCGAGCTTTTCGCACCGCCTACGGAATCCCTCCGAGCGAGCTACGCCGGGAGCCGCCCGCCGATGACCGTGAACGCATTGCCAAGTAACTGTGCACCCTGTGCCAACGACAGCCCTGTGGCCTACCACGCATCCTTGTGATCATCGCGGCGACGCGATCGCGGCAGGAAGCAACGGGGCCCTGGGCCAGGATCACGGGGGTGTTCTGGAACGGTCCCGTTGTGCGCGAGAGCTGCCGATAGAGGACGATGTGGGCGGCGAACCGGCTGGAGCGGACGCCGGTCTCCTCCTCCGCCGGGGTGGGCAGGTAGATCTCCCGGAAGGCCTGGTCGAACGGCTGCCGCAGTAGCTCGGCGACGAGCCACTCCCGCCACGCCCTGATGTCGTCCCGAGTGCGCACCTTGGTTCGGAGTGTCGACCACGCCGCTGCGCCCACCTGCGGTCAGGACGCTTGCGGGTATTCCGTGCCGTGGACGGCCTTGGCGGAGACGTACTTCAGTCTGGACACGTTCTTGGCACGCGCCGCGAAGATGAGGTCACAGCATACGGCGACTCCACTGACCTGGATGCGCGCATCTCCCTCGCGGAACCGCGCCTCGATGATGCGACCTCGCCCTGTCCGGCACACCGCTGACGGCCACGCACGCGCAGCGCTGGGGACTCGTGGACGGGACCGCCACGCGGGTCACCGTTCGAGGGACGTGACGTCCCCCATCACGATCAGCGGGTGCAGCGCCGGGTCGAGCGCGAGCAGCAGCTCCTTCATGTGCTGCTTCGTCAGGCTTACACAGCCATGGGTGGGTCCCCCGTGGTCGACGTGCAGCCAGATGCCGCCGCCGCGGCCCGCGCCGAGCGGATGGGTTCCGTCGAGCGGGGAGGTGCCCGGCCTGCGGTTGTAGTCGATCGCGACCACGTAGTCGAAGGAGCCTGCGAGCGGCTCGCCCTCGAATCCGGTGCCGCCGACGGTGAAGCCACCGGACCGGTCGTAGGGCAGCTTCGTGCCCGGGTCGGCAAGCAGTCCGCCCGCGTCGCTGAGGGTGAACACACCGATGGGCGAGCGCAGGTCACCCGCGTGATGGTCGTCGGTCCAGCCCCGGAGCGCGTTGTGGGCGGCCCAGGTCTGCCCGGCGGTCCAGCCGTCGCCGGTGCGCCGGTACAGCACCACCTGCGACTCAGGAGAGTTCTTGTCCTTCCCGGTGACGACGACGACCTGCCGGGCGTTGTCGGGGATCTCGGCGAGCGTCCGGGGGCCGAGGCCCGGCAGCTCGGCCGCTGCGGAAGCGCTCGGTTTCGCGGCTCGGGCGTCCATGCCCCTTGCGTCGGCTGCGTTCGGCCCGGATCCGGTGTAAGCCGTGTCGGGCGTGACGGCCCGGGCGTCCTGCGCGCCGGCGGCGGCCGAGGGGACGCCCCCCGCCGTCCCGGCGCCGGGGCCGCCGCACCCGGCCAGGGTGACGGCCAGGGCCAGGATCGCGGCGGGTATTGGCAGACCGGAGCTCATGGCGGAGAAGTGGTGCCTCATCGCGCCGAACCCGCCGTCCACTCGCTCCACGGCATGTTCCAGCCGTTGAGTCCGTTGTCGGGGGCGATCACCTTGTCGTCGGAGTTCTTCACCACGACCACGTCACCGACGAGGGAGTTGTCGTAGAACCAGGCGGCGTCCTGGCCGGAGTCGCCGCCGCCCTTGACGTCCTTGAGCCCCACACAGCCGTGGCTGATGTTGGAGTGGCCGAAGACGGAGTCGTCCCCCCAGTAGTTGCCGTGGACGAAGGTGCCCGAGGTGGACAGCCGCATGGCGTGCGGGACGTCGGGGATGTCGTACTGGCCGGCGTAACCGACAGTGGCGCCGTTCATCCGTGTCGAGATCAGCTTCTCTGAGATGACCATCTGCCCGTTCCAGGTGGGCGACGAGGCGGCACCCGCAGTGATCGGTATGTTCCGCACGGTCGTGCCGTCCCGGACGACCTTCATGGTGTGCGCGGCGGCGTCCACGGTGGACACCTGGCTGCGCCCGACCTTGAACCGGAGGGTCTGGTCCTGTTCGCCGTACGAGTCGGAGGCCCCTTTCACTCCGGCGAGGCGGATCCTGACCGTGATGGTGGAGCGGGGCTTCCAGTACTCCTGCGGACGGAAGTCGAGCCGTTGCCCGCCGAACCAGTGGCCCACGACGGTCTGTCCGCTGTCGGAACTGACCTCGACGGCGGACTCGACGACCTTCTTGTCGGTGATCGGTTTGTCGAAGGTGAACGAGACCGGCATGCCCACCCCCACCGTGGAGCCGTTGCCCGGGGTGTAGGTGCCGGTGAACCGGTCGGCCTCGGCAAGGGTCGTGAACGTCACGGTTCTGGTCGTGCGGTGGCCGCCGGCGCCGGTGGCCGCGGCGGTCAACCGGTAGGTCGTCCCGTGCTTCAGGTCGCCCGAGGGGGCCCAGCTCTTCTTGTCCGGGGACCGTTCGCCGGGCACCACCCGACCGTCCGCGGTGGACAGGGACACCTGGGTGATCGTGCCCCCTTCGACGGTGACCCGGCCGCCGACGGTGACCGGGACATGTTCCTGCCCGTCGGTGGCGTGCAGTTCCAGCCGGAGCGCCTCGGCGGCCTGCGCGTGTGTCTTCGCCGCGTCCCCGGCGGGATTCTTCGCGTCCGACGCCCCGGTGCCGCAGCCGGCCAGCAGGCATACCGAGACGGACAGCAGCGCCAGCGCGGACCGGACCGGGGCAGGGCGGGCCGGGAGGGGGCGGCCCGGGCCTGGCGCGGATGCCGCTGCCGGGACGGGACCGGTGTGATGTGTGGATTCTCCGTCGTGCATGAGGCCAGCGTGGAGCGCGGATATCAGGAAGTTGTCAGGGTGTGGGAAGAACCGCAGCGGGGCGGTACACCGTGCTTACGACGCCTCGGCACGCATAAGGTCACCGGCGTGTGTGCACATATTCTGGTCGCGGAGGACGACGGCCTGCAGGCCGAGCTCATCCGCCGGCTCCTGGTCAGGGAAGGCCATACGGCCGTCGTCGTCTCCGAGGGACGGGCTGCTCTCGACGAGGCCCGCGACCACCGGCCCGACCTGGTGATCCTCGATGTCATGCTGCCGGGCCTCGACGGGTTCGGCGTCTGCCGCGTGCTGCGCCGGGACGCGGACGTACCGGTGCTGATGCTCACGGCCCGCTCCGCCGAGGACGATCTGCTGCTCGGTCTCGACCTCGGCGCGGACGACTACATGACGAAGCCGTACAGTCCCCGGGAACTGCTGGCACGCATCCGCACCGTGCTGCGCCGCACCCGGCATCCCGTCGAGGACTCCCCCGTGCTGCGCGTCGGGGGCATCACCGTCGACCCGGTACGGCACGAGGTCACCTGTGACGGCGCCGCCGTCGGCTGCACCCCGGGTGAGTTCGCCATCCTGAACGCCATGGCCGCCGAGCCCGAACGGGTCTTCTCACGCCGTCAGTTGCTGCAGCACACCCGCGGACACGACCGGGCGTCCACCGAGCGCGCCATCGACGTGCACATCATGAACCTGCGCAAGAAGATCGAGGCCGACCCGCGTACACCCGCACGGCTGCTGACGGTGTTCGGAGTCGGCTACAAACTCGTCGACGGCCGGAGTCCCTCATGACCGGCCCGGACGGCGGCTCGCCCGTCCCCCGCATCCCCTGGCACAAGAGTCTGTTGGTACGGCTGCTGCTCACCTCCGTGGCGATCGCGGTGCTGTCCGTGGGCGCCACCGCCTGGCTGGCCGTGCAGCTCACCACACGGGCCATTCAGGAGGAACACGGTCAGGTGCTCTCCGACGACTCCGACATCCTGCGTCGGCTGAGCGGCTATGCCGCGGTCCATGCCGACTGGGACGGCGTCGGGTCCACCGTGCGCACGCTGTCGCGCACACTGGACCGGCGTATCGCCCTGACCACCGCGGGCGGACGGCTCATCAGCGACTCCGCCGCACCCGGCACCGCGCTGCCCGCCCGCGCCTCGGCCACCGTCGACCCGCTGCGTACGGACACCTACACCGAGCCCGGCGCCCAGCTCGCCGGTATCGACCCGCGGGCGGTGGGACCCTATCGGCTGTCCCATACCGAGGCGGAGAAGGTGAGCAGACTGGCGCAGCAGCGTGTGGCGTGCATGGACCAGCTCGGCAGCCGCGGCCACACCAGGCAGCTGCCCAGCGGTCGTACGGTGGTCATCGCCGACCTCGGCCCGGCGCTCGTGCTCTCGCAGTGCGCCGACGAAACGGGCAACCCGGTGATGCCCACCGAGCGCAAGGCGCTGGCAGCCCTCGCGAAGCTGACGGTCGGCTGCCTCCCCGGCGACTGGAAGCAGCGGGCCCAGGCAGACCCTTATCTGCGGGAGCTGCTCGGCATCGATGTCATTCCCGGAATGTCCGGCCGGACGGCAGGCAACATCCACGAGCGGGTCGGCAACCAGCAGGTGCAGAACTGTGTCGACACGGCCCGCCGCACCCAGCTCGACCCCTACGTCGCCCCGCCGGCGACCCTCTACCTCGGCGACCGCGACCAACAGCGGTCGGGCTTCGACCTCTCACCCGCCAACAAGACCAAGATCATCGGAGTCACGGGGCTCGTCCTGGCCGTCACGATCACACTGACCGCCCTCGTCGCCGTCCGCCTCGTCCGCCCCCTGCGCGCCCTGACCGCCGCCGCCCGGCAGCCGCCCGAGCAACACGCACGGGTCGCCGTCACCACCAAGGACGAGACAGGCTTCCTGGCCGCCGCCTTCAACGACCTGACCGCGCGCCGGGAACACTTGGAGGCCCAGCGCAAGGCCATGGTCAGCGACATCGCCCACGAACTGCGCACCCCGCTGACCAATATCCGCGGGTGGCTCGAGGTCACCCGCGACGGACTGCTCGACCCCGACCCCGGCCTCATCGCCTCCCTGCACGACGAGGCGCTGCAACTGCAGCACATCATCGACGACCTGCGCGACCTCGCCGCGGGCGACGCCGGCACCCTGCGGCTGCACCGGGAACCGCTGGCCGCGGACGAGTTGATCGGCCAGGTCGCCACCGCGCATCGCAGCCGCGCCGAAGCCGCGGACATACACCTGCGGGCGGACTCCGGCCCTGAGCTCTGGATGGACGCCGACCCGGTGAGAATGCGACAGGTCCTGGGCAACCTCGTCTCCAACGCGCTGCGGCACACTCCCGCGCAGGGCACGGTCACCCTCGGCGCCCGGCGCACGCCGGACGAGATCGTCCTGACCGTGCGCGACACCGGGGACGGTATCGCCCCTGAGGACCTGCCCCATGTCTTCGAACGGTTCTGGCGCGCCGATGGATCCCGCAGCAGACGCACCGGGGGCAGCGGTCTCGGCCTGTCCATCGTGCGCCAGTTCGTCGAGGCACACGGCGGAACCGTCACCGTCGGCAGCACCCCCGGCAGCGGAGCGGTCTTCACCGTCCGGCTACCCCGTGTGCCCGGGCCGGAGGAACCTCAGACGCCGTGAAGAACCTCCCCTCGGGGCGGCCAAAGGGGTCGACGAGCCGACACTTCCCTGCCCGGGGCTCTCAACGTTTGCCTCGACAGCTCCGCAACCCAGCAAGGGTTGCGGACCCGGGCTCCGCGGTGCCCAGGCGAACTGTCCGCTGCATCCGGTGGCCTGCGCCCGCCTGATCGGCGACCACACCATGGCCGCCGTGGAGACCTCCGGTCCCCTACTGACCCGCCTGCTGCAGGTGGCCGGCCGGACGCACGCTGGGTCCGCCCGCCGGGGAACACGGACCTCCAGCAGGGCGAGGTCATCATGGAGATCCACCAGCAGGAACATCTGCGGACCGTGACACTGCCGGGCGGCCTGAGGATGACGCCGGGCTGGACGCTGCAGATGCGCCGCTCCGCGCTGGAGCGCTACCTGCTTGAGCTGCTGCGGCCGGACGCGCGGGTTGCGGGCATCAAACACGTCCTCGCCACGGCAGTCCGAGGTCGCCGACACGGATCTCAGGCTCGGCTGACTCCTGTCCGCGTGCGACGAGACGTGCGCCGCGGAACGAGCTATGCACCCTCGTTGTCCCCGCGCAGGGAATGGATCATGCCCTGCAGGATCCGGAACGCGTCCGACTGCTCGGTCTCGGTCAGGCCGGCCAGCATTCTGGCCTCGACGGACCGGACGGCTGCGCTCGCCTTCTCGAGACTTCGTCGGCCGCGAGGCGTGAGCCGCGCCGGAAGCACCTTCCCGACGAGTGCCTCCGCAGGCCTGGTCACGTAGCCGTCTCGTTCCAGGGCCTGGAGTAGCACGTTCATCGTCTGCCGTGTCACGAACGCGCCCCGCGCGAGCTCGGAGTTCGACAAGCCCGGTCGTTGCGCCAGCAGCTCGAGGCAGGAGTAGTGCGTCACGCTCATCCCAAGCGGCCGCAGCACTTCCTCCATGGCCGCGCGCAGGGCACTCGACGCTTCTTTGAGCAGGTAGCCCAGTGACGTCTCCAGGTCGATGCCGACACCTTCTTGACTCATGTCAGTATTCTGACATACGTTGCCGCATGTCAGAAAACTGACACGCAAAGAAGGAGCGTCACCATGCCCGCCACCGGCCCCGACTTCATCTCACTCCAAGTACGCGACCTCGACGCTTCACAGGCGTTCTACGAGCAGTACCTGGGCCTCGTCCGCTCGCCGGCCGGACCTCCGCACGCCGTCGTCTTCGAGACGAAGCCGATCGTGTTCGCACTCCGAGACGTCATTCCCGGCACCGACCTCACATCCGTCGCTCAGCCCGGCATCGGTGCCGCGATCTGGCTCCACGCCACCGACGTCCAGGCCATCCACGACGCGCTCGTCGCCGACGGCCACACCATCGTCACCGCACCGGTCGACGGCCCCTTCGGTCGGACCTTCACCTTCGCCGACCCCGACGGCTACCAAGTCACGCTCCACGACCGCGCCTGACGATCAAGTGCTGGTGACGGGCTGATCGGCCAGGTCAGGGTGCTGGTCCGCAGCAGGGCCAGAGCCGCTTCGGTCGTCCTGGTCGCGATACCGGTGGTGAGCACCAGGTGCCCCGGCGCCGGGGTCGACTGACCGCCTGTCCTGCCCGTGAAACACCTTCCGACCGAAGGACGTTCATGAGACGACCGCGTGCAGCCCGTCGCCACCCGAAGTGAACATCGTCCCCCTGCCCGACTGCCCGGACCGAACGCGGCGAAGCCGTCGCCGGCGTGGTCAACGGCTACCGGCAGGCAGGCCGACCGCCCGACGAGCTCGCAGATCACAGACGATGAGGCCGCTGCGAAGCACCAGGTCCACGATGACGGCGGTTGGTTCTCTCTGATGGGCTGGGTCAGCCGAGGCCGAACCAGCCGAGAACGGTCTGGACGAGCAGGATCGTGGACATGCCGGCGACGCCGACGACCACGGCGGTGGCGGCGATGCGGTAGCGGGGGCCGTTGGCCGCGGTGCCGAGGACGGAGCGGCGGTTGGTGAGGACCAGCAGGTAGACCAGGACGATGGGGCTGATCAGGCCCTGCAGGACCTGGGTGCCGATGAGGAGCTGGATGACGTCGACCGGGGTCATGGCGACCACCGCGCCGAGGACGATCTGCGCGGTGAACAGGCCCAGGAACAGGGGCGCATCGCGGAAGGTGCGGGAGACGGAGCGCTCCACGCCCGCCGCCTCGCCCACGGCGTAGCTCGCGGACAGCGGGACGACCGCGCCTGCGAGGGCGGAGGCGCCGATCAGGCCGATGGCGAAGAGGAGTTCGGCGTTCTTTCCGGCGACCGGTTCAAGAGCCTCGGCGGCCTGGGCGGCGGAGTCCAGTGGGCCGGTCCCTCCGATCGCGGCGGCCGTGGCGATGATGATGGTCAGGCTGATGATGCAGGCGAAGACCGCCCCGAGCACGGCGTCCAGCTTGATCAGCCGGTAGTCCTCCGGCTTGGCGCCCCGGTCGACGACGCCTGCGGCGGCGTAGAACTGCATGTACGGACTGACGGTCGTGCCGATGAGCGCGACGGCGAGCAGGATGAAGTCCTTGTTCGGCTCGATGTGCGGGACGATGAGGTGTTTGCCGACCTCGGCCCAGTGCGGGTGGCCGAGGACCATGGCGACGGGGTAGGCGAAAAAGGCCAGCGACATGATGAGGAAGATGCGTTCGGCCCAGTGGTAGGAGCCGAACAGCACCAGCGCCCACAGCAGGATCGCGGCCGGCGGGATGACCGCCCACTTGGGCACGCCGAGGAGTTCGAAGGCGGCGCCGATACCGGCGAACTCCGAGACGACCAGACCCGTGTTGGCCAGCAGCAGGCAGAACACCGCGAGTCCGGTCAGGCGCAGGCTGAACTGTTCGCGGATCAGCGCTCCGAGGCCCTTGCCGGTGTGCGCGCCCAGCCGTACGGCCATCTCCTGCACCATCACCAGGGCGATGGTGACCAGCACCATGAAGAACAGGGTGCCGTACGTGAATTGCGAGCCCGCCGAGGCGTACGTCGCGATTCCGGCCGCATCGTTACCCGCGTTCGCGGCGACCAAGCCGGGACCGGCGATCGCCGCGACCATGGTGATGCGCCGCCGGCCGGTGCGGCGGACAGGAGCCGTCGCGGCCGTGGGAGCTGCCGGAGTCCGCTCGCCGGCGTCGAGGTGGCGGGTCACTGCAGGAACCTCCGGAAGTGCAGGCGCCCGCGTTCGGGCAGCAGGTTGTCGAGCAGGTCGTCGGCCAGGATCCGGCCGAGCGGACGATCGGTGTCGTCGACCACCAGCAGCGAGGATGCGCGGGCGGCCACCAGCTCGTCGGCGGCCTCGGCCAGCGCGGTGTCCGGACGGACGGTGACGGGCGGGCCGAACTGCACCCGCCAGGCGACCAGGTCGGCCACCGGAGTGGTGTCCTCCGCCACTGCGAGGTCGAACAGCGCGATGTCGGTGACCAGACGGCCCTCCTCGTCCAGGACGGCGACGGCGTCGATCTCGGTGCGGTGCTCGGCCTGCTCGGCCAGCCGGCCCCGCACCTCGGCGACGGTCTCGTCCCGACCGGCGGTGATCAGCAGGGTGGTCATGGCGCCGCCCGCGGTGCCCTCCCGGTGCGCCAGCAACCGACGCAGCTCCGCGGCTCCATCGGCCGGCATGCGCATCAGCAGGGCCTCACGCTCCTCGGGCGTGAGGTCGCGCAGGGCGTCGGTGGCCTCGTCGGGCTCCATCTCGTCCACGAGGCGGGCGGCGTGCTCCGGTTTCGCCTCGCGCAGCAGGTTCTCCAGCTCGGCCGGTTCCATCTCCTCCAGCGCGTCGGCGGCCTGCTCGGGCTCCAGCCAGCCGAGCAGCTGCTGTCGCTCGGCGCGGCCGAGGTCTTCGAGGATGTCGGCCAGGTCGGCCGGGCGCAGCCGGTGCAGCGCGGCCCGGGATGCGCGCAGCCGTACCTCGGGCGGGCCCTCGGTGGCCTGCTCGGCGAACGGGGCCACCGCCTGCCAGTCCAGCACCCGCTCCGGGGTCGGACGGGCCTGCCACCGTCGGGGGCCGAGCCGGCGCAGCAGGGTGGGCAGCGACACGTCCACGCCGACCAGCACCACCCGGTCGACCAGCGGTGCCAGGTACAGGTCGGCGGCCCGGGTGACCTGGACGCCGTCGACGTCGACGAGCTGGTGATCGAGGACATCCTTGGCAAGCAGGACCTCGCCGGGGCGGCGGGTGAAGTCGCGCAGGTCGACCCGCGCGGTGCTCAGCCGCACGTGCCCGGCGTGCACCTTGCCGACGGCGTCGGCAGCGAGGAAGGCGCGCCGTCGGCCGATGCGCAGGATCAGGCCGGTGACCGGCGGGTATGCGTCCGTGCCGTAGAGCCGGGCGACGACGTCGACGACGCGGCCGACCTCTTCGCCGGCCTGGTTGGTGACGGGCCCGCCGATCAGACCGGCCAGCGAGACCAGTGAGGTGCGGACCGCCTTGGAGGCGGTGGCGCGGCGCTCCAGGTGGACCCGGCGGTCGCGCAGGCGAGCGGTGGTGGACATGAGCAGAGTGTGGGCAGCCAAGGTGAACACCCCCTTGCCCCGGCGTGGCGGGGCATCGGGCGGCCCACGGCAGCGCTCCTCCTCCCCCAGTCGGCCGTGGCAGGCACCCCGGGCACACGCCGGTACGCGGCCTGCCGAGACCGGTGAGCTGGGCGGATCGCCGGCCGAGAAGTCGGCGGATCAGAGATCAGGGAAGAGGGGGCTGCCCCGGGCCGCGGAAGGACGGCGCGGACAACACGAAGAGGGGCCGACTATGGCCCGGACTACTGTCCATGTCGCCTCCTTCCGGTCTCCGCCGCGCAACAGGGCGTCGCGGTCGTGCGGCAAGGGGCAGCCGGGACGGGAACGGTCCCGGCGCACCCCAACTCGTCAGAGCTTTGGCACTCCACGGCGTGATCCCCCCGCGATCCCGCGAGGGAAGCCACTTGGGGTCACCCCTTGGGCCGGGGAGACCTGTCCTGATCCGGAGCGTCTCTCGACGGGTGGGATCAGTGGCCTGTGTCCGTGAAGACGCCTCACCGAACGAGGTGTCTTTTCAAACCGCCTGGAGAATACGCCCCCACCACACCACGTCCCCAATCCATGACCAGCCCTTGACCCAGTTCCTACGGGACCAGGAAGGTGTCGGCCGTCAGCGTGCGAACTTCTCGATGGCCGCCGGGGTGACGGGGGTGAAGAAGTTGACGAGGTTGTCGTCGGGGTCGCGGAACAGCAGCGACCGGTTGCCCCAGGGCATCGTGGTGGGCTTGGTGACGAAGTCGGTGACGAAGCCGGTCAGGTTCTGGTGAACGCTGTCGACGTCGTCGACGAGGAACTCGATGATCACGCTGTGGTTGTCCGCCGGGCGGGCAGAGCCCGGGGCGAACAGCGGGACCGTGCGGGTGCCGGCGATCGCGAGGGTGGCGCCCGCGGTCCTGAGTTCGGCGAAGTCCTCGGTGGCCCACGTGGCCCGCACCCCCGTGGCGCGCTCGTAGAACTCGACAAGGCGTGCTACATCGCCGGTGATGATGCGGATCGAGACGAAGTCCATGGGGATCTCCTTGGCAGTGCCGGATGCGTGCACGTCGCAGGCTAGGAGAAATAGTGGACAGAATCGGTCCCCTTTTCGCGTTAGGCTGTGCACATGCCTCGACCCACCGGCCGCGTGCTGACCCTCCTGGAGTTGCTGCAGTCGGGCGGCACCCGGACGGTGGCCGAACTCGCCGACCGGCTCGGCGTCGAAGGGCGCACCGTGCGGCGGTACGTGGACCATCTGATCGACTTGGACGTGCCGGTGGAATCGGTGCGCGGGCGCTACGGCGGGTACCGGCTCGCCCCCGGGTACCGCTTGCCTCCGCTCATGCTCAGCGACGACGAGGCGCTGGCCGTGCTGCTCGGCCTGGTCGCCGGCCGACGAACAGGCCTGACGACGACTCGGCATGCGGCTGGTGAGACGGCATCGGCGAAGATCCGGCGAGTGCTGCCCAAGCACCTCGCCCGCAGGCTCGACACACTCCTGGAAGCCCTCGCCTTCACGGATCAGCCCCATGATTTCGACACCCCGGACGCCGACGTCCTGCTCACCCTCGCCGACGCGGTGCGTCACCGCCGACCGGTCTCGATCCGCTACACCGACCGCGACGGACGGCGCAGCGAACGCACGCTGCACACGTACGGGATCGTCGCCCATGCGGGCCGGTGGTACGTCACGGGCCAGGACGCCCGGATCGGCGAGGACCGAACCTTCCGGCTCGATCGCGTCGCGGACGCACGAACCCTGCCCGGCTCGTTCGAAGCGCCCACGGGTCCCGATCCGGCACAGCGCGTGTTGTCAGCCTTCGCCACGGCCGAGTACCGGCACGAGGTGACCTTGCGGATCCACGGGACGGTTGGGCAGATCCGCGCCCACCTTCCCGCCAGCGTCGCGAGCCTGGAGGAGTACGCGCCCACGCCGGGCGAGGACCGGGCGGCCGAACGCTGGCTGCGCGTCGAGCTGCGGGCGGAGCGGCTCGATTGGTTGCCTCCGGTACTCGCCTCACTCGACCGGCCGTTCGTCATCGAGCGCCCCGACGAACTGCGCGACCTCGTCATCGCGTTCGCCGATCGCCTCGCGTCCCACGCCCGCCGAGCCTGACCGCGAGGAACCGATGTCACGTTCGTTGCCGACGGCGCCGGACCTTCCGACCGGGGCCGCGCCCGAGGCTCTCGGGGCCCCGCCCCTCACATGCTGGCGGCGGACGCGTGCTCGGGTTCTTCCGGGCGGCGCTGTGGTGCCGTCGGCAGGGTGAGGACCATGGTGAGGCCGCCGCCGGGGGTGTCCTCGGCGTTGAGGGTGCCGCCGATGGCCTCCGCGAAGCCGCGGGCCACGGCGAGGCCGAGGCCGACGCCGGCGCCGCGCGGTGAGTCGCCGTAGCGCTGGAACGGTTCGAAGATGCGGGGCTTGGCCTCGTCCGGGACGCCGGGGCCGCGGTCGACGACCCGGACCTCCACGCGGTCGGCCATGGCGCTGGCCGAGACCAGGACCGGTTCGCCCGGCGGGCTGTATTTGACCGCGTTCTCCACGACGTTGGCGACCGAACGTTCCAGCAGGCCGCGATCGACGTCGACCATGGGCAGCGTTTCCGGGATGTCGAGGTCGACGCTGTCCTCGGGTACGCCGCCGAGCGCCATGGGGATCACCTCGTCGAGGTCGGTTTCGCGGATGATCGGTGTGACGGTGCCGGTCTGGAGGCGGGACATGTCGAGCAGGTTGCCGACGAGGTGGTCGAGGCGGTCGGCGCCCTCCTCGATGGCAGCCAGGAACTCGGCCTGGTCGGCCGCGGACCATTCGACGTCGTCCGAGCGCAGGGAGGTGACGGCGGCCTTGATGCCGGCGAGCGGGGTGCGCAGATCGTGGCTGACGGCGGCGAGCAGGGCGGTGCGGATGCGGTTGCCCTCGGCCAGGGCCTTCGCCTCGTCGGCCTTCTGCTGCAGGCGCTGGCGGTCCAGCACGACGGCGGCCTGGGCCGCGAAGGCGGCCAGCACGCGGCGGTCCTCGGCGGGCAGGACACGGCCGGAGAGGGCCAGGGTCAGGTGGTCACCGACCGGGACGTCCACGTCGGCCGCGTCGGGGGTGACGCAGGGGCGGGGGCCGACGCTGCCCGCGCACGTCCAGGGAGCGACGTCGTTCTCGCGTTCCAGCAGGGCCGCCGACTCCATCCCGAAGGTCTCGCGGACCCGGTCCAGCAGTGCTTCCAGGGTGGTCTCGCCGCGCAGGACGTTGCCCGCGAGGAAGGAGAGGATCTCCGATTCGGCGCGGAGCCGGGCCGCCTGGTGGGTGCGGCGGGCGGCCAGGTCCACCACGGAGGCGACGGAGACGGCGACGCCGAAGAACACCGCGATGGCGACGATGTTCTTCGGGTCGGCGATCGTCCAGGTGTGGACCGGCGGGGTGAAGTACCAGTTCAGCAGGGCGGATCCGACCACCGCCGAGGCCAGCGCGGGGAAGAGCCCGCCGAGCAGGGCCGCCGCCACCGTCATCGTCAGGAACAGCAGCATGTCGTTGGCGAGCCCGACGGCGGGGACGACACTGCTCAGCAGCCACGTCAGCAGCGGCGGTCCGGCGATTCCGGTCAGCCATCCCCAGATGAGCCGGGCCCGGCCGAGCCGCGCGCCCCTGGCGGCGACGGGCAGTCCTCGGCCCTTGCCCACTTCGTCGTGGGTGATGAGGTGGACGTCGAGGTCGGGGCCGGAGTCCCGGGCGACCGTGGCGCCGACGCCCGGCCCGAAGACGTACTGCCAGCTGCGGCGGCGGGAGACGCCGAGCACGATCTGCGTGGCGTTCACGCCCCGCGCGAAGTCCAGCAGGGCGGCCGGTATGTCGTCACCGACCACGTGGTGGAAGGTGCCCCCCAGGTCCTCCACCAGGGTGCGCTGGACCGCCAGCTCCTTCGGCGAGGCGGAGGTCAGGCCGTCACTGCGAGCTATGTAGACGGCGAGGACCTCGCCGCCCGCACCCTTCTCGGCCAGGCGTGCGGCCCGGCGGATGAGGGTGCGGCCCTCGGGGCCACCGGTGAGCCCGACCACGATCCGTTCGCGTGAGCCCCAGATCTTCGAGACCCGGTGCTGGCTGCGGTACTCGGTCAGGTACTCGTCGACCCGGTCGGCGACCCACAGCAGTGCCAGCTCCCGCAGCGCCGTCAGGTTCCCGGGGCGGAAGTAGTTCGACAGAGCCGCGTCGACCTTGTCCGGCTTGTAGATGTTGCCGTGCGCCATCCGGCGCCGCAGCGCCTCCGGGGACATGTCGACCAGCTCGATCTGGTCCGCTCGCCGTACGACCTCGTCGGGGACGGTTTCCTGCTGCCGTATCCCGGTGATGGATTCCACGACATCGCCCAGCGACTCCAGGTGCTGGATGTTCACCGTGGAGACCACGTCGACGCCGGCCGCGAGCAGCTCCTCGACGTCCTGCCAACGCTTGCTGTTCCGGCAGCCGGGGACATTGGTGTGCGCGAGTTCGTCGACAAGGGCCACCTGGGGGCGGCGGGCGAGGACGGCGTCCACGTCCATCTCGGTGAAGACGCTGCCCCGGTACTCGATCTCCTTGCGCGGCACCTGCTCCAAGCCGTGCAGCATCACCTCGGTACGCGACCGGCCATGGTGCTCCACGAAGGCGACGACACAGTCGGTGCCCCGCTCAACCCGGCGGTGCCCCTCGGACAGCATCGCGTACGTCTTGCCGACGCCGGGTGCCGCGCCGAGATAGATCCGGAGCTTGCCGCGTGCCATGTTCACCCTTCGAAGCGGTAGCCCATGCCGGGCTCGGTGATGAGATAGCGGGGATGGGAGGGATCTGCTTCCAGTTTGCGCCGCAGCTGGGCCATGTAGACACGCAGGTAGTTGGTCTTGCTGCTCTGGGAGACGCCCCACACCTCCTGGAGCAGCTGCTTCTGGGTGATGAGGCGGCCGGGGTTCGTCACCAGTATCTCCAGCAGGTGCCACTCGGTCGGGGTCAGCCGTACGTCCCGCCCGTCCCGCGCGGCCTTCTTGGCCAGCAGGTCGAGAGTGAAGTCCTCCGTTTCGACCAGCCTCGTCTCCGGGACGAGCGGGGTGTCCTCGGTGCGGCGGACGGCCGCTCGCAGCCGGGCCAGCAGTTCGTTCATGTTGAACGGCTTGGTGACGTAGTCGTCGGCGCCCGCGTCGAGGGCGGCCACCTTCTCGTCGGACGACTGACGTGCGGACAGGACCATGATCGGAACGCGGGTCCAGCCGCGCAGGGCCCTGATGACATCGACGCCGTCCATGTCGGGCAGGCCGAGGTCGAGCAGCACCAGATCCGGCTGGCGGGCCGCCGCCAGGCGGAGCGCGGTGGCGCCGTCGGGGGCGGCGTCGACGCCGTACTGGCGTGCCTGAAGGTTGATTACGAGGGCCCGTACGAGCTGCGGGTCGTCCTCGACCACGAGCACCCTGGTCATGGGTGTGCGCCTCTCCTGTCGTCATGACAGCGGGAGTCGACGGACCCGGGATTCCCCCCTGGCCGCCGACTCCCGCCCATGTCGCATACTCCCGTCACTGCTTCGCCAGAAGGTCCTTGAGCGCGATGTTGAGCGCCAGGACGTTGACGTGCGGCTCACCCATGAATCCGAGGGTGCGGCCGTCGGTGTGCTCCTCGACCAGCTTCTGCACCTGGGCAGCGGGCAGGCCGTTCGCCTTCGCCACGCGGCCCACCTGGATGTCGGCGTAAGCCGGGGAGATGTCCGGGTCGATCGCGGAGGCAGAGCCGGTCACCGCGTCCTTGGGCACCTCGGACGGGGGTACGCCGTTGAACTCGGCGACCTGCTTCTTCGCGTCCTTCACCCTCTCGACCAGCTTGGGGTTACTGGCGCTGAGCTGGCTGGAACCCGTGGTCAGCGGGTCGTAGTTGCTGTTGGAGGGACGGGGCTGGAACCACTTCGGGTCCGGCTTGTCGGTGCCCTTGATGTTCCAGCTCTGGCCGATCAGCGAGGAGCCGACCTCCTTGCCGTCGACCTCGACCACCGATCCGTCGGCCTTGCTGTGGAAGGCCGCCTGGCCGATACCGGTCACGACGAGGGGATAGACGACGCCGGTCACGACGGTGAGGACGAGCAGCATGCGCAGGGCGGCCCACGTCATACGGCCGAGGTTCACAAAGGAGTTGTTCATGTCCTTCACCTGATCCCGGGGACGAGCGAGATGAGCAGGTCGATGATCTTGATGCCGATGAACGGCGCGATCAGGCCGCCCAGCCCGTAGATGCCGAGGTTCCGGCGCAGCATCCGGTCGGCGCTGACCGGCTTGTACTGCACGCCCTTCAGGGACAGCGGTACCAGCGCGACGATGATCAGCGCATTGAAGACGACCGCGGAAAGGATCGCGGAGTCGGGCGAGGACAGGTGCATGATGTTGAGCTTGTCCAGGCCCGGGTAGACCGCCGCAAACAGCGCCGGGATGATCGCGAAGTACTTCGCGACGTCGTTGGCGATGGAGAACGTCGTCAGCGCACCGCGCGTGATCAGCAGCTGCTTGCCGATCTCCACGATCTCGATGAGCTTGGTCGGGTTGGAGTCGAGGTCGACCATGTTGCCGGCCTCCTTGGCGGCCGACGTCCCGGTGTTCATCGCCACGCCGACGTCCGCCTGCGCGAGCGCGGGGGCGTCGTTGGTGCCGTCGCCGGTCATCGCGACCAGCTTGCCGCCGGCCTGCTCCCGCTTGATGAGGGCCATCTTGTCCTCGGGCGTGGCCTCGGCGAGGAAGTCGTCGACGCCCGCCTCCTCGGCGATCGCCTTCGCGGTCAGCGGGTTGTCACCCGTGATCATGACCGTCTTGATGCCCATGCGGCGCAGTTCCTCGAACCGCTCCCGCATGCCCTCCTTGACGACGTCCTTCAGGTGGATGACACCCAGGACCCGGGCGCCGTTGTCGTCGTGGACGGCGACCAGCAGGGGCGTGCCGCCCGCCTCGGAGATCCGGTCGGTCAGCTCCTGGGCGTCCTCGGCAACGGTGCCCCCCTGCTCCTTGACCCAGGCGATGACCGAGGCGGTGGCGCCCTTGCGGACCTTGCGGCCGTCGACGTCCACACCCGACATGCGGGTCTGGGCGGTGAACTCGATCCACTCGGCGCCGACCAGTTCGCCCTGGTGGCGCTCGCGCAGCCCGTATTTCTCCTTGGCCAGGACGACGACGGATCGGCCCTCGGGGGTCTCGTCCGAGAGGGAGGACAGCTGGGCGGCGTCGGCCACCTCCGCCTCCGTCGTCCCGCGCACCGGCACGAACTCCGCCGCCTGGCGGTTGCCGAGCGTGATGGTGCCGGTCTTGTCCAGCAGAAGGGTCGACACGTCACCGGCGGCCTCGACCGCACGTCCGGACATGGCCAGCACGTTGCGCTGCACCAGCCGGTCCATGCCCGCGATGCCGATCGCGGAGAGCAGGGCGCCGATCGTGGTCGGGATCAGACAGACCAGCAGCGCCACCAGGACGACCATGCTCAGCTTGGAGTGCGCGTAGTCGGCGAACGGTGGCAGGGTCGCCACCGCCAGCAGGAACACGATGGTCAGCGACGCCAGCAGGATGTTCAGGGCGATCTCGTTGGGCGTCTTCTGCCGTGCCGCGCCCTCGACCAGGTTGATCATCCGGTCGATGAAGGTCTCGCCGGGCTTCGTCGTGATCTTGATGACGATCCGGTCGGACAGCACCTTCGTACCGCCCGTCACCGCGGACCGGTCACCACCGGACTCCCGGATCACCGGGGCGGACTCACCGGTGATCGCCGACTCGTCCACCGAGGCGACACCCTCGACGACGTCACCGTCACCGGGGATGACGTCACCGGCCTCACAGACCACCAGGTCACCGATGGTCAGCGCGGTACCGGGAACCTGCTCCTCGGAGCCGTCCGCGAGGAGGCGGCGGGCGACGGTGTCGGTCTTGGCCTTGCGCAGGGTGTCGGCCTGCGCCTTGCCGCGGCCCTCGGCCACGGCCTCCGCCAGGTTGGCGAAGATCACGGTCAGCCACAGCCAGGCGCTGATGGTCCAGCCGAACCAGTCGCCCGGGTGCTGGACGGAGAACACCGTGGTCAGGACGGAGCCGACGAGGACCACGAACATCACGGGGGACTTGACCATCGCCCGGGGGTCGAGCTTGCGGAAGGCGTCGGGCAGGGACGTGACCAGCTGCTTGGGGTCGAACAGTCCGCCGCCGACACGGCCTTCGGGCGCCTTGTGCCCGGTCGGCGCGTCCTGGTGGGGCGCGAGGGTGGGAGTGGACATCGAGTCCTGTTTCTTGATCTCTGTCTTCGAGGTGTTGGTGGTCATCACGCCAATCCTTCGGCCAGCGGGCCCAGCGCGAGCGCCGGGAAGAACGTCAGACCGGTGATGATCAGGATCGCGCCCACCAGCAGACCGGTGAACAGCGGCTTCTCGGTCCGCAGGGTGCCCGCGGTGGCCGGGATCGGCTGCTGCTCGGCGAGCGAGCCGGCCAGCGCCAGCACGAAAACCATGGGCACGAAGCGCCCGAGCAGCATGCACAGGCCGAGCATCGTGTTGTGGTACTCGGTGTTCGCGGCGAATCCGGCGAAGGCCGAACCGTTGTTGTTGGAGGCAGAGGTGTAGGCGTACAGCACCTCGGAGAAGCCGTGCGCACCGGAGTTCAGCATCGACGACTGGCCCTTGCCCAGTGCGATCGCCAGCGCCGCGCCGATCAGCACCAGGGCCGGGGTGACCAGGATGTAGGCGGCGGCCAGCTTCATCTCGCGGGCGCCGATCTTCTTGCCCAGGTACTCGGGCGTACGGCCGACCATCAGACCGGCGATGAACACCGCGATGATCGCCATGATCAGCATGCCGTACAGGCCGGAGCCGGTGCCGCCCGGCGCAATCTCGCCCAGCATCATGCCGAGCAGCAGCACACCGCCGGAAAGACCACCGAAGGAGTCATGGAAGGAGTCCACCGAGCCCGTCGATGTCATGGTCGTGGAGACGGCGAAGGCCGACGAGTTGCCCTCGCCGAACCGCTGCTCCTTGCCCTCCATGGCGCCGCCCGCCAGCTGCGAGGCGGTGCCCGGGTGGGCGTACTCCAGCCAGGTCACGGCGACCACGGCGAGGAACCAGATGATGCCCATCGCGGCGAGGATCGCGTAGCCCTGCTTGACCGAGCCGACCATCCTGCCGAAAGTGCGCGGCAGCGAGAACGGGATCACCAGGAGCAGGAAGATCTCCAGCCAGTTGGTGAAGCCGTTGGGGTTCTCGAAGGGGTGGGCGCTGTTGGCGTTGAAGAAGCCGCCGCCGTTGGTGCCCAGGTCCTTGATGGCCTCTTGCGACGCCACCGCGCCGGGGCTGATGGCCTGCCGCTGGCCGGTCAGGGTGGTGATGTGGTGGATGCCGCCGAAGTTCTGGACGGCACCGCAGGCGATCAGGACCACGGCCGCGATCACGGAGATCGGGATCAGGATCCGGATGATGCAGCGCACCAGGTCGGCCCAGAAGTTGCCCAGGTCTCCGGTGCGGGACCGGGCGAAGCCGCGCACCAGCGCCACCGCGACGGCGATACCGACGGCCGCCGACACGAAGTTCTGCACGGCCAGGCCCATGGTCTGGGTGACGTGGCTCATCGCCACCTCGCCCGAGTACGACTGCCAGTTCGTGTTGGACACGAAGGAGGCGGCCGTGTTGAACGCCTGGTCCGGGCTGATCGGCTTGAAACCGAGCGACAGGGGCAACTTGTCCTGCACCCGCTGGAGCAGGTACAGGAACAGCACGCTGACGGCGGAGAAGAACAACACCCCGCGCAGATAGGCCGGCCAGCGCATCTCGGCGTCGGGGTTGGCTCCCACGGAGCGGTATATCCACCGCTCGACGCGCAGGTGTCTCTCGGACTGGAAGACGGCGGCCATGTAGTCGCCGAGGGGACGGTGCGCCGACGCGAGCGCGCCGATCAGCGCGGTCACGAAGAGCACGTCGGCAAGGACGGGACCCATGTCGCCCGCTGCGACAGCAGCTGATGTCACAGTCAGAACCTCTCCGGGAAGATCAGGGCGAGGACGAGGTAACCCAGCAGGGCGACGGCCACGACCAGGCCGACGATGTTCTCGGCGGTCACAGCTTCGTCACCCCCCGGGCCACGAGGGCCACCAGCGCGAAGACCGCGACGGTGATGGCGACGAAGGCCAGATCGGCCATCGTGAACTCCTGAAGAGGTTCGGGGGTGGAACACGGACGCTTAGAGGAAACAGCCTCTCCGGCCGGACCTGGTCACCCCTTGACGGCCCTCATACGGCTGCGCCCACGGCTTTGACGGAACCCATACGGCCGCTGATCCCTACCGACCGGTAACACTCACGCGTGAGGAGCACCGGGACCGTGGGGTCCTCACCGAACGGCGTCGAGATCATTTGTTCCGGTCCTCGGCGTCTCTGACGTCAGGCATGAGACGCGGTGAGCAAGCCCGCGGGTCGCCGGTCGGCGCGCGGGCGGCATCCTCCGGGGACGTGAGCGGCCGCCGAGGGGCCGCTGCTGTGCGGGCGGACCGCGCCGGGGCGGCCGGCTGCCCGCGTCGACCGGGAAGCCGCGCTGACCGTGTTCGAGGCATCCGGACCGGAGTGACTCCTCCGGGCGCTCCTCAGTCCCGTCGGTTCGAGGGATGCGGCTGTACGCCCGTCATGAGGATGTCCAGCCCGCGCCGGGTGGTCGCCAGGACGACACGGTCGCCGGCGCGCAGCACCCGCCCCTGCGGAGGGCGCCAGTCGAAGCCGGACCGGTCGGGACGCAGCCCGGTGAGGGGGTCCGGGGAGGAAGGATCTGCCGCAGCACCGGCGGCCCCGACGGCCAGTACCCGCCACTCGTTCTCGCGGAACGCCTCGTGCACCGGGCGCCCCTCCAGTTCGGGGTGCCCGGCCACATCCACGCAGGTGAACAGCAGTGATCCGCGTTCCACCGGCATCACACCGAGCACATGGCGGCCCATCATGGCGGCGGCGAAGGACGGGGCGGCCAGCGCGGAAACACTTCGGCTGCGGGTGAGCGCGTCGGGGTAGCAGGCACGCAGGGTGCGCTGGACCGTCGCCGCGAAGTCGTCGTCGTACAGCCGCATGACCACGCGGACCGCGGGATTGTGCTCCCGGGCGGCCATGACGATGTCCAGGTTCTGGCCGTCGTCGCGGGTGAGGACGAGCAGGGAGCGGCTGTGCCGGACCCGGGCCAGGTCGAGCACGTCCGGGGCCGTGGCGTCCTGCAGGATCAGCGGCACGCCCAGTTCACGGGCGAGCGTGACACCCCGCGCGTGCGGGTCGCGTTCGATCACGACCACCTGGTGGTCGGTGGTGCGCAGCCGGGCCAGCGCCCGTGTGCCGATCTTGCCGAGGCCGACGAGGACGATGTGGCCGGCCGTGTCCTCGTCGGGCGGGTGGTTCGCGGAGGCGGCGCGGAAGGCTTCGGTGGCGTTCAGCGTCGCGGCCACGACGAGCGGCAGTACGGCCAGGCCGACGAAACCGGCGACGAGCTGGAGGATGCGGCGGGCGACGGACTCGTTGGTGGCCGGGTCGCCCATGGTGAAGATGTCGAGCATCGGCAGGTACAGGTTCTTCCACCACGGGTGCTCGTCGGCGAACAGCGCGGTGGCGGCGGCGAGGGCGAGCACCATGGTGCCGAGCGCGCCGAAGACGGCGGTGAGCTCGCGGGAGAGGAAAACCTTCCACGGCAGGTGTGCCAGGCGCGCCCGCAGCCAGGCACCGGGGCGGGCGCGCCGTCGTTGCCGGGCGGGGTCGGGCAGGTGGTGGTGGGTGACCTCCTCCAGCATCAGCCGGCCGTGCGTGAACTGGCGGCGGTACGCGATCCGGGTGTCCGGCAGCAGCTGGGTGCCGTCCTCGCCGGGTGTCTCCGGGCTGTCCTGGCTCGCCGGGTCGTCCTGGTGGGCGCCGGACAGGACGGCAAGCGTGGCCAGGTCCGTGGCCTGCGCCGGCGCCCCGGCCGGGCGTACGGCACCGCGGAAGACCTTGCCCTCGACCTGAAGCGTGTGGCCGTGGCCCACGGCGGCTGCCGCCACCAGTTCCGGTACGGCGGTGTCGGCGTCGGACAGCACCGTGGTGGAGGTGTCCTGCGCCGCCCCAGGAACCAGTCCGGCGGCGCGGTCCAGCAGCCGCTCCAGGTGCCGGCCGCGCTCGTGGTGGAACATCCGCACCACCAGCCGTACCGACGGGTTGAGGGTGCGGGCCAACAGGGCGGCGGTCATGTTGACCTGGTCGTCGCGGTAGGTGAGGGCGAGCGCGGCGGCCCGCTCGACCCCGGCCGCCCGCAGGGTCCGCTCGTCCGGGCGCGCGGAGACGAGCAACTCGACCGGCGAGCGCGGGTCGGCGTGCAGCGCGGCGATCTCGGTTCCGTACTCGTCCTCCCGGGAGGGCAGCACCACGGTGACGACTTCGCCGCACACCGCGTCCAGTTCGAGCGCGAGGCGGTGCGCGAGTCCGTCGTCGCCGCAGATCACCATGTGCTGGGAGCGCCGGCCAAGGTCGGGGCGTGGAGGGAGAGTTGACGTCACATCGGAGAGGAACGGCACAGGACGCGGCGTCGTTCCACCGAACGGCCCGCCCGACGTCAGGAACACGTCAAGAAATCCGTCCGCGCCCGGGGCGGCCAGGCCGGCCGTCAGGGCCGGCCGGTCCCTGAGGGGCCAGGGGTGGGCCGGGGCGACCGGCTCACCAACGCCCGCACAAGGCTCCAGCTGCACGCCGTGTACGGCACGGTCAGGCAGAGAGACCTCGTACGACACGACACTGGATCTCCCTCACTGGCACACGACCCGGCCGTCGTGCTGGCTCATCCGGCCCAACCCGCGCCTTGGCGATGGTTGCCTCTTGATCGGGATGCGCCACCGGTTGTGCGCGGCCGGTCTTAACGGAAGCTTGACGCGCTCGGTGAGATCGCTCATGTGCCGATGGGCCACTCTCTGCTTAGCTGATGCCGCCGTCCGTGGGACGGTCGGACCCCAACCGAGCCGCTGAGCCGCACACCAGGAGAGCACGTCGATGGCCACCACCGAACACCCGCCGCCGAGCCGACTGCGGATGTGGATACTGGAGGGTCTGTCCGACAGGGCAGGACACCAGCAGGGGCCGTACGCCGAGGCGGGTGCGCCGCACTCGGGACAGCGTTGGTGGCGGGTGATGTGCCTGACCGGCGTCGACTACTTCTCCACCCTCGGCTACCAGCCGGGCATCGCGGCACTTGCGGCCGGTCTGCTGTCCCCGGTGGCCACCATCGTGCTCGTCGTCGTCACCCTCTTCGGCGTTCTCCCGGTCTACCGCCGGGTGGCCGTGGAGAGCCCCCGGGGTGAGGGCTCGATCGCGATGCTGGAGCGGCTGCTGTCCTTCTGGAAGGGCAAGCTGTTCGTCCTGGCGCTGCTCGGCTTCGCCGCCACCGACTTCATCATCACCATCACCCTGTCCGCGGCCGACGCCTCCACCCACCTGGTGGAGAACCCGCATCTGAACAGCCTGCTGCACAACCAGCAGATGTGGGTCACGCTGTTCCTCATCGCTCTGCTGGGCGCGGTGTTCCTCAAGGGCTTCATGGAGGCGATCGGCGTCGCGGTCGTCCTGGTGGTGGCCTACCTGGGCCTGAACGCGGTCGTGGTGGCCGTCGGCCTGTGGCACGTGGCCACGGCAGGCCATGTGGTCGCCGACTGGACGAACGGTCTGACCGCTGAGCACGGGAACATCTTCGTCATGATCGGCGTGTCTCTGTTGGTCTTCCCGAAGCTGGCACTCGGTGTGTCCGGCTTCGAGACCGGCGTCGCGGTCATGCCGCACATCCAAGGAGACCCGGACGACACCGAGGAGAACCCCAGGGGCCGGGTCCGGGACACCAGGAAACTGCTGACCACCGCTGCTGTGATCATGAGCATCTACCTGATCCTCACCAGCTTCGTCACCACGGTGCTGATCCCGGCGAGGGAGTTCAAGACGGGCGGCCAGGCCAACGGACGCGCGCTCGCCTACATGGCGCACGAATACCTCGGTGGCACCTTCGGCACGGTCTACGACCTGTCCACCATCGCCATCCTGTGGTTCGCCGGCGCCTCCGCCATGGCCGGCCTGCTCAACCTCATGCCCCGCTACCTGCCGCGCTACGGCATGGCGCCGCAGTGGGCGCGCGCCGTGCGCCCCATGGTGATCGTCTTCACCCTGATCGCCTTCTTGATCACCTGGCTCTTCGACGCCAGTGTCGACGCGCAGGGCGGCGCCTACGCCACCGGCGTGCTGGTGCTGATGTCCTCGGCCTCGATCGCGGTGACCATCGCCGCCCACCGGGCCGGACAGCGCGGGTGGCTCATCGGCTTCTCGGTGGTGACCGCGGTCCTGCTCTATGTCACCGGCGCCAACATCGTCGAGCGCCCGGACGGTGTGAAGATCGGTGCCTGCTTCATCGTCGCCATCATCCTGGTCTCACTACTGTCCCGGCTGGCCCGCGCCTTCGAGCTGCGCGTCACGCAGGTCGAACTGGACCCCATGGCGGAACGATTCATCCGGGACATGGCCAGCCGCAAGCTCCGCTTCATCGCCAACGAGCCGGACCAGCGCGACAAGGCCGAGTACCGCGACAAGGTCGAGCAGATCCGCGCCGACAACGACATGCCCGAGCAGGAGGACTTCGTCTTCGTCGAGGTCACGGTCACCGACCCCTCCGAGTTCGAGGAGGAGAGCCTGGCGGTCCGCGGTGAGGTCCTGCACGACCGCTACCGCGTCCTGACCATGGAGTCCTCCTCCATCCCCAACGCCCTGGCCGCCCTCGTCCTGCACGCCCGGGACATGACCGGCTGCACCCCGCACATCTACTTCGAGTGGACCGAGGGCAACCCCTTCGCCAACTTCCTCCGCTTCTTCCTCTTCGGCCAGGGCGAGGTCGCCCCGGTCACCCGCGAGGTACTGCGCGAGGCCGAACCGAACCGTGCCCGCCGGCCGCGCGTGCACACCGGCTGAGGACCGGCTCCGGCGACCGCGTCAGGATTCCGTCAAAATCGGCCGTACGGCGTTAGGGGGCCGTAAGCAGCGGTCGCCGCACCGGGTGCGGGCACCTAGCGTCGGCGTCATGCGACGGAGCGGACCGCCAGGCTCGGCCGGCGACCGCCACTGGCGTGGCAGCGCACGGCTCGCGGCGAGCTGCGCCCTGCTGTTCTGCGCCCTGAGCCTCCTGGTCGACTGGGACGCGGGAAGCCTCACGCCCCCGCGCGCCCTGCTCTGGATCGCCCTGTCGGCCGCGGTCTGCGCCGTCCTGCTTCCCCAGCGGGTGAGCGCGGGCCCCGGCTGGCTGGCGGTCCGCACGCCCTGGCGCCGGCGCACGGTACGCACCGACGCGCTGACGGCGGTACGGCAATACGACGGCGTCTCCTCGCACCTGGTCCTGCGAGACGTCCACGGCAACCGCCTGGAACTCGACCCCCGCGTCCTCACCGCCAACCCGCTGCTCTGGCACCAACTCGACACGGGTGTCCGCCGCTCCATGGAACGTGGCACCTTGCGTCAGGGAGCCGAGGTTCTGGAACGGCTGGGCCACCGCGTCGACGACGAGGCGCTGCAGGCGGTCCTCCGGGCGTCCGGACTCTCCTGACCTCACCCGAGCGCCACGCGCATGGTCCCGCTGCCTGCCTGCCGGGGGCCACATCTCCGCCGACCGGTGGACGGACGCGGTACGCGGCGACCGGCACTACAGCGTGGCCGTCCTCCCCCACTTCCCGGTGCGGCGGGACGTTCGACGCCGGCCGTCAGCCCGCCCCGGACTCGCTGGAGGCGGGAGGGCGTAGTCGCGCCGGTAGGGGACGCCGGTGACCATCACGCCGGGCATGAACAGCAGCCGGACCTCGAGCCGCAGCGCGCTCTGGTTGCGCAGGAGCTGCTCCCACCAGCGGCCCAGCATGTCCTCGGAGCACACCGCCGACCTGCTGCTGGAGTGCTCCCCTGGCGGCGACACCGGCGGCCCGCAAGAATTTTTCGCAAGTTGCAGAAAGTATTTGCTTCAAGTTCTTGACGCCGTAACACAGGGCGCGAGAAGGTCTGCTCGCGGCGGGTCCCCCGGCCACCGGGGGGCCGCCGCACGGTGAGGTGCCAGGCGGGTCCGCGGCCGCATGGCTCCCGGGCTGTCGACTCCGCCGGGCGGGACCTCGGTGGGTCGTGCGGCCATCGCCGTCCGGGCCATCGCCATTCGGCCCGGAGCTTTCCACCCATCCCGGCTCCACCACGGCCTCCTCCGCACGACAGCGTGCTCGCCTCGTGCTGCCTGACTGTCCGTGGCCGGGCCGTCAGCACAGGAGAGACCCGGACATGAAGCAACCACTCCAACGCGGCAGAACCGTCCTGGTAGCAGTCGGCGCCCTGCTCGCCGGTGCCGTCCTGCCGCTCACCGTTCAGACCACCGCCCGTGCCGCCGGCGCACCGGACGGCGGCGACGTGATCGCCAACCTCTTCGAGTGGAATTGGCCGTCCGTGGCCGCCGAGTGCACCGGCGTCCTGGGCCCGAAGGGCTACGGCGCCGTCGAGGTGGCCCCGCCCGAGGACTCCATCCGGCTCAACCAGACCAGCCACCCGTGGTGGGAGGTGTACCAGCCGGTCGGGTACGACCTGAACAGCCGGATGGGCACCGCCGCCCAGTTCGCGGACATGGTCACCACCTGCCACAACGCCGGCGTCAAGGTGTACGCGGACGCGGTGCTCAACCACATGGCCGGCGCCGGCAACACCAGCACCGACTCCTACGGCGGCGACAGCTTCAACGCCTCGACGTACGCATACTCCCAGCCCGGCTACTCCTCGGCCGACTTCCACAGCTATCCCTCGAACTGCCCCACCTCGGATCTGTCCATCTCGGACTGGAACAACACCACCCAGGTCCAGGAGTGCGACCTGTCCAACCTGGAGGACCTCCACACCGAGACCAGCCACGTCCGCGCCGCCGAGGCCGGCTACCTCAACAGCCTGATCAACCTGGGTGTGGACGGCTTCCGCATGGACGCCGCCAAGCACATAGCGGCAGCCGACATGGCGGCCGTCCTGTCTCAGGTGAACAACACCACCTGGACCGGCTCCCGACCGTACGTGTACCAGGAGGTCATCCCGGGCAGCAGCAACTCCGCGCTGCAGCCGAGCGCGTTCGAGTCCAACGGCAGCGTGATCGAGTTCACCTACGCCCGAGACCTGAAGAGCCAGTTCACCGGCGACATCGCCAACCTCAAGAGCTTCGGTCGGAGCTGGGGCCTGGAGCCGGCGTCCGCCTCGACCTCGATGGTGACCAACCACGACACCGAGCGGGACGGCAGCACGCTCAACTACAAGTCCGGCACCCCCTACATCCTGGCCAACCTGTTCGAACTGGCCTGGGGCTACGACGTGCCCCAGGTATACGCCGGCTTCACCTGGACCAACAGCGACGACTCCCCGCCGTCCGACTCCAACGGGTACATCACCGACACCAACTGCTCCAACGGCTGGTTCTGCACCGACCGCAACCAGGGCGTCGCCAACATGGTCGGCTGGCACAACGCCGTGGCGGGCCAATCGGTCAGCAACTGGTACGACGACGGCTCGAACCTCATCGCCTTCAGCCGGGGCAACCGCGGCTGGATCGCGATCAACAACGAGTCCAGCGCCAAGGCCGTGACCGTCGAGACCGGCCTGCCCGCGGGCACGTACTGCGACATCATCCACGGCGACCTGACCGTCTCGACGGGCGCCTGCTCCGGCTCGACCGTCACGGTGGGCAGCAACGGCACCGCGACCGTCACCGTCCCGGCCCAGGACGCTGTCGCGCTCTACACCCCGACCGCCACCGCCGGAACAGCGGGCGAGACCTTCAACGTGAACGAGACGACCACCTGGGGCCAGAACGTCTACCTGGTCGGCTCGATCCCTGCCCTGGGCAGCTGGAACACCTCCCAGGCCGTCCCGCTGTCCTCGGCCAGTTACCCGACCTGGAAGGGCACGGTCACCCTGCCGGCCAACACCTACATCGAGTACAAATACATCATCAAGAACTCCGACGGCTCGATCACGTGGGAGCCGGGCAACAACCACTCCTTCACCACGGGAAGCTCGGGCGGCGGGACGCTGAACGACACCTGGTAGCCCACCGCCACCGACGAACCGCCAGGATCCGGGTCCCGATGTCCGGCGGTGAGGGAGGAGGGCCGGGGCGCCCGGACCTCCTCCCCGATTGCCGCCGACTGCGGGTATCGGGGCCTCACCTCGGGCGTCCGGCTCGCGCTGGGTTCACAGGCGCCGGGTCCCGACGGGTTTCGCGGCTCGCTGCGCGAGGCGATCCGGGTCACGGGCGGTCGCCGAGACCGCCCGTGACCGCAGCGCGCGAGTCCTGGCCTTCGACAATGTCGCCGTCGCCGCACTCCTCACCGCCGAGAGCGAGGACCACGAACGCTGGATCGCACGCGTCCTCGGCGACCTCGCCGCCACGACTCAGGCACCCGCCACCTGCGCGACACCGTACGTGTGCTCCTGGAGACGAACGGCAGCCACACGCGCACGTCGATCCGTAACGGGGGTGGGGTGCGGTTACGGGACAACGGTGATCGTCAGCTGCCAGGGCCGGGACGGCGGGCCGTGGGGGTCAGGGGTGTAGATGTCGGCGGAGGTGAGGGTCGCGGTGCCCGGGAAGTCGGCGCGGGCGGTGGCGGCGCGGGTTCCGTCGGGCGCGAGGTGGTTGTCGAGGACGGTCATCACACTCGGGGTGGAACTGGTGACCGGCGCCCATCGGTAGTTGCTCGGCGGCCGCAGAGTGACCTGGATGCGGGTGCCGACATGGACGCACGTGCTGCGCAACGGGTTGTCCGTGGCCGGGTCGAGCACCGAGACGGTGCCGCTGAGGCACGGGCGCTTCCTGCCTGCGGACGTGGTGGCCGAGGTGCCGGGGCGTACCGAAGCCGTGGTCGTGCGGTCGGGTGACGCGGTGCCACCGAGGGAGGAACCGGAGGCCGAGGCCGTCCCCGTCGACGACGAACTCGCCGTGGACGGCTGGGCAGAGGGGGATGACGACGGTCCGCTCGGAGCCGGGGGCCCGGCTCCGGCGCCGGAGGCGCAGCCGACCGCCAGGACCGCCAGGGCGGGGCCGGCGAGGAACCGGATTCCGTTGCCGTGCTGTCTCATGGTGCCCCCAGGCGGAGTTCGGGAAGGCAGGCCAGGCGTTGGACGCCGCCGCGTTCCAACGGGTTCCCGGCGGCACCGGGGCTTCACTCGCGGCCGGAAGGTCCTGCACCGATACAGGGAAAACCCTGTGATTTTGCTGGGTGTTGACTGCACTCCGTAAATTCTCGGTTGCTTCCGGCCGCACTGGCGTCATCCATCTTGTTGTGTGACATGTCCGGTGCAAGCATCCCGCGTTGCGAACACGCGCGCCTTCGGCGTGAACGTCCTTCACTCCCCACCTGCCGGGTGAACCCCGGCTGCCCCAAAGGATGTTCAATGACCCGACTCGGATCCAGATCCAGATCCAGATCCAGATCCCGACACAGACGCGGCCGGACAGCCGCGCTCACCGCGGTCCTGGCAGCCCTCCCCACCCTCTGGCTCTCCGCCCCCGTGGCCCACGCCGCGCTTCCCGCCCCGGGCGCCTCCACCGCACCGGCCCCGGGCTCCTCGGCGAGCACCACGGTCTCCACCGCGGTCACCTCCGGCTCGGCCCAGTCGGTGAGCCTGTCCGCGTCCGGGCTGCCCAGCGGGGCGACCGCGACCTTCGACCCGGCCTCGGTCCCCGCGGGCAACTCCTCGACGCTGACGGTGGCCACGTCCTCGTCCACCCCGGCGGGCACCTACAACATCACCGTCACCGGCACGGGCGCCTCGGCCACCCACACCGCGACCTACACCCTGACCGTCACCGGCGGCAGCGGCGGCGGGATCGCCAACGGCGGCTTCGAGACGGGCAGTCTGACCGGCTGGACGTCGGCGGGGACCACGTCGGTGGTCGGCTCCGGCGCGCACAGCGGAACGTACGCGGCCCGGGTGGGCAGCACCTCGCCGACCAACGGCGACTCCTCGATCGCGCAGACCTTCACCGCCCCGTCCGGGACCAGCACGCTCGGCCTCCACTACAACGTGACCTGCCCGGACACGGTCACCTACGACTGGGCCACGGCCACGCTCAAGGACGACACCACCGGCACGACCACCACGGTGCCGGCCAAGACCTGCGTGTCCTCCTCCGGCTGGATCCAGAAGACCGCCTCCATCACGGCCGGGCACAGCTACACGCTCACCCTCGTCAGCCACGACGACGACTACACCGGCGACGCCACCTACACCCGCTACGACGACGTGACCCTGTCCTGACAGAGGCGTCGTCCCCCCGGGGCGGGCCGCCCGTCGGTCCGCCCCGCCCTCGGACGCCGGCACGTCCGGCGTACCCCCGTTCACGACAAGGGGTCTCCTCATGTCGCACACCGCTTTCCACAGATCCGTCGCGACCGCCACCACCACCGCACTGCTCTCCCTGGGCGGCGTGCTGCTCGCGTCGCACCCGGCCCTGGCCGATGTCTCCAACGGCGGCTTCGAGTCCGGCAGCCTGACCGGCTGGACCTCCACCGGGACCGCGTCGGTGGTCAACTCCGGCGCACACAGCGGCACGTACGCCGCCCGGGTCGGCACCACCTCGCCGACCAACGGCGACTCCTCCGTGGCCCAGACCTTCACCGCGCCGAGCGGCAGCAGTCAGCTGTCCTTCTGGTACAGCGTGACCTGCCCGGACACGGTCACCTACGACTGGGCCACGGCCACCCTCGCCGACACCACCGCCGGCACGACGACGACCGTGCTCGCCAAGACCTGCACCAACGGCCGGGGCTGGAAGCAGGTCACCTCGTCGGTGACGGCCGGGCACAGCTACAAGCTCACCCTGGTCAGCCACGACGACAACTACCCGGGCGACGCGACCTACACGCTCTACGACGACGTCGCCTTCACCACCGTCACCCCGCCGCCCGGGCTGACCCAGGTCAGCACCGACCCGTTCACGAACACCTCGAGCCAGCACGCCACCGAGCTCGAGCCCGACACCTTCGCTTACGGCAACACGATCGTCGCCTCCTCCCAGGTCGGTCGGTTCACCGATGGCGGCGCCTCCGACATCGGCTGGAACACCTCCACCGACGCCGGCACCACCTGGCAGCACGGCATGCTCCCCGGCATCACCACCTACCAGGGCGGCGGCAGCTGGGCCCGCGTGTCCGACCCGGCCGTGGCCTACGACGCCAAGCACGGCACCTGGATGGTCGCCGGGCTGGTCATCGACTCCAACGTCAACGGCGCCGGCGTCAGCGTCAGCCGCTCCACCAACGGCATCACCTGGCAGAACCCGGTGATCGCGGTCGGCAACGACGGCAAGGGCTACGACAAGGAGTGGATCGTCTGCGACAACTCCACCACCAGCCCCTACTACGGCACCTGCTACGTCGAGGTCGACGTCACCTCGTCCGGCAACGCCGTCGTCATGAGCCGTTCCACGGACGGAGGCGCCACCTGGGCGGCACCCGTCGCCCCGTCCGGCGGCCCGGCCGGTCTCGGCGGCCAGCCCCTGGTCCAGCCGAACGGCACGGTCGTGGTCCCCTACTCCGCCAACGGCAGCGCGATCCGAGCCTTCACCTCCACCAACGGCGGCTCGAGCTGGAGCTCCAGCACTCTGGTCGCCAACGTCAGCAGCCACGGCGTGGCCGGCAACCTGCGTGACGGCGAGGGCCTGCCGTCCGCCGAGATCGACGCGAGCGGCAAGGTGTACGTCGCCTGGCAGGACTGCCGCTTCCGCTCCGGCTGCCCGGCCAACGACATCGTGTACTCCACCTCCACGAACGGCACATCGTGGTCGGCCGTGACCCGGGTCCCCATCGACGCCACCACCAGCGACGTCGACCACTTCATCCCCGGCATCGGCATCGACCCCGCCACCTCCGGCAGCACGGCCAAGATCGGTCTCTACTACTACTTCTACCCGACCGCCAACTGCACCGCCTCCACCTGCCAACTGGAGGTCGGCTACCTATCCTCCGCCAACGGCGGCAGCACCTGGAGCAGCCCGACCACCGTCGCCGGACCCATGTCCCTGTCCCAGATCGCCGACTCCACCCAGGGCAGCATGGTCGGCGACTACCTCTCCACCTCCGTCGTCAGCGGCAAGGCGGTCTCCGTCTTCGCCGTGGGCAAGACACCGACGGGCGGCCAGGCATTCGACGAGGCCCTCTACACCGCAGGGCCGCTCACCGTCACCGGCGGCAGCCTCGCCTCCACCACCCGAGGCGCCGCCAGCGTTCCCGCACCGCACTCGGCCGTGGGCTCCAGGCCCCTGCCAGCCCGCCGCTGACCAGCACGGCGCAAGGTGCGCTCCGGTCGGAAACGGCCGGGGCGCACTCCCTCCTGACAGCCCGCGGAGGCAGCGGCGGCGCCGCGCAAGCGGACTCAACGCCATCGCGCCCCTCCGCCGACCTGCCCACGGCGGCTCCCTCGGAGAGTGGCCGCAGCACATACGTAAGTTCGCCGCCAGCAGCCGCGGCGCCAGGGAGCGTGGCCAGCGGGCTCGGAGTGGCAGGGCAGCGGGCACGTGTTCACGCGGCCGGACGGGCATCCGATTGAGCCCGCTCAACGGTGCCTGGTCTTGAGCAGCATGACAACGAGGGCCACAAACAAAATCCCGAACATGATGGCGAACCACGGGAAGATTTCTTCCGCTCCGGCTGCCGCACAGAGGATCTTTCCGTCCACGAAGGTCATCGAGATCGCCTCCTTCTGGGGTGCCCGTCAGTGACTCCAGCCGGGGAAACGCGGGATTCCGTGGTTCCGGGTACCCTCCGCCGGCTGTCCGTCACCTCACGAGCCGCATGTCGCCGACCACCCCCGGTGGGCCGGCGAGGGCGACCGAGGGGAAGACGTGCACGGGTCGTCGACGCCCTGGTGGGCCTGGCGCTCCAGCCCGCTCCGGCGCCCATCGGATCATCCGGATCTGCGAACGGATCTGCGAACGCCAGAGCCTTCCCTCCTCGCCGACCGCGCCCACCTGGGAGTCGGCCCCTGGGCGACGACATCCCTCGGACGCCCGTCGGGCCGCGACCTCACGCCGGCCCAGCGGACCGTCAACCGAGCGCTGTCCGCAACGCGGACGCCGGTCGAGGGCGGCGTCGCACGACTGAAGTCGTGGCGGATCTTCCGCAGGCCCCGACGCAGTCCGCATCGAATGTCGTCGACGCCTGCGGCCGTCCTCGCTCTGCCGCGGCAACGCGGAAGAGCCTCAGTCGCCCCCCAGGGTGGGAGCACAGCCCATGTAGGAACCGGATTCGCGGGCCGCCCTGTCGCCGTCGCGTTCCCGAATGGCCTCGACGAGGCGTGCGTGGTCCTGGAACTGCTCGGGGCGTAGCTCCTCACCGAAGTGGTCCAGGAGCGAGACCCGGATCACCTCGCCCAGGTCTGCGTGCAACTGGGCCAGGACCGTGTTGTGGGACGCGGCGACGACGGCCAGGTGAAAGGCCACGTCCGAGTTCACGAAAGCGACCCGGTCCCCGTCCGACCAGGCCTTGTCCCGTTGGGTCAGCAGGGCGTCCAGCCGCTCCAGATCCTCCGGCGTGCGGCGTGCGCAGGCCAGGCGGGCCGCGCGGACCTCCAAGGCGCCGCGCACCTCGTCGATGTCGTCCGTGTGTGCCTCCTCGAAGCGAGTCCGCATCATTCCGGCCAGTTCGCCGGTCGCCCGGACGTAGGATCCGGAGCCGTGGCGGATGTCCAGCAGGCCCGTGTGGGCCAGGGCCCGCACAGCCTCGCGCACCGTGTTGCGCGCCACACCGAGCTGCTCGACAAGTTCCGTCTCGGTGGGGATACGCGAGCCCACGGGCCAGGTGCCGGAGGTGATCTGCCGTCGGAGGCGGGCAATCACCTGGTCCGACAGCGGTGTTCGGCGAACGGGATCCATAGTCATCCCATCATCATATGAGTTTGAAGAATTGGTTGAACCACTAGACCTAGAGTCATGGGATGAGTCTATGATCGGCCCTGTGACGAAGGAAGAGCTCAAGAACACCGTCTTACGCACCGACCGGGCGGCGTCCCTCCACCGCTCACAGCGGCTGCGCAGACTGACGCTGGTGGCGCTCGTGATCGCGGCGTTGAATCTCCGCCCGGGCGTCACCAGCCTCGGGCCCGTCCTTGAAGAGGTCCGTGACAGCCTTGCCATGAGCGGCACGGTCGCCGGACTGCTGACGTCCATCCCGGCCGTGTGTTTCGCCCTGGTCGGCTCGACGGCCCCCGCCCTCGCACGGCGGTTCGGCGCGAGTGGCGCGATCGCGGCCGGTGCCGCGCTGCTCACGGCCGGGCTGGTGACGCGTCCGTTCGCCCACGACGCCGCCCTGTTCGTCGCACTGACCGCGCTGTCGCTGGCCGGTATCGCCATCGCGAACGTGCTTCTTCCGGCCGTCGTCAAGCATCGCTTCCCCGACCGGGTGGGTGCGGTGACGGGGCTGTACTCCATGGCGCTGAACGTCGGCGCCTCGACCGCTGCCGCCGTCACCGTTCCCCTGACCGCGGCGTTCGGCGGCGACTGGCGATACGGCCTGGGAGTCTGGGCCATTCTGGCGGCGATCGCCGTTCCGCCCTGGCTCGCTGCCGCCCGCCACCAAGGACGGGCGGCGGGTGCTGTCGAAGGTGGGGGCGAACCGCAGGCACAGCCGCGAAGCCGGATCTCCCGGGATCCCACCGCCTGGGCGCTCACCGCCTACTTCGGGCTGCAGGCGAGTTCCGCCTACGTCATCATCGGCTGGCTGCCGCAGATGTTCCGCGATGCCGGACTGTCCGCTCAAAGTGCCGGCTTGTTGTTCTCCGGCACCTCGCTCCTTGGTGTACCGCTGTCCTTCGCCCTGTCGGCCGCGGCCGGAAAGCTGCGCAACCAGAGCGGGATTGCGGCGGGAATCGGTCTGTGCGGACTGGCGGGATTCGCCGGGTTGTGGGCCTCCGCATCCACCACGCCCTGGCTGTGGGCCTTCCTGCTGGGCGTCGCCAACTGTTCCTTCCCACTGGCGCTGACGATGATCAGCATGCGCGGCCGTGACAGCGCCACCGTCGTCCGGCTTTCCGGGTTCGTACAGAGCTTCGGCTACCTGCTCTCGATCCCCGGCCCCCTCGTCGTCGGCGTGCTCTACGGCCACACGGGCGGCTGGCGCGCGCCCCTGGCCTTCATCCTGGTGATGACCCTGGTGCAGATCGGCGCCGGCCTGCTCGCGGGCCGCGACCGCCAGATCGGCTGAGCAACTCTCGTCGCCACGGCGAATCCACCCCGGCTCGGTCCCTGCCGAGGGCGACCGGAGTCATTGTTTCTCTTGTTCACTTCCTGCCCTGCCGAGCATGGGCGTGAATTCGCCATGCCTGGAATCAGCGGCTGCGCCTGCCAAGTGAATTATCGAATAATTCGGCAGCAACTTCCGCGAACGTGCACCCAAGTTGTTGACCTGGCCGGAAAATTTCTCCTAGCCTTCCATCGGTGATTAGCTCAGGGCACCACGAGTGCGCGAGTTCCTGGGAAATGCCGCTACTGCGGAAAAGAGAGGTCCATGAGCCCCCACGCGATTACCCACACCCGACGTGGTGACATCTGCCTGACCACGCTGCTCGCCGAACAGGCGAGTGCCGCACCACACCGGACCGCCGTGGTCCATGAGGACCAGAGCCTGACGTTCGCCCAACTGCTGGACCGAGTCCGGCTACTGGGAGCCCGTCTCAGGCGCGCCGGAGTGACCAGAGGCAGCCGTGTCGGCGTGTTCATGGAGCCCTCGCTGGAGTTGATGACGAACGTCTGGGGAATCCTCTGGGCCGGCGGTTCGTACGTCCCGCTCTCCCCGGAGTATCCCGAGGAGCGGATCGCGTACATGATGGCGGACGCGGGGGTGGAAGTCGTCCTTACTCAGGAATTAGTACGTTCCCGCCTTCAGGAACTGTCGCCGACTGGCGTTCGGATCGTCACCTCGGATGCCTTCCATTCGACGGAGAACAATGGCGAGGAGATTTCGCCATCAGGATTGGATTCCTGCGAAGCGGCCCGTCCGGAAGACCTGGCATACGTCATCTACACCTCCGGCAGCACCGGGAAACCGAAAGGGGTGATGATCGAGCACCGGAGCATCGTCAGCCAGATGCGCTGGCTGTCCGAAGCCTTCGGAATCGACGGCGGAAAAACGATCCTCCAGAAGACCCCGCTGAGCTTCGACGCCGCCCAGTGGGAAATCCTCGCCCCCGCGTGCGGCAGCACCGTCGTGATGGGTGCCCCCGGGATCTACCGGGACCCCGAGGCGATCGTGGCCACCGTCCAACGACACGGTGTGACCACCCTGCAGTGCGTCCCCACCCTCCTCCAGGCGCTCCTCGACACAGACACCCTCGCCGAGTGCCGCTCGCTGCGCCAGGTGTTCAGCGGCGGTGAGGCGCTGTCGCGCAGCCTCGCCGCTCAGTTTCTCGACACCGTGCCGGACTGCTCGCTCGTCAACCTCTACGGCCCGACCGAGTGCACCATCAACGCCTCCGCCTTCGTCGTGGACCGTGCCGCGGTGGAGGACGGCCCCCGCGTCATGCCGATCGGCACGCCGGTCAGCGGTACCACCTTCCACGTCCTGGACACGGCCGGCCGTCAGGCGGCGGTCGGCGAGGTCGGCGAACTGCACATCGGCGGCATCCAGGTGGCCCGCGGCTACCTCGGCCGACCCGACCTCACCGCCGAGAGGTTCGTCGAGGACACCTTCTCGTCCGCCCCCGACGCCCGCCTGTACCGGACCGGCGACCTCGCCCACTTCAACGCCGACGGGACGGTGCAGTTCGTCGGGCGAACGGACAACCAGGTCAAGCTGCGCGGCTACCGGGTCGAGCTGGACGAGATACGCCAGGCGATCGAGACGCACGACTGGGTCCGCAGTTCGGCCGTCCTGCTCAGGGACGACGAGGCCACCGGCTTCCAGAACCTGGTCGCGTTCGTGGAGCTGAACCCCAAGGAAGCCGCCCTGATGGACCAGGGCAACCACGGCGCCCACCACCAGTCCAAGCGCAGCAGGCTCCAGGTCAGGGCGCAGCTGTCGCATGCGGGCTGCCGCGACGCCGCCGACCTGGCCGGCCGCCCGGTGACCGCGCTCCCCGGCGCCGAGGCCACGCCCGAGCAGCGGGCCCTGGCCTTCGCCCGCAAGACGTACCGCTGCTACGAGGGCGGACAGGTGAACCGGGACGACATCCTTCGCCTGCTGGCCCCGGCCGCCCGGCCGGGCGTCGCGCCGCGCACCCCGGGGAGCCTGAGTCGGGCCGAACTCGGCGCGATCCTCCGCAACTTCGGCCAGTACCTCAGCGACCAGCGGCTGCTGCCCAAGTATGCCTACGCCTCGCCCGGCTCCCTCTACGCCGCCCAGATGTACCTCGAACTCGACGGCATCGGCGGCATCGACCCAGGCCTGTACTACTATCACCCGCTCCACCACCACCTGGTGCTGATCAGCCCCGCCCCGCGGCAGTCCGGCCCGCAGGCGAGGATCCACTTTCTCGGCAGGCACAGCGCGATCGAGCCGGTCTACCGCAACAACATCCGGGAGGTCCTGGAGATCGAGGCGGGGCACATGGTCGGCCTGTTCGAGGAGGTGCTCCCCGCCTACGGCCTCGGCATCGCCGCCGCCGAGTACCGGCCCGCGGTCCTGCGCCGACTCCAGTGCGCTGAGGAAGACCACTACTTGGGCACGTTCGATCTCGTACCGTACGAGGCGAACGGGAGCACCGACACGTTGGACATCTACGTCCAGGCGCTCCCGGGCCGGGTCGACGGTCTGCGGGCCGGACAGTACCGGTACGCCGACGGCTCCCTGGTGCGCATCTCGGACGACCTGGTGCTCAAGAAGCACGTCATCGCCATCAACCAGCGGGTCTACGAGCGGGCGAGCCTCGGCATCAGCCTGGTCGCCACCGGCCCGGACTCCTGGCGGCACTACCTCGACCTGGGCAGCAAGCTGCAGCGCTTGCAGATGAACGGCCTGAACCTCGGTTTCATGTCCTCGGGCTACAGCTCCAAGACCGGCAACGACCTGCCCGCGGCCAAGCGGCTGAACAGGATCCTCACCGACCGCGGACTGCCCACGGGACCGTCGTACTTCTTCGTCGGCGGGCGCGTCAGCGACGAGCAGCTGCACGGCGAGGACATGAGGGAGGACGTGGTCCACATGCAGGGACCGGCCGAGCTGATCAAGGAGGACCTCGCCGGACTGCTGCCCCGCTACATGCTGCCCAACCGGATCACCGTCCTGGACAGGCTGCCCCTGACCGCCAACGGGAAGATCGACAGCAAGGCCCTGGAGGCCTCACAGCAAGCCGAACTCTCCCTGGCCGCCAGGACGTACGTCGCGCCTCGCACCCGAGCCGAGCGCCGCGTCCGCGATCTGTGGCAGACCGTCCTGAAGCAGGAGCAGATCTCCGTCACGGACGACTTCTTCGAGCTGGGCGGCAACTCCCTGCTCGCCGTGGCGCTCGTCAACCGGATGAACAGGACGTTCGAAGCGACACTTCCCCTCCAGGTGCTGTTCGACGCGCCCACCGTCGAGAAGCTCGCCGCCCGGCTGGACGCCGAGTCGTCGGAGCCCCTCACCCGGCTCGTCCCGCTCCAGCCGGAGGGCACCGGCACACCGATCCACTGCTGGCCCGGCCTCGGCGGCTACCCCATGAACCTGCGCCCGCTGGCCGCCGCCCTGGGCAAGGACCGGCCCGTCCACGGCATCCAGGCGCACGGCATCAACCGCGGCGAGGTCCCCTGCACCACGGTCCGCGAGATGGCGGCTGCGGACGTCGAGGCCATCCGCAGCGTCCAGCCCGAAGGCCCCTACATCCTGTGCGGCTACTCGTTCGGCGCCCGGGTCGCCTTCGAGGCGGCCCGGCTGCTGGAGCAGGCCGGCCAGCGGGTGGAACACCTCTTCCTCGTCGCCCCGGGCATGCCGCGCCTGCGCGAGGAGGACACGGCGGGCTCGACGGGCCGGGCGGACTTCGCCGACCGGGCCTTCGTCGCCGTCCTCCACTCCGTCTTCGCCGGCACCCTCAGCGGTGCGCAACTGGACGACTGCCTGCGCACCGTCACCGACGAGGACGGCTTCGTCGACTTCGTCACCAGCCGCCTGCCCGGCCTCGGCTCGGAACTGGTCCGGGCCGTCACCGGCATCGTCAAGCGCACCTACTCCCCGACGTACGACTTCCACGAGCTGGCCGGGCGACGCCTGAACACCCCCGTGACGCTCGTCAAGGCCAACGACGACACCTACTCCTTCGTCGAGAACGAGGGCGCCTTCTCCGTCCGGCCGCCCGCTGTGCACCAACTGCCGTCCGGCCACTACGAACTGCTGCGCGAGCCGCACGTCACCCAACTCGCCGCGCTGGTCAACGACCGGCTGCGCACCCCCGCCGGCTCCCCGCTCGCGGGCCAGGTCTCCCCGTCCCGAGTCATCTCCCAGGAGGTCGGAGTGCCCCACATCAACATCAAGCACTTCCCCGTCGCCCTCAGCGAAGCACAGGAGAAGGAACTCCTGGCCGCACTCACCTCGGCGGTGAGCAACGCCTTCGGCTGCAAGGAGGACGTCGTCTCCATCGCCATCGAACCGGTCGAGCAGGAGGCCTGGCACGAGCAGGTCTACCAGCCAGAGATCGTCCGCCGCCAGGACCTGCTCCGCAAGACGCCCAACTACTGACCGCCGCACCCCGGTTCCTCGAAGGAAACCCATGACGACACGCATACCCGGCCCGCATTCCGTCCCGCTGGTCTTCACGGAGGAGGTGGCCGCGGCCCTCGCCGACGGCGACCCGGTGGTGGCCCTGGAATCGAACGTGATCACCCACGGACTCGCCTACCCGGACAACGCGGCCACCGCCCGCAAGGTGGAGGAAGCCGTGAGAGCCGGTGGCGCGTTACCCGCCACCATCGGTATCGACGGCGGCCGGATCCTGATCGGGATGACCGACACGGACATCGAACGCTTCGCCTCCACCCCCAACATCCCCAAGGTCAGCAGCAGGGACCTGCCGGCCGTCCTCGCTTCCGGCGGCATGGGCGCCAGCACCGTCGCCTCCTCGCTGGTCGCGGCGGAACTCGCCGGCATCACCTTCTTCTCCTCCGCCGGCATCGGCGGCGTCCACCGCGGCGCCGAGACCACCATGGACATCTCCTCGGATCTGATCCAGTTCACTCGCTCCAAGGTGGCGGTGGTCTGTGCCGGCGCGAAGAAGATCCTCGACCTCCGCCTGACCATGGAGTTCCTGGAGACCCACTGCGTTCCGGTCATCTCCTACGGCTTCGACGACTTCCCGGCCTTCTACTGCCGTTCCAGCGGTCTGCGCGCACCGCACCGGCTGGACGACGAGACACAGATCGCCAGGGCCGTGGACACCCACTGGGCCCTGGGCAGCCCCGGCGGTGTCCTCATCACCAGCCCCACCCGCGAGGAGGACGCGATCGACGGGGACGACATCGAGGAGGCCATCGCCGCGGCGCTGAGCGGTGCCGAGACCGACGGGGTGCGGGGCGGTGCGGTGACGAAGTACGTGATGCGCGCCGTGGATCGCGCCACCGAGGGCCGTTCCGCCACGGCCAACATGGCCGTTCTCATCAACACCGCCGAGGTCGGCGGCCGGCTCGCGGCCGCCCACGCCCGGCTCCGACGCGAGGAGACGCAGTGAGCACCGCCGACGAAACGGAAGGAAAAGAGGCAGCCGTGACACACGTGGCGATGTTCGACCTGGACGGGACGCTGGTCGACTCCCCGCGGGCGATCGTCGAGACCTTCGCCGCCGCCTTCGAGGCGCTCGGCGAGCGCCCCCGGGACGAGGCGGACGTCCGGGCCACCATAGGTCTCCCACTGGAGCAGGCGTTCGCCAAGCTGCTGGGCGTCCCGCAGGACGACCCCCGCGTCGCCGACGGCGTCGCGCGCTACCAGGAGGCGTTCCGCACCGTCATCCTGCCCCGCGCCCGCTCACTGGTCTTCCCCGGCGTCGCCGAAGGGCTGACCGAACTGCGGCGTCGCGGCGTGACGTTGGCGGTGGCGACGAGCAAGTTCCACGCCAGCGCCGACGCCCTGCTCACCGCGGCCGGACTGCGTGACCACTTCGCCGTGCTGATCGGCGCGGACGACGTCACCCACCCCAAGCCACACCCCGAGTCGGGGCTGCGCATCCTCGAACAGCTCGGCGCCCGTCCCGAGCACGCCGTGATGGTCGGCGACACCACCCACGACCTGAAGATGGCGCACGCGGCGGGGACCGGTTCGATCGCGGTCACCTACGGAGTGCACGGGCGGACGGAACTCGCCTCCGCCCGGCCGTCACACGTGGCCGAGACGTTTCCCGAGGTCGTGGGGTACATCCTCGGCACGCTCACCGACGACGGGGTCGTCGACGGGCTGCTGAACGACCGTACGTACCACATCGAGTTCAACGGGCACCTGACCAACCACGTCAAGCACGCCGTGGTCGCGCTCGCCGGCCTCGGCGTGGCGCCGCAGCGGATCAAGGACTACCACGACAACTACATCAGGATGACGCCGTACGGCTGCGCGGTCGAACCGGCCAGGCCGCCCGGGCGGACCATCGACGACGGCAACTGGCTCGAACTCGTCGGCAAGCGCCAGGACTGGGCCGCCTACTGCGAGTTCTTCGACCGGCGCGAGCGGGAACTCGGGATGCCCGAACTGCTGCGCCGCTACCTGCCGCACCTGCTCCCCGGCTGGGCCGGAGCCCTCCAGCACGCGACCATCCATCTGGGCTGGGCACTGGCCGCGGGCCACCGCTGGATGGCCATCGAGGGCATCTCCTACCTGGCCTTCTCCTATGTGAGTTGCCATCCCGAACGCTCAGCCCCCTCCGGCGCGCTCGGCGCGGAAGGGCCGAAGGAGTCGCTGCTGCGCATCGCCGGCTACTGGGAGGCGCACCAGCCGCAGCTCGGCGCATGGGTGGAGAACCTGGTCGGCGAGACCTCGGCCGACGTCCACCCGGAGTTGCTCAGGTCCGGACTGCAGTACCGGATCGCCCGGATGCTCGGCGAGGGCCACCCCCTGATCCACGACATCCCCGGCTGGATCGAAGGGCAGGACCCCGCTGCCGGCTGGGACCAGCTCGCCTACGTGGTCACCCTGCTGTACATGGCCGAGCCAGGGGACTTCCTGCTCCTGCATCTCATCACCGCACTGCACGCGATGCGGGCCATCTCCGACGCCCTCCCCGCTGCCCAGCGCCCCGACGTGGTCAAGGCCTACTGGACGGGCATCCTGGGCGTGCTGTTCTCCCGCGGCCGCTTCTCCCGCCCCGGAAAGCTGACCGCGCTCGACGATCTCTTCGACACCGCGACGGACGACCTCTCCGACCCCCGCTGGGCCCGTGAATGGGACTGGCACATCGCCAGAGCTGTCGAGGAGGAGGAAGAGCACAACCCCAAGCTCGTCCACGTGATGCGCGAGTTGTGGCACCGCACGGGCGGCAGGTCGATCTACCGGGTCGCCGCAGGCCAGTTCACCGCGACCCCGGAGCTTCCGCCCACCTTCGAACAGCCGCCGGTCGACTGACCACCCTCCCGACGCAAGGAGCAGAGATGACCGCCACACTGCAGCCGACCACCGATGCGACCGCGTGGACCGGCCCCGCGCCCGTCGCCCCCATCGAGCAGTACCTCGGCCGAAACGTCCACCTGCTGCCCCAGACGAACCAGCTACGCGCCCTGCACACCGTCATCCGCAACCGTGACGCCGGCCGCCAGGACTTCGTCTTCCACGCCGGCCGCATCATCCGCCTCCTGGCCGAGGCCGCCCTCGACCTCCTGCCCTTCGAGCCGTACGACGTCCAGACGCCCGTCGGCAGTACCTACCACGGGCTGCGCTTCGCCGACGGGCTGCTCGCCGTCCCCATCGTGCGTGCCGGGGAGAGCATGGAGAGCGAAGTGCGGGCGGTGATCCCGGGCGTCAGGATCGGCAAGATCCTCATTCAGCGGAACAGGACGACCAAGCGACCGCACCTGTACTACCACGCGCTCCCCGACGACATCGCCGACCGCCACGTCCTCCTGCTCGACCCGATGCTGGCGACCGGCGGCACGGCCGTGGCCGCCATCGAGCTGCTGCTCGAACTGGGCGTGCCCGAGGAGCGCGTCGTCTTCGTCAACTTCATCACCGTGCCGGAAGGCATCACGGCCGTGTGCGCACGCTTCCCCGGGGTGCGGATCGTGACCTCCGCCATCGAGGAGAGGCTCAACGAGAACGCCTATATGGTGCCAGGCATCGGCGACTTCGGAGACCGCTACTTCGGAACGGACCGATAGCCGACGGAGGGGCAGGTCAATCGCGCCGCTGCACGGCTTCGGGCAGCGGCGCCACTCGGCGGCCTCACCGAACAGCCAGTCCACGGCGAGCAGAAACACCAACGTCTGCACGGCGTCGTCCTCACTGGCCTCGGCACCCTGCCGGAACCACCGCTCGACCCGCGTCCGCCGGCCGAGCCCCAAGCGGATCGCGCGCCAGATGCACGGACGAGCAAGCTTTACCCTTCTTCGCCACCGCATCCTCCTCGGACAGCAGCACGCTCCGTACCACCGAATGTGAGAGGCTGTGTGCGCTTTGACGCACCTCACCCCTGCCAGACATCGGCCACTGCAGGGGCCAACGCACTGGCCTGGGCGTGGCCCGCGCGGGCGGCAGCCGGCCGGCGTGTGTCGTCCGCCATGTTGCGGCCCATCATGCGGCGCGCGGCGCGGTCCGGGGACAGCAGCATGACGCGTGCCCCGTCGTCGGACAGTTCCGCAGCCTGCTGCGCGGCGCTCGGATGCGGCCCGACCGCCCGGGGGACTGGCGTGACCGCCAATACCCGGCGGTACCCGCGTGCGAGCTGGAGGTTGGCGGTCGAACGGCTGCCGCCGTCCATCCAGCGCCGGCCGGCTACGGTGACCGGCGGCCATACGACGGGTACGGCGCAGCTCGCCGCGACGGCTTCGAGGAGTGTCACTCCGGAGTGCGAGTCGAACATCTCGGTCTGTCCGCTCTGTGCGTCGACCGCGGCGATCCGCAGCTCCCGCTCGGGCCAGTCGCGTACGTCGCCCAGGAGCGCGCCGACCGTGTCGAAGACGTCCGACTCCGGGCCGGTCCGGGCGTGCAACGCTGCTTGGGCGAGGCGTTCGATGGATCGCTGGGGATCGCGGGACCCGAGCGCCGCCCAAAGGAAGCGCGCCGTCTGGCGCGCTGTCACCGGCAGACGGACCGCGTCTGCTCCGGAGAGCTGACGCTCGTAGAGATCCGAGGCCGGGACGCCGGACCGGAGCCGGGTTCCGAAGACGGCACCGGCGGAAGTGCCGATCACGACGTCGGCGCTGCCGAGATCGATCCCGGCCTCGGCCAGCCCAGCGAGCACCCCCGTCAACCAGGCTCCGCCCACTGGTCCGCCGCCGCCGAGCACGAGTGCGGTGCCGGGCATGCTTTCCCCTCCCCGTGAACGACCGCGGGCATCCCGCCCGCGGGAAGTAAAACGGGGAACTGTCCCCATTTACTTGGCCGACGATAGCATCCGTACCGGGGACTACTCCCCGGTACGGGGTAAGAAGAGGGAGGCACGATGGGCGACAGCTCGCCGGTAGGGCGCCGCGATGCGCTGCGCAACCGGAAACTACTGACGGACAAGGCCCGCGAGGTCTTCGCCGAACAGGGCCTGGACGCCCCACTCGACGAAATTGCCCAGCGGGCGGGCGTGGGCAACGCCACCCTCTACCGCCACTTCCCGACCCGTGCCGCGCTCGTCGACGAGGTCTTCCGGGATGCGTTCGCGGAGACCACCGCGGCCGGCGAACGGGCACGAACAGCCGAGGACGCGTGGACGGGACTGACGCAGTACCTACGAACAGTGTTCGCGGGCCTGGCCGAAGACCGCGGCACCAACGACCTCATGACCACGAATCTGGAGGGCGTCACCGCCCTCACGGCGATCCACGCCCACAACCGCGCAACCATCGACGAACTACTCCGGCGCGGTCAGGAACAGGGCGCCATCCGCCCGGACATCACCACCGAGGACCTGCTTTTCACCCTGGCAGCACTGGGCAGGGCTGTTCCCGCGCTCACCACGGTCACCCCGGATGCCTGGCTCCGCCCACTCGCCCTGCTCCTCGACGGACTTCGCACCAACCCGGCCGCGCCCCGTCTGCCCGCGCCGGCCCTCACTTCCGACCAGCTTGGCAAGGTGCTGCTCAAGCTGGGCCCGCACAGGCGGCGTTGAGAGGCTCCTGACTCACACGGCTGCCCTGGTAGACCAACCCTTCACCAGGAACTTCTCCGCCTCGGCATCACGATCAGGTTGGAAAAGGCTCATTGGCGAATCCCAGTCGTCAGCGTCACTGATTCCCCGGTGATCGCACACAAGAGCGCGCGTCGGCGTCTGCACTCGAGACATGGCCGACATGACGGCAGAATTGAAGGTTCGCGCTTCTTCTGCTGTCAATCCATCCACCCAGAAAGTCTGAATTTCACAGCCGAGTGGTTCGCGTGTATACGAGCTTACGACGTTGGCGTCTGCCGAGATCCATCAATTGATGCTGACCGATGGAAGCCCGAGGCCGATGATCAGGTCGAGCACCTCGAAATCGATGGGGATATCGTCGCCATCCACGTTGATCACGGTAGCGACACCGATTCCAGGAAGGGCGAGAGTGATGCCGCGAGCACCTGCCTCAGCTCCACCACCGCCCGCCGCACGGTCAGCTTCGCCGGCCTCGCGGAGTGCCTGTCCGAGTCCGCTGCTGAACCGGCTGATCCCGTCTGTGATGCCGTAGGCGCCGCCGACTATCAGTGTGGTGCTTGCAGCGATGGCCGGTGCGCCGACCAGGCAGCCGACTCCCGTGAGGCAAAGCACGGCACTGGCGAAGTCGGCGGACGCCCCGAAGCGACCAGAGCTGCGGACCGGCTCCACGGGCGGCCGGCCTTGGCGGTGGCCAGGGCCGCCTTGCGAGCTGCGGGCGCGATCGTCCACCGAGTCCGGCGCTGATCGCCGATCCACGACGAGGGGAGGACCGGCCGCTGTCCCCGAGTCCTCACGGACGAACGCGGATGATCGTCTTCCCTTTGCGTCGCCCGGTCGGATTGAGGGCCGCGACGGCATCGTCGAGGGCCGAGACGTTGTCGATGTTCGTCCGCAGTCGTCCGTCCTGCACCCGCCGGGCGACCTCAGCCAGTTGGGCACGATCGGACTCGACGACGAAGTCAACCGCCAGGCCGTCGGCGGGCCTTGCCTCCGGCGGCCCGACGATGGACACCAGCGTTCCTCCGGCCCGAATCAGGCCTGCGGACCGCTTCCCGATGTCGCCGCCGATACTATCGAACACCAGATCGACACCGCCGACCTCTCCGAGGACGTCGTTCTCAAGGTCGACGAACTCCTTCGCGCCGAAGTCGAGCACCGCCTGACGGTCGGCGGCGCGTCCGGTGCCGATGACATACGCACCGAACTCACGTGCGAGCTGCATCGCCATCGACCCGACTGCGCCGGCCGCACCGTGCACGAGCACGCTCTGCCCCGCCTGAAGGCGGCCGTGCTCGAACAGTCCCTGCCACGCGGTCAGGCCCGAGATCGGCAGGCTCGCGCCCACCGTGAATTCGACATCGCCCGGCAGCGGCGCGAGATTGCGTGCCTCGACGGCCGCGTACTCGGCCAGGGTGCCGTCGCGATACCAGTCCGTGATGCCGAACACCCGCTGTCCCACCGACAGTCCCGTCGTGCCATAGCCGAGGGCGGTGACCACCCCGGCCAACTCGTGCCCAGGGATCGACGGTGTTCGGTCACGGTCGAGGCGATCGGTCCAGGTCGAGGGCCACGCCAGCTCAGTCGGGACGAATCCCGACGCATGGATCCGAACGACGACATCGTTTATCGCTGCCTGCGGCTCGGGCCGCTCCACCAGCGTCATCCCGGCCGTTCCCGCGGCCTGGTCCGTCACCACTATCGCTTTCATGTGGATTGTCTCCTCGGCAATTGTCTCTTTGGTGGAAATACTGGAGCGACGAAAAGCCTGTTCGACATCACCTTCGGCGGGGCTGACAGGACGCGACTGGCGATCTGGACAGCGTCGGCCGGGCTGTTATTCGTTCGTCGTCATGTCTCCGACCTTAGGAGCGGAGCAGCCCAAGGGTGTGGTCCACTTCCATGATAAAACCTTGGGCCACTCAGGGTTCGGCCCGCATGTCGAGCCACGAACAGCAACAGATCACGTCACGTACGCTGTCACTCGTCGCATGAAACCCGGTGTCCACTCCGAAGGATCAGCCTCAGGCGCACGCGATGGGCTGTTCGGACCAGATGGTCTTGCGGTTCTGGCCATGGCGGCAGCCCCAGCGCTCGGAGAGTTGGGCAACGAGGAACAGACCGCGTCCACCCTCGTCGGTGGTGCGAGCACGGCGCAGGCGAGGTTGGGCGCTGCTGGAGTCGATAACCTCACAGACCAGAACGTGGTGGCGGATCAGTCGCAGCTCCGCCGGCGAACGACCGTGGCGGATCGCGTTGGTGACCAGCTCACTGACGATGAGTTCCGTGGTGATCACGAGAGGGTCCAACCCCCATGCGGTGAGTTGGCGGGTCGCCCATGCCCGGGCGTCCGAGACAGCAGCCGGATCGGCCGGTATCGGCCAGTGAGCGGTGTCCTCGCCCGGTACGGCGCGGGTACGTGCCAGCAGCAGGGTCGCGTCGTCACGCGGTGCTTCGTCCACCAGATCGGCGAGGAGCGCTCTGCCGGTCTCGTCCAGAGCGCGGTCCGGGCGGCAGGAGGTGGCGAGCGCATCGGTCAGCCGCCCAAGCCCGTCGCCGACGTCGTGAGCGCCCCGGTCGACCAGGCCGTCGGTGTAGAGCGCGAGGACGCTGCCCGGCTCGAGGTCGATCGTGGTCGTCTCGTACGGCATGCCGCAGACGGCAAGGGGTGGCCCCGGGAGAAGTTCGACGGCTTCGGCACTCCCGTCGGGCCGCACGACCACGGGCGGCGGATGCCCGGCACTAGCCATGGCGCAACGCCGTGTGACCGGGTCGTAGACCGCGTACAGGCAGGTGGCGCCCATGACGTCGTGATCGCCGGGCGGCGCTTCCGCCGCGAGACGCTGGACCAGGTCGGCAATCCGGGTGAGCAATTCGTCCGGTTCCGGTTCGAGGTCGGCGAGTGTCTGGATGGCGGCGCGCAGACGGCCCATGGTGGCACTGGCGGTTATGCCGTGGCCGATCACGTCTCCGGCGACGAGGGCCAGCCGGAGAGAGGGCAGGGATATGGCGTCGTACCAGTCGCCGCTGGTGCCCGCACCCCGGCCTGTGGGCAGGTAGACGCCGGCGGTCTCGGCTGCCGGAGTGTCGGTCGTGGCCGGGGGAAGGAGCCTTTGCTGCAGGGCCATGGCCGCTGTGTGCTCGCGCGTGTAGCGGCGGGCGTTGTCGATGGCGAGTGCTCCCCGTGAGGCGATCTGCCGCATGAGATCCGTCTCGGCCACCGTGAACGGGTCGGACGGGACGGTGCGCCAGACCACGATCGCGCCGAGGGTGAGGCCGCGGGCGTGCAGCGGTGCCACCATCACCGCGTCGGTGTCGTGCGGGAGGAGTTGCTCGGCCGGCTGTGGGCCGCCGATCAGAGCGATGTAGTCGTCTCGGCCGTAGACGACCGTCTCGCCGTGCTGGAAGCGGCGCAGAAGAGGGTGGTCGACCAGCGGTGGGACGGGATTGCCCGGCTTGATGCCGGGCGGCCACGCAGCGGCGGCGGGAGCCAGGGCCGCGTTGCGCAGATGCAGGTCTCCTCCGCCCAGCCGTTCGCCGGGTTCGTCACCGTCGAAGACGGCCCGCGCGAGGTCGACTGCTGCGAGATCGCCGAAGGCGGGTACGAGGGCGTCCGCGAGGTCCTGCGCGGTGCGCACGATGTCCAGGGATTCTCCCAGGCGTTCGGCAACCTCGCGGGCGAGATCCAGGTGGCGACGGGCACGCAGTTGGTCGGTGTCGTCCATGTACAGGGCTGCGACGCCGGCGGGGCGTCCTCGCGCGTCCTCCAGACGGAAGGCGGACAGCGACAGCGTGTGCCGCGGCACCGGATGGTGCCGCCAGCTCACGTGCTGGTTCCTGCCGAGCACCGGGATGCCCGTGTCGAGGACCTGGCGCAGTACCGCCTCGATGCTCCGGGCGTCCTCGGCGCACAGCACGTCGCCCAGCCGGGTGCCCGGCTGTACGGGACGGCCGTCAGGAGTGTCCGGCGTGGCGTTCGTCTGCACGGTGGTGAGATCCGTGTCGTGCAGAGCGATCGTGATACGGCTCTGTGCGGACAACGCGCGCAGGAGCGCCGCGCCGTGCCGGTGGTCGGCGACGTGGGGAGTGGGGGCCGCGAGCACGAGGAAGTCCGCCGAGCCGTTCACCCGTGTGGTCCGGAACGTGACCTCGATGGTGTCGTCGCACCGGTGTCGCAGTCGTACCCGGCCGGTCGTCGGCCATTGCGCGGCCCTGTCGTGCGGGAGGTCGGCCACGAGTTCCCGCACGGGGCGGCCGTGGACCTCGTCGGCGCAGAACCCGGTCAGGTCCTGTGCTGTGCCGGTCCATCCCACCACCGTGCCCCGATCGTCGAGCACGGCAGCGGCCAGCCCGTCGAAGGCGGGCGGCCGACAGCCGGGGCCGCTGCCGGAGACGCTCGTCGCTCCTTGGGGGGCGCCTGCCGGGTTGGCGTTTTCAGCATTCGATGTGTCCATGTCTCTGGCTTCCATGACGTGGATCCGCGGCTACGGCAGATGGGGATCCTGTGGCGGCTGTCGGGGTTCAGCGGGCGCCGGCTCGGGACGGCAGGTCTTGTTCGGCCCAGACGACCTTGCCGTCTGCCGCGGAGCGGCAACCGCACCTGCGCGACAGCTGACCGACCAGGTAAAGGCCGCGGCCGTGCTCGTCGAGAGTGCCGGGATGGCGGGGGTGTGGCTGACCGCTGTTGGTGTCGGAGACTTCGCAGGTGAGCACCCGGTGCCGGATGAGCCGTAGGCGGATCGGGCCGTCGCCGTGGCGGATCGCGTTGGAGACCAGTTCACTCACGATCGACTGCACGGGTGTCACCAGCGGCTCCAGACCCCATTCACGGAGTTGGCGGGCGGCCAGATGCCGGGCCGTCGGGACGGTGAAGAGTTCGTTCGGCAGATCCCAGTAGGCGACCTGGGCGGGTCGCAGTGCGCGCGTCCGCGCCAGGAGCAAGGTGACGTCGTCGGCCGGTGCCTGCGGCGACAAGGTCTCCATCGCCCGCGAGCACAGGTCCTCCAGGGACGTCCCCGGCCGGGCCAGGGCGGCGCCCAGACGCCGCAGGCCGACGTCGATGTCCTCGCCGCGGGACTCCACCAGGCCGTCGGAGTAGAGGGCGAGCATGCTTCCTTCGGGCAGTTCCAGTTCCACGGACTCGAAGGGCACCAGGCCGAGACCGAGGCCGAGCGGGGCCCCGGCGGGCAGGTCGGGGACGGTGACCCTGCCCTGGGCGTCGACGACCAGGGGCGGCGGATGCCCGGCCCGCGCCAGCGTGCACCGTCGGGTGACCGGGTCGTAGACGGCGTACAGACAGGTGGCACCGACCACCGCGGAAACCTGGTCGGAGTCGTCGGCGTCCTGGTCGTTCAGCCGACGGACCGTGTCGTCGAGGTGCCGCAGCAGTGCGTCCGGGGGCAGGTCGAGGTCCGCGAGCGTGCGCACGGCGGTGCGCAGCCTGCCCATGGTCGCCGCTGCGTTGATGCCGTGTCCCACCACATCGCCGACGACGAGGGCCACCCGGGCGCCCGACAGCTCTATCACGTCGAACCAGTCGCCCCCCACACCGTGGTCCAGGTCGGCCGGCACGTAGCGCGAGGCGACCTCGACGGCGGCACCGCCCTGCACACGCTGAGGGAGCAGGTCGCGTTGCAGCGTGAGGGCGGCAGTGCGCTCACGCGCGTACCGGAGCGCGTTGTCCAGGCAGAGTGCGGCCCGGGTGACCAGCTCCTCGGCGAGGAGCAGGTCGTCCTCCTGGAACGGCTTCTGTTCCACCGAGCGGCCGAAGAGCGCCAGTCCCAGCACGCAGCGCCGCGCGCGGATGGGCACGACCATCAGCGAGTGGACGCCGCTGTCGCGTACCTTCTGCACGCGCGTCGGATCATGGTCGACCCAGGGACCGACACGGGTGTCCAGCACCGGTTCCAGGTGAGACCTGCCCGTGCGCAGGACGGCGGCGAACGACGAGGTCGGCGGGACGTGGATCACCTCTTCACGCACCGCCGGCAACTCCAGGACACCCTGGTCGACGGAGGCCACCCCGGCACGGCGCAACACAGGGCGGCGTCCGCTCGTCGTGCCGATCCGTGCGGCGGGCTCGAGTCCGAACGGAACCGACTCCACCAGGTCGACGACGACGTGGTCGGCCAGCAGGGGCACGGTGAGCTCTGCAAGTTCCTGCGCGGTCTGCATCACATCGAGGGTGCTCCCGATGTGTGTGCTGGCCTCGCTGAGGATGGCGAGGCGCTCACGCGCCCGCCGGTTCCCGGTGACGTCCACGGTCATGGAGCACACGCCCAACGGGGTGCCGTCCGCACCCTGGAGACAGAAGAACGAGGCGGAGAACGCGTGCTCACGGGGCCGGTCCGCAGGCGGCCACGCACGGTACTCGTGCACCGTCGTCGTGCCGCTCTCCAGCACCTGCCGCATCACCACCTTGAGCGCTTCGGCCTCGACGGCGGGCAGTGAGTCCTTCAGACCGCGCCCGAAGCGTCGGTGACGAGGCACGCCGTCGTGCCGCTCCATGGCGTCGTTCACCCAGACACAGCGCAGCTGCGCGTCATAGACGACGATGCCGATCGGGGCGCGGGCAAGGAGCGACTCCCGCACCGGTCCCCCGGTCGCCCCCGAGGACAGGGAACCTATGTCCGTCACGGACACCAGCCACCGGGTGTCGTCGCCCTGCCCCCGCAGCAGCGAGACCCGCAGCGTCATCCTGAGCGTGTGGCCGTCGCGGTGGCGTATCGCGACGGTGCCGGACCAGCCGCCCCGCGCACGGCACTGCTCGGCGAACGCCGAAGCCCTCCGGGCGTCCTCGGGAGGTGGCAGCACGTGTGCGGCGAACCGGCCCACCACCTCCCCGGCCGCATAGCCGACGAGCTGCTGGGCGGCGTGCGTCCACCCCACGACGATGCCCTCGGCATCGAGAATCGCTATGGCGGAATCGGGCACTTCAGGAAGGCCCACCGGCTCGGCGAGAAGGGTCTGGTCGGTGTTGGTCATCGCGGTCCGTCCCATCGGTGCGGAAGGAGGAGCGTCGGCATGTGGCCCGGCGGCCCTGTGTGCAGCGGTGGTGACCAGCGATGTCCCGGTGAGCGGCACACGGTGCGGTATGTGTCGTATCAGAGCAATTCGCGCATTTATGATGAAATCATCAGATGTAATGGCCCGGACGTCAAGGGCCTCATATGTGATCGAACAGTCAGACAGCGGGTTGCAGCTCACGGCCACGCCGCATGCAGGTGAACCGGCAGGCGAGCACCCACTCGGCGCGGAACAGCGGCGGTGGTGGATGACCGACGGCTTCGACCACGCCGGTGGCGGCATGGGCGCCGAGTGACCTGCTCATTCGGTATGACGGCCAGGAACAACTCGCCCGAGTCTCAGACCGCCCGCCGGATGGCGGCCCAGCCCGGTAGTCGCCCGGCGGTCCTGGCGCCGGGGCGACGCCGGGGAACCCGTACCCGGAGAGCCCGAGGACTGATGCGACACCGCACGGGAGTCGGCAGGCTGACGGCTTCGCCGTCCAGCCCGGCGGGGAGGACGGGGACGTCGGCGTACACGACCACGTCGTCGGGCGTGGCGATACGGGTGACGCCTCCCGGTTGCCTGCTGAGCAGCCTCGTGGCCGTCTCTGCCGGCGTCTCTGCCCTGGCGGCCAGTACTCCCAGGAGGCCGGAGTCGAGGTGCGCACGCCTGCCGAGGTCGACCGGGTCACCCACTTGGTAAGGGTTGTCGCTCACCAACACGGCATCAGGCCCGTCCACGGTGAGCGGCCCCGCGCGGACCACCAGCTCCGGGCCCTCGTGGCGGGCCAGGAATTCCGGAAGGATCCGCGCTGCCGTGCCAAGTTTGTCGTCCCGATAGGCGGGGTCCTGCACCAGGGCGGCATAGGCACCGAACGACACGTTGTTGACGAAAACCCGCTCGCCTGCGTATCCCAGATCCACGCGCAGCTCGACGCCGTCCACGAGGGCCTCCAGCGCGGCCGAAGGGTCCTCACGGTCCAGACCGAGATCCATCGCGAAGTGGTTGCGGGTACCCGCGGGAACGACCACGAAGGGCAGGCCGCTCTCTGCGGCCACCTCGGCGACAAGCGCCTGCGTACCGTCTCCGCCGGCCACCCCCAGCAGATCCGCGCCGTCCTCCACCGCACGTCGGGCGACAGCCGCCAGATCCAGGGGCAGGGAATGATCGACCAGGAAAACCTGAGCTCCGAGCGCACGGGCTCGTTCCGCGATCCGGAACCGGCCCGCTTTCCCTCCTCCCGAACGCGGATTCACGATCAGGTAGGGCCGCCGTGCGCCGGTCGTCGACCGCGACGCGTTCTCGGTCACGGCGCGTACCCGAAAGCGGGATGTGTCAGCCCGGCGCACATGCCAGGATTTTCCACCCCTCCGGCTCGGGCGCAACATGAGGACGGCCCTGACGGGCCGATGCTCGAGAATGCCCCGGCAGATCGGGCGCGGGGATTCCGGGTGTTCGGGAAGACGGAGGAAGGCACCACTCGGCCGTCCACGCGTCAGCTCAGCCGGCGGGTGCGATGTTGCAGGCCAGGCTCCCGGGCACGAAGCAGGCCATCGCGGCGGCCAGGTCAGGTCGCGGGCAGGGCCGACAGGGGCCGGGTGGCGATCTCCTGTGCCTCGGTGCGCGTCAGGCCGAACATCCGTAGGAGGCGGGCGGCCAGTTGATCGGTGACCCGCTCGGCGTCGAGGTCGGGACGGGTCTCCAGGAGGTGCAGCACTCCGAGCAGGGCGCCGCCGGCCATGGCGACGGCGGTATGGGGATCGTCGATGTCCAGTCGCCCGCTGTCGGCGGCGGCCGTGAGGTCCCGCATCGCCTGCGGAGCCAATCCGCTCTCGGAGGTCAGATACGGCATACCGGTGCGCGCGAGGATCCTGGCCATCTGCGGGTGGGTCTGCTGCAGTCGGCCGGTCAGGCGGACGCTGGCGGAGAAGACCTCGGCCGGGTCCTTCAGGTCTCCCACGACGGAGTCCAGGAGTGCGCTGTGTTCCTCCAGGGTGAGCGCGACGGCGGCGTCGAACAGCTGGTCTTTGCTGGTGAAGTGGTTGTAGAAGGAGCCGAAGCCGACGTCCGCCGCCTCGGTGATCTCCTGGATGCTCACGTCGGCCCGCCCCTGCTCGGCGAGAAGCCTCTGCGCGGCGGCGACCAGTGCGGCCCGGGTGCGTGCCTTGCGCCGGTCCAGGCGGTTGGGCGCCCGGCTGTTGACCCTGCCCTGTCCGTCGGTAGTCATCCCCGCATTTTACCCACAGGCAATCAGTGGTGATTGTTACATCAGTATCTCTTGACGAGCGCATCATCTGGACTGATTCTTTCATCACTAGTGACCGGAGGCTCCCATTGGAGCAGTTCGGTCGACGCTGTCCAGGACTCGGGAGAGCCGATGAGTGTCCAGGTCGTCCGCACCGCAGACAGCTGGTGGGTGGTGGGCGGCACAGGACGGCTGCACCGCGTCGACACCGCTGCGGACACCACAACCGCCCTGTTCGCCGACCGACGACGGCGCATGTGACCTCGGCGAGCAGCGCACGGTGGTGCGCGCCCGCTGACGACTCCCGGGACCCCGCCCGGGACCGGCCGGCCCGGCTCCCCGTACCGGGCCGGCCACCTGACCCCATCCCTCACCCTGCAAAGGCGCACCGGTGACACGCACACCCACCGACCTGCTGTGGCCCGCCCACGACGGTCCCGCGGACCTGCCCGCCGTCGAGGCCGTCCCCCTGCACGAGCGCGGCCTGCCCGCCACCACCTACGACACCCTGCTGCGCGCCGCCCGCCTGTGGCCCGACCGGCCGGCGCTGACGGTGCTGCCCGATGCCGCGCGCTTCCTGGACGCAACCACCACGACATTCGGGCAGCTGCGCGACCAAGTGCATCGCACCGCCAACCTGCTGCGCTCTCTCGGCGTCACCCGCCGTGCCGCCGTGGGCCTGCTCACGCCGAACACCGCGGAGTTGCCCGCCGCGCTGCTGGCCGCGCAGGCCGCGGGCATCGCCGCCCCGGTCAACCCCGGCCTGACGTGCGAGCACGTGGAGCAGTTGCTGCGGCGCGGCGGCGCGAGGGTCCTCATCGCCGCCGGTCCGCAGTTGGATGCGCAGGTGTGGGCCACGGCTCGCAAAGTCGCGGCCTCGCTGCGCCTGGATGCACTGCTGGCCCTGGCTCCCACCGGGGCGGACACCCCCGCCCCGGCCCTGGAACCGGTCGAAGGCGTATGCGTGGGCTACCTCGCGGAGCTGGCCGCTTCCCATCCGTCCGACCGGCTGGCGGACATCGAGCCGCCGGCCGCCGAGGACCTGGCCGCCTACTTCCACACCGGTGGCACCACTGGCACTCCCAAGCTGGCCGCGCACACGCATGCCAACGAGGTCGTCAATGCCTGGATGGTGACCGCGAGCATCCCACTGGACACGGACTCGGTGATGTTCGCGGCGCTGCCGTTGTTCCACGTCAACGCCCTGATCGTCACCCTGCTCGGCCCGCTGCTGCGCGGCCAGCGGGTGGTGTGGGCCGGGCCGCTGGGCTACCGCGACCCCGCGCTGTATCCGGTGTTCTGGAAGCTGGTGGAGCACTACCGCATCGCCGCCATGTCGGCGGTGCCCACTGTGTACTCCGTCCTCGCCGGTGTCCCCGTCGACGCGGATGTCTCCAGCATGCGGTTCGCCGCCGTCGGCGCCTCCCCGCTCCCGCCCGCCGTACGGGAGTCCTTCGAGGAACACACGGCTGTCCCGCTGTGCGAGGGTTACGGGCTGACGGAGGCGACCTGCGCCTCCGCACTCGGTCTGCCCGACGGCTTCCGGCCCGGCACCGTCGGCCGGCGCCTGCCCTACCAGCAGATCAAAACCGTGCGGATCGACCCGGACACCGGCGAGTGGCACGACCTGCCGCCGGACGCCACCGGGACGCTGGCCGTCAGCGGCCCCACGGTGTTCGCCGGCTACGTCGCCGAGCACACCGCCCACGGGCCGCGCCTGGAGAACGGCGGCAAGATCCGCGACGGCTGGCTGGAGACGGGCGACCTGGCCCGTATCGACGCGGACGGCTTCATCTCACTGGTCGGCAGAGCCAAGGACCTGATCATCCGCGGAGGCCACAACATCGACCCCGCCGTCATCGAGGACGCCCTCCTCCTCCACCCCGACGTCACCGCCGCCGTGGCGGTCGGCCGCCCCGACCCGCACGCCGGCGAGGTGCCCGTCGCCTACGTCACCCTTGCCCCCGGCGCCCGCGTGGAGCCCGCCGGACTGATCGCCTGGGCCGCCGAACGGGTCCCCGAACGCGCCGCCGCCCCGCGGGAAGTGCTCGTGATCGACGCGATCCCGCTCACCGCCGTCGGCAAGCCTTACAAGCTGGGGCTGCGCCTGGACGCCACCCGCCGCGCGGTCCTGACCGAACTGGCCGTTCAAGGCGAGGACTGCGACCCCGAACGGATCGTGTGCCGGCCATACGACGGAGGAGTCCGCGTGATGCTGCCCGCCCCTGCCGACGAAGCCGTTCGGCACAGGGTCACCGCGGCTCTCGACCGGTACGCCCTGCACTGGCAGTACGCCCCGTAAGCAACCTGAGAGAGACCTTCATGAAAGCCACCAGCGTCGTCCTGGCCGTCCTCCTCGCCGGGATCTTCCTCCTGCTGGGGTCGGCCAAACTCGCGGCAGTCCCCGCCATGCGCCAGGCCGCAGGCCACGTCGGTATGACCACCACCCACTACCGCCTGCTGGGCGCTCTGGAGGTGGCGGCGGCGGCCGGGCTGCTGGCGGGCCTGCGGATCACCGCACTGGGTGCCGCCGCCTCAGTGGGCCTGATCCTGTTCATGGCCGGTGCCGTCGTCGTCCACCTGCGCAGCGGCGATCCGGCCGCCCGCTGCCTGCCTGCCGCCGTCATGGGCGTTCTGGCCGCAGTCCATCTGGTCCTGCTGGCCGCCGGCTAGCAGTCGCCGACGCCGTGGCCACTGCTGTCAGCGCGCGTCCGCGACCGTCCAGTCGCCCGCTGGGCACCGGGCGGAGCACCACCGTGAGCCGCGCCGACGTCCACCAGCATCCGCTGCCCCCGGCCCAGTCACTGCGGCTGAGGTCGAAGGGCATCGACGCTCCCGGCGGACGTGAACTACCGCACTGGAGCACGCAACACGCCATCGCCCTGATGGACACGTAGGCCATCGGAACCAGAGTGCTGTCCCCGTACACCCCGGCCACCTGTCCTGACGTCCCCACCCACTGGCCCAGAGCCGCGCCATCCCACGGAGTACCCATGAACGACATCGACGTGCCCGTCCTCATCGTCGGCGGAGGCGGCGCGGGGCTCACCGCCTCCATGCTGCTCAGCCGCATGGGCATCGAATCCCTGCTGGTCACCGCCTGGCCCAGCACCTCCGTCCTGCCCAAGGCCCATGTCCTCAACCAGCGCGCCATGGAGATCATGCGCGACGCCGGCGTCGCCGACACCGTCTACGCCGCCTCCACCCCGGCCGAACAGATGTCCCACACCGCCTGGTACGTGGGCCTGGCCGGCGACCACGAGGACTGCGGCCGCCGCGTCGCCCGGATGGAGGCCTGGGGAGTCGGCGGCCGCTCCCCGGAGTGGCTCGCGGCCAGCCCCGAGCGACAGGCCAACCTGCCCCAGATCCGTCTGGAGCCGGTCCTGCGTGCCCGGGCCGAGGAACTCGCGCCCGGCAGAGTCCGCTTTCACCACGAGCTGACCGCGCTCGCTCAGGACGACGACGGCGTCACGGCCACCGTCACCGACCGCGACAGCGGCGAAACCTACCGGGTGCGAGCCCGCTACCTGCTGGGCTGCGACGGCGGTCGCACCGTCGGGCCCGCCGTGGGCATCGTCCAAGAGGGCGTGCGCAACCTCGCCCGCGTGGTCTCCTTCCACCTCTCCGCCGACCTGTCCCGCTGGGCACGCGACCCGGAGGTGCTGATCCGCTGGCTGTGGCTGCCCGGCCTCGGCATCCCCGGCGTACTCGTTCCCATGGGCCCCGACCACTGGGGGCCCGAGTCCGAGGAGTGGGTCTTCCACCTCAACTACGGGCCCGACGACGGCCGCGCTCTGGACGACGACTCCGTACTGGCCGACCTGCGCACGGGACTGGGGCTGAGCGAGGAGGACCTGACGGTCCACATGATCTCCCGCTGGACCCTGGAAGGCGTGGTCGCCGACCACTACCGCGCCGGCCGCGTCCTGATCGCCGGCGACGCCGCCCACCGCCACCCGCCCACCGGCGGCCTCGGCCTGACCTCGGCCATGCACGACGTCCAGAATCTCACCTGGAAACTCGCCGCCGTCCTGAACGGCCACGCCGACGACGCCCTGCTGGACACCTACGAGGCCGAGCGGCGCCCGGTGGACGCCACCAACGTCCAGCGCTCGCTGGAGAACGCCATGAACCAGATAGCCATCAGCGCCCTCTTCGGCGGCGGGCCGCAGGCCGGCGAGGAAGAGAACTGGCGGCAGGCTCGCCGACTGTGGAGCGAGGACCCCGCCGACACCGACTTCCGCCGCGCCTTCCTGGCCACCGTGGCCGCCCAGTCCATGGAGTTCAACGAACTGGGCGTCGAGTTCGGCTACACCTACGACTCCACGGCCGTGGTCTCCGACGGCACTCCCGCACCCGCCAACCCCGACCCCGTCCGCATCCACCAGCCCGCCGCCCGCCCCGGACACCCGCTGCCCCACGCCTGGTTGGAGGACCTCGACGGCCACCGCGTGGCCCTGGCCCGTCTGGTGCGCCCCGGCCGCTTCCTGCTGATCGCCGGAGAGGACGGCCGGGCCTGGTGCGAAGCCGCCGAGAAGATCGCCGCCCGGAGCGGACTGCCGCTGGACGCGATCCGGGTCGGCCACCTCCACGGCGACTACCGCGACCTGCGTTCCACCTGGACCGCCGCCCGTGGCCACACCCCGCACGGTGCCGTCCTCGTACGCCCCGACCGCTTCATCGCCTGGCGCACCCAGGGAGGGGCCACCGACCCCCTGGCGGAACTCACCACTGCCCTGGACACCGTGCTCGCACGGTAAGGAACGATCACGGGCCTGCCGGCCCCCCGATCGCCTCCGCCTTACTCGGGCAGAGTGCGCTCCACGGTCCAGCGCTTGGGCAGCGGGGTGAACCCCCTGGCCCGGGGGCGTTGGACGATTTCCATGTGGATGCCGAGGGTGGCGGCGTGCTCGACGAGGTGCCGGCGGTAGCCGCCGTCCACCCGGACTTTGCGGATGGTGGGATGGACGGCAGCCACTTGATCGATCAGGTCGGTGCCGGCGACGGAGTCCTGCTCGCTCGCGGCCGTGACCAGGACCGCGAGCAGCAGGCCCGGGGTGTCGGTGACGTGCTCCGCTTGCGGCCCACGACCTTCTTCGCCGCACCCGTGCCCTGCCCGGCGGCCGGGACGCTGGTACAGGTCTTCACGCGCGACCTGTCCGACGCCCGATGGACCCCGATCGAGCCGACGTTGACGGCCTGGAGAAAGGCCCGGCCGGACCGCAGGCCGACCGGGCAGCCGGCCAAGGTCGATTTACGGGCCGTCTTCAACGCGATCCCCTACGTGAACCGCACGGGAAAACCCCTGGAAATACCTCCCGCCGCGCCGATGCCCACGGGTAAGTGGTCCAGCCGGCGTCGGTGGCTAGAATGAGTCATGAAATCGAACTCCACGCATTCTGGGATGAGTTGGGACCAGCGTCGCACAGCAGTTCTGGCTTCCCTGCTGAGTGTGGCGGCCCTCGGTTGGACTGCGGTTGCACTGAGCGTGCACACGACCGGCTCGGCCGCACTGGACCCTGACAGTGTGACCGATGCCGCCCTGGACCGGCTGGGCGCTGGCGCGATGGCCGGCATCGCCGCGGTGGCTGCCGGGCTGTGGTGGCGCCACTGGGCGACCGTACGCCGGCCGATGATCGGCGGAGGTTGGGCGCGGGGGGCGTTTTTCGTCTCCGCCGTCCATTCCATGTTCGTCATACCAGTGATCGTTTTCGCCCCCTGGGGCTGGAAGGCCCCTGCGATCGCGTTCACGTGCGCGGTGCTCGCAGGCGGTGCGCGGGAGGCCGCCGGGGTGACTGCACCAGCTACCGAGGTAGTCGGTGAGGGGTGACGTCATGGTGGGGCCGACACCACTTCGGTATCCGCGCTGAACCCGTTGAGCAGGCCTGGCTGGCGCCGCGGCGCAAACAACGCCGATCCGGCCGGCGTACATCAACCGAGCGAAGATCACCCCGCCCTGGTGGCGCGGGCGAGGTTGCCAACGGCGGGGCAGTTCTCCCTGCAGGGCAAGCGGATTCCGCGTCGGCGCGGCCAGTTGCGGTTGCATGGATTTGTCGGCCCGTTCGACGTCGTGGTCTGGCCGGGTTCACTTGCTGGAGATGCTCCAGGTGCCGTCGCCTGCCGCAGCGGCGTTGTTGAGGGCGGTCCAGGCGGCATCGTTGAGCTGGAATGCGTCGAGGAGGTAGGAGGAAATCGCATCGGCGACGAGGGCGACGCGGGCGGGGTCCTCGTCGGTTGTCTCGGCGACCAGCTCGCCGGCGAGGCCTCCCAAGGTGTGCTCGCCCTCGGCGATGACGAGCAGGCTCTTCGGGGACGGGCTGAGGTGGTAGGCGTCGGTGAACCACTCCGGCCCCCGGGTGGAGAGATGAGACTGGTCCTTGCCGCCCGCGATCACCAGGGCCGCGGTGGTCATGGTGGAGTAGTCCGGCCTCATGAACGGAAGGTGTTCGGCGGCGAACGCGGTGAGCGAGTCGCCGGTTCCGGTGACGTTGATCAGCGCGCCGGCCGAAACCGCGGGGTGGGAGAGGTCCTCTCCGGGCACGCCGTCGGCGTCGAGCACGCGCGCGCCAAGGATCGCGCCGGCGGACTGGGCTCCCCAGGAGTGGCCGACGACCGCGATGTGCTCACGGTCGACGCGGTCCTCCAGGCCGGCCCGGGCAAGGATGTCACCGAGCCCGTCGAGGACCGCGTGAAGGTCGGCGATCCGGACACGCCAGATGGTGGCAAAGCGCGGGTCGTCCCATCCGATCCCGTTGCGGCGGGAGTCCAGGTGGGTGGGCTGCACCACGACGAATCCGGCGGCGGCCCACCGGTCGGCCAGGGGCTCATATCCGTCCATCGACCAGGCGTTGCCGTGGGAGAACACGATGACTGGCCGGTTCTGACCTGAGAGCGGAGCGGTGACCTTCACCTGCAGTTCGAAGCTGCGGCCGGGGGCGGGGACGGTGATGGGCTTGACCGAGACAATCCGCTGGTCGAGGGCGTGGGAAGACATGGGGGACCTGGGCTTTCTCACGGGATCGCTCTGCCATACTTGACGGAACGTTGTTCCGCCAATTTAGCGGAACGTTGTTCCGCGAGCAAGTGGAGGATCCATGCCTGAACCGGTCGGACTGCGTCAGGCGCAGGCGCAGCGCACTCGCGGTGCCGTACTGGCGGCCGCAGCGGCGGTCTTTGTGGACCAGGGCGTCCAGGCCCCGATCCGAGACATCGCCGAACGCGCCGGAGTCGGCGTCGGCACGATCTACCGGAACTTCCCGACCCGGGCAGAACTCGTCACCGCCGTCTACCGGCACCAGATCGACACCTGCGCCGCACTCGCGCCCCGTCTTCTGGAGGAGTCAACCTCGCCGTTCGCCGCCCTGACCCGCTGGGCGGACGCGTTCGTGGAGTTCCTCGTGACCAAGCACGGCCTCGGTGCCGCCCTGGGGTCCGGTGATCCAGGGCTGGAGAACCTCCACACCCTCATGCTCGACACCCTGGTCCCGGCCTGCGCAGCGCTGCTCGATGCCTGCGCGGCCACTGATGAACTCGCCCCAGGCATCACCGCCCACAGGCTCATGCGAGCCATCGGGAATCTCTGCATCACGGGCCCCGACTACCATCAGGTCGACGCCGAGCACATGGTCGCCCTGCTCCTCGCTGGATGCCGTCACAAGGCATAGCGCAACGGGCCTCGCTGCGGGCAGCATTGATTTCCGCCTGGGTCCGGGGTGAGCCCTTCGCGCGACAGCGGAAGTCCCAGCCACTCGTCAGGGACTGCGATCAGGACCGTTGCCTTGCACTGGGGCGCGAGCTTGTCGCATCTCGTGGCGACAGCGCGGTGGCTCTTGACGCCGTCGGTACTCGGTCGCCCGTCGCTCGCGAGAGCCGGTCGGGCCGACATGCGGCGGCCGACCTACGGGCGCCGAGCTTCCGACGGCAGCGCGCGTGGTCGGCCTTGTCCGACAGGGTGTGGCAGATCCCGCGGCGACACAGGTCGGCGCGGGTCCTACGGGGAGATGAGCGCCAACTGCCCGCTCCTTCTCGCGGCCGTGGTGTCCGGCTTCGCACAGGCACAGTCGCACGGGTGGACGGCCGGCCCGACGCTCGGCCTGTTCACTGCGGCGGTCGTCCTGCTCACCCTGTTCGTCCTGGTCGAAGCCCGCACTGCGGCGCCTCTGCTGCCGCTGAGGGTGGTGCTCGACCGCACCCGCGGCGGGGTCTACCTCTCCATGGCCCTGGCCGTGACCGGCATGTTCGGACAATTCCTCTTCATGACGTACTTCCTGCAGGTCGTCAAGGGATACAGTCCCCTGCTGGCCGGCACCGCCTTCCTGCCCATGGTCGCGGGCATGCTGACCGGATCCACGCAGATCGGCCCCCGGCTGATGCAGCGCGTACCGGCCCGTGCCGTCACGGCGCCCGGGTTTCTCCTCGCCGCTCTCGGAGTCGGCCGACTGACGCAGCTCACCCCTGGCGCCGGCTACGCCACCGACGTCATGCCCAGCCTGATCCTCCTCGGCATCGGCCTGGGCACGGCGTTCATGCCCGCAATGTCACTCGCTCCCGGCGGAGCGCGGCCGCAGGACGCGGGAGTCGCCTCCGCCATGATCAACACATCGCAGCAGATCGGCGGCGCCGTGGGCACCGCACTGCTGTCCACCGTGGCCGTCAGCACCACCGCGCGCCTCACCTCGACACACACGGCAGGAGCCACAGCGTCTGCACCATCCTCCATGCAGGCACTGGTACACGGCTACACCGCGGCCTTCGGCCTCGCCTCCGGACTCATCGCCACTGCCGCCGTAGTGGCCTTCCTCTTGATCAATGCCCCGAGCCCGAGCAGCGACACCCGCCCCATGAAGCAATCAGCCCAACCCGGTGTCACAACACGCGACACCGAACTGCGTTCTCTCCGCGGTTCTACTCGCGCACCTGAACCTGAGCCCCACTCAGCCGGCCCGGACCGGGCGCTGATGGCGGGCGAGTCAGATGTCGCGATGGCTCCGTAGAAGGCCGTGCCGTCAAGGGATTTGGATGCCGTCTCATGTCCGCCATGCCCCAAGGCTGGGGCCACCGGACCGGGCCGGTCGTTGGCGTCGCTCGATCTGCTGACAGGCGGTGCGTCGGGCCGCCGGCGGCGCTCGCGCCAGATCACGGGACGGCAGCATCTGGCGTTTCGACTGAGACACCAGCCACCACCGATGCCGCAGGTACAGCTGAGGTGCGCGGCAGGTCATTCGCTGAGACAGGAGGATCCGATCCGTGAGACATGCGAACTGTTACTAACGGCGGCCACAACGAACCAGGCGACAACGACCTTCCCGGTGCCGCCCTTCGTGAACTGCGCGAGGAGGCCGGCATTCCTCGCGATGCCGTCGTCCCCCTCCCCGGCTTCGAGACCGTGCCGCTGGACATCGACGTACACGACATCGCCGCCAACCCCGCGAAGGGCGAGCCGGCACACCAGCACGTGGACTTCCGCTGGGCCTTCCTTCTTCGGGCCCAACACGCCGTGAGGCTCCAAACCGAAGAGGTCAGCGGCTACGAGTGGCGGTCCTTCGAGGACTCCGCCTCGCCGACCGTCCGCGCCAAGCCGGCCCTCCTCCCCCGCCCCACTCATTCCCCAGCGCTGCCTGGAGGCAGAGTGCCTCGACGGGGTGGTGGTCGCCACCGATGACGAGCGCATCGGTGCATCAACGTCCGGGGCGACGAGCCGTTCTCGTGAGGGCCGGCACCTTGTTGCGGATTCGCACCAGGCCTGCGATCGCCCGCTGCTCCTGGTGACCGCGGTCGACCGCCGCTCCCTGGATCCATCACTCTGCTCGCCCGCTTCCACCAGGTCACGCTCCAGCCCCGGGCGCCTGAACAGCGGCACGCTCGGCGTTTTGGCCACCGCCGCTCCGGTCACTGGCCCAGGGGCCGCAAGGGTCGATGCAACCCGCAAGCTCCGGCGCGCGCTCAATCCCAGGGTTACCAACACGACCGAAACACATGTGTTCGAAATTCCGACCCGCTCGTTGAGCCGCAGGAGCAGCCACACAACCGTCAAGGGGGACCTCATGACTTCGGCCAGGACACCAGCACCTGCGACCCTCCATAACGTGGCCCGGAGTGAGGAGCGCTCGTACCGAGACCAGTCCAGCCGCGGGGCCTCTGTGCGGATCATGGTCACCATGGCGCGGCGGCTGCCCACACCGACTCTCCGGGAGCTGAGCCGACCCCGGCGAGGAGGCGCGCTGTGAAGGCCGTCCTGCACAGGGCTCCCCGCCATGCTTTCGCACCGGAAGTACCCGTGCAGACCGCGTACGCCGATGACATCATCCGTCGCCCTGCCCCCCGGCAGGGGCCACGGGGTGTGCCGCTCATTGCACTGCCCGCCCGCGGAGACGGGAACGCGACCGCCGACCGGCTGACCGGTGACCGGGGCGCAACGGGCCTGGCCTTGCCCGTCCGGCCGGGAAGGTCGACGACCTCCACCACACGACTGTGATCGACGATCGAGAGCCCGACGCCTCACCGCCAACCGTGCACGAGCTCGTCAATCCGAGAAGTCCTGGGTCATCCAGACCGTGCCTCCGCTGTCGCGCAGCACGGTGATTCCTATGTGGTGGAAGTCCGGGTTGAGGATGTTCCGTCGATGTCCGTCGTTGGGGGGCTGTTCGGCGAGCATCTGCTGGGTGATACCGACGACCATGCTCGTGATGTCGGGCTGCGCGTCGGCCACCGGGCCACCCTCACCGATGTTTTCGCCGGCAGTCCCCCAATGGACGCCGGCCGCGGTCTCGCGGACGGTGAAGGGTGATTCGCCCGGGCACTGGTGCTGCATGCCACAGCCCGACGCCATGGTGTGACTGTGTTGCTCGGAACTCGTACCCAGGCCGGAGCTCAGCTGCAGAGGTGCGAGGTGTGCCTCGGCGCGTGCCTGGTTGATGAGGTGGAGGACCGCCATGGCGGCGGCTTGCTCGGCGCTCGTGCCGGAGGGGTGCACGGTGGGCTGGGACGGTGTGGGCTGCGCGGGGGCGGGGCTGGGGGTGTGCGCAGGGGCGCTGTGCGTGGGGCCGCTCGGGCGCGCGGTGTGCCTGGCCATGGGCTTCTTGCTCGGCGTCGCCCTGGGCGTGGGCGTGCTCTGGGTACCTGTCTCGGCCTTCTTGGAAGTTGACGCCAAGGCGGGCGCGTCGTCGTCGGCGGCGCTGAGACCGCCCGGTTGGTGTCCCGCCGATTTCCCGCTGTCCGGGCTCGCGAATGCCCCCGCGCCGAGGGCCGCCGTGACGGTGGCCGCGAGCGCCGCGGCAGCCAGCAGCGGCTTGCCGCCGAGGGATGCCAGCGAGCGTCCGCCTCCGTTGCCCGAGACGCGGGTGCGTGACACACGGTGCCTGCCGGCGTGCTTGCCCCGATGGGTGCCCTCCCGGGCTCGCGGTGCGCTCGTCGAGGCCGACACGACCTGGAACGCAGGGATCGTGGTGCGCGCGAGGACATACGTCGCGAGACCGATCGGCAGCGGGACCAAGGCCAGGTTGACCAGGAGCCGCTCGGCCGGTACCAGATCGGTGCCCAGACCTCCGCAGTGGGCGCACTCGCGCACATGCCGGGCCAGCCGTTTGCGCCACAGGGCGCTCGGCTTGCCGTCCCAGGGACTGATGACCCAGGACAGCTCGGCGCAGCGGGGAACCGCTGTCAGCGATCGGACCACCAGTCGCGCGGTGTCGAGCTGTGCCTTCATCCGGCTCACCCGTACGGTGACGTGATGGCTGTCCAGGCCGATCGCGTCGATCATTTCCGTGCGGATCAGATGGCCCGTGGTCACGAGCCACCACAGCGACAGCAGCTCTCGGTCGTCCTCGTCCAGCCAACGGGTGGCCTCGACGGTCTCCCGCCGCTGTCCGGACAGCCCGAGTTCCGTGAGGGTGAGGTCGGCGAGGTCGGCCCCCGGGTCTGCCACGACGGCGAGTTCGTCCAGGGGACGCGCTTGCTCGGTGCGGTTCCGGTGGTGCTTGCGTACCTGATTCATCGTCACCGCGACCAGCCATGACCGGAACGCCTGCTCCTCCTGTAGTCCGGGCAGGCCCCGCACGACGTTCAGCATCGTCTCCTGGACGACGTCGTCCACGTCGGCCTGCCCGCTCAGCGCGCGACCGACGATGTTGTAGACGAGTGGCAGGTGCCGGGCCACCAGTTCTTCCAGTGCCTCCTGGCTGCCCTCGCGTGCTGCGACGACGAGTTCTGCGTCCGCGGCTATGTGGTTCATCTCCGTATACCCTCCGGTGACTCCGGCTCGGCCGTACACAAGAGGAGATCCTCCGTCGGCGTGTCGGTCACAGAAACGGGAAAATCTGTGGGCTCCGTCACTCGTCGGCCAGGCCGGTCGGTGTCAGGACGCACGTGCCTGCCGTCATGAGGGCGACGCTGGTCAGATCGAATCGGGCGTCTCGGTGATTCGAACACCGAGTGAGCCGCTTGCCGTAGTCAGAGGCGGCGGCTGGCACTCGCCCGCGGTGCGTTGAGACTCCACGACGGTGGCAGGTGCCGTTCCCGCAACGGATGAGAAAACGTGTTGGCTGGCTGCCCGCGAGCTGCGACGATGCGTCTGTTTCCCAGGCGGAGGACACTTGTTCGTTTTTGTGTGTGCGGGATGCGGCGCCGAGTTGACCACCCCGCTGTCCCAGGTCGCACTGCCAGCCCACGCCCGTCAGAAGTACGGGAACGGGGTCCAGCTTCCGGTGCTCATGGAGTCCGGGACGTTTGCCGTGGACCCGGACCCCTGGGGAGGGCCGTGGTGGATGTGGGACGAGATCGATCCGGGCGAGGCCGAGGCGCGCGGCATCTACGCGCCGGTCTACGCCCTGTCCGACAGCACGCCCGGGGCGAGTGTCATCGCGCCCGGTGATATCCGTGGAACCCGGCTGATTCCTGAGAAGTGCGGCGGTGCCTGCTGCGGCCTCGACGGAGCCGACGGGCCCAACACGGCCTGCGAGACGTGCGACCTCCCCGTGGCGACCAGGGTCGACGACTGCTCGCTCTGGCAGGCAGTGCGGCTCAGCCCGGACGCCGTGCACCGCGTCCCCGTCGACGGTATCCACGCTGCGCCCCTCTCCTGGGCGGAGCTGGCAGAGAAGGAGGAGAAAACGCCCCCGATCGAGCCGATTGCCACGTGGGGAGGACGGATGGGGTCGTCGAACCACTACTGGTCGTGGAGCCCGCGGTGGGAGGCGGCAGCCGGCCAGGCGCTCGCCCACCTGCTGGTTGCCTCCCAAGGGCAGCCGGTGAAGGTCCCGCGCGGTCTGACCGCGGATGTGTTCCAACGCGCGCTTGACATTCTGCTGCCGATTGGCCCCCCGAAGCGGCGCGCCGTCCTGGCTGGACCGGGACAACCCTCCCCGGACGCGGGCGCCGACATCCTCCTTGTACCGGTGCATCCCCAGACAGGTCAGACTTGGACCCCCGCCAGCCCCACTGCGTCGGCATACCTGGTGCCCCTGCCGCTGGGGGTGTGGCTGTGGCTGGTCTCTCCCCAGCCGTACTTGCCGGTTCCCGCGTCAGGCCGCATACCCCAAGACGTACTCCACGACGACCCGCTTCCTCCGCGCCCCAACTACCTGTTCCGGGCCGACCGGGAAACGTTCCAGGACACCTTGGTCCGGCTGCCAGCCGTACGCACCCCGTGGCTGCGCAAGATCCTCGAGAACCTCACGCAGGGCACCTCGACGGACCTCTTCCAGCCGTCTGGCAGTCGAACAGCTTCAGGCCCTCGTGCCTCCCAAAGTGGTCGCCATCTGCTGTCCGCTCTCGTGAACACAGCCGGCGGCGCCAACACCGATCCCAGCGACCTGTCTCACTGATCCGGCGCCGCTACCCGATGGCCATCGCGGAGCTTCCGCGCATCCACGCCGGGCGGATCCCTGACGGTCGGGCGCAGGCCGGCTTCGGCCGAAGCAGCACCGGCCGGCTGCCGAGCCCCTTGGCCGGAAGACCGGGAAGCGGTGGCGGAGGAGGGGCGAGCCCGTGCCGTGGGCCCGCCTCCCCCTACGCGACACGTGGTCCGTCGTGGTGGATCGCCGTCCTCGAATCAGTCAGGGGGACGCCCGTCCCTCCGCGCCGGGTCGCGACGATCTCCGCCGCGATGGACAGCGCGGTCTCCTCGGGCGTACGGGCGCCGAGGTCCAGGCCGATCGGCGACCTCAGCCGGGCCAGTTCATGATCGCTCAGGCCGGCTTCACGCAGCCGCCGGGTGCGGTCCTCATGGGTGCGGCGTGAGCCCATCGCGCCGACGAACGCGACCGGCATCCTCAGGGCCGACTCCAGCAGGGGGACGTCGAACTTGGCGTCGTGGGTGAGCACGCACAGGGCCGTGCGTCCGTCCGTCGCCGTGCGCCGCAGGTAGCGGTCCGGCCAGTCGACGACGATGTCGTCGGCCTCGGGGAAGCGGGCCCGGGTGGCGAAGACGGGACGGGCGTCGCACACGGTCACGTGGTAGCCGAGGAACTTGCCCGCGCGCACGAGCGCCGCGGCGAAGTCGATCGCGCCGAAGACGATCATGCGGGGCGGCGGTACGTTCGCCTCGACGAGCAGCGTGAGACCGCCGGGGCAGCGCGAACCGTCCTCGGAGAGACCGACCGTGCCGGTGCGCCCGGTGTCCAGCATGGCTCGGGCCTCGGCCGCCGCCGTCCGGTCCAGCTCCGGGTGGCCACCGAGCCCGCCTTCGTGCGTTCCGTCCGGACGTACGAGCAGGGCCGCACCGAGGAGGCCGGCCGGGCCCCGGGCGACCCGGACGACGGCGACCGGCTCGCCCCGGACGGCGGCCGACAGCGCCTGCCGGAACACCGCCGCGGCGGGCGCCTCCGCGCGGACCGGCGTGATCATCACGTCGATGACCCCGCCGCAGGTCAGCCCGACGGCGAAGGCGTCCTCGTCGCTGTAGCCGAACCGGTCGAGGACGGTTTCGCCGTCCTCGAGCGCCTGGACGCACAGGTCGTACACCGCTCCTTCCACGCAGCCGCCGGAGACCGAGCCGATGACCGCGCCGGCGCTGTCGACCGCCAGGGCGGCCCCGGGACCCCGGGGAGCGCTGCCGCCGACGGCCGCAACGGTGGCGACGGCGAAGTCCCGTCCCTCCTCCATCCAGCCGTTCAGCTCGGAGGCGATGTCAAGCATTCCGGCCCGCCATGAGGACGCGGTCAGGCCGGATGGGCAGGTTCCGGTGGCGGGTCCCCGTCGCGTGCCAGACCGCGTTGGCGACCGCCGCCGCGGCACCCACAATGCCGACCTCGCCGATGCCCTTGATCCCGACCGGATCGTCGGGGTCCGGGTCGTCGATCCAGTCCGCCTCGAGGTGCGGCACGTCGGCGTTGACGGCGACGTGGTAGCCCGCGAGGTCGGCGGCGTAGTGGCCACCCGAGGCCCGGTCCCGGACCGCCTCCTCGTGCAGGGCCATGGAGATGCCCCAGACCATTCCTCCGAGGAACTGGTTACGGGCCGTCAGCGGGTTGATGATCCGGCCCGCCGCGAAGATTCCGAGCATGCGGCGCACCCGCACCTCGCCGGTGGCGGGGTCCACAGCGACCTCGGCGAACTGCGCTCCGAAGGAGTGCCGTTCCTTCTGCGCGAGGGCCGCGAGGGCCTCGGTGGTGTCCGACCGTGCGGTGATGCCCTCCGGGGGGATGTCGGCGCCCGGCACGAGCCGCTCCCGCAGTTCCCCGGCCGCGGCCGTGACGGCCCAGGACCAGGACCGGGTGCCCATCGAACCGCCGGCGATCCCAGCCGGCCCGAAATCGCTGTCCCCGATGCATACGTGGACGCGGTCCGGTTCCGTCCCCAGCGCGTCGGCGGCGACCAGGGTGAGCGCGGTCCTGGCGCCCGTTCCGATGTCCGCCGCGTTGATCCGTACGGTGAAGGTTCCGTCGGCCTCGGCCGTCACGGCCGCCGTGGACGGCATGGCTCCAGCGGGGAAGGACGCCGCCGCCGTGCCGGTCCCGAGCAGCCAGCGCCCGTCGCGGCGCAGGCCGGGGCGCGGGTCCCGGTCCGCCCAGCCGAACCTGCGGGCGCCCTCCCGGAAACAGGCGAGCAGATTGCGGCTGCTGAACGGCAGCCCGGAGAGGGGACCCCGCTCGGGCTCGTTGCGCATCCGCAGCGTGATGGGGTCGATCCCGCACTTCTCGGCGAGTTCGTCGAGCGCCGACTCCACGGCGAACGACCCCGGTGCCTCACCCGGCGCGCGCATGAACGTCGGCGTCGGCAGGTCGAGCCGCACGACCCGGTTGGCCGTGTGGTGGGCGTCGGCGTCGTACATCACCCTGGCCACGCCGGCACACGGCTCGACGAACTGGTGCACGGTCGAGGTGAGGCTCAAGGAACGGTGCTCCAGCGCGCGCAGCCGCCCGTCGGCGTCGGCGCCGAGCCTGATCCGCTGCGTCGTGGGGCTCCGGTAGCCGGTGAGGGAGAACATCTGCCGGCGTGTCATGACGACCCGGACGGGACGCCGGAGGACGGTCGCGGCCATCACGGCGGCCACCTGGTGTGCGCGGACGCCCTTGCTGCCGAAACCGCCGCCGACGTGTTCCGACCGTACTCGCACCGACTCCGGGTCGAGCGAGAACAGGTTCGCCAACTCTGACGCGACCCAGGTGGTTCCCTGGTTGGAGTCGACGACCTCGAGCCGGCCGCCGTCCCAGCGGGCCGCCGCCGCGTGCGGCTCCATCATGCCGTGGTGCTCTTCGGGCGTGGTGTATTCCTCGTCCACGACGACGGCGGACGCGGCGAGTTCGGCGTTCAGGTCGCCCTTTTCCGCCACTCCCGGCATATGGCCGTCCACCGCGTAGGCGTCCGGGCGGTCCGCGGAGAACGCGATGTCGTGCGGCTCCTGTTCGTAGTGCACCACGAGCGCCTCGGCGGCCTCCCTCGCCTGCTCGGAGGTCTCGGCGACGACCAGCGCGACCGGCCAGCCGAGGTACGGTACCCGGTCGTGCTGGAAGACGGCCACGGTTGGGTCCGGGGCTCCCAGCAGGCCGACGTAGTCGGTGTCGAGGCGCGGGGCGTTGTGATGGTGCAGCACGGTGAGAACGCCCGGCATCGCGAGAACGGGCTCGGTCTGGATCGACCGGATGCGGCCGCGGGCGACGGTGGACAGCACGAGCCAGCCGTGGGCGAGGCCCGCGAAGGGGATCTCTCCGGCGTAGCGGGCCGCGCCGGTGACCTTCTCGCGACCCTCCACACGGGTGTGCGCGGTGCCGACGGAGCCCTTCGCCGCCGTGGTGCGGGATGTCGCGGTGGTCATCGGGCGGTCTCCTCGGCGAGTTCGGACAGGACGGCCACGACGAGGTTGCGCATCAGGGTGACCTTGTATCCGTTGTGAGGCAGCGGCTTCGCCGCCGCCAGTTCGGCGTCCGCGGCGGCGGCGAACGTCTCGGGACCGGCCGGTGCCCCGGTCAGTACCCGCTCGGCCGTCCGGGCCCGCCAGGGTCGCGACGCGACGGCCCCGAAGGCGAGGCGCACGTCGTGCACGGCGCCGTCCCGCACGTCCAGCGCGGCGGCGATCGATCCGATCGCAAAGGCGTACGAAGCCCGTTCGCGTACCTTCCGGTAACGCGAGCGCGCGGCGACCGGGGAGGGCGGCAGGGTGACGCCGGTGATCAGCGCGCCCGGGGGCAGGGCCGTCTCCAGGTGCGGGGTGCCGCCGACAGGCAGGTAGAACTCGGCGAGTGGCAACTCTCCCCCCGAGGGGGCACCCCCAGGCCCGTCGGCCGTTTCGTACGCCACGACGGCGTCGAATGCGGTCAGGGCCACGGCCATGTCCGAGGGGTGTACGGCCACGCAGCGGTCGGAAGCGCCCAGGATCGCGTGGTTGTGGTGCTCACCTTCGACCGCGGGGCAACCGCTGCCGGGTACACGCTTGTTGCAGGGTTTGGTGACGTCGGTGAAGTAGCCGCAGCGGGTGCGCTGCAGCAGATTCCCCCCGACCGTGGCCATGTTGCGCAGTTGCCCGGAGGCGCCTGCCAGCACCGCCTGTGCGAGCGCCGGGTAGCGGCGCCGGATCTCGGGGTGGGCGGCCAGGTCCCCGTTGGTGACGGTCGCGCCGACGCGCAGACCGCCCTCGGGCGTCGTCTCGATCTCATCGAGCGGGAGTTCACGGATGTCGACGAGCCGGGCGGGTCGCTCGGCACCGGTCTTCATGAGGTCGACGAGGTTGGTGCCGCCACCGAGGAAGCGTGCGTCCGGATCCGCGCCGAGCAGGGCGACGGCGTCGGCGACGTCGGACGCCCGCTGATAGCCGAACTCCCTCATGCCACGGCCTCCTTCGCACCCGCTGCGGGGTTCACGCGTCCTTCGCCCGTCCGGGATTCCGCCGCGCGGGCCACCGCCTCGACGATCGAGACGTACGCGCCGCAGCGGCACAGGTTGCCGCTCATCCGCTCCCGGATCTCGTCGGCGGTCAGGGCCGGTGGCCCCGCTTCGGGACGGACGTCTTCGGTGACGGCACTGGGCCAGCCCGCCGCGTGTTCCTCGATCACCCCGATCGCCGAACAGATCTGTCCGGGAGTGCAGTAGCCGCACTGGAAGCCGTCCAGATCCAAGAACGCCTGCTGAACGGGGTGCAACCGCTCACCGTCGGCCACGCCTTCGATGGTGGTGATCTCGCGGCCCTCGGCCGCGACGGCCAGTTGCAGGCAGGCGACGGCCCGGCGCCCGTCGAGCAGAACGGTGCAGGCGCCGCATTGCCCCTGGTCACAGCCCTTCTTGGTGCCGGTGAGATCGAGACGCTCGCGCAGCGCGTCGAGCAGGGTGGTGCGGTGGTCGACGGGCAGTGTGTACTTCTCGCCGTTGATCTTCAAGGTGATGGAACTGGACGTCGCTAAGGCCATGGGGTGCTTCTTTCGCGTTTTCCAGGACAGACGGAAGGGGTCGGCAGCCGGAGTGCCGGGCGCGCGGAAAGTGCATCGTGCGGGCGTGCACCATGAAGGCGAAGCAAGCGTGCGGCTTCTCGGACCGAACAGTGGCAGTTGGCGACTGCCGCAGCGTCGCGTCCACAGCTATGGTGAACGTAAGCGGACAGGCGTCCACTACAGGAAATCTAACGGACAGCTGTCCGCTTAGCAAGGGCGAGGTTCGGTCGCGAACCATCGAGGAGGACGAGTGCCTCAGCAGAAGGACTCACCCCGGCGCTCGGACGCGCAACGCAACCGTGAGCGCATCCTTCAAGTGGCTCTCGCCGAACTGTCGCGCTGCGCGGACACCCCGCTGAGCGCGATCGCCAAGAAGGCCGGCGTCGGACAGGGCACGTTCTATCGCAACTTCCCCAATCGCGGATCACTCGTCCTCGAAATCTACCGCCACGAAATGCAGCAGGTCGCGGACTGCGCGGACCACCTTCTCGTGACCCGGGCACCCGACGTGGCCTTGCGCGCCTGGATGGACCGGCTCTCCGAGTTCGCCATGGCCAAAGCCGGACTGGCCGACGCGCTCCGGCAGGTGACCGGCGCACCGGGCGGCCCGGCGAAGCCGTCCCCCACGCCGGTGGCCTCCGCTGCGGAACGCCTGCTCCGCGCCAACGAGGAAGCCGGCACCATCCGGCCCGGAGTCACCGCGGACGACTTCCTCCTCGCCATCACAGGTCTGTGGCAGCTCGACCCGCACGACGACTGGCATTCGCGCGCCACCCGGCTCTTCGACCTGGTCATGGACGGCCTGCGGGCAGGAGCGCCCACCACGTGAGTGTCGCGCCGCCGACGGCGGACGAATCACCCTCCCTCTTGGGATGCTGTGGAATCAGCGATGTCAAGCCGTGTGCTTGTGCATCACGTCGAGGTAGTGACGGTCTCGGTGAGACACGTGGTTGTCTCGGCCGGGGAGGCTGAAGACCGCGCAGACGTCAGCGGTCCGGGTGAGGATGCTGGATTGGTGGCCGAACGTGAGGGCGTCGTTGACGTGGTGCTCGCAGCCTGCCGCGTCCAGGGCCGTGACCAGTTCCTCGCGGAGCACGGTGGCCTCGAACGACTCTGATTCGGGCAGGACAAGAGGGGGGAGCTTCACGGTCGAGCCGGGCCAGAGGTTGATCCAGATGCCGCTGACCGCCCGCTGTGTGACAACCAACTCGAGCCCGTCCCAGGAGTACGGGTAGCCGTCGATATCGGGCCCCTTCATGAGGATGGCGGGGTGCGGGCGACCCGGGCCAAGGAGGTCCTCAGCCTCGGTCAGGGGCATTCCGCAGTGAAGAGGCCCGATCCGGCCGGTGCGGGCGAAGGCGACGAGGACGTCCATCAAGGTCACGGCAGTGACTGTGACACGCCCCTGGGTCTGTTTGCATTCCGATATCAGCTCGGCCTCGAGATCTCCCTGCCCTGCTTGACGTCCACGACCGGCAGGAAGGTGGCGGCCGCTGGGATGTCGAGCTGACGTGGCGTCGTCCCGGATGGGGTGGGGACGTCGGCGAGTCGTTCCAGGAGGCGGTCGAGGGCGGCTTGGCCGTCGTCGACGGCAGCCTGCTCGTCCTCGGTGAGCGGGATGGCGGCACGCCTCTTCTGCAAGTTGGCTTTTCCTTCGAGGAGTTGAGCCTTGGTGGAGTCCTTGGAGGTGTAGAAGCCGCAGTGAATGCGTGCGCAGGCCATGCGGTGCTGGCACTGCTCGAAGAAGGTATAGGTGCAGTAGCCGTGTCCGAGGTCGTAGCGCTGCCGGGGCTCGCCGGTCGCGGCCGCACCGGCGTCGACGCGCGTCCCGGTCGACCAGGACGCGCGTCGACCCCGAACGGTCATCTTCACCGTTCCGGCAGTTTGCCTTCCGGTCGCGTGGCGTGTGCCGATGACCGCGACGATGACGCTCCGTCCGCTCCAATCGGACGGGGCGGGGAAGGAGCCTGCTGGAATGAGACGCCGCACCCTCGCCGCCCTGGCCGCCACCGGCGCGCTGCTGCTCACCGCCACCGCCGCGACCGCCGAGATCGACCATAACCCCTGGCCGTACCGGGCCACGTCGGACCGGACGGCGGTCCTCGCGGCGGTGGGGGACATCGCGTGCGAGCCCGACGGGGACGACCAGGGCGTCGATGCCAAGTACCTGTGCAACGGCACCCGCCAGAGCGCCCAGACGCTCACGGCGAACCAGATCGAGGCCATGCAGCCCGATCTGGTGGCCCTGTTGGGCGACGAGCAGTACCAGGTCGGCCGCTACAACGACTTCATGGGCTCCTTCGACCGGACCTACGGTGCGTTCAAGTACCTGCAGCGGCCGGCGCCCGGCAACCACGAGTTCTACGACTACAAGGACGGAGAGAAGGGAGTCGACGGCTCCGGCTACTACTCGTACTACAACGGCCGCAGCCTCGACTCCGCGGGCAGCCCGCTCACCGACGCCCAGGGCCAGCCCGTTCCCCGCGCGCACGGCCAGGCCGGTACCGCAGGCCGGGGCTGGTACTCCTACGACCTGGGCGCCTGGCACATCATCTCCCTCAACGCCGAGTGCAAGGTGCAGATCGGCGGCTGCTCCACGGACGGCGCCTGGGTGAAGCAGCAGACCGCATGGCTGCGCGACGACCTCGCCGCCGACCACTCCCCCTGCACCCTGGCCTACTGGCACCAGCCCGCGTTCAGCGCCAGCGCGGACCTCTCCGACGAGGGGAAGATGTCCCAGACCGCGTGGTGGCCACTGCTCTACAAGGCCGGCGTCGACGTCGTCCTCAACGGCCACGAGCACCTCTACGCCCGGTTCGCGCCGCAGAGCCCCCAAGGCAAGGCGGACCCGCACAAGGGCATCACCGAGTTCATCATCGGCACCGGAGGCGAGGGACTGGACACCCTGGCCCCCGCCGAGCAGTCCCCCAACCGGGTCACCGGCAACGACACCTCCTACGGCGTCAGCCGCTTCGCACTCGGACCGACGGGCTACTCGTGGACCTACCAGGCCGCCAACGGCACCGGGTACACCGACTCCGGCAGCGCCCGCTGCCACGGCCCCGCACACCGCTGACCGCTCCGTCGGGTGGGGTCCGTGCGGCCACGGCCCCCACCCGTGGAGATTCTGTGGCGGGGCGGACTCGGCGTGGGAACCTCTGTCACCTCCGCCGCTCTGCCGGCTGTATCAGTGGTGCTGGTCGGCTGCCCTCGCTCATACACCGCTGCCAAACCGGCATGGTTGACACCGCTGTCACGACCGGTTTTCCACAGAGCCCTCTGCCCTCGGCTCAGGGCGAGATCAGTGAGTGGCGTCGCGCAGGCCACCCGTACTCGATCGTCGGGTGCGCCACGCTCAGGTCGTGGACCGGCTCATCGCAGTCGTGCCGGATGTGCCGGCTGGGTCGTCCCGTGTGCCGGTACGTGGTCCAAGAGCAGGGCCGGTCACCTCTCCTGCCCCATCCGGCAACCGCCGCGCAGTGGCCAGCGCTGAGAAGATGAGCGCGGAGCAGGCCGAGACCAGGCCGCCGAGGATCAGGCTGGAGCGGGCTCCGAGGGCGTCGGAGACGAGGCCGACGAGGGGGGCGCCGATGGGGGTGCCGCCAAGGAGGACGAGGAAGTAGACGGACAGGACGCGGCCGCGTTGTTGTGGGTCGGCGTGGAGTTGGGTGAGGGTGTTGGCGGTGGTGGTGACGGTCGCCGCGGCTAGTCCGGTCGGGATCAATAGCGCCATGAACGTGCCGTAGCCGGGCATCAGGCCGAGCGCGGACTCCAGTATCCCGAAGATGACGGTGGCGGTGACCATACGTCGTACGGTGGGAGTCCGCCCCCAATGGGCCGTGAGGAGCGCGCCTATGAGGCTGCCTGCGGCATAGGCGGCCGAAAGGTAACCGAAGGCGGCCGCGCCGGAGTGGAAGACCTTGATCGCCACGAGGGAGATGGTGACCTGGAAGTTGAGCCCGAAGGTGCCGACGAGGCCGATGACGGAGATCGGCAGGAGCAGTTCCGGGGTGGCGGTGATGTGCCGGAACGCGTCGGTCAGTCGTGTGATGCCGGGCCGGGGCCCGCTGGGCCGGCGGAGTTCGTCGGCGGGGATGGTGATGAGCCCGTACAGGACGGCCAGGTACGAGACGGCGTTGATGAGGAAGACCGGGCCGGTCCCGGCAGCGGCCACGGCCAGTCCCGCGATGACGGGGCCGAGGAAGCGGGCGATGTTGAACTGGGCGGAGTTCAGGGCGACCGCGGCGGCCACCCGCTCCCGGCTGACCAGTTCGGAGATGAAGGCGTTGCGGGTGGGGCTGTCGACGGCGGTGGCTGTGCCGAGGGCGAAGGCGAGTGCGTAGACCGATGCCAGGCTCACCATCCCGGTGATCGTCAGGATTCCGAGCAGCAGGGACAGTGCTGCCATGGTGGTCTGTGTGATCAACAGCAGCCGACGGTTGGGGAAGCGGTCGGCGAGGATGCCTCCGATGAGGCCGAACAAGGTCTGGGGCAGGAACTGCAGTGCGGTCACGATGCCCACCGCACCTCCGCTGTTGCCGGTGAGGTGCAGGACGAGCAGATCCTGGGCTGCGCGCTGCATCCAGGTCCCGGTGTTGGAGGTCATCTGGCCGAGCAGGTAGCGCCGAAAGGGCCGGACGGTGAGCGGTCCGAGCCCGGCGTTCGGGGTCCTCCTTCTACGAGGTGAGCGTAGTCGACGGTCCGTGCTCATGACGTATGACAGGCGTACGGAGCTGGGATGGGCGCTTCCGTGTCGTCGACGTGGTGGAAGCTCGGGTGGGGGTGCATGAGGAAGTCGTGGTGGGAGATGTTCCACGCGTAGGCGCCGGCGAGGGCGAAAGCGATGCGGTCGCCGACGCGCAAGCGGTCGACCATGACTCGGCGGGCCAGGACGTCCTTGGGCGTGCACAGTTGGCCTACCAGGGTTACCGGCTTGTCGCGGGCCTGGGGGCGGTCCCATGGCCGGTGCCAGGAGTCGTCGGGGATGACTTCGAAGGGCTGGTCGTGCTGTTTCGCGGCGGGGGTGCGCAGGTGGTGGGTGCCACCCCGCAGGACGGCGAACGCCTGGCCGCGGCTGGACTTGATGTCCAGGACCTGGGTGACGTACCAGCCGCAGTACGCGGTGACCGATCGGCCGGGTTCGATCCGCAGCGTGAGGTGGGGGTGGCGGGTCAGGGCAGAGCGCAGTCCGGCGCCGAAGGCGGGCCAGTCGAATACCTGGTGCGGCCGGGTGTAGTCGACGCCCATCCCGCCGCCGATGTTGACCTCGGTCAGGTCGATGGCGCGTTGGTGTGCCCAGTCGGCTGCCCACGCCAGGACCTCGTCGACCAGGGCGAGGTGGGCGGTGGCCTCAAGTCCACTGGCCAGGTGGGTGTGGAAGCCGCGCAGCCGGATGCGCGGGTCGGAGGCGACGATGTCCAGGCACCGGTCCATCTGTGAGGGATCGAGGCCGAAGGGGCTGGGCCCGCCGCCCATGGCGAGGGCCACCGAACGGAGGTGGACGGGTACGTTGACGCGCAGCAGAACATCGGCGGTGCGCTCGCCCAGCACGGTCGCGAGGGTGCGCAGCTCGTGTTCGCTTTCGACGTGAAGCCGTTCTACGCCCGCGTCCACGGCCTGGGCCAGCTCGGCCGGTGTCTTGCCCGGGCCTCCGAAGGCGATTCGCGCATCGGGCAAGAGCCCGCGGATGTGGCGGATCTCGCCGCCGGAGGCCACTTCGAAACCGTCGAGGTGCTCGGCGAGGGCCTGCAGGAGGCGCGGATCGGAGTTGGCCTTTGCCGCATACAGCAGTTCGACGCGTGGTGGCAGCACGGCCCGGATGCCGCGCACGTGATCGCGCAGCGCGGGCAGGTCGTAGACGTAGGCGGGCAGGTCGTCGTCGGCCACCTGGTGGACGTGGTGGAGCAGGGCGGGTCTCACAGGGTCACCTCGCGGAAGAAGTCCGCACCGAGCGGGCTGGTCAGGGGGACGTAGGTGGCGTGCCGGTCTGCCTGGCGGGCCCAGCGCAGAAGGAGGTTGGCCTTGGCGGGCAGCGGCACTCCGCAGAGCAGGGCGCGGAGCCGCGGCGGTTCATCGGCGGTGTGGGCGTAGGCGTCGAGGTGGTCGCGGACCAGGCCCCACAGGGCCGGCTCCAGTGCTGGCTGAAGGTCGGCGAGGGCAGCGAGGAGTTCGGCGACGTGGTTGACCAGGAGGCAGTACGCGACCCGGTTCCAACCGCGTTCGGCGTCGTAGGTGAGGGGCCCGCTGACGTCTTCGGGCAGAGTGGCGAGGGCCCGCCGGTGGTGGCGAAGCAGGAGTTTGGTGCCCTCCAGGTCGCGGAACAGCATCTGGGCGGGCATGCCGTCGGCGTTCACGCCGACGATGACGTTCTGCAGGTGAGGTTCCAGGACGACGCCGTGTTCGAAGTAGGCGGCCAGCACCGGGGGCAGCAGCAGCCGCAGGTACGCGTCCCACCAGACCAGGATGTCTCCGTCGCCGCGGGCGAGCAGATGGGAGACGTGGGCTGCGCTGGTGGGGTACTCGTCCGCCACCGCGGCGGCGAGCAGGGGTGTGACGCCGGGATGCAGGTGAGGGTGCAGGCCGGAGCGGACGATGACGCCGAAGCCCTCCAGCAGGGCGGTGTCGTCGGCGGCGGTGAGCGTGCGGTAGCCGGGCTCGGCGAGCAGCGCGCAGCCGGGATAGCGGTCGGTGATCCGGGCCATGATGGGCTGGACCATCTGGTTCAGGGCGACGGCGCCGGGCAGTTCGTAACGGGCGTGTTTGCGTACGCAGTTGGTGAGGCGGACGTTCAGGCTGAACTTCAGGAAGGTGTCCGCGTCCGGCTGGTACAGGGTGCGCACCGATGCGGTGGGCACCCATTCCGGCCCCCTCAGGCCGCTGTCCACGACCTCGCCCGCGTCCATCGCCGCGCGCAGCAGGTGGTGGTCACTCAGGAGTCGGAACTGCCAGGGGTGCACCGGCAGCGTCACGAAGTCCGGATCCACCCCCGGGCACAGCGCGTCGAGATCTTTCAGGTCGCCCTCCTGCCGCACCAGGTGGCGACGCACTGCCAGATGGCGAAGCCGGAAGCGGGCACCGGTTTCCGGCCCGTAGGTCAGCCAGTCCGCCGGGTCCCCGGAGCGGGCTTTGGGTGTGGGGTGGAAGCGGTGGCCGAATACGAGGGACTGTTCCGAAGCGAGGTAGAGGTCCGTGGGCGGCATCGCGTCGGCCCGGTGCTCCAGGGCGGTGCGGATGGTCTCTCGGCTATCGCAGACCTGGTCCAGGAACTCGTCGTTGGTCGTGCCGGTGCGCTGCTCCAGTTCGTTCTGGACGTAGCCGGCCAGTTCCTGCCAGCCGATGGTGACCCAGCCGTCACCGTCGAGCCGCTCGGCCGGGCCGTGGAAACGATGTGCGCCGATCAGCGAGACCCTGCGCAGCCGGGTGCGCAACAACACATCACGTCGAGGCAGGCGCAGCAGGAGGTGGTCCTGGTCCACAGTCACCTGGTGCTCAGGAGCGGAGACCTCGCGGATCAGGCAGTTGATCAGTGTGTGAGCGGTGACGTTGTCAGCCGTCTGCGCGGAACTGTCGGTTGCGGTTGCGGTGGCGGCGGTGACGGTCGTGGTTGTGTCGCCGGGGGCAGTGGTGGAAGTGGTCATGCGGTGGCTCCAGTACGTACGAAGTCGTGTGTCGGTCCTCGGCCGGCCGTCGTACGGCCATGGAGGGACCGGCTGGACCGGTCGCCCCGGCCGCACCCGGGTCTGCGGGGGTCAGCGGTGCTGCGCGAGAGGATTGGGGACGGGAGCCCACTGCGCCGTGCCGGTGTCCTGGGCCAGACGCATGGCGATGGTCGCCTTCAGTGGCAGCGTGTCGCCGAAGAAGGCTGCCGCGTCCTCGTCGTCGGGCAGGTCGCCGTACACGCGGCGGCCGGTCTCGGCCACCGTCTCCCACAGTGTCCCGGGGTCTGCGGCACGGGTGCGGGCGAGGACGTCGACCAGTTCGCTGAAGACCCCGCTGAGCAGTCCGCCGAACAGCTTGGTGCGCAGCGCGTCCAGGTCGTCGCCGGCACGGGTGCCTTCCAGAACCGGCAGTGTGAACCCGCAGGCGGCCAGTCGGCGGGGACTGATCCGTACCCCGTCCAGGTCCCGGTACAGCACCCGCACCGGCCGTCCGTTTCGCAGTACTACCAGGGTGTTCTGTCCGTGGGCCTCCAGGGCCACCCCCATGGACAGCAGCGTCAGCGCGGGAGGGAGCACAAGCTCGGCGAAGTCCGCCAGCCAGCGCACAGGATCACCTGCCACCGGAGCAGCGCCGGTGGCGTGCACCGCGGTCAGCGGAACGGCGATCTCGCCGTCGTCGAGGTGGCACTCGGTGGACTCCCTGACCATCGCGGCCAGGCTCGCGGACGCCTTGCCGTCCACCCGTACCGCGCCGCCGCCCAGCTCACGCAGGACCCGCAGGCTTCCGCCGAACCCGGCCTTGTCGACGACCGCCGAGACCAGCTCCGACAGGGGCGGCCCGTCGGCGACCTCGACCGGTGAGATGGTGCGGCGGTAGTTGGTGACCTGTACGTCGAGCGCGGTCTTGATGTGGCAGCCGGCGAGATCGGCCAAGGGTGCCAGGGTGCGCAGTGACAGCAGCGGCCGGGCCGGGAGTGTGCGCCGCGTCAGGGTGAGGTCGCGGTGGCGTACCAGTACGTGGTCCCGCTGCCAGGGATGTACCGGGACCAGGAACGTGTCCCCGTCACGCAGTTCGGCGGGCCATGTGCCGGCTTTCTGCAGGCGGTCGGCCGGGACGGCGAGCAGGGCCAGCTGGATCACCGGATGGTGTTCGGGCGCGTAGGCGAGCACATCGGCGACGGACATGCCCGTGCGGGTGCGGCAGCACGGGTGCTGGGGGTGGCCGTCGATGACCGCCTGCTCCGCGTCGACCGAATCACTCAGCCCAGGGCGTCCTCCGGCGTTCGCGGCGCGGGCCAGAGCAAGGTTGACGACGCTGTTGTCGAGTTCCGCGGCAAGCCGGCTCGCCGCGGCGGTACGCGACTTCAGCTGCGCCAGCAGCTCTGCCGGGCCACGGAGGGGCCCTTCGGGCCCCATGACGGTGAAGTCCTCGGGAACCTGGGCGAACCGCTGGGCACACGCGGCGGAGGCGGCGAGACGGCCGCCGCCGTCCAGAGTGACCACCAGTGTCTCCGCCTCTCGCCGCCGGCCGGTCACTCCAGGAACCGGCTCCCGGGCGAAAGCGCCCCACAGCCGGCCCAGCACGGTGGCACGTGCTGCCGGCAGCGCGTGCAAGAACGGCTCCACCAGATCCGGGCGCACCCGGCGCAGCTCTTCGACTGCGGTCTGAGACATCATCACCGTCCCGGAAGACAAGAAGGAGACGGCCGATTCGTGAATGCGTTTGAGTCTGTGTTTGGCATGCCTATTTCCAGAAATTATGTGGGGTTGCTTTCGCGCGGCGTGCCTGTGGCCCGCCCGCACATCGACACTACGGGGAAGCGTGTAAACGAATATCCAGCGCACTTACAGCAAGCACTACAAGGAAGACCGCAGGCCGGGCGGACTACCCGGACCGGAACACTTCCCTGTCCCGCGTTCGGCTCAGGGAGCTGTCGCGCCGCAGCAACGAACGGACGGCGGAACAGCACCGCAGTTCCACGAGCCCAAAGCCCGGTATACAAGCGGCATCCGGCTCGTCAACAGCTCTTGGCCACACGTCACTCGACGCGCCCCGGCATCCGGGGTTCTTAACTGTTTGCTAACCATCCGCTGTCGATACACTGGATGTCCGCGCACACTCCTGGCCTCCGACTGCGCCATCCGGCGGAATTCCAACGGGCCCATCGGGGACCTCACCTGCCCCGACGTCACAGAACCGACTCGGACAGGGTCACCGACACGGGGAATACAGCGGCGATTGACCCGCACGGTACGCATGCCGTTTGTGAGTCTTACCGCATGCATGTTTTGCTGATCGAGGACGACGACCGGGTGGCCGAACCTCTGATGGAAGGGCTGTGCCGCTTCGGGTTCACGGTGGAACACGCCCGGACGGGTGCCGACGGCCTGTCCGCGGGGGAATCGGAGATGGTGCTGCTGGACCTGGGGCTGCCCGACATGGACGGCATCGACGTCTGCCGGGAACTGCGGGCCCGTTCGGCCGTCCCGATCATCGTGATCACTGCCCGGGACTCCGAAGTCGATCGCGTGCTCGGCCTGGAACTGGGCGCGGACGACTATCTGTCCAAGCCGTTCGGAATCCGGGAGTTGGTGGCCCGGATCCGCGCCGTCACGCGCCGGACCCGCGCTCCGTCCCTCGGCCCGGGCGATCCCGTGGCGGAGTCCTCCAGCGGCCCGGGCCGGGACGGCGTACCGGGCGCCCAGCGGATCGGGCCCTTGACTCTCGATCGCCGCACCCGTCAAGTGCACCTGCACCAGTCGCCCATCGCCCTGGCTCCCAAGGAGTTCGACCTCCTTGCCTGCCTCGCCGAGGATCCCGGAGCGGTCTTCTCCCGCCAGCAGATCCTCGACATCGTCTGGGAGCCGCACTACTTCGGCCCGTCCAAGACGCTCGACGTGCACATCGCCGCCCTGCGCCGCAAACTCGGTGATCCTTCCTGGATCGAGAACATCCGCGGCATCGGATTCCGTCTCGTAACGCCGCCGGAAAAGGCCGGCGCCACGTCGCAGGCATCGCCCCCTCAGCCCCGCAGAGGTGTTCGATGACCCGCCTTCTCCTGCTCAGCTACCTCAGCCTGATGATGCTCGTCCTGCTCGCCCTCGAAGTGCCATTCGGTTTCATCTACGCCCGCAGCGAGTTGAGCCGGTTCTCCCACAACGCGGAGCTGAGCGCGGTGACGCTCGCCGCGGTGTGCGAGGAGAAGCTCGAGCACGGACTGGCCTCCGATCTGCCCCAATTGGCCCGCAGCTACGCTCGGCGCACCGGCGGCAGCGTGGTCGTCGCCGACCGGAGGGGCATCGTCCTCACCGATACCACCACCGCCACCACCGTGGGAAGGAACCTCTCCTCCGAACCGGACATCGCCGCCGCCCTGAGCGACCGGCCCACCACCGGCATCAGCCACGACCTCGTCCCAGGCGGCAAAGTCCTGTTCGCCACCGCGCCCGGCACCTCCAGCGACACGGTGCCCTGCGTCGTGCGGACCCTGTATTCCCTTGACCCGCTCGCCCGGAAAGTCCACGCCACCTGGATGGCTCTCGCCCTCGTCGGGCTGGGTGTGATGGCCGTGGTCGCTCTGATCGGCTTCGCACTGGCCCGCTGGATCACCCGACCTCTCCGAGCCCTGGAATGCGCCACCGGGCAACTCGCCGACGGCCGCCTCACCGACCCTCCTGCCGCCGATCGCGGGCCGCCGGAACTGCGACAGCTGGCCACCTCCTTCACCCGCATGGCAAGCCGGCTCCAGCACCTGCTCCGCGCCCAGGAAGCCTTCGCTTCCGAGGCGTCACACCAGTTGAAGACCCCGCTGACCTCACTTCGCCTGCGACTTGAGAACTTCGAGCCCCATCTCGCTCCCTGCGCCCAGCGCAGCCTGGGTGAAGCGATTGGCGAAGTAGGACGGCTCAGTCGCATGGTGCAGGGACTGCTCGCCCTGGCCCGGCTGGAGAACTCGGCGATCAGACCGGAGGTCATCGACCTCGACGCCGTCGTAGCCGACCGCGCGGCCATCTGGACGGCGTTCGCCGGTGAACAGCGCGTCGACATCACCGTGGCCGGAACCAGGGCCGGACCGGTGTGGGCAGTCCCGGGAGCACTCGAGCAGATCATCGACAACCTGCTCTCCAACGCGCTGCGGGCGTCCTCTCCCGGCACCACCATCACCCTCGCAACCGCCCCGGCATCCGCCGACAACCGCTGTACACCACCCATGGCCGAGCTGCATGTCATCGATCAAGGCCCCGGAATGACCGAAACCGAACGGCAACGCGCCTTCGACCGGTTCTGGCGGGCCACCGACGCCCACCACGACGGCACCGGCCTCGGCCTGTCCATGGTCCGGCGGCTCACCCAGGCCGGCGGGGGCGACGTCACCCTCGACGCCGCACCTCACGGCGGCCTCGACGCCCGCATCCGGCTCCGGCCCGCACGAGTCACCCGCACCCGACGACATCCCGTCAACCGCGCGGGCCCACCACACTTCCCCCGTGCCGGGCCGGCCGACCAGGTACACGCGCGGGCGCACCTCCTGGGCGCAGTAACTCCTGCCATCCAGGAACCTGCTACGTATCGTAGAAATTGAGGGATCGGCAAGAGCCGTGTCCATCTCGACGAGTTGCAACGTTCACCTCCCCCTCGTCGAGGAGATCGTGTGGGTGACCGGGGATGGGCCAACTGGCCATGCGGTCTCTCGGTTGCCTGTCGGATGTCTTACCGGGCCACCGCTCTACGGATGCCGGCCGGGGCCGGTGTAGGTGGGTGTGGGGGTGGGGGTGGGGGTGGGTGAGGTGCTTCCGCCGGTGGTGCCGCCGAGCAGCCCCCCGCCGCCCGCGCCACCGGTCAGGCCGCCGTTCCCGCCGGTCGTGGTGCCCAAGGTGTCGGTCGGGGTTGGGGAGGCACAGACCTTCTTCCGACTGCGGCACGGTCCGGAGGCGGGGCTCGGCTTGGCTGGGGTCGGGGTGGCCGAGGGTGTGCTCAAGGTGGCGGAGGGGGTGGGTGAGGGTGCGCCGTATTCGTCGGTGCCCTGGCCCAGTTGGGGTGCGGGCGGGAACTGCCGGACGGGCTGCCCCTGGAGGGCGGTGGTCATATAGCCGGTCCACACCTCGGTGGGCATGTCGGCGCCGAAGACCTTGGAAAACCCGCCGACGCCCTGCATCGACTGCAGGCCGGCGTTCTTCGGGTCCTCCTTGAACATGCTGACGGATGTGACCAGTTGTGGGGTGTAGCCGATGAACCAGGCGGACTTGTAGTCGTCGGTCGTGCCGGTCTTGCCGGCCGCCGGGCGACCCAGAACCTGGGCGTTGGTACCGGTCCCGTTCTTGACTACGTCTTGCAGGACATCGGTGACGGTGTCGGCGGTCAAAGCGGGCATGGCCGTGGCCCCCTTGGGCTTGTCGAAGCCGGGCATCTGCTGGCCGTCGGCGACGACCTTGGTCACCGAGTACGGCTCGTGCTGGACTCCGCCGTCGTCGAAGGTGGCGTACGCCCCGGCCATGCGGATCGCCGAGGGAGTGGAGGTGCCGATGTAGAAGCCGGGGGTGTCGTATTGCAGACTCTTGCGCAGCAGACCCGCCTTGAGTGCTTCGTTCTCCACGTTGTCGTAGCCGACGTACTCGCCGAGCTGGACGTAAGGGGTGTTGACCGACTGCTCCATGGCCTTGCGCAGGGTGATGTAACCCCATTTCGTGGTGACGTCATTGCGCTGGTGCAGGAGCCCTGTGGGGTCGCTGGAGTCCGGCAGTTCCCTGCCCTGTTGGTTCTTTATGGTGATGCCGTCGTCGCCGTTGAACTTGGAGTCGGGGGTGATCGGTGAGGCCGGCTGACCCGGGGAGAGCACGGCGCCGTGGTCGAGGGCGGCGGCCAGGTCGATCGGCTTGAAGGTGGAGCCGACCGGCACGCCCGTGGCGTCGGCGTTGTCGGTCCAGTGGCCCTTGTTCCAGCCCGCTCCGCCGTACAGAGCCACGACCGCGCCGGTGGACGGGTCGATGGACGCCGCGCCGACCTGGACGTTCCTGTCGGCCGAGCGGTGTTTCGGATCGAGGTGCTTTTGCTCCATCGCCGCGACGGACGCCGACAGCGCGTTCACCTTCTTCTTGTCGAAGGTGGTGTAGATCTGGTAGCCGCCGTGGCCGAGCTGCTGCTCGGTGATCGACGAGTGCGCCTCGACGTACTTCTTCGCGGTGTCCACCAGATACCCGGTCTGCCCGGACATCCCCGCCGACGGCGTGTACGGCTTGGGCGTGGGGAACCCGGCGGCGAGGTACTGCTGCTCCTGAGCATCGGTGATCTTGTGGATCTTGGCCATGCGGTCCAGCACGTACGTCCAGCGGGCCTTGGCCTGGGCCCTGGCCTGCGGGTCGGTGTCGGCGTGCATCAGCAGGCTCGGCTCGTTGACCGTGGCCGCGATGAACGCGCCCTGGCTGACGGTCAGCTGGGAGGCGTGCTCGTGGTAATAGGCGCGGGCCGCGGCCTCGATGCCGTAGGCGTCCCGTCCGTAGTAACAGCTGTTGAGATAGCCCTGCAGTATCTGCTGCTTGGACATCTGGCCGCCGATCTTGAGGGAGATCATGATCTCCCTCAGCTTGCGGGTGACCGACTGGTTCTGGCTGAGGTAAGTGTTCTTCACGAACTGCTGGGTGATGGTGGACCCGGACTGCACCTCACCGCCCATGGCCATGTGGTAGACAGCACGGAGCATGCCCTGCATGTCGATGCCGGGGTCGGTGTAGAAGGTGGCGTTCTCCGCGGCGAGGAAGTCCCACTGCACCAGCTTGGGGACCTGGGCGACGTCGATGTTCTGACGGTTCGTCGACCCCTGTGTGGCCATCACTGAGCCGTCCGACCAGTAGTACGTGTTGCTCTGTGCCTGCGTGCTCGGGTTTGCGCTGGGAACCGTCGTCGTGGCGTAGGCGTACCCGACCAGACCCACCAGGCCGCCGAAGAACAGCAGGAACGTGCCGCACACCAGCTTCCACGACGGCAGCCACCGCCGAAGGCCACGCCTACCCGCCCGCGGGTGGGCGCTGAGGCCGCGCCGGCCGGAGCGCCCGGCCTCCGCACGTCGCGTGTCCGCCGCGCGGCGGCCCCGTCCGGCGCCGCCCCGGGCGGCCCTGCGCGCCGCTGCCCGACCGCCGTGCGGCACGCCGTCCGAGACTGACGGCCCGGTCCTCTCCGACGTTCGGCGCCGGTGTTCACTCATACTCGCTACTCCTCTGCCAGGCACAGGCGTACCCACCGTTGTCACGGACCCCCCCTTGGTGGTGGGCGGGGGACCTGGCCTGGGGCCGGCTGACACTCTTGGCAACTACTACAAGTTGTAAGACTAAGTGGTGCTGGTCATGCGGCGGCAAGTGCCCCCGGGAAAAGTCACACCGTGCCGGGTGCGTGGCACGAATACGGAGCACCTGGCCCCTGGCTGCCCTCGCCCGGGAGGCGCTGCACGGCATGCCCGGCGTCCGGCGCGGCAGAGCAGTCAGCCGTTGCTCAGCCCTTCGCGCGGCGGCGCGCCTCACCGCTGCCCTGAACCAGGCCGAGGACCTCCGGATACTCGACGTCGGCTCCGGCCGCGGCACCACCGCCCTGCTCCTCGCCGGCACATACGGCGCTCCGATGCGCAGCCTGCGCTTTTCGACCTGGAAGGTGGGCATTCCGTGTGACAGCGCCACGCTCGCCTGCGGGGATTCCTTCAGGATCAGCGCGCTCACCCGGTCGGAGAGCGAGCGGTGACCTGGCGCGATGGCGTCGATGTACTGCTCCCTCCCGCGAACCCCCGCTGCTGCGGCTCGGCCGGTCGCGCCTGACTGTCGCTGGTTCATGGCAGGGCAGGGGCGTGCGGCACCAGCGGCCCGCTCCCGACTGTCAGGCAGCTGACCAGGGCAGATGGAGAACTGGGACGGGAGTATCTAGGGTCAGCACGTGGCTTTCATCATGGTGTGCGAAGACGACGCGGCGGTCCGCGGCGTCCTCAAGCGTGCCCTAGAGTACGACGGCCACACCGTGTCGGTCGCCGCCACGGCCGACAGCCTGCTGCGGCAGCTCGCACCGGCGCCCCATCTGGTCATCCTGGATCTCGGACTGCCGGACGCCGACGGCTGCGACGTCTGCCTGGCTCTGCGGGCTCGCGGCGTCGACGCGCCGGTACTGATGCTCACCGCCTTGGACGGCCTGCATCACAAGGTGGGCGGCTTCGAGGCCGGCGCCGACGACTACATGACCAAACCCTTCGACATCCCGGAACTGCTGGTCCGCGTCCGTGCCCTGCTACGCCGGGCCACCGTTGCACCCGCACCGCGGGAGGTCGTCCTCGATCCGGCGAAGCACGTGGTGACCTACGATTCGGTGAGCATGAGCCTGACCCCGACCGAGTTCCGGCTGCTGGGCCGCCTGATCGCCTCGCCGGGCGACGCGGTACGCCGCCACGCCCTCATCGCTGCCGGCTGGCCGCACGGGGCTCAGGTCAGCGACAACACCCTCGACTCGTTTGTGCGTCGGCTGCGGGCCAAGCTCGGTCCGCTGGGTGTGGCCGAGCGTCTGGTGACCGTCCGTGGCGTGGGCTACCGATGGCAGTGACGGGATTCCGTAAGCGGGTCGTCGCGCTCACTGTGCTGATCGCCACCACCGTGGTCGCGGTGCTGGTCGTGGTCTCGCACGTGCTGCTGAGCCGGGTGACGGACGCCGACGCGCGCGACCTGGCGCGTACTCGTGCCGAGGCGGTCGCGGGGAACATCACCGCCGAGGGCGGCCGTGTCGCGCTCACGGAGAACGGCAGCGAGGCGCTGGACGAGGTCGCCTGGGTATATGCCGACGGCCGCCTGATCGACGGGAACGTACCGCCGAGCGTGGTCGATCGTGTCGAGGAACTGGCGGACTCGGGGCGGTCGCAGACCGCGTCGGTCGGCGATTACCTCCTGTACGCGCGGCAGGTCCCGATCGACGGCCACCACGTCATGGTGATCGTCCGGGTGGACCTCATGCCCTACGAGACATCCGAGCAGCGCAGCCTGACCCTGTCATTGATCCTGGGCGGCCTCACGATCCTCCTCGCCGGCGGTGTCGCGCACCTCGTGGTGCACCGCGCGCTGCGGGTCGTGCACGAGATGGCCGCCCTCGCCGACGACTGGGGTCATCACGAACCCGGGCGCCGCTTCAACCTCGGAGTCCCTCGCGACGAGTTCGGGGAACTGGGACAGACTCTGGACCACCTCCTGGAGCGCGTCGAGACCGCGCTGGCGGACGAGCGCAGGCTCACCGACGAGATCGCCCACGAGCTGCGGACACCGCTCACGGTCCTGCGGGCCGAGGCGCAGCTGGCACAGCTGTCGGGCGAGCCGGTGGCGCCGGAGGCGGTGCTGAGCGAGGTCGACCGCCTCGATACGGCGATCTCGACGATTCTGCGCGCAGCGCGCGCACGGACGGACGACGGGACCAGATGCGATCTGCGCTCCGCCGCGCGGCAGGCGATCGGCAGCCGCGCGGTCGAGGTCGCCATTCCGGCGAAGATCGAGGTGGCCGTGGCGCCCGACGTCGCCGTGTCGCTGCTGTCACCCCTGCTGGAGAACGGCCTGCGGCATGCGAAGTCCCGTGTGTGGATCATCGCGCGCAACCAGGGTGAGGCCATCGTGGTCGATGTGCTGGACGACGGACCCGGGTTCGATCCCGCGGACGTCGACCGGGTCTTCGAAGCGGGTGTGACCGGCGGCGGCGGGTACGGGCTGGGGCTGCCTGTGGTCCGGCGCATCGCCGCCTCGGCCGGTGTGGAGGTCCGTGCGATCGCGGACGGCCGCGGCCACGTCGAGGTGACACTCCCGGCCGCGCGGGCGAGCACGTAGTCAGGTTGCTTGCAGGTTCCCCGCGCAAACCTCCCTGCATGACAACGACAACGGAAGCACACACGCGCAGCGGGCGCCTCATGCTGAACAAGGTCCCCGAGGTCACCATCTGGTTCTGGGTGATCAAGGTCCTGTGCACCACCGTGGGTGAGAGCTTCGCCGACTGGATCAACATGAAGCTGGGCGTCGGCCTGGTGAACACGGCCTGGATCTTCACCGCGGTGTTCGTGGTGGTCCTGGCCGTCCAGCTGCGGCTGAAGCGGTACGTTCCTTTCCCCTACTGGCTCACCGTGGTCGTTGTCAGCGTCACGGGCACCTTGTACACGGACATCCTGACCGACCAGCTGAACGTGCCGCTGTGGATCAGCTCCGCAGTGTTCTCGGTGCTGCTCGCGGTGGTCTTCGGCGTGTGGTGGCTGCGCGAGCGCACCCTCTCGATCCACTCGGTCACGACGCTTCCGCGGGAGTCGTTCTACTGGCTCGCCGTTCTCGTCACCTTCGCGCTCGGCACCGCGACCGGCGACTGGACCCTCGAGCTCACCGGCTGGAGCCCGGGAGTCTCGGTCCTGCTGCCGCTCGGCCTCATCGCGGCGATCACGCTGCTGTGGAAGTTCGGCGCCAACCCGGTGCTGTCCTTCTGGCTCGCCTACATCCTGACCCGCCCGCTGGGCGCGAACATCGGCGACTGGCTGGCCTCCCCCAAGGTCGCCCAGAACCCGGGCGACCCGACCGGTCTCGACCTGGGCACGTTCACCACCAGCCTGATCTTCCTCGGCCTGATCCTGGCCACGGTGGTCTATCTGACGGTGACACGCTCGGACGTGACCGAGACCTACGAGGCGGCCCACGCCGCACACGCCACCGGCGACCCGCGCAGGGAGCGCGTCGCGCTGGCCGGCTTCGGACTGCTCGCCGTCGCCACCATGGGCCTGCTGATCTGGGCCCACGACCAGCCGCACGTCGGCCCGGCGCCGGAGACCGACAACACCTCCGCCGTCCAGATGGCCCCCGGCGAGGCGGTGAAGAAGTTCCCGCCAGCCAAGGTCACCGCGCTGAAGACCCTGGCCTCCACCTCGCTCAAGGACGCACGCTCGGGCAACGCGACCGGCGCGCACGCGGCCGCCCAGTCGCTGCGCGACCTGTGGGACGCCGACCAGGCATCGCTGCAGCCGCTGGACCAGACCGGCTGGACCTCCATCGACGCCCAGATGGACAAGGTGCTCAAGACGTTCGGCATCGACCACTCGAACCCGCCGATGTCGCCTGCACAGCAGGAAAAGGAACTGAACGCCCTCCTGACGGACATGGGCTGACCGACCGCACAGCGCCCGGCCGGGCCACCCGGCCGATGGGCTCAGTGTGCCGAGGCGGCGCCGAGAACCGCGCCGCCTCGGCACACGCCGCAAGCCACGGAATGTGCAGCCACCGTGGCCGCCCGCAGCCCGGGCAGGTCCGCAGACTCCCGTGGGGCGGTCGAAGCCGGCGTCAATGGCTCCGACCGCCCCGCTGCCGCCCTGTGCTGGTCAGTCGCGATGGCAGCCGACTAGCCTCGCGCTTCCACGAGGCGGGCTGTCCGGCTGGTGATCAAGAAAGCAGAAAGCGCCTCTGGCCAGCGAGAATGAGGATTGCTGAGGCCCTTGTTCCCCGCTCCTGTCGGAGGCACTTTCCAGGTGAAGGTGCGACACGAGGTCGCGTGTGTTGAGTGGATGCTCTTGGAGAGGGGGTCGGCGGTGTCGCCGATAACAGGGTAGTCCCGGGTTCGTGTCCGATGACCCGTCCCCGCCTGGACGCGCGTCGCTGGCAACGGCGGGGTGCGAAGCTCCAGGAAGAAGCCCAAGGACTCCCGTTCCACCCGGGGGTGACAGGCAAGGGGCGAACGCGCTGGAGCCCGAGTGGGAGGCCCGGTTCGAGGCGAGGTCATATGGCTTCCGCCCGGGCCGGGGATGCCATCTCTCGCGGTGCTGCGCATGATCAATCCGATCGTGCGCGGCTGGTCGGCCTACTACCGGACGGTGGTGTCCAAGGAGGTATTCGCCTCCCTGGACAGCTACTTGTGGCAGCTCACCTACCGGTGGGCGCTGCCCAGGCACCCGAAGAAGTCGAGGCACTGGATCATGGACCGGTACTTCGGCCGCTTCAATACGGCCCGGCACGACCGATGGGTGTTCGGTGACCGGGAGACCGGCGCCTACCTCGTCAAGTTCGCCTGGACGAAGATCATCCGGCACCAGCTGGTCAAGGGCACGGCGTCCCCGGACGACCCCGCCCTGGCCGACTACTGGGCCCAGCGGCGACGCAGAGCCGCCCCGCTCCCTCTGGACCGGGCGACTCTGCGACTCCTGCAGGAGCAGAAGGGCCGCTGCCAGATCTGCGGCCAACTGCTGCTGCACGCCGACCGGGCCCCCCAGTCCCCGACCGGGTGGGAGCAGTGGCTCCGCACCACCCGGGCAGCGATGAAGGCACGTCACATCGCCTATCAGGGAGTAGGAACGTCGGATGGGGTGCAATTCCGCCTCGCCCACGCCTCGTGCATCCGAAGCAAGAGAGCGGACAGTGCGAGACATCAACAGACCCGAGAGCCTGCGCCACCGCGAGCGCGACACCCAGAAAGAAGACGTTCGGGCACCACCCGCTGATGGGTTCGCCGACCACGGCCGCGGCGGGTGCGGCGAGCCGGTCGTGGGCCTACTGCGGCCCGGCAACGCGGGCTCGAACACCGCCGCGGACCACATCGAGGCCACCAAGCCGGCCCTGGCCCAGTTGCCGAAGCGGTCGCGGCGCGGACAGATCACCATCTCCAGGGCGTCGAGGGCAAGGTCGGTATAGAGGGAGGTGGCGACCTGCCAGCCGGCGACCATGCGGGAGAAGACGTCGATGACGAAGGCGGCGTAGACCCAGCCGGAGAAGGTCGCCGTGCGGGGCGCCGTACGCACGGTCCGATCACTCTCGTGCCCTGGCCGGGCCGGTTCCCGGTCTGCGCCCGGGAACCGGCCCGCCGTCATCAGTGCCTGTAGTGTCCTTTACCGGCCGAAGCCGTAGGCGAACAGGTGGGCAGTGCCCGTCGAGCCCGTCACGGGGAGGGTGATCGACGCCACCTGTCTGGATGCGTCGAGCGGGACCTTCGTGGCGAAGACGTAGGTTTTCACGTTGTCCTTGCCACCGCTTCCGGTGTTCCGGTAGGCCGTCATGACGGCCGTCGTGTCACCCGCGAGCGGCTTGCTCGTCCCGGCGTTGAGCGTCCAGTCCGAGAAGCCGACCGTCGCCTGGGAGGTGGTGCCGTCGGTGTAGGTGACGGTCACCGTGCCCGAGACCCCGCTGCCGTTGGTCGGCGCGTTGGTCGCTGTGCCCAGCAGGCCCAGCGACGCACCGGACGTGCCGGTCGGCATCGGAATGGTCTGGCCGGCCGTCTCCAGGTTGTCCGGCTGACCGGGCGTCACCGTCGGCCAGGTGTAGGAGACGCCGTCGGCCGTCACGGTGGAGCCGCTCGTGACGCCCGCCGTCGACAGCGCGTTCTGCGAGAACGCCCAACCGTCGCTGTCGAAGCCTCCCGAGAAGCGGGTGCCGTCGGGGTAGATGCCTTCGTTGGTGTCGTACGGCCACAGCTCTCCGGCCTTGGCCACGGCCACGCGGAGGCTCGCCCCGCTGAGCGCGGCACCGGTGGTGTGGTCGGTCAGCTTGAAGGTGACCGGGAAGGTCCCCTCGCTCGTGCCCGCCGTCACGTGGACCTTGGCCTCGGCGCCGCCCGAGGCGGGCACCGTCAGTGAGCCGGACGCCGTGTCGAGTGTGACACCGGAGGGCGCCGTCGCCTCCCAGTCGACCGTGACGGCCTTGCTGTTGAGGTTGGTCAGGTCGAGTGTGCCGTCACCGGACGTGCCCGGCTGGAGCACCAGGCCATCGCTGGAGGGACCGGTCGCGGCCAGCACCCGGTCGCCCCCCGTGGTGTCCGACGGCGGCACCGCCGACGGGTCGGACGCCCAGGAGGTGTTGGGCTGAGTGCCGAGCCTGAAGTCGATCGTGCCTGCGCCCTTGAACTGCTGGTACGTGAGCCAGGAGGTCTTCCACTCCTTGCCCTTGACGTCGAGCGACTGCACGTACGGCGCGTCGGGCGCGGCCTGCGGCGCGTTGATCCGCACCGTCTTGCCGCCTCCGAAGCTCACCTCGGCCACCGGGAACACCGGGCTGCCCAGCACCAGGGTGTCCGTGCCCGGGGTCTCGGGGTACATGCCGAGTTCGGACCAGACGTACCAGGAGCTCATCGCGCCGAGGTCGTCGTTGCCGAACGAGCCGACCGGTGCGTTGAAGTACAGGTCCTGCTGGGCCTCACGGACGGCCGCCTGAGTCTTCCACGGCCGGCCGGTGTAGCCGTACTCCCAGGGGATCTCCACGCTGGGTTCGTTGCTCAGGTTGGCGTTGGTGTTCCCGGGGTCGGTGATGTTGTCGAGCAGACTGTCCAGGAAGGACGAGTACGCCTCGTCGCCGCCCTTCGCCTGGATGAGCTGCTGCAGGTTGAACGGGACCATCGGCGTGTACTGGGCCGACGTGCCCTCCACGAAGCCATCGGACGTCCCCGGGGTGAAACCGCCCGCGAACCGGCCGTCCATGTTCCTGCCCTGCATGTAGCCGGTCTGCGGGTTGAAGATGTTCATCCAGTCCTGGGCGCGGGCGGCGAACTTCTCGTAGACGGCCGTCTTGCCCAGCGACTTGGCGAAGGCGGCCAGGGCGTAGTCTGCGGAGTCGTACTCCAGTTGTGTGGAGACCGGGCCGTAGAAGTTGCAGCAGCCGTAGTCGTGCTCGTCCAGTGGGAGGTAGCCCTTCACCTCCCGCACCGACTCGCCGGGGCGGTCATTGTTCGGGACGGCGGCCTCGTGCTGCAGGGCCGAGAGGGCCTTCTCCGTGTCGAAGCCCCGGGCGCCGAAGGCATACGCGTCGGCGACGATGCCGGCGGCCGGGTCGCCGACCATCACGTAGCTCTCGCCGTTGTTGGAGGCCCACTTGGGCAGCAGGCCGGTCTGGTCGTAGCCGTTGAGCATCGAGGTGACGACATCGCCGGCGACCTTGGGCTCGGCCATCGCCATCAGCTGGGTCTGGGAGCGGTAGGTGTCCCAGCCCGAGTAGTTGGCGTACTGGGCCCTCTGCCCCTTGGTCAGCTTGTGGACCTGGTTGTCCATGCCCATGTACTGGCCGTTGTCGTCCGAGAAGACGTTCGGATGCAGCAGCGCGTGATAGAGCGCGGTGTAGAACTGCACCTGCTGGTCGGAGGACCCACCGCCTATCCGGACCTTGTTCAGCACCGCGTTCCAGGCGTCGTGGTTCGCCTGCTCGACAGCGTCGACGTTCCAGTTCTTGATCTCGTCGGCGAGGTTGCCCGCCGCGCCTGCGTCATTCGTGTACGAGATACCGACCTTCGCGCTCACCGTCGGGTTGGCGGAGGTGTCGAAGGTCAGGTACATACCGTTCGCGCCCGTTGCGGGAGGCTCGGCGGCCTTGTCCACGGTGGACGAGCGTGGTGCGGCGCCGGCGCCGGCGCTCGGGGCCGGGGAAGGTGGACCGGAGGGCTTGTCACCGCCCCCGTGGATCGTCGGTGACGGCTTCGCCGGGACGGTGAAGTGCTTCTCCTTCAGCGTGGTCGGCTTGGGCGCCTGCGGGGTCTGCTGGACCTTGCCCGCCTTCAGCGACGTCGCGTCGGGGTTGATGGTGCTGCCGACCCAGGTGCCGCTCGCGGTGAATGGCTGGTCGAACTTGATGTCGAAGTGCAGCGTGTACCGGTTGCGCGCGCCGCAGAAGTGACCGCTGTCGATCGCGCCGCTGATCTCCTTGTTGTTCACCACCTGGACGCGGGTCCCGTCCACCTGCGTGGCGCCTCCGCTGAGCTTGAACAGCAGGTTCGCCTGCTGCCCCGCCGGGAAGGTGAAGGTGCCCAGGCCGGCGCGGGTCGTGTCGGTCAGCTCGGTCCTGACCCCGCCCGCGTCGGTGACCTTGTAGTACCCGATGCCGGCTTGCTCGTCGTCGTGACGGAAACCGACAGACGCGTTGCCGAGGTCGCCCGACAGCAAGCCGGTCACCGGCAGGACGGGCAGGTCACCCTCGACGGAGCAGCCGGGTCCCGAAAGGTGGGTGAGGCTGAAGCCGGAGATCTTGTCGTCGTCGTACTCGTAGCCGCCGCCGTCGGCGCGGTCGGGCGTCGTGTCGGGACCCCATTGCACCATGCCGGCCGGCATGTCGGGGCCGGGGAAAGTGTCCACCGCACCGGAGGTGCCGATGAGGGGGTTGACGAGGGACGCGGGATCCTTCACCAAGGACGGCGTCGCGGTGCTCGCGGCACGGGCGCTCCCGATCGCCGAAAGCGGGAGAACGATCATGCCCAGAACGGAGACTACGGCCGAGCGTCGGCGCAATCTCTCTCGGGTAGGTGGCGCAGCTGAACGTCGAGGTCTCACCATCGGTTGCCTCCGCAGCAGTTCGTGCTTCGCACATCAGGTGCAGGCGCGCCGAAAATTGCCGGAACGCCGCCGACAGGCAACAGGTCCGGTCGCTCCCACGGCCTGACAACGTTGCCATGCACGAGTGTCGAGTGAAACGCGTGTACTGACGGCATGTCAACGAGCCCAACCGGACTTTGGGGGCGTGAGGTTCGCAGACCGACACCTTTGCGCCGCGACCTCAGGGGCCGGAGAGCGGCCCGGGGCCCCTGACGGATCCGGCGGCCGGCCTGGTCCTGCCCTCACGCCGGTCGCCACCACCCTGGGCCGGTTCCTGGCCCACCTGGACGGTTACCGTTTCGACCAAGCCGTGACGCCTGGGTCCAGCGCCTGCCCGCCAGCGTGGTCGATGAGCCCACACCGGCACTGAATGGGCCGGCCATGGAGGGCACGACGGTGCGCGGGCCGCACAGAAGATCCCCTACCGCGGACACTGTCCGACGATTCATCGGACAAATGTGTTCACGCGCTGGTGGATCAGCGGTAGAACATGTGCGGTTCCACAGCGGAGGACGGTATTCCAGCGCTCGCCGCGTATCTGCACGCCCTGGGTCTCAAAGCGGGGCTGTACCTGATCCGTTCGCCTCCTGGGGCAACGTCGGAAGTGTCACCGGCGTTCCCGGCCGGCGATCCGGCGCAGGGTGAACGCGGCACCGAAGAGTTGGACGCCTCGGGCGGTGTGCGGGTCGACGCCCGTCAACTCGGTGACACGGGCCAGGCGGTTGTCGACCGTGTTGGGGTGCACGTCAAGTGCCTGAGCCGTTCGGCGCCGGTCGAAGTCACAGTCGAGGAAGGCGGCCACCGTCGTGGTCAGACCGGGTTGCCGGTCCAGCGAGTCCAGCAGGGCGCGCAGTTCGGGCGCGCTGTCCATGGCTCCTGACAGGTGGTAGTCGAGCAGCACGTCCCGCAACCGGTACACGCCGGGCCCCTCCGCAAGGGCTGCGATGCGGCGTGCTCGTTCGGCCGCTGCGGGGACGTCCTTGGCAGTGCCCGCAGTCGCAGCGCCCACGATCGGCGCTGTCGGAAGACCGGAGGAGAGTCGGTCGGCGACGGCGTCGAGTGCGGTCCGGGCGGGCAACAGGACGCAGCCACCGCATTCGTCCGGAAGGCTGAGAACGTGTCCCTCGGGGAGAGCCGCAAGCCGGGCGAGCACCCGACGCAGCAGCCTGCGTGCCGCCACCGGTGTCTGGGACCCGGGGGATCGCACACTGAGCACGAGGTAGCCGGATTCCAGAGACAGTCCGTAACGGGCGGCGACCTCCTCGGGCTGCTCACCGCGGATGAGCGCCCGGGCCAGTTCCCGTGCCGCCGCCTGCTGGTCGGCCAGTCCCGCGAAGTACGCCGCGGTGACGTTCTCGACGGTCGCGTGGAGCGCGGTGAGCTGCATCCGGGTCAAGAACTGCAATGCCGCTTCCTCGCCGGGACGGGCCGACTCGCTCAGCGCGTCCAGCAGCACCTCGGCCCCGACGTGGTACCCCCTGAGCAACTGCACCAGGGGAAGGCCTTCTTCGGCGCGCTGGGCTGCGCGTTCCCGGAACACCTCGATGTCGGTGTCCCAAAGGCCTTGCACATGGCGGAGGAACCCACGTATCGCGTGGCGTGCTGTCGCCGCGATCTCCACGTCCCGCATCTCGCCGGGCAGAAGATCGAAGCCGGGCACCTCGGCCCGCTGACGTTCCACAACGGCTCTGGCCAGCTGGTTGATCCGCGGTTCGAGGCGTGCGGCCAGCCGCATCGCGCCGTCTCGCGCAGCGTCTCGTTGTGACATGTCACAACTGTAGGCAGCCCTCGGTGGCCTCACGGTCGATTGCTCCGAGCAGTGGTTCACGGTGGCATGGACAGCATGAGCTTCTCCCTCACCGACTACGCCGACCGGGTCTGGCACGGAGCCGTGGACGACAGCATCGTCCATGCCGGGCAGGCGGGCTCCGGCGTCATCGAGGTGCTCGACGGCGTCGGCTGGTACCCGGGGTTCGGCAACGTCATCACCTTCCGCACGGACGGCGAGATCGTCCTGTTCGACACGGGCAATCCGCTGGCCGCGGGCAGACTCCACCAGGCCGTCCGTGCCTGGAGTCGGCTCCCGGTGACCTCCGCCGTCTTCTCGCACGGTCACATCGACCATGTCTTCGGGATGGGCCCCTTCGATGCGGAGAACGCTCCTCGCCCGACCGTGCTCGCCCACGAAAGGGTCGGGGAGAGGTTCGACCGCTACCTGCTGACGGGCGGTTACAACACGGTCGTCAACCAACGGCAGTTCCAGGCACCGGATCTGACCTGGCCTGCTCAATACCGCAGAGCTGACCTGACGTACCGGGAGGCGCTCACTCTCACCCACGGCGAGCTGACCTTCGAGCTCTTCCACGTAAAGGGCGAGACCGACGACGCGACCGTTGCCTGGATCCCCGAACACCGCATTCTGTGCCCCGGCGACATGTTCATCTGGGTGAGCCCCAACTGCGGCAACCCGCAGAAGGTGCAGCGCTACCCACGCGAGTGGGCACTCGCACTGCGCCGCATGGCGGGCTTGGGCGCGGAGATCATGCTGCCCTCGCACGGAGCACCGGTCTTCGGCGCCGACCGGATCCGCCTGGCACTCACCGAGACCGCGGAATGGCTGGAGAGTCTGGTCCAGCAGACGCTGGAGGGGCTCAACTCCGGGGCCCGGCTGGAGGACCTGCTCCACACCGTACGCCCGCCGGCCCATCTGGCCGATCGGGTCTACCTGCAAGCCAAGTACGACGAACCGGAGTTCATTGTGCGTAACCTGTGGCGGCGCTACGCCGGGTGGTACGACGGCAACCCCGCGCACCTCAAGCCAGCACCCGAGGGCCGACTCGCGACCGCGTTGGCGGACCTCGTGGGCGGTGCGGCAGCCCTGTCGGACGCGGCCCGACGCTACGCCGACGCGGGCGAGCTGAGGGTCGCCGGCCACCTCGCCGAGTTCGCGGTACAGGCCGCCCCCGACGACGACGCCGCGCACGCCGCACGCGCAGAGGTCAACCAGGCACGTGCCGAGGCCGAGTCCTCCCTGATGGCCCAAGGGATCTTCATCTGGGCCGCCGCCGAGTCACGGGAACGCTGTGGCGGCGAGCCCTGACCCCGTGCGTCGCCGACGGCAGGCTCTTCCCGGCGGCGGACCGCGGCGCAGCCGCCGCATCGCGAACGCGGCAGCATCGCCATGCACCCGTCAGGCAACCTCGGTGCTGCGCTGCCGGTGCTCCCCGCCTGCGCCGCTCGACGAGTCATCGCGACATATCGATTCTCGTACAGCCTGCTCACCGCTCGACCCCAGACGTCAGGAGCCCCCATGTCCTCAGCTGTCGCGAAAGCCCGTCCATGGCGCCGCACGGCCTGTGGTCTTGCTGCCACCGTGCTGCTCGGCCTGGCTTCGACATGGGCCTCGACGGCACCCGGCCATGCCGCCACCGTCAAGCCGAAGTCCGACACATCCGCGTTCGACGGTGTCCCGCTGAACCAGATCTCCGTGTCCGGACTGCACAACGCCTACGACAAAAGCAAGTCGAAGTCGATCACCACAGGCCTCGACCTCGGAGCCCACCTGCTGGAAATCGACACCTACAGCACGTACGGCAATCCCGGCGGATGGATCGTCAGCCATTCCGATCCCTTGGTCAATGTCAACAACTGCACCTACACCACCGGATCCGGCGTCTTCAAGACCACTTGGAAGAACGGCAGCCTCAGAACGTGCCTCGACGACCTCAGGGCCTGGGGTGACGCGCACCCGGATCACGACCCCGTCTACATCAAACTCGAGCTCAAATGGGGCTTCCGCTCCAAGGCGGGAATGGGCCCGGCGCAACTGGACCAGCTGGTGGCCGAACACCTCGGCGTCAACAACCTCTTCACACCCGCGGACATGCTCGGGACCACCTATCCCGATCTCGACGTCGCAGCCAAGGCGGGAGCCTGGCCCACCTGGAACCAGCTCCGGGGCAGATTTATCGTCTTCCCGATCACCGGCACCGTGGAAAACAAGCTCGCGGGCTACAACCTGGACAACCTCTCCACCGAACAGGAATACGCCCAGCACCTCGCCGACCTCTCGGCTGCCGGCCGGATCGAACAGGCCTCAATGTGGCCCGCCATGACCAAACCAAGCCCGAACGGCGACCCCCGCCTCATATATGACGCCGACCTGCGCCCCTGGTTCGTCATCTTCGACACCCAAGCCACCCACTGGCTGAACGACGGTTACACCTTGTCGTGGTACTGCCGCAGCCACTACCTCACTGTCGAAGGTTCAGCCGAAAGCGTCGTCCCCGCGCTCGACGACACGAACCCCGACCCCACCGCCGCGGCCCAACGCGTCCAGTATCTCGCGCAGCAAGGACACTCCAGCGCCACCACCTTCGACTGGATGAACGCACCCGGCGCATTCACCATCTGGCCCCGGAACTGCTGACGTACCAGGAGAGGGCGGCTCCCCGGGGAGGGTAAATCTAACGGCGGATCCGACGATCACGGAGAGACGTCAAGATACTGACGCCGCCTTGGAGTTGGAGACCGTGAAGCCTGTCGAGAGTACCCAGCCTGGACAGCCTGCGCCCGTATCCGACGAGCAGCTGGTCGCGATGCTGGTGGAGCGGGCCCGGTCGGAGGGGCTGCAGCTGACCGGGCAGGGTGGGCTGCTGCAGCAGCTGACGAAGCGGGTCTTGGAATCTGCCCTGGAAAGTGAGATCACGGATCACCTCGGCTACGAGAACACGATGCCGGCGGCCGGGGCAGCGGCAACTCCCGCAACGGGAGCCGGGCCAAGACGGTGCTGACCGACGTCGGGCCGGTCGAGGTCAAGGCCCCGCGGGACACCTCGGGCACGTTCGAGCCGCAGATCGTCAGGAAGCGGCAGCGGAGGCCGACCGGCGTCGACGAGATGGTGCTGTCGCTCTCGGCGAAGGGCCTCACCCATGGGGAGATCGCAGCTCACCTGGCCGAGGTCTACGGGGCGGAGGTGTCCAAGCAGACCATCTCCACCGGTGGCGGTCACCGCCGAGGGACACCGGGACATCCTGGGCCTGTGGATCGGCGACGGCGGGGAAGGCGCGAAATGCCGGCTCCAGGTCCTGACCGAGATCAAGAACCGCGGTGCGGCCGATGTCCTGATGCTGGTCTGTGACGGTCCGACGGGTCTCCCGGACGCCGTGAAGACTGTCTGACTTGCGACGATCGTCCAGACCTGGGTCGTTCACCTGCTGCGGAACAGCTTCCGTTACGCGGCCCGGCAGGACTGGGAGAAGATCGCGAAGGCGCTCAGGCCCGTCTACACCGCGCCGACCGAGGAGGCCGCGCTGGAGCGGTTCGTGGAGTTCACCGACGTCTGGGGCGGGAGGTATCCGGCAATCGTCCGGCTCTGGGAGGCGGCCTGGGCGGAGTTCGTGCCCTTCCTCCGGTTCGACGTGGAGATCCGCAAGATCGTCTGCACCACCAACGCGATCGAGAGCATCACGCACGGATCCGCAAAGGCCGTCCGGGCCCGGGGGCACTTCCCCACCGAACAGGCCGCCCTCAAGTGCGTCTACCTGGCCGTCATGAGCCTGGACCCGACCGGCACCGGACGCAAACGCTGGACCATGCGCTGGAAGGCCGCGCTCCAAGCCTTCGACATCACCTTCGACGGCCGGCTCACCGCCGCACGCCGCTGAACAAAACCGACCGAGTTCCACCGTTCGCTACGCAGACCCAGCGGCGAAGTGTGAGGCCGTGGCTCCGGCGCTGCACGGTCATCTGCCCTGCAACCCCGCGAGGTTGATCCGGCCACCCTGCAGCTGCGGGTGGTGCGGGGCGGCAAGTGAGGCATCGGTGATGTACAGCTCGTGGCCGCGTACGGCGGTGGCGGTGGGGCCGGCCAGCCCGTCGGACGCAGTGAGCACGGTGACCTTCGTGCCGTTCGGGTAGACCACGTCCACCTTGTTCTGCGTGTTCCGCGCGGTGAACACAATGTCGGAGCGGGCAGAGAGGAAGTTGAAGTCGTCAATGCCCACCTCACCACCGGTCACCTGGTGGATGCGGCCCGGCTTCCCGGCAGCGGTCACGGGAATCCGCAGAAGGGTGCTTTTGTTGAAATTCGTGACCCATATCGCCCCGTTGTGGTAGCGCAGGCCGTTGACGCCTATCGGTATCGAAGCCGTCGGGACCGGCGCGAGAGCCTGGTCGGTCAGCCACGCCCTGGCTTGACCCCCTGCGACCGGGACGGCCCAGATCGTGCCCTTGTAGCTGTCGGAGACGTAGAGTATGTGTCCGGAAGGGTCGATCGCGAGCCCGTTCGGCAGGCCGTCCGCGGGCAGGGCCGCGAGGCGGCTCGGGTGGCCGCCCGGGGGCAGCTTCCACACTCCTGCGCGCGAGGCGTCCTTGGACCACACGTTGTAGTAGATGGTCCCGTCGCTGCCACGGGTGTTCCCGGTGAAGCCGTCACCGAGGACGCCGGTCACCAGCACAGTCTTGTGCTGCCCGTCGGCGCTCACCCGCACCAGCTCCGGCCGCTTGCCGGCGTAGCTGCCCAGCATCGAGACCGTCAGGGTGCTGTCCGGGTTGACGGTGATGTTCTCCGGTACCTCCCCGGCGGACCAGTCGAACGGGGCCACGGTCTTGACGTCCGTGACGACGGGCTTGGGGTGTTCCCGCCCCGCGGCGGCCGACGCGTAGGGGGCCGACACGAAGACGGCCGCTGCGGCAGCTACGGCCGCAGCGAGGTTGAGTTTCTTGCTCATGGGTTGGGTTCCTTCTCTTCGCTGTTGTGCTGCGCGGTGCGGTGCGGTGCGGTGGCGGATGAAGCGGCCGCAAGCCAGGTCACCGCAGGGGTGAGGCGGAGGTGGGGACCACGCGGGTGACGACGGACTTCTCGGGGATCAGCAGACCGTGGACGACCGGGCCGATCTCGTTCTTCCAGCGGTCGTGCTGGTACACGGCTGTGTACAGGGCCTCGCTCTGGGCCTCGTCCTCGAACCTGCGGATCCACACGTAGCCGTCCTCGTCCTCGGCGTCGACGAAGGAGGCGGTCACGTCCATGCCCAGCGAGGCCTGGAACGGGATGACCACGTCCTCCATGTAGCGCACCCACTCCTCACGACGTCCGGGCTGCGCCTGGTAGCGGCGGATCTCGTAGTACACGGTGCTGCTCCTGACTGTTTGCAGGGAAGGTTCAGTCGGTCACGGTGAGGACGACCTTGCCGCGGGTGCGGCCGGCCTGGACGCGGGCGTGGGCCGTGCCGACCTGTTCCAGCGGGAAGATCTCCTCCACCTCGACGGCGACCTCGCCCTCCTCGATCAGGTCTGCGATCGTGGCCAGCGCGGGACCGTCCGGCTCGACCAGGTACGGGGTGACCCGCACGCCGGCTGCCTCGGCCGCCTGGGCCAGTTCCGGGGCGACACCGGACGGTACGGCGACCAGCAGGCCACCGGGGCGCAGGACCTTCAGCGAGCGGGTGCTGGTCTGGTCGTGGGCGTCGCCCACCAGGTCGATGACGACGTCGATGTCCTGGGTGACGTCCTCGAAGCGGGTGGTGGTGTAGTCGATGGTCTCGTCGGCGCCGAGTTCCTTGAGCCAGGGGTGGCGGGCGGCGCTGGCGGTGGCGATCACGTGGGCGCCCAGGTGCCGGGCGAACTGGACCGCGAAGTGGCCCACCCCGCCGGCGGCGGCCGTGATCAGGACGCGCTGGCCGGCCTGGACGTGGGCGGTGTCGACCACGGTCTGCCAGGCGGTCAGCGCCGCCAGCGGCACGGCGGCTGCGTGCGCGTGGTCGAGGGTGGCCGGCTTGCGGGCCCACTGGCGGGCCGGTGCGGTCACGTACTCGGCGTAGCCGCCGGCGGCGCGCGGGAACCACGGCATGCCGTAGACCTCGTCGCCGACCTTCAGGGTCGTGACGCCGAAGCCGACCTCCTCGACGACACCGGACACGTCCCAGCCCAGGATCAGCGGGAGCGTCTGCAGCCCCGCCATGCCCTGGCCCTCGCGGGTCTTCCAGTCCACCGGGTTGATCCCGGCGGCGTGCACCCGTACCAGCACCTCGGTCGGCAGCGGCTCGGGGCGCGCGACCTCCTCGACGGTCAGCACCTCCGCTCCGCCGAACTCGCTGATGGTGACTGCCCGCATGATGTGCTCACTCATGGTGTCCTCGCTCATGTCCGTCTCACTGTTTGTTGCGCCCGGACCGCGGTCCCGGCACAAGAAACAGTGGCGTGTGCTCACGGAGGCAGGTGAGTGGCCGGAGGGTCACCTGTCGTACTATTCCAGCCATGACGCATCGTGTTGTCGTTCTCGCCCTCGACGGAGTGCAGCCGCTGGACCTGGGCATCCCGGCCCGGGTGTTCAACGAGGCCTGTGAACCGGATGGGACCCCTCTGTACTCTGTCAGCACCTGTTCCCTCGGCGGCCGGCCGGTGCGCACGCACGAGGACTACCGGATCGTCGTCGACCACGACGAGTCGGTGCTGGAGACCGCGGACACCGTCGTTCTGGCCACGCAGGAGCCCAGCGAGCAGCTGCTCGCGACCGGCGCGCTCCCGGAGGAACTCGCCGCGGCGCTGGACCGGATAGGGCCGCAAACCCGCATCGTCAGCCTGTGCACCTCGGCCTTCCTGCTCGCGGCGGCCGGTCTGCTGGACGGTCAGCGGGCCACCACGCACTGGGGGCTGTGTGACGCGCTGGCGCGGCTGTTCCCCGACGTCGAGGTCGATCCGGACGTATTGTTCGTCGACAACGGACGCATCCTGACGTCCGCCGGCGGAGCGGCCGGCATCGACCTGTGTCTGCACCTGGTCCGTCTGGACCACGGGGCGGCGGTGGCCTCGGCCGCCGCGCGGCGCTGCGTCGTGGCGCCGTGGCGTGAGGGCGGGCAGGCCCAGTTCATCGAGCACCCGGTTCCGCAGGACACCGACCGTTCCACTTCGGCGACCCGGCAGTGGGCGCTGGACCGACTGGCCGAGCCGGTCACACTGGAGGACATGGCCCGGCACGCGCACATGAGCGTGCGCACCTTCACCCGGCGGTTCCGCAGCGAGGTGGGCAGCAGCCCGCTGAAGTGGCTGGCGCAGCAGCGGCTGGCGCACGCGCGCCTGCTGCTGGAGTCCACCGACCTGACCGTCGCACGAATCGCCACCGTCTGCGGCTTCGGCGACCCCGTCGCCCTGCGCAAGCACTTCCACACATACCTGGGCCTGTCACCCCTGGCCTACCGTCGCGCCCACAACGCACCGGAGCCGATGACGGCACGGTGACCACCCAGCCGGGTCAGGGCTGCGGCAACGCCCCACCCATCACCCGGCGCGTCGAGTGGCTCCTGCTGCCCTCCACCACCACTTCTAGGGCAAAATCCCGGACCTCATGTACCGGGTTACCGAGGACATCGTGGATGACATGGACCGCGTAGGCGGCGGTGCCTCGCCCAGTACTGCGACGGCACGCTGGAAGACGGTCCGGCGATCGCGCCCACGGGCTACACCGTGGGTCTGTATGATCTTCGGCTCTGGCCCGTAGTCGTAGTCGGTGGTGACGCCGAGTAGCCGCCTCGGTCATGATCTTGTGGTGGATATCACATCAACCCCGCTGCGTTCAGCGTGATGAGCGGGGTGCAAGACCGTCTTCCATCACGTTGATCTCGGTGTGGAAGGTGTAGTCCTGGGCGATGGCGGGGTGCTTGCCGATGTTCGGGATGTACTTGCTGTGACTCTTCAAGCTGCGGGCTTTGATCCGCTGGCGACGGCGTACGGGCAGCAGATTGTCCCGGAGCGCGCGGCCGATCGCGCCGACCAGGCGGGTCGGTCCGTCGGGCAGCACGCCGCTGGCGGTGACCACCTGGTCCCGAGCGGCCAGGGCGACGGTGAAGCCGAGCCGGTCCATGTCCAGGCCCGATCGGCCGGTTGCGGCGTCCGCGGCGGTGCGGATCAGCGCCTGGTAGACGGTGAGAAGCCCCCAGACCTCCTGCTCCAGGTCGGCGGGGTGCCCAGAGCGCAGGACCCAGCCGTCGAGCAGGGTCGCCTTCAGGCTCGCGTAGCAGGTCTCCGCCTGCCACCTTGCGTGATACTGCGTCACGAGACGGTCGGCGGGGTGGCGGGTCGGGTCCGTGAGGCTGGTGACCAGCCGCCAGGGCTCGCGGCGGGTCGTGCCGTCGGCGAGGGTGACGGTGATCCACGCCTCGATGACGCGGACGGTCTGTGTCCCGTAGCCGCGCCCGGCCCGGTAAGGGGCGGACAGGCGGGCCAGGTAGGACCCGTCCGGCAACCGCCGCCAGATGGCGGGGCGTCGACGGGCGGAGGAGCGCACCAGGACCTGTGCGCCGGCGGCTTGGACGCCGTGCAGGAACTCGAAGGCGTCGAATCCCGCGTCGGCCAGGACGAGCATCCGCGGGGTGAGGTGGCCCAACCGCTTCCGGGCGTAGGGGAGTTCGCCGTCATCCTCGGGCCCGAACGTGGCGGCGATCACCGTGCGGGTTGGGGTCTCGACCAGGGTGACCAGCCGCGATAGCGGGTAGCCGAACTCGCGTTCCTCACTCCGGCGTTTGGGGAACCGAGCCGTGACCGCCTCACGGTCGGGCAGTTGCAGGCTGGTGCCGTCGAAGGCCACCGTGCGCATCCCGCACCAGAACGCTCCCGAGTCGTCCGTCCAGGCGAGCGGCCCCGGCCAGGGCATCGAACAGCACCCGCAGCGCTGGGGGCCGAGACGGCGCCGGGCCCGCGACAGCGAGGAGGAGTGCGGGCACATCCAGGCGAGCCCATCCAGCGCGCAGGTCAGCTTGCCCCACACCGCCCGGTACGATCAGTCCTCGAACAGGGCCAGTGCGAGGACGAAGTACACCGTCACCCGCGCGGGCAGCAGCCGAATCCGCCGCTGCACCGCCCGGGTCTCCGCGAGCACCGCGTCCACCAGCGCGAAGTCCACGACCTGCGTCAGCTCACCCAGATGCCCCGGCGCGAACACCCCCGCCGCTGCCCCGATCACCCGCGTGATGACAGACTTCTCCTGCAACGGGGCCCCTGTGCTTGATCGACTTTCTTCGCCGATCGTTGATCTACAGGTGTCCCGTTGCCTCGTTCAAGCCCCTTGACCTGCACAGACACGCCATAACACAACGGCGTTGGGCTGAACCTACCTCGCTGATGTGTGTGCCGTTTACCGAGCGTGAATGCGCTGGGTGAGGAAGAGAGCCGCGCGGTCCAGTGCCTCGTCCGCCTCGTCCAGACTGCCGGCGAACGACTGGAACACGTGCGGCACGTCGGCGGTGATGTCCAGGATGACGTCCACCCCGACCGCCCTCGCGTGGGCGGCGAGGCGGGTGGAGTCGTCCAACAGGATCTCGTTGGTGCCCGCCTGGATCAGCAGTGGGGGGAAGCCGGTCAGGTCGGCGAGGACGGCCGGGCTGAGCAGGGGTTGGTGGGGGTCGGCTCCGGCGAGGTACATGGCCCCGGTGTGTTCAACGGCCTTACGGGTGAAGATCGGGTCGATGCCTTCCTTGGTGCGCATGCTCTCGCCCGTGCGGGTGGCGTCGAGGCCCGGGGAGAACGCCACGATGGCGGCGGGAAGTGGAAGGCCCGCGTCACGGGCGGCGAGGCAGGTGGTGACGGTGAGGCCGCCGCCGGCGGAGTCGCCGGCGAACGCGATGGTCGAGGGGTCCATGCCGCTGTCGAGGAGTTCGCAGTAGGCGCTCAGGGTGTCTTCGATCGCGGCCGGGAACGGGTGCTCGGGGGCAAGGCGGTAGTCCGGCGAGTAGGCGCCGAAGCCGGTCTTGGCCACGAGGTGTCCCGTCAGCGACAGGGCGGTCTCAGGGGAGCCGAAGACAAAGCCGCCGCCGTGGAAGTACAGGATCGTCCCTGCGCGGGGCCCGCTGTCCGGCTCGACACGCAGTCCGGGTCGGTTGCCGAGCGTCGTCTGCGTGGTCCGGATGGTGTCGGGCACGATCATCTGGGCCATCAGCGCTTTGAATCCGGCGCGCAGTTCCTCGACCGACCGGGGGCCCTCGGGCCGCGGCTGCCGCATCATCGCGTCGATCCGGGCGCGCTGTTCTTTGCTCATGGGTGTGCTCCCGCCCTAAGTAGCTTCCGGTACACTATATGCCATGGAATCTAAATCGAGCGGTGAGGCGGTCGACCTTCCGGGTTTCTTCGCAGATCTGGTGAGGTGCGAGACACGTCTGTACAACGCACTCAACGACCGTCTCCGTGAGCGGCACGGGATCGTCACCTCGCAGTTCGAGTTTCTGCGCTACCTGCGCCACCACTCCGGATCTCGTGTGGCGGACCTCGCCGCCGAGTTCGCCATCGGGGTCGGGGCGACCAGCAAGGGCGTCGACCGCCTGGAGAAACAGGGATGGGTCGTCCGGCAGCCGAATCCATCCGATCGCCGGTCCTCCCTGCTGGCCCTGACCGACGACGGCTCGCAACTCGTCGACGCGGCGGAGCCAACCTTCACTAACGGACTCGCCGCGCTGATTGGAGACACGCTCGACGGCTCCTCGGCCGCGGCCGCCGTCCGCGCCATCTCGAAGCTGCGCTCCGTGCTCGAACGCAACCAGATCGGCACGCCCACAGGCTGACGGACATCGCCCCGGTCCCGGACGGGCGGGGGGCCTACACGGGGTCACGTCCGCTGGAGTGGTGTATCGACGGCCACTCGGTGATCTCGTCTTTGAGGCTATGCGGTGAGTTCGGTCGGGAGGACGGTGTCGTCGGTTTCTGACTCGATCGGGTGGAGTCGGGCCTTGGCGAGGAGTTCGCGGCCCATGTAGCGGCGGGCTTCTGTCCACTCATCGTTCTGCTCGGCCAGGACCGCGCCCACCAGGCGGATCAAGGCGGTGCGGTCCGGGAAGATGCCGACCACGTCCGTGCGGCGGCGGATCTCCTGGTTGAGGCGTTCCTGCGGGTTGTTCGACCAGATCTGCCGCCGGATCTCGCGCGGGAACGCGGTGAACGCCGGCATGTCGCCCTGAGCAGCGTCCAAGTGGCCTGCGGCCTTGGGGGACTTGGCCTCCAGGGCGTCCAGCACGTGCCGGATCTGGGCCTGGACCGCGTCGGCGTCGGGCTGTTCGAAGATGGTCCGCAGCAGCGTGGCCACCCACGGCTGGGCCGGCTTGGGGACCTGGCTCAGCAACGCGCGGGCGTAGTGAGTGCGGCATCGCTGCCAGCTCGCGCCGGGCAGGGTGGCGCCGATCGCGTTGACCAGGCCCATGTGCGCGTCGGAGATGACCAGTTGGACGCCGGACAGGCCGCGGGCGATGAGTGACCGCAGGAAGGCCGGCCAGCCGGCGCCGTTCTCGGCGGTGGCCACGTCCAGGCCGAGGACCTCGCGGTGGCCGTCGGTGTTGACGCCGACCGCGATCAGGGCATGGACGTTGATGATGCGGCCTGCCTCGCGGACCTTCTGGGTCAGGGCATCGACCCGGACGAACGCGTAGGGGCCGGTGTTCAGGGGGCGGTTGCGAAATGCGGCGACCTGCTCGTCCAGGTGCTTGGCCATTGCGCTGACCTGGGACTTCGGCGCCGCGCCTTCGAAAGCACGGCGCCGCCTACAGCACGAGTCGGCCGCGTTCACGAACCGGGCCCTTTACCCAGCGGGAGGGCTGGCCGATCAGCTGTTCTTCCGGCACAGGGCGAATACCTGGATGGTTCCGCTGCTGTCGTGGGACCTCGCTGCCCAGGTATTGGGCCGACTCGGAGAGGGGGCGTTCACGTCGACCGAGTCGTAGGAGGTCCCGCCGACGCTGTAGATGGGTGAGATGGCGTAACCGCCGGTGACGAGGCTCGTGCCGTCGGGACACGTCGCACAGGAGATGTCGCCACCCTTGCGCACGTTGTCGGAAACCCCGCTGGTCGGCGCGGACGCGCTGTCATAGAGCGCGTATGCCCTGATGGTCCCGGCGTGCGGCACGGCAGCCCATGCCCCCGGGTGGCTGACCGAAGGCGCATTACCGTCCACGCTCTCGCAGTAGGCACCGCCGACGGTATACACGGGCACGGCCAGGCAACCACCGCCGACCAGTTGCGTCACAAGCCACGGCCGGGCGCTGCCGCACAGCTCCCAGGCGGTGCTCCGGCCAGCGCCGAGCCGCTCCCGGCGCCAGAACCAGCCGCCGACCAGGGCGACGGGGCCAAGCCCGGCGATCTGCCGGAGGCTGCGCAGATCGTAACCGTCGACGGGTCCGGGGCGTGCCGCGCAGCAGTTCCGTCAACGCCACCGGGCCGGCGTGCCGGACGGTGACGCCGTACTATTCGACCAGCCGCCACAGCGGCTCTGACACGTCAGCGCGGGGTCACCGCGCACGCGTGGGCATCCGCCGCCACTCCTCGAGCGGCGGCTCACCATCCTGCTGCACCGGCACCCCGTGGCGGATGTACGACGACGGGCGGCGACGCTCCCGGCGCAGCACCCACTAGGTGCCCACGGCGGAGATCACCAGCAGCGACAGGGGGGCCAGAGCCGCGATCAGACGGATGCCGGGCATGACGGAACCTCGATTCGGTGGACGTGGTGGACGTGACATGGAGCAGTGCCCCGGGGCTGCGCCGGGCGCCTGAAAGGACGTCAGTTGAGTGAGTGACAACGGCAACCCGGTGCCCGGCGTGCGGGTGGGTGGTCGTCGGATGCTCTGTCATGCCTGGACATCCGATTCGTTCGTCCAGGGCCCTTGGGCAGGGGAGGCAGGCGGCATCGTCGGACAGCCGGAATGGAACGCCGGTGAGCTTCTGGGACAGCTCCCACAGCCGGAAGGCGGCGCGGACCGGCAGGCGGGTCAACGCTGCGCGGAGTCGGCCGCAGTTGCCTTGATGCCGCCGGTGAGAACGGTGGGGAGGGTCCGCACGGCGTGCTCGCCCCACGCGTACAGTGGCGCCGGACCGGGTCAGGCCGCAGCCGGGGCGATGACGATCTCGCGCTTGAGGATCTTGCCGGTCGGCCCCTTGGGCAGGGCGTCGGTGAGCGTGACCACCCGTGGGTACTTGTAGGCGGCCACCTGTGCCTTCGCGTGGTCACGGATCTCCTCGACGGTGGCGTGTGCCCCGGGCTTGAGGACCACCACCGCCGCGACCTCCTCTCCGAGCAGCGGGTCCGGCACGCCGACGACAGCGGCCTCGGCGACTGCCGGATGCGTGTACAGGACCTCCTCGACTTCGCGCGGGTAGACGTTGTAGCCGCCGCGGATGATCACGTCCTTCGTGCGGTCGACGATGAAGTAGTAGCCGTCCTCGTCCACCCGGGCGAGGTCGCCGGTGTGGAACCAGCCGTCGCGGATCGCGTTCGCGGTGGCGCGCGGCTGGTTGTGGTAGCCGGCCATCACGTTCTCGCCGCGGACCGCGATCTCGCCGACCTCGCCCGGCCCGGTCGTCGTACCGTCCCGTCCCACCAGGCGCAGCTCGACGCCGCGCACGGGCAGACCGATGGAGCCGGGCTTGCGCGGGCGGTCCGGCGGGTTGAAGGCGGCCACTGGCGACGTCTCGGACAGGCCGTAGCCCTCGAGCACGTCGACCCCGAAACGCCGCTCGAAGCCGTGCAGCACCTCGACCGGGAGGGAGGCGCCGCCGGAGACGGCCAGGCGCAGGCGGGCGGCGTCGAAGCCGTCGGGGAGTTCGGCGTTCAGGAGTGCTGCGTACATGGTCGGGACGCCGAAGAAGACGGTGACACCGTCCCGGCGGATGGTCTCCAGTGCCGCCGCCGGATCGAAGCGCGTGAGCAGGGTCAGGGTGGCCCCTGCTGCCACGGCCGTGTTGAGGCCGCAGGTTTGGCCGAAGGCGTGGAACAGGGGCAGGCCGCCGAAGAGTACGTCGTCGGGGGCGACATGGAACAGCGTCTCCACGGCGGTGGCGGTGTTGCTGAGCAGGTTGCGGTGCGTCAGCTCGGCACCTTTGGGTGTGCCGGTGGTGCCCGACGTGTAGAGGATGACCGCCAGGTCGGCGTCATCGGTGTCGACGACGGCGGGCAGCGGTTCGGTGCGCTCGAGCCGTGCGTCGAAGTCGGCCGGATCGACGACCAGCCAGCCGGTTCCGGCGGCGCTGGCCGCTATGGCGGCCTCGGCCGCCGACATCGGCGAGGCCAGCACCGTCCGAGCGCCGCAGTCGCGCAGGGTGAAGGCGATCTCGCGAGCCTTGAGCAGCGGGTTCATCGGTACGACGACGGCGCCGACGCGCAGGATGCCGTAGTAGACAACGGGGAAGTGCGGCACGTTGGGCATGATCACGGCCACCCGGTCGCCCGGGCGGACGCCACGGGCCCGCAGCAGCGCGGCGGTCCGTGCGCTGAGGTCGTCGAGTTGGGCGTAGGTCAGCGCGGTGTTCTCGTGCCGCACCGCGATCCGGTCATCGTGCTCGGACGCGGAGCCGGTGAGCAGGGTGGCGAGATTGGTCATCGTCATTCCTAGCGGTTGTGCACCGAGTGGTGCGGAGAGGAGGGTGAACCGGTCAGCGAGGCGGCCCGAGGAGGACGTTGCCGCGCAGGGCCGCGGCTTCGGTGAGCTTCTCCTTGGTGATCTCGAACCCGTCGGGGCGAGGGGTGGTGATGTCGCGTCCGGCGTGCCGGAACATCTCCTCGATGCCCCCGGGGGTGGTCATGAGCAGGAGGTCCGCGCGCTCGGAGGTGATGCGGTAGCTGTGGGGGAGGTTGCGGGGCAGGTAGACGATGCCGCCCTCGGACAGTTCGTGGCGTTCGTCGCCCACCCACACGAGCGCCTCGCCCTTGAGGAGGAGGAACACCTCGTCCTCACGGGTGTGCATGTGGAAGGGCGGGGCCTCGTCCTTGGGGACGTCGAACCGTCCGACGGTGAGCCGGCCCTCGGTGGCCTGGCTGTCGAGCAGGATCGTGAACAGCCCGCCGTGGAGCCATTCGAGGGTCTGCTGCTGGTCGGGCTGGGCGAGGTAGGGCATGGTCACGGGGGGTCTCCAGGGTGAAGGTGTGCCGGCCGGACCGGTGCGGTCCGGGGAGCGGGTGGTGCGTCAGGACCGGCGCAGCGAGGTGATCACGAAGATGGGGATCGCGAGCGCGCCGACGATCAGGTGCATCAGGGCCAGCAGGAGCCGGTCGGTCGTGCTGATTCCGGTCCCGCTGAAGGGGAGGCTGCCAACGAGCGTCAGGACCGCGAGCACGGTCCAGACGACGGTGGCCCGCCGTGGGGAGAACCGTTCCAGCAGCTCCAGGAGCGCCCAGCCCAGCAGGGTCGGGACGATGGAGGAGGCGCTCACCAGGCCGATCAGGACGGAGTGGACCGGCATGCCGAACACCGCGGGCGTCTTGAGGTCGTACCCGAACGCCCCGGTGAGGGCGAGCATGTACAGGAGGTTCGCGAGGAGGCCGATGAAGACGGCAGTGGCGCGCAGCAGCCGGGCGGGGTGCCCGTGGGGCGGCGAGGGGTGGGTGGTGTCGGTGCGGAGGGTGGGGTGGCCATGGTGGCTGCTCCGTTGTGGGCGGGGTCAGTGAACGAGGGGCAGGATGAGGTGGGATGGGTGGTCGGCGTCGTGGTGGATGAGGTCCCGGCCCACCTGGTGGCCGTAGTAGTGGTAGAACAGGCCGTCGGCGACCGGGGAGTCGCCGTTGGCGATCTCCAGCCGGATGCGGCTGCCCTTGCGAAAGAGGTAGGAGGTCGGCCAGACCTCGATCTCGTAGCGGACGACGGCCCCCGGCTCGACCGGCTGGGGCGGCTGGGTGCGGTGAGAGGCCTTCAGCCAGCCGCGGGTGACCATCGCAAAGGGCGGCGGTACGTTCTTGGCAATCCTGCGCATCAGCGCCTCCTTGAGCTTCGGAACGGCCTTCTGCTCGGAGATCTTGACGTGGAAGTCGGTGTCGCTCTGGTCCGTCTCCGCGTACAGCACGAGGGTGATCTTCCCGGTGACCTCGGTGTCGTGTTCCAGCGGCGGAGTGGTGAACGTGAGGATGCCGCTGGTGGGTTGGGGGATGCCGTCGGTGATGACGGTGGTGCCCACCGTCCATTCGGGGTTGGGGAAGTCGTAGGCGGTCGGCCCTCCGGTCGCCGCGGTGGGCGGCGCGGTGGTGAGGCTGCCGTCGTTGAGTGAGCGGACGGCGCCCGCGGGCTCGGGGCTCAGGTAGAACGGGGTCGGTACGGCGCGCTGGAGCGGCCACTCGGGCTCTTCGCGCAGTCGACTGCCGGCGTTGCCGATCTGGAGCCGGACGGGCGGGCCGTCCATGACCCCGTTGTCGATGCCCTTGAGCCAGTGGTCGTACCAGGGGCGGATGTAGGTGTCGAGGAACTCGGGCTGGTAGTAACGCTCGTGGCTGTCGGTGCCGGCCAGCACGACCAGCCGCTTGTCGGCGCCGCTGAGTCGCTCGTAGCCGTCGAGCTGACCGTGCAGGTGCAGGCCGATGCTGTACCACCAGGCGACGTTGAGCACCGGGATGTCGATGTCCTCGACCTTCACCGCTCGCTGGTCCCACCAGTCGTCGAAGACGGGCCGGTCCAGGGTTATGCCGATGACGTCGGCGGCGATGCCGCCGGGCCGGGGCGGGGTGGCGCCGAGGGTGGCGGCAGCCCGGAGGTGCTCGGTCGACCAGAACGCGAGGAAGTTCATGGAGTAGACCCCGCCGTGGTAGACCGCGTCGTGGTAGAGGTCCGTGAACCCGTTGTAGATGAGCGCACAGGTCAGGTGCGGCGGGCGCTGCGCGGCGGCCAGCCACTGGTTCACGCTGTAGGCGCTCTCCCCGGCCATCGAGATCTTCCCGGTCGACCAGGGGCGCGAGGCGATCCACTCGATGGTGTCGTAGCAGTCGCGCTGCTCGGCGGGCCCGAACAGCTCGAACTCCCCCTCGGACCTGCCGGTGCCGCGCTGGTCGCCGACCACGACCGCGTAACCGTGGCCGGTCCAGTAGTCGAGCGGACCGGTCTCGATGAACCGGAACACCGACACCGGCGGGAGGTAGAGCAGGTCCTTCTGGTACGGCGCCACCGCGTACAGCGCGGGGAACGGGCCCTCCCCCTCGGGCAGGTACACGTCGGCGTAGAGCCGGGTTCCGTCGGACGCCGTGATGCACTCGTTCTTGATCGTGCGCATGACACCAACCCCCAATTTCACCATCTGTGGAAACTAATTTCAGCGTATGATGAAACTAGCGGGACGGCAAGGGCAGTCCTCTTCGAACTAGCGTGGAAGGTGATGCGCTGTGAGCGGGCGAGGCCCCCGAGGGGAACGCGGAGAGCAGGCCGACAAGATCATCGCCGCGGCCCGCAGAGCCTTCGCCACCCGCGGCTACGCGGCGACCTCACTCCGCTCGGTCGCCCAGGACGCCGGCGTGGACCCCGGTCTCGTGCTCTACTACTTCCGCACCAAGACCGGGCTGCTGGAAGCGGTCATGCAACCCCCCGAGGCATTCGGCGCGACGGTGGCCGCCGCCGCGGAACAGCCCCTGCACGAGCGAGGACGCGCGTTCGTGCAGGCCACCCTGCGACTGTGGGAAGACGCCGCCTCCGCCGAGATCCTGCGGTCGATTATCCTCACCGCCGCCCAGGAACCCGCCGCCCTGGAACGCCTGCGCCAGTTGTTCTCCGAACTCGTCCTGGCCGTCGTCTCCCACAGCCTGCCCGACACCGAACGCAACCTGCGCGCCAGCCTCATCGCCACCCAGATCGACGGCATGATCATGAACCGCTACATCTGGCAGGTCGGCGATATCGCAGCCCTCCCCGCCGACGCCGTCACCGACCTCCTCGCCCCCACCATCCAGCGCTACCTCGTCGACCCTCTGCCATAAATCGCCCAAGAGCCCCGGCACGGCCGCCGGAAGCGCCGGGCCGCGCTCATGTGCCGCAACACGTGGCGCCGACGCTGACGCCGAGGCCGATCATGGCAATGCCGCCCGCGCCAGCGATCATCGCCATGCGGCCCTCGGAGCGGGCGAACCAGGTACGGGCTGCGGAGGCGGACAGGCCCCACGCGGTGTCCGAGAGGAGACCGATGGCCGCCGGGACCAGGCCCAGCACCATCATCTGCCGGGGGATGTGGCCTGCGGAGTGGTTCACGAACTGCGGCAGCACCGCGGCGAAGAAGACGAAGCCCTTGGGGTTGGTGACGCCCACGAACAGGCCGTCCACGACTGTGCGCAGGTCACTGCGCCAGGCGCCGGCCGGGGCGGTCAGGCCAGCCGCGTGCAGTTGCTCGCGGTGGCGGACGGCCTGCACGCCGAGATGGACGAGGTAGGCGGCTCCGGCGAGCTTCACCGCGATGAGCAGCGTCACCGAGCTCTGCACCAGGTTGCCCAGGCCCAGGGCGACGGCGGTGATCAGGGCGTAGGCGCCGAGGACGTTGCCCATGACCGTCGCCATCGCGGTGCGGCGGCCGTGGGCGAGGGCGCGTCCGACGACGAACAGGACGCTCGGCCCCGGTACCGCGATCACCAGCAGGGACACCGCCGCGAACGCCAGCATGCTCTCGGTGGACACCATGGGTCTGTCGTCTCCCGTCAGGTTGATGCCAGCGCGTCAACAGGCACTGCCCGCGCCGGGTGAGGGCGTGCGACCACGAGCTTCGGACACCGGGACAGAACCGATCAACTGATTGTGAAATCCTGCAATCGTGATCACTGTGCGGTTCGGCGGAACGGCCGAGGAAGACCTGGCCCTGACCGTGTCCCCCCTGCTGGAGGCCGTCCATTCCTGGCACGTGCTGACCGCCCCGGGGCACCACGCACTGCACCTTCCCTGGGTGCGCCGGTGCCGCGAGCTGCCCGCCGCGCTCCGCCGGGAACTGCGCGAACACGGCTGGATGGTGGCCGACTACATCCCCGCCTTCTTCGAGGCAGGCGCCGACGCCCCCGAGGCGGATTTCGCCGGCCAACTGGCCGCGGTCCGCACCGTCCCCCCGGAACACCTCGCCACCGAGCTGTCCCAGACCCTCGTCGACACCACCCGCTACGGCCGCGACCTCGTCACCGACCCCTCCGTGCGGGACGCGGCCCTCGCTGACCTCGACCGCTCCGACCCCGCCCGGGCCGAGCGGCTGCGCCACGTCCTCGCCGACCCGGCTCCAGCCGTGGAGGCCGCGCTCACCGTTCTGGCGGACTACTGGGACAGCGCCTTCGCCACCGAGTGGGGACGCCTCGAGCCCGTACTGCACGACGAACTCACCCGCGCCGGACGCCGGATCGCCGTCGCCGGCGTCTTTTCCATGCTGCGCAGCCTGCTCCCGCAGATCCGCCTGGACCCCGGTAAGCGGCTGCTGAGCCTGGACCGCCCGCATGACCACGACATCACCGTCACCCCCGCCCGTCCGGTGACGTTCACCGCCAGCCACTACGTATGGCCGCACGTCCGCGTCACCTGCGACGCCCCCTGGCCCCTGCGGGTGACCTACCCCGCGGCCCCGCTCGCCCCGCAGCCCACCTCCGCCGGCCGCGAAGAACTGCTCACCGCCCTGCGAGCCCTGGCCGCCGCGCCGCGCCTGGAGATCGCCGAGTCCCTCGCCGGACAGAGCCGAAGCACCCAGGAACTCGCCACCCTCCTGGGCCTCTCGGCGTCTGTGGTCTCCCGCCACCTCCAGCAGATGACCCAAGCAGGGCTGCTGACCAGCCACCGCGAGGGCTACTACGTCCTCTACTCCGTCGACCGCAGCCGACTCGGGCGCATCGCCGCGGCCCTGAACGATCTCGCCGACGGACCCGGAGCCTGATGTGGCAGAGCCCGGCAGCCCCGAAACCGGCTCGGCAGCCGCGGACCGGCAACCGTCGTCGTGTTCCAGATGATCGGACTTCGGCAGCGTCCAGCGCTCAACCAGTTCCTCCGTCGACGCCTGTGCGCGGTCGCCGACCGGCCCGGCCCAGCCTCAATCGCCGCAGCAGTACCCCGCACACCGCCTCCCACCAGGGCGGTCATGTCCCGTGTAGTGGCGGAGCGGTCGTGCGCCAACGGTCGTGTGGTGGGCGGTAGTTCGTCGCGAGTCCGCTCGGCGGGGTAGATCTGCTCCATGCTGCCCTCGGGTAGGTAGCGGCGGGGGAAGCGATCCATTCGTCGTGCATCTCGAAGAGCACGGCGGTGACCAGCCGCAGGAGCGCGTCGTCGTTCGGGAAGACCTGAACGACGTCGGTGCGGCGCTTGATCGGATCTTCTTCCAATGTCGTTCCGGGAAGGCCGCGAAGGCGGTCAGGTCGTCCTTGGCCTCTCGCCCTTCGGCGTGAACAGGCTGGGCAGCTGACCGGCGTCCAGCTCCACCCACTCCTTGCCGACCTTCACCCTCGACAGGTCGACGTGGGAAGATCCACCAGCCACGAGCCGGGCAACTTCGGGTCGAACACCGGCGCCTTGACGTGCGTCGGCGCACCGAGGCCGACGACCAGGCCGTTGGCGCCGACGGCGAAGGCCATGTTCACGTCGGTGCCGACCAGGTGCCGCAGGGCAGTTCAACGACGAGCTGCACGCCCTGCACCGGCGGGCCGGATGGCCTTCGGTGCGCGAGCTGGCTCGTGCCCTCGGCAGCGGAGTGGCCAGCTCCAGTCAATTCATGACGCCTTCACCAGGCCGCAGCTGCCCGGGTGGGGGCTGGTGGAGGTACTCGCAGAGGAACTTGCGCGCCGTATCCCGAGCGTGTGTCGCTCGAAAATACGATTCGGTGCTGTGAGCTGTGGCGAGGGCGTTCGGTCAGGCGGTCCTCTGGTACTGGTTGATCAGGCCGCCGAGGAGGGGTTGTCGCCGGATTCGGTGGGCCTGGAGGTCGGTGACGGTGGCTGGAGGGGATGGTTTGGTGCTGTCCGGGGGCAGTTGCCGCCGGGACTGGTGGGGGCGGTGCTGGTTGTAGTGCCGGATGTACTCGGCCAGGACCGCTTGGGCGTGGGCCTCGTTGTAGATCAGGATCCGGTCGAGGAGCTCGCGCCGGAGGGTGCCCACGGCTCTCTCGCAGATCGCGTTCGCTCTCGGTGCCTGCGGCGGGCTGAGCAGGATCTGCACGTCGTCGGCCTGGAAGACGGCGTCGAAGGCGTCGGTGTACTTCGCATCCCGGTCCCGCAGCAGAAAGCGCAGCGAGTCCATCCGGCACCCCAACGTCATGGCGAGATTCCTCGCCTGCTGGACGGCCCACTGCGCGGTGGGGTGGGCGGTGACGCCGGCGAGGTGTAGTCGGCGAGTGCCGTGCTCGATGAAGACCAGGGCGTACAGGCGCCCCAACGCCACGGTGTCGAGGTGCAGGAAGTCGACGGCGATGATGCCGTGGGCCTGGGTGGTGAGGAACTGACGCCAAGTAGGGCCGGATCGATGCGGCGCGGGGTCAACTCCCGAGGACTGCAGGATCTCCCATACGGTGGACGGGGCGATGGAGTAGCCAAGGCGGACGAGCTCGCCCTGTATGCGGCGGTGGCCCCGGGTGCTGTTCTCGCGCGCCAGACGCAAGATGAGCTGCCTGACGGTGGGCGCAGTCGGGGGCCGTCCCGGGTGGCGACGCTCGGTGAATGTCCACTTCCGGGAGACCAGGCGTCGGTGCCAGGCCAGCAGCGTGGTCGGCGTGACCGCGAAGACCTGACGCCGGCGCTCCCGCGGGACCAGCCGGGAAAGGACGGCCAGCCAGATCTGGTCGGCGGACTCGTAGCGGACCCGAGCGATCTGGCGGCGCAGCACCGCGTTCTCGTGCCGCAACGCCAGCACCTCCGCATCCTTGGCCACCCGGCTGCGCAGCACGGCGGCAGGCACTCTGATCAGATTCCGGACCAGTGCGGTGACGATCGACGGCGGCATCGAAGGATCATCCCAGGCGCCGCGGAGGCCTTTGCCCCACATGGAGAAGCTACAGGCCAGGCTCAGAATCGTATTTCCGAGCGGGACAGGCACGGGAGACCTTGAGCAGCTCACACGCTCGCTTGACGTTGTGGCCTGCCTGCTTCTCCGCCTCGATGAACGGGTGGACCGTCACCGGGTCTCCTGCGCGAAGAAAGCCGTGGCCCGCTTAGCCTCCCTGTTTCGCTTCGCGTGGCTGAGCTGGTCGGATCGCGGTGAAGTGGTGGTGTCGGTTGCTCATGGCTGGTCGGGCATGGCTGGGGCCCGACGCGCGGGTCGGGTGCTCCGGGGTCCTCGGGTCGTGGGTGGTCAGGGACGGTGCCGTGGTTCAGGTGGCCGGCCGTGGCAGGGCCGTGAGGCGGGCGGATGCGCTGGTCAGCTCGTTTCGCCAGGGCCAGGTTGCGGAGATCCGCAGGTGCAGGCGGCGTCCGCCGCGGGTGATGCGGGCGGCTGCGTGCAGCAGCCGGTAGCGGAGCTTCTTCGGCTCGGCGGCGGCCAGTTCGCCTTCCAGTAGCAGAGTGCGCATCCAGGCGAGCAGGTCGACGGCGGTCAGAGACAACTCCAGCCACGCTTGGTTGATGGCGAAGTGGCGGGCGGGGAAGCGGCCCAAGCCGGTGGTCTTGCCGCAGCGGATGCGGTCCTCGACGCGGGCGTGCGCCCGGTGGCGGACTTCCAGGTGCTGCAAGGAGCCTTCGTCGTAGGGGGTGTCGGTGAGGAAGACCTGGTGGCGCAGGCCTTCGTCGAGGTCGAACAGAGTCAGTTGGGCGCCGGGATGCGGGCGCTCACGCCGCACGATGACCCGGGTGCCGTCGGGGTAGCCGTCCAGGTCCACAAGGCCGGTCAGCTCGGCGACCTCCGCGCCGATGCGCAGGGATCCGTCCTGCTCCAGCGCGGGATACCAGAGGTGTTCGGGCAGGGCGCGGATCGCGCGGCGGACTGGTTCGGTGACGGGATGACCGACCGAGAAGAACGTGTGGATGCCGTGCGAGCGCAAGCTGCGCAAGTGGGTCAGGAATGCCTTCGCGCCTCCGGCGCTGTCGGTGCGGATGAGGATGTCGGTGCCGCGGCGGTGGGCGTCGGGAAGCTGGGCCAGGGCCTGCTCGAGAACGGCGATGTGATCGGCGGCGGTGTTGGCTCCGGCGTTGCCCGGCCGCAGCACTCCGGCCAGGGCTTCGCCGGTGTTGTCCAGGAAGCACAGCAGCGGGTGGTAGCCGAAGCCGCGTTTATAGGTGGCCGCCGTCTGCTCCTTCTCGGAGTGGCAGGTGACGAGTGTGGCGTCGATGTCCAGGACCGGCCCCGCAAGGTCGCGTCCGCCCGCGTGGGCCGCGGGTCTCCCAGGGCCGGTGTCGGCGGCCTGCATCCAGGCGGTATCGCGGGCGGCGGCGCGGGCCGCCCGAGTGCCGCGAGGGCGGCCGGATCGATGCCGGCCAGCAGCCGCCAGGCGGTCGCAGTGGAGGCCACCGGACCGAACACCCCGGCCTGATCGCGCAGTAGAGCCAGGTCCGTGATGGCCTCGCCGCCGTCGGCGAGCATCACCGCCAGATCCACCGCGATTCTTCCAGGGGCGTGCCCGGTGCCGCGTGGCCGCAGCCGACGCAGCGCGTCGGTGAAGGATGCGGTCAGGCCGGTGGCATCGGCGAGATCGGCCAGCAGGCGGGCCCCAGCATGGTTGATCACCCCGCGCCCGTCGGACGAGACGACGAGCCTGGGGCGCGAGGCGGTAGTGTGCACGCAGAAAGTGCCTTCCTGCTGGAACGACGGAGACCTTAGACAAGCCTCATCGTCCCAGCTCAGAAGGCACTTTCGCTTTCCCGCTCAAGATTCGGACACCGTGGCAAGTGAAACGCGCAGGTTAACGCCAGACGCGATCCGGCAAGCGAGCGGCGATCTGGCCGCGCGGCTGAACGACATCTGCGGCGGACGCCCCGTGCACCCCAGGCAGATACGGAGGAGACGTCGTCAGCGGCGAAGCCGAAGTCGCGGGTGCGTGGTGTGAGGGATGGCCTGATCGGTGCTGTGAAACCTGCAGTTGGACGGTCTGGCATGTATTTAGGTTGACGGTGTGCAGTCAGCGATGAAACGGTCAAACGGCGTCACCAATGAGGTGCTTCACACCAACTCTCCGCTGACCACGGGGAGAACAGAGGGGAACGCATGCTTCTCAACACTTCCGTCAAGGCAGTGCTGTCTGCTGCTGTCGCCATGTCGGCCCTGCTGATCCCGGCAGCCGGTTCCGCATCTGCCGCATCCTCCGCCTCCGGGGAGACCGTCACAGCATCTGCCGACAGCTTTGACGCCACATGCAGGAGCCACAGCCGCACCTACATCCTGAAGAAGTACTACCGAGGGCCCCAGTTCTTCACCCTGCGCTGTGGCACAAACACGTGGGGCTGGAAGCACATTAAGCTGAGGCACGGCTGGAACAGCACGATGGACCGGAAGATAAGCGCTGCCATCTGGTCCGGGGACCCCAATGGGCGCGGTGGTTACTCCACCTACCTCAATCAGTGCCCGCGAGTGGAGAAGTTCCGCACCATCATCGGTACCCCGGCCGGGACTAACGACCTCCTGACGGCCTACAAGGTCGATCAGCCGGCAGTCGCCAGCGCTGCTGCCTGCTAGACGCCGTGTGGGGGCGTGGGACGAGGTGAAAGGGTGGTTGGCCCCTGTGGGAGAACAGACACAAGCCGAGCAGGCCCTGAGTCGGTCGTACGTCACCGCTGACGGACTCCGTTTCGACGTCAACAAGATGTCGGTCGAGCACCATCCGGACCGCAGCGTGACGTTGACGTACTGGCTCACTGTGGGCCGCCAAGGCCGCCCGGATGAGCGCTGGGTGGTCGCTCTACCCTGGGGCGACAAGTCCTGGGTCGATGTGCTCACCTCGCCTGCACCCTCTCCCGACCGACTGCGGCAGCTAGTGCACCTCGTCCATGCACATCTCGAAGAGTGGTGGGACACAAAGGGACACAACCGGCATTCAGCGAAGATGGGACGGCGGCTTCCCTGAGCCTCTCGCGCCCGCCGTCGGCGTAGTACGTAGCGGTCACGGCTCCGACTGACCGGCATGCAGCAGCGTGCTGGGAGTCCTGCCGGGCGAAGAAGCGGGCGCCCTCGAGGGCCTTGCCCGACGGTCCGCCGAGGCGGCAACGGGGACTTATCAGGGCCTCGCGTTCGTCGCTGCACAAAAATGGGTGCAGGCCACCGCCAGAGGGCTGTGCGGCGGCCCACGAATACGGTTTT